>CALUNL010000003.1 GCA_944322005.1 uncultured Alistipes sp.
TTGCGGAGAGAGAGGGATTCGAACCCCCGGAACCTCGCGGTTCAACGGTTTTCAAGACCGCCGCAATCGACCACTCTGCCATCTCTCCGCGACAAAAGTAGTTTCTTTTTTGGTTTCCGCCAAATCTTTTTATCCACATCGGCGGCACAAGGCATCATTCCGCAATGCCCCGGCGCATCTCTTATCCCTACATCCGGTCCGACAGCTTGTCCAGAAGCCGGTTGAAGGCCCACTCAAATCCGCTTCTGGCCGCACGCACAATGCCGTAAATCTCTTCTGCCTGCATCCGGACACGCATGACCGGCTCATGTACCCATACCATGTAAACAATCACGGAAAGAGCCAGCAGCAGAAAACCGGTAATTACACATGTCAGTATCACGGAGCCTATGAGCGTATACAGCCACACGGCAATGGCCGTCACGAACATCGCAGCGGCCATGAATGCGGTCACGGAAGCGAAGACCAGCGGTTCCAGCACATGTCGTCCGTCTGCCATAGTCGCAACCTGCTAACGGGTCGTTTTCACGGACTCTTCCATCTCCTGTTCGATGTCGTTGCAGCGGCAACGGATCTTCTCCAATTCACCGTTTACGAGATCGCGTATCGATCCGCGCATCTCCTTGCCCGATTTGGGCGTAACAAGCATCGTCACGGCGGACCCAACCAATATTCCGCCGATAAACGAAATTATACACAGTCCTGACTCCTTCATAACACATATATTTTAATGTTCACCGCATAAAATCGCAAAATCCGCGCCAAATCCGATCACAGTCCTCTTCCAACGTGAGTCGGGAATGGCATGGCACTGCGGTGCCGTGAATCGCCACAAACTGGCGCCCATTCCATTTTGATTTAATAGATTCTATGGGTAACTTTGCGGTATGGAGAATGACAAATCCGCCACAGCGGCATTTACGGGCCACCGCGACTACGACGGCCGTTGCGACGAGGCCCTGAAGGGGGCCATACACGACCTTTACAACGAAGGATACCGTACATTCATGAGCGGGATGGCCGTAGGTTTCGACCTTGCGGCAGCCGAAGCGGTGCTGTCGCTGCGGAATGAACTGCCCGGGATCAGGCTTGCATGCATAATACCGTTCGAGGGACAGGAACAGCGGTTCGGAGATAACGATGCGGAGCGATTCAGGCGCATAACCGGCGCGGCCGATGACATCGTCACACTCTCCGACCGCTACACCCCATACGCATATGCCCGGCGCAACGACTTTCTTGCCGACAACTCCTCTGCGGTCATTGCATACTGCTCCGGACGTCGCAGCGGCACCGAATACACGGTAAGACGTGCATCGAGGCAATCGTCGAGAATCATAAACCTTTACGGAGAGCAACAGTCGTCATTCGATTTTTAGACGTCCCGCATACTACACGCTATCGAAAAAAATATTATCTTTGGGCGGAATTTTGAGAACGTCAGTTCAAACACACAAATAAAAAGATTTTCATTATGAAAGATGCCATTGCAATTCTCACCGGTGGCGGACCTGCGCCGGGCATGAACACGGTCGTAGGAAGCGTCGCAAAGACATTCCTTGCAAAAGGTTACCGCGTAATAGGTCTTCACTACGGTTATTCGGGCCTTTTCAACCCGTCGCCGCGCACCGAGGACCTCGACTTCTTCAAGGCCGACTACATCTTCAACCAGGGCGGCTCCTACCTTACGATGAGCCGTTTCAAGCCTACCGACAAGGATTTCGAGGAGAATTTCAATCTCGATTTCTTCACGAGCAACAATGTGAAGCTGCTTGTTACGGTCGGCGGAGACGATACCGCATCGACTGCCAACCGCATTGCGAAGTTCCTCGAGGCAAAGCACTATCCTATCGCCAACATACACGTTCCGAAGACCATCGACAACGACCTTCCGCTGCCTGACGGCACCCCTACGTTCGGCTACCAGTCGGCGAAGGAGGGAGGTACGGTAATCGGACGCGCCGTATACAACGACGCGCGCACCTCGGCCAACTGGTTTGTAGTTTCGGCCATGGGCCGCTCGGCAGGACACCTCACATTCGGCATAGGCACCGCATGTCACTACCCTATGATCGTAATTTCTGAGATGTTCAACAAGACCACCATCACCATCGAGAAGATCGTAAACCTCGTTGTATCGTCGATCCTGAAGCGCAAGATTATGGGTATCGACTATGGTGCGGCAATAATCTCCGAGGGTGTATTCCATGCCCTCTCCGACGAGGAGATCGCAAACTCGGGACTGCACTTCTCGTATGACGAGCACGGACATCCGGAACTCGGCAAGGTATCGAAGGCGCACATTTTCAACGAGCTGCTCGAGAAGAAGATGAAGGAGCTCGGTCTCAAGGTGAAGTCGCGTCCGGTGGAGATCGGCTACGACGTACGTTGCCAGACCCCTATCGCATACGACCTCGTATACTGCTCGGAACTCGGAATGGGCGTATACAAGCTCTTCTCGGAGGGCAAGACCGGATGCATGGTCTACATCAGCCAGGACGGCTATGTTTCGCCGCTCTACCTGAAGGACCTGCAGGATCCGGAGACCGGCAAGATTCCGCCGCGTCTCGTGGACATCAACTCCGACAAGATCCAGCAGGTAATCAACAACCTGCTCAACTACATCACGCCGGAGGATTACGAGGCTGCAAAGAAGTATGTCTCCAACCCGGAGGCTTACGATTTCCGCAAGATTCTCAACTGGTAACAGACACTCCGTCGACAGAAAACGGGAGGCCGCAGGGTCTCCCGTTTTTCGTCGGTACAAATGGGTTGCGCCCATTATAAAACGATGCCAGGCAGCCTCAAACAGGCTGCCCGGTCCGTGGTTGAGCTACCTGGATTCGAACCAGGAACGACAGAACCAAAATCTGCTGTGTTACCATTACACCATAGCTCAATCCGTTGCTCGAAAGCGAGTGCAAAGGTAATGCAAAGTTGTTTAAATTACAAATATTTCGCTTAAAAGGCGGTCCTACAGCAATCCCGCCTCATAATATGTGACAATCTGTTCGAGCATCTTGTCCTCCCCTTCGGGCTGATAACCCATTTTGAGGTTGTTGCCGAACAGACGCGCCATTGCCTGCCAGAATCCAGCCACGAATCCGCCGCGAAACTCCTTGACGATCTCGTATGCCGTATATTTTGTCTCGCGGTCGATGAGTTTCAACAGCACCTTCCCCTCGAATACGGTCATCTTCTTCAGCACCGGCGTATATTGTTTGATTATCATCTTCTGGATGCCCTTGATATAGACCTCCCTGTCGCGTTTCGACGGCAGTCGGCTGAGTTCCGCCTCCATCAGAGCCATTTCGCGCTTGGCCTCCTGGGCAATCGGATATACCTTCTTAACGGCACGTATAAGACGCATGTAGCGTCTCATGTCGGCCCGACGTGAGAACTTGTATATCGGCGGAATGTGCACCACGAGTATCGAATCCTCCTCTTCGACCATCGAACGGGAGGTGTACCTTCCGTCATAGCTCGACTGTGCAGACACCGAGACGGCAACCACCGACAACAGGAGTATGGACAACCATTTACGCATAATTCACAATGCAAATATAACGGTTTAGGCAAGATTGTAGTACATTTGCACAAAATTTACAACATGAAAAAGGGACTTTCATACACGTCGACTACCATTGTCGACACGCACAACACGGCCCGCAACATGGGATCCGGAGATCTGGACGTGTTCGCCACTCCGGCCATGACGGCACTCATGGAGAATGCCGCGATGAATGCGGTGGCACCGGAACTCGGGCCGGGACAGACCACCGTCGGTTCGGAGATAACCTCGACGCATATCAAACCTTCTGGCATCGGCGCAAACATAGCCGCCACGGCCGTTCTGACCGACATCGACGGGCGCAAACTGACCTTTACGGTCGCCGCACGCGACGGGGAGGGGATGATAGGCGAAGGCACCCATATCCGCTACATCGTAGACCGTGAACGCTTCATGCAGAAGGTGAGGTGACATCCGCCACCCCACCTTCCGTCTTACCTCTTTTCCGGCTTCTGCAGTCTGCATTCCATCAGTTCTGCAGCAGGAGATAGAGCAGTGCCGCCACGACGGCTCCGGCCAGAGGCGCCAGTACCGGCACCCACGAGTATCCCCATCCGCTCGGGCCCTTGCCCTTAATCGGCAGTATCGCATGGGCTATTCGCGGCGGCAGGTCGCGCGCCGGGTTTATGGCATAGCCGGTAGCTCCTCCGAGCGACATGCCTATGGCCATTATCAGCATCGTGACCGGGAATGCGCCCGACGCCCCGAGCCCGACAGCCGGGGTATTCTCCGGAGTCGCTATGATAAGTATCACGAATACGAGCAGGAAGGTACCGACCACCTCGCAGAAGAAATTGCGAGGCTTGTTCATTATGGCCGGCATTGTGCAGAATACGCCGAGTTTCGTTGCAGCATCGTCCGTGACGTCGAAGTGGTCCTTATAGAAGATATAGACAAGCACGGCTCCGACAAAACCGCCGAGCAGCTGTGCGGCAACATATGCCGGAACGCTGCTCCACGGGAATGCGCCGGCAACGGCGAATCCGAGCGACACGGCAGGATTGAGGTGCGCGCCGGAGTGCGGCCCGGCAATGAAGACTCCGCACATGACGGCAAATCCCCACGCAAGGGTTATCACCGTCCACCCTCCGCCGTAGCCCTTGGATTTTCCGAGAAGGCTCGATGCCACGACGCCGTCACCCAACAGGATAAGTACGGCCGTTCCAATAAACTCGTATATGCACTGTATAAACAGAGTTTCTCCCATGGCTTTATCGTTTTGAATGGTCCGACAATGTTCTACGAACGGCATCGTGCCATGCGTCAATTGCCGAATTGGCCTCTTCGGCATGCATCGAAGGGGTAAACCGGCGTTCTACCTGCCACTGGCGCCTTATCTCGTCGAGTCCCGACCAGTATCCGACGGCAAGACCGGCAAGGTATGCCGCACCGAGAGCCGTCGTTTCGGTTATGGCCGGGCGTATGACGTCGGCCTGCAGTATATCGCTCTGGAACTGCATGAGAAGGTTGTTGCGGGAGGCTCCGCCGTCGACCTTCAACGCCTTGAGATGCAGGTCGGAATCGCGCACCATGGCCTCCGTTATGTCGAGCGTCTGGAATGCGATGCCTTCGAGAGCCGCACGGGCGATGTGTGCTGCCGTAGTGCCGCGGCTTATGCCGGTTATCGTTCCGCGCGCATACTGGTCCCACCACGGCGCGCCGAGACCCGTCAATGCAGGCACGAAATATACACCGCCGGTATCAGGTACGCTTGCGGCAAGCGCCTCCACATCCGAAGACGAGCGTATCACTCCGAGACCGTCACGCAGCCACTGCACGACTGACCCTCCGACGAAGATGCTTCCCTCGAGAGCATAATCGACCTTGTCGCCTATCTTCCATGCAACGGTTGTTATAAGGTTGTTCGACGACATGACCGGCTTCGAGCCGCAGTTCATAAGGAGGAAACAACCGGTACCGTATGTATTCTTCACCATACCAGGCTCGACGCACATCTGTCCGAACAGAGCGGCCTGCTGGTCGCCTGCCATTCCGGCGATAGGCACCTTGTGGGCGAATATGGTTGTTCTCGTATGGCCGTACACTTCGCTCGACGAACATACGCGCGGCATCATCGAGCGCGGTATGCCGAACATCTTCAGAAGGTCGTCGTCCCATTCGAGTTTATGGATGTTGAAGAGCATCGTACGTGAGGCATTGGAGACATCGGTGACGTGCACATCTCCACGAGTGAGTTTCCACACGAGCCACGAGTCTATCGTTCCGAACCGCAGTTTGCCCTGCTCGGCACGTGCCCGCGCACCCTCGACGTTGTCGAGAATCCACTTTATCTTGGTCGCGCTGAAATAGGCATCGATGATGAGTCCGGTACGCGAGTGTATGAACTCCGACATACCATCTGCCTTCAGGCTGTCGCAGTACTCCGACGTGCGGCGGTCCTGCCATACGATGGCGTTGTAGACAGGCTCGTCGGTATCGACATCCCAGACCACCACCGTCTCCCGCTGGTTTGTGATTCCTATTCCTGCGATATTCAGTCCGTTGATGTCTATTATGGATATAGCTTCGGCAATCACCGATGCCTGCGATGCCCATATCTCGTTCGGGTCGTGCTCGACCCATCCGGGACGCGGAAATATCTGGGGAAATTCTCGCTGCGACGACGCACACGGCCTGCCCGTTTCGTCGAAAACAATGGCCCGGGAGCTGCTTGTTCCCTGGTCCAGAGCCAAAATATACTGTTTCATAAGGCTGCATTTAGGTTGTTACCTTACAAATATACGAAATTCGGCCGTATCGAAACCATATCAACCCCAATTTTTGCATACGTCCGGACAAGATGACGGCCGACAAGGCAACCGATTGAAAAATCTCGATAATTTTTGTTATCTTCGCCCCGAATATGGAAATCCTGTTCGCATTATGTTCGAAAATCTTACTGATAAACTGGAGCGGTCGTTCAAAATCCTCAAGGGAGAGGGCCGCATAACCGAAATAAACGTAGCGGAGACGCTCAAGGAGATTCGCCGCGCACTTATCGACGCCGACGTCAACTACAAGGTCGCCAAGTCGTTTACCGACGAGGTCAAGAGCAAGGCTCTCGGCCAGGATGTGCTCAAGTCGGTGAAGCCTGGTCAGATGATGACCAAGATTGTCCGCGACGAGCTTGCACAGCTCATGGGCGGCACGACGACGGACATCCGCCTGGAGGGGACACCCGCCGTAATCCTCATCGCGGGACTTCAGGGTTCCGGTAAGACCACATTCTCCGGCAAGCTCGCATCGTACATCAAAAGCAAGAAGGGCCGCCAGGTTCTCCTTGTGGCAGGTGACGTCTACCGTCCTGCCGCAATCGACCAGTTGAAGATACTCGGCGAACAGATCGGCGTACCCGTATACACGGAGGCCGGCAACACCAATCCGGTCGAGATAGCGGAGAACGCCATAAAGTATGCACGTCAGAACGGCTACAACACCGTAATCGTCGATACGGCCGGACGACTGGCTGTCGACGAGTCGATGATGCAGGAGATTTCGGCCATCAAGCAGGCCGTCAAGCCGAGCGAGACACTCTTCGTGGTCGATGCCATGACGGGACAGGATGCGGTGAACACCGCCAGGGAGTTCAATGAACGCCTCGATTTCGACGGCGTCGTGCTGACCAAGCTCGACGGCGACACACGTGGCGGTGCGGCGATTTCGATACGCGCCGTTGTGAACAAGCCTTTGAAGTTCATATCGAGCGGCGAGAAGATGGATGCCCTGCAGGTATTCCACCCGGAACGCATGGCCGACCGAATTCTCGGCATGGGCGATGTCGTTTCACTCGTGGAGCGGGCGCAGGAGCAGTACGACGAGGAGGCCGCACGCCAGCTCAAGAAGAAGATCGTCAAGAACCGTTTCAATTTCGACGACTTCCTCGCACAGATAAACCAGATCAAGAAGATGGGCAACCTGAAGGACCTTGCGTCGATGATTCCGGGCATGGGCAAGATGCTCAAGGACGTGGAGATAGGCGACGACGTGTTCAAGCAGACGGAGGCCATCATCGGTTCGATGACGCCGGAGGAGCGCGAGCACCCGGAGATCATCAATGCACGTCGCCGTGAGCGCATTGCCAAGGGCAGCGGTACGACGATGGCGGACGTGAACCGCCTGATGAAGCAGTTCGACGACATGCGCAAGATGATGAAGATGGCCGCCGGCGGCAACATGCGGATGCCGAAGATGCCAGGAGGCATGATGCGTCGACGGTAAAAGTATCTCAATTCACATAAACAAATCGAAATAATAATTTCAAAACACACCGCCCATGTCAATGTGACATGGGCGGTGTTGCAAATCGCATTATACTAATATAATTTACTTATTTTTCTCCAAGAATGCGTTCCTCCACAAGGGCACTTTCCATAAAGAGGAGTAAAAGGGCTAACTGTCTGGGTACCGCACTTCGAACATTGCCATTGCCATAATGTTATCATAAATATTTTATTTTAGTGTTCTGTCCCATCCATTGGCATATAAAAAACGTGGGACAAAACTTGTACTATCGCATATCGAGGTTCTGGAATACCCTTGTGGCAATAATAAAGTGAAGCCCACGTTGGAAACGTGAGCATCAACTTCACTTCTCTTGCCACAATATGAAATTTTCCAGATTTCGATATGCAAAGCAGTAAAGTTAACGCTTTTTATATGTTTTTGCCGGCGCTTTTAGTGCGTTGGCGGCATGTGAATTTCAATAAAAACAGTGTCTATACGCTTTTTATCTCTCCATAGGCATATTTTACATTTGGTTTGTCGGAACAAATATAAGAAAAATCCGATTTAATTCATACCTTTGCCATATATTTACAATCAACCACGCAGATGCACAAAAGCGGATTCGTAAACATCATCGGCAACCCGAACGTCGGGAAATCCACGCTTATGAATGCCCTCGTCGGCGAGCGGCTCTCGATAATCACCTCCAAGGCACAGACCACGCGCCACCGCATAATGGGAATCGTGAACGGGGAGGATTTCCAAATCGTCTACTCCGACACCCCGGGCATACTTAAGCCAAGCTACAAACTGCAGGAGTCGATGATGAAGTTCGTTCGCGGCGCACTCACCGATGCCGACGTGATACTCTATGTCACCGACACCGTGGAGCAGTCCGAGGGCCGTTCGGAGGAGATTCTCGACAAGATTCGCCACAGCGGCATACCCACAATCGTCGTCATAAACAAAATCGACCTCACCACGCAGCAAGAGCTGGAAAAGCTGGTCGAGAAGTGGCACGGGATACTGCCGGAGGCACGGATAATCCCCGCATCGGCGAAGGAGGGCTTCAATATCGGAGGCATATTCGACACAATCGTCGGCCTGCTGCCCGAAGGCGAGCCGTTCTATCCGAAGGACACGCTTACGGACCGTACGCTGCGCTTCTTCGCATCGGAAATCATCCGCGAGAAGATTCTGCTCAATTACGACAAGGAGATACCCTACTGCTGCGAGATAGAGATCGACACCTACAAGGAGGAGCCGACGATAGACCGCATCGCCGCAACCATATACGTTGCCCGCGACTCGCAGAAGGGAATCGTCATAGGCCGCGGCGGCGAGAAACTCAAGACCGTAGGCCGGCAGTCGCGCGAGGACCTCGAACGGTTTCTCGGGAAAAAGGTCTTCCTGCAGCTCTTCGTCAAGGTGCGCGAGGACTGGCGCAACGACGAGAAGTCGCTGCGCAAATTCGGTTACGAACAGCAATAACGCAATTCAGAAGAACGTTATAGAATCGTTGTGAAGGTTATGAGGTTAAGACTGTCCGGATTGATACTTGCACTGGCCATGTTGTGTTGTACCGAGGTTTCGGCACAATACAACCGTGACTACTTCTTCTGGGTCGGCCGCAAGCACATGATGGACAACGACTTCAAGGAGGCAATCCGCACGCTCAACATTCTGTTGCGCTTCGACGACGATGCCTACGAGGGCTATTTCCTGCGCGGCATTGCGAAGTACAACCTCGATGACCTGCTCGGCGCCGAGGCCGACTTCTCAATCGCAATCGAGAAGAACCCGGTATTCACCACGGCCTACACCTACCGCGCCATAACACGTTCGCGCCTGGGCAACTACGACGACGCGCTGAACGACTTCCGCGAGGCGATAGACCTGCGGCCGGATCTTCCGAATCCCTACTACAGCCGCGGCGTAACGCGGTTGCTGAACCAGCAGTTCGAGGAGGCGATATCCGACTTCGACAACTTCATAAAGTACGAGAAGAAAGTGGCGGACGCATACCTTAACCGCGGTGTGTGCTACCTCTACCTTAAGGATACCGTACAGGCCTACAACAACTTCAATCTGGCCATACGCACCAACCGCGAGAATCCTGGCGGATACAACCGCCGCGGAGCGCTATACCTCACCCAGAAACGGTTCGCCGAGGCCGAGGCCGACTTCGACAAGGCCATAGAGTGCGACTCGTCATACCTGCTCTCCTACTTCAACCGTGCCCTCGTCTATAACGAGACCAACAGGCCGCTGCAGGCGCTGAAAGACCTCGACAAGGTCATATCGCTCGATTCGACAAGTTCGATAACATACTTCAACCGTGCCATAATACGTTCGCAGATAGGCGACTACAACCGTGCGCTCGAGGATTACTACCGTGTTGCCGCATACTCCCCGAACAACGTTCTCGTATATTTCAACCGCGCCATACTCTACTCGCACCTCGGAGAGATAAAGAAGGCCATAGGAGACTACACCAGAGCCATAGAGCTGTACCCCGATTTTGCGAATGCATATCTCGGCCGCAGCCACCTGAAGATGCTGCTCAACGACACGAAGGGGGCGCGGGACGACAGGCAGACGGCCGAGCGCAAGATTGCCGAATACCGCTCACGTCTGAAGGACAGCACATATTCGATATACGCCGATACGACACAGAGGTTCGACAAGCTACTCTCGTTCGAAAGCAAACTCGCCAACACTTCGTTCGAGCGCATATCCTCGCGACGCTCCAGCGACGACAAGATGACGCTGATGCCAATGTTCCGCTTCACGCTGATGCGCGAGGACAGCACGGCAGCGAACATCGCCACCGGCCGCTTCTATGCACAGCGTGCCGAGGACTTCATCGACAAAATCGGCAATCCGCTGTTGAAGATATCGCGCATGGAGTGCAACATAGAGCCTGACTCGCTCATACGCATGAACCGCCGCTGCAAGCAGGAGAACCTCTCGGGTTCCGACTCGTGGGTTTCGCTGTTCGAACTGGCCGTAACCGAGACGCTCATAAAGCAATACACCAACGCGGTGAGCACCTACACGATGGCCATCGAGCGCAACCCGTCGAATCCGTTCCTATACCTGAACCGTGCCGCGACGAGGGCGGAGATGATAGACTTTATATCGTCGATAGACAACGCCTACCAGCGCATATCCATCGAGAGCGACCCTGCAAGCCGCCTGCACAACTCCCACACGCGGAGCTACAACTACGACGACGCGATTGCGGACCTCACGAAGGCCATAAAGCTCTACCCGGGCTTTGCGTACGCATATTACAACCGTGCCAACCTGCTCGCACTCTCCGGCAAACTTCCGGAGGCGTTCGACGACTACACGAAGGCGATAGAGCTGAACCCTAATTTTGCGGAGGCATACTACAACCGCGGCGTGATACAGATATTCATGAAGGACACGCGCAAGGGCTGCCTCGACATATCGAAGGCGGGTGAACTCGGAATAGAGGAGTCGTACGAGGTGCTGAAAATGTACTCCAACGAATAAACTGAAGATACCAATACGAAATATTATGACGGAAACAATTACAAAGAAACTCAATGACTACGCATGGGCGCGTTGGACGGCCCTCATCTTGATTGCGATGATGATGCTCTTCGGATACATGTTCGTGGACGTCATGTCGCCGTTGCAGCGGCTTGTTCAGGTACAGCGCGGATGGACGCCGGAGGTGTTCGGCACATATGCCGGAGCCGAATACATACTCAACGTGTTCGGATTCCTGTTCCTTGCAGGAATAATCCTCGACAAGTCCGGCATACGCTTTACGGGAGAGCTCGCCGCGTCGCTGATGTTCGTCGGCGCATGCATAAAGCTCTATGCCGTAAGCGACCTGTTCGCGGGGTCGGGACTCGAGGCATGGCTCAATACATGGTGGACATCGATGCCTGGCAGTGCAAAACTCGCGGCTCTCGGATTCATGATCTTCGGATGCGGATGCGAGATGGCGGGTATCACCGTATCGAAGGCCATTGCAAAATGGTTCGACGGCAAGGAAATGGCCCTTGCGATGGGACTCGAAATGGCAATCGCACGAATCGGCGTCTTCGCCATATTCTCCATCTCTCCGCGCCTGTCGGAAGCCATGGGCGGTGACCCTACGGTAGTCGTACCGGTGGCATTCTGCACGGTACTGCTGCTTATCGGACTTATCTTCTTCACCGTATTCTGCGTATTCGACCGCAAGCTCGATGCACAGACCGGGGCCACGGCGACAGGCTCAAATCCTGAAGATGAATTCAAGATAAGCGACATAGGCAAGATATTCAGCAGCAAACTCTTCTGGATTGTGGCAATACTGTGTGTGCTCTACTACTCCGCGATATTCCCGTTCCAGCGTTACGCGGCCAACATGCTCCAGAGCAACCTCGGAGTATCGGCCACCACGGCTTCCGACATCTTCCGCTGGTTCCCTGTCGGCGCAGCCTGCATCACGCCGTTCCTCGGCAGCTACCTCGACAAACGCGGCAAGGGCGCATCCATGCTCATTCTGGGTGCATTGCTGATGATCGTATGCCACCTTACGTTTGCCCTTCTCCTGCCAGTATACCCGAGCAAGGTCATTGCATATGCGGCCATCATCGTTCTCGGAATATCCTTCTCGCTGGTTCCGGCCGCCCTGTGGCCTTCGGTTCCGAAGATTATGGAGACCCGCTACCTCGGAAGCGCCTACTCGCTCATATTCTGGGTACAGAACATAGGCCTGTTCCTCTTCCCGATAGTCATCGGCAAGGTGCTCACGCTGTCGAACCCCGGTGTCGCAGAACAGATTGCCGCCGGTGTGGAGGGTGTAAGTTACAACTACACCGCATCGATGCTGGTATTCGCAAGCCTCGGATTCCTAGCACTGCTGTTCGGCATATGGCTCAAGGCAGAGGACATGCGCCACGGCTACGGTCTCGAAGAGCCGGGAATGAAGGAGGACAAATAACCTTCATTAGCCACATGCAAAAAGGACATCCCGAAAGGATGTCCTTTTTGCGTTCCGGCACAGCATCGGGGATCTATTTATCCTTTACAATCCGATGCTCAAGTCTGAAGTCAATCATGCAGTTGTCAAGCGCCACCGACAACGGATCGTCATCATTCGTCATCTGCTGCAACTCGCTGCGACTGATTCCGAACGGGTCCCAGACCTTAACCATGTCTGTCTCGTCTGCGATAAAACCATGATTCTCATGTATTTTGAGCATATTGGAGATGAAGTCCATGTCGCTGAATCCGCATGCCATGAGTAGATGGCCATTTTCGCGCAACAGATTGGAATACGAGGATCGGCTGCAGTCCACAAGTTGCAGGACGCTCTCCATCATCGACAGCAGGAAGTGTTCGGTAATGATGTTATACGAGCCGTTCATGTCGCTCCGCCGTTCATGCATGTCGAGTATATCGCTATGAACAACTCTTATTGTACACTTACGGATATCTGGTATCATCTCCTTAATGAAGTGCCTGTTTTCCGCAGGAAGGTCGAGTCCGAACCCTATAATGTCGTAACGGCTCTTCACACCCGACATCGGCCATGAGCCTCCACGCCTTATGGAATTCTCAATATATGCGATCTCAAGAAGCGGCGTTATGCACGAATCAACCGCATCGACCGAGAGGCCCGATATGTCATATCCCGCATCCCTTGCGGCATCAAACAGGATATGCATGTATGAGTAGAAGTGTGCATATCCGGCCACGCCCGATACCATCACGCGGCACGGACGGTTAAGCCGTTCGGCAAATATTGCGGCAAGATGACGGCGGAGCCATTCGCGCTGTTCGCGGATAAGCCACCAGCCACCCGTCACGCGCCCGTCCGAAGCGAGGAGTTCCAAGAGTCTCTTCATGTCCGCCGTACGCGACAATCTCCTGTGATGCACGCTGCTGTATAGAGGTGCAGTATCGCATCCACCGCCGTCAAGTATGCCGACAATGAGCGTTTCAGCCCGATTGCGGTGGTACGCACACGGTTCCAGGCTGCCGTTGACAAAACGGCATGTATCGAACCCGTGCTTCAGGTTCTGCATTATGTCAGAGGTAACACTGTAGGATTCATTCATATCAATCTATTGAGAGTTTGGTGGTAAGCAACGATATGAGCATTCCGAGCATGAAATAGCCGACGACCGACTCTATTACGAACGGATATGTATATCCGCCCCTGATCTCGCCGAATCCGAAGAATGCCAGCATGGAATTCAGCACCGATTCGGAGAGGTCGGTACCATACAGGAACATGGCCCCGACGGCGAAAAACGCGACTATGGCAACCACGCACAACAGCCACCTGGAGAACGATTGCCCGAAATCGGTGAGCAGGCCGAAGAGTGCGAGGATTATGTATGCAAACGGATGCAGCAACGGGTTTAACGAGTTTGCCGTCGAGAAGAACCTGTCTTTCCTGGCCTCCGAATTGCAATATGCCGCGAATTCCAGATGCTGGTTGCCGTTTATGAATATCGTATTGTGCTGAATCTGCGTGCGTCTGAAAGGACGGAGCCCCCGCATGTAGGGCATATGCCTGACTGGCATATACTCTATCGCCATGATTTGTGTATCGAGGAATGTGGCCATATTCATGTTGCATCGGCTGACGTTAAGGCCGTCGATGAACGAAGCGTTGAACCGGCAGGCAATCAACCGTGAACCGGAGAGATCGGTATTGCATATCGTGGCATCGAGAAGTGCCGCACTTTTAAACGATACCGAACGGAAAGTACACCTGTGCAGTTCCACGCCACGCATGTCCGCTCTTTCGAACGAGAGCTCGCCCGTATTCTTACACGAGATGAAACGTGCGCCGCGAAGATTGGCTCCCTTGAAGTTTACATCGGAGAAGGTGCACTTCTTGAATTCGGCGCCCGAAAGGTCCTTGCCGGAGAAGTCCTCGCCGCAAAGGTTTCTGTTTTCGTAGATGAGTCCAGACATCGGAATATCCCATTTTTCTACAAAAATACTAATTTACGGCAAATATCAATGTACGATCCGTAATTCGCGGGCAGAGGCAATATGTCAGTCTTTGGCAGCAAGGCCGTAAACCTCCGTTATGCGGTTGCACATGCTTCTCCATGAAAAGCGCTTGCGTTCCTGTATGATATTCTCTCCGAAACGCCGCAGATTGCCATCCTCGTACAACTCCTCAATGGCGTGGGCCACCCCTTCAACCGTCGGCTCGCAAACATACCCGACCTTGTCGTCAGCGACTATTTCAGACAGACCGCCCACATCGGTGACGACCATCGGCACGCAGAAATTGTATGCGATCTGCGTCACGCCGCTCTGTGTGGCACTACGGTACGGCAGCACGACGGCATCGGATGCCGAGAAATAGTACTTCACCTCGTCATCAGGGATGAAGCGGTCGCAGAGCACTACGCTCTCGCCGGCCTCCTCCAACAGATGTTCGTATTTTTCCCTGTCGTCATAGAACTCCCCGGCGACTATGAGCCTCCGTCCGGGCCGTTTCACACGCAGCCAGGCCTGCAACAGAATGTCGAGGCCTTTATAGGCGCGGATGAGTCCGAAAAAGAGAAGATAGTGCACATTCGCATCCAAACGCAGATGGCGGCATGCCTCCTCGCGGTCTGCCCGCTGGCCGAAATTCTCGAACATGGGATGAGGTGAGAATAGCGCCGGAGCCGAGGAATATCGTTTCAACTCGCCGTGAACCTGTTCGGACATATACACGAATCCGTCCACCGCTCCGAGATAATAGCGGTTGAACACCGCATCCGTCAGATGCGGTTCATGCGGTTCGACATTGTCGATCTGGCATATGACCTTTGTATGCCCGTTCCCACGCGCAATACGCGCTATAGTACCGAAACACGGCGCCATGAAGGGCGTCCAGTACTTCATGAGCACCATGTCGGGCCGTTCCCGGCGCAGGCGCAGACCGACACGCACCCAATTGAACGGATTGCACGTGTTGACGATACGCTCGATATGTATGTCGGACGGAGCCGGAGTGTCCACGGTTTGGCTCTTGCCCGGGAACAGCAGCGAAGGGTATTGGAGAGAGAAGGTATAGACCTTCACCTCATCTCCGCGACGCCGGTATTCTCTGGCCATTGTCTCCATTATGGAGGCCAATCCCCCGCGATATGGATGGGCCGGGCCCAATATGACGATTCTCATATCTTCGGTTTTATGCAAAGATAAAAAAACCGCCGGTTTATTCCTATTTTTCCGATGCTTTCTTGCTGTGGGCAATGGATTGCAGCGCAAGATACTGCGAACCGTAGTCCTTCAGGTTCTGAAGTTCGGTGCGGAAAATGTCGAGGTGGCCCTCCTCTTCGGCAGCCATCTCCTGAAACATCCTGTGCGTGACGGCATCATCCTCTTCGGCACAGAGTCTCGAATACTCGTTGTATGTATCGACGGTGCTCTGTTCGAGCTTCAGAGCAAACTCAAATGCCTCGCGCACGTCGTTTATCTGCCGTGTCGGGAATGAGGAGTTCATGTTCACGCTTCCCTGCAGGAACAATATGCGTTCGGAGATATGTTCGATATGCCGCATCTCGGATATCGAGGCAGAACGCATCAGGTGAGCGATGTGTTCGTACCCCGCATCCTCGAATACGGTGTGGAAATAGATATACTGAAGTGTAGTGGCAATCTCCTTGCCGAGGGCATCGTTGAGACGTTCGATGCTTTTTGTGTACCTTTTGTTCTCCTCCATGGCTGTAACAATGTTTGCCGGGAGGAGAGCAAATTAAGTACCAAAAGACGTTATTTCCACTCTATAGTGGCACGGCATGCGACCGTTCCATCCTCGGACGTAACCTCGAACATGGAGATATTGTTCCTCTGGGCATACCCCACCTTCAAGGTCTGGCCGAGACGGCATTCATGCATGAAATGAACATCGAGACGCAACGGCTTGTTTTCACGCAACAGGTCGATAGGGAGCATGTCAATCATCCTGGTAATGTAGCGCATCGTATTCATATGGCAGTTGAAGTCGATATCGCTGTATACAACCTTGTGTTCAGAAACTGTGTCCGCCTCTACAGACGATATCTTACGCGGCAGTGCACACGGAGAAGGGGCATCACAAAGGAACGGCGTACACAATGACTCTATTTCAGTAAGAGAGACAGGCACCCGTTTTACGAAGTCTATAAGGCACCACTGTGTAACGGCCCGTGAAAATATGTTTCCCGACTTGTCCACGAGCTCGAAATTTCGGGTGGAAATCACACGGCTGTTCTCGTTGACCCACGTCCGTAAATCGAACTCTTCGTATTGCGACGGCCGTCTGTCTATTTCTATTGCCATACGCGACAGCACCCACGAGCGGTTGGCCTTCGAGAGGACATCCACACCGAAGCCTTTGTGCTGTGCATCAGTCCCGGCCGTGTTGAGTATGAAATCGCCGATAGAGGAGACTGTTGCATTCAACGTAAAATCAACGAATTGAGGGTCGACGGAATAATGATAAACAGTTTTTTCAGCCATAATATCGTTTTTTTAGTCATTGCAAATATACTTTTTTCCGCGCAAGTTCGACAATTTTACGAAAGTTTTATCGTTTATAATGCGTGCAAATAGGGATTGAGGCAGAAGCATAGGCAACGGCAGTGCACGAATATTTTTTTGGTTCTGTGGTTATTTAATCATATATTTGTACGGGTGTGTATATAGAAATAATGTATAACATCTAAATTAAGGAGGAAAAAAACTATGGCAGTGGTAGTAAAACTGGCATCTGTGATGGCAAAGAGGAGAATGTCTTTGGGTGAGTTGGCTGAAAGAATTCACATTACGCCGGCAAATCTGTCCATTCTCAAGACGGGCAAGGGAAAGGCAATACGCTTCTCGACCCTGTCTGCAATCTGTCACGAGCTGAAATGCCAGCCGGGAGACATACTTGAATACGTAGACAAGGATTAACATCTCAAATACTCTAACAACTTAATTAAGGAAATATGAAACGTTTAATGATGTTTGCAGCGGCTATTTTCACTACCGTTGCAACGTTCGCCCAGCCAGCCAATGTCCAGCAGCAGCCACAGATCCCTGTCATTCCAAATGATCCGGATGTGAAGGTCGGACAACTGGAGAATGGCATGCGCTATTACATCCGTCACAACGACAAGCAGAAAGGTCTGGCCGACTTCTACATCCTGCACGACGTGGGAGCCATACAGGAGGATGACTCACAGCAGGGACTGGCCCACTTCCTCGAGCACATGGCCTTCAACGGCACCAAGAACTTCCCGGGCAAGTCGCTTATAAAGTACCTCGAGAAGATCGGTGTTAAGTTCGGCACCAACCTCAATGCCGGCACGTCGTGGGACTACACGCAGTATCTGATAAAGGATGTGCCTATCGTACGCCCGCAGGTTGTCGACTCCGCGCTCCTCATACTGCATGACTGGTCACACTTCATCGCCCTCGAGCCTGATGAGATAGACGCCGAGCGCGGTGTGATTATGGAGGAGCTCCGCACCCGCGACAACGCAAGCTGGCGATCGACCATACAGTACCTCAAAGCCGTCGGCAAGGGAAGCCGCTACGAGCACCGCAACCTTATCGGTTACCTCGACGGGCTGAAGTCGTTCGACCACTCGGCTCTCGAGAACTTCTACCACACGTGGTACCGTCCTGACTACCAGGCGGTGGTTGTCGTAGGAGACATCGATGCCGACGAGGTTGAGGCAAAGGTCAAGGCCCTGATGTCCGACATACCTGCCGCACCGGCCGACGCACCGAAGAAGGAGGTAATCGTAATCGAGGACAACGCGGAGCCTATCGTATCGATATTCTCCGACCCGGAGATGCTTCGCAGTGACGCAAGCATCATGTTCAAGCACCAGGCCCTCCCGCGCGAACTCAACAACACGATTCTCGCCGAGAAGCTCGCGCTTGTAAACTCTCTCGGCTCGCAGATGGCCAACATGCGTCTGAACGAGATAGCAATGAAGCCGGATGCACCGTTTACCTCTTCGTATCTCTATTATGGAGGCATCGGCATCTGCCCTACCCTCGACATGCTTACATTGAGCGTCGAGACGAAGGACGGTCACCTTCTTGACGGCATCAAGGCTTCGTACACCGAGCTCGAAAGAATCCGCCAGCACGGATTCACGTTCGGCGAGCTGGAGCGTGCCAAGATGAACGTCCTCAAGCGTGAGGAGAGCGCATATGCCAACCGCAACGACCGCAAGAACCAGGAGTATGTACGCCGCTACATCGCCAACTTCAGCGACAACGCCCCGATGCCGAGCGCAGAGGTTGAGTGGCAACTGGACAGCGTCCTGATTCAGAACATAACCCTCGAGGAGGTAAACGAGGTATTCAAGTCGTATGTTACCGACAACAACCAGGTGATATGTGTCAACTCCCCTGTCAAGGAGGGTGTGGCAGTACCTACCGAAGAGCAGATTCTCTCGACCATCAAGGCTGTCAAGGAGTCCTCGATAGAGCCGTATAAGGACGACACCAAGAAGGTGCCTCTCATCGATGACGAGAAGGCGCTCAAGGGTTCCAAGGTAAAGAGCACTGTCGTAAACGAGGAACTCGGAACCACCGAATGGACGCTCAAGAACGGCGTACGCGTAATTGTAAAGCCGACCGATTTCAAGGCCGACGAGGTAATCGTCAAACTTGACTCCAACAACGGACTCTCCAACCTCAGCGACGAGGATTTCTATACCGGAGAGAATCTCCCTTACGTAATGTCCGAGATGGGCGTATCTAAGTTCTCGTCCAATGAGCTTACGAAGCAGCTCTCCGGCAAGAAGGCAGCCGTATACCTCGCCTCCACCGGCGATTACGAATTGAGCATCGTTGGTACCGGTTCACCGAAGGATCTGGAGACCATCATGCAGCTCCTCTACCTGCAGGTGAACGAACCGAGGTTCGACGAGAACGACTTCAATACCACGAAGAACAAGTATATGAGCTTTGTCGGCAACCTCGAGACCAATCCTGATTATATTATGAACAAGGAGGTGACCAAGACTCTCTACAGCGACAACTTCCGCAAGAAGGTGATTTCGAAAGAGACTCTCGGTGCCGTAGACTTCGCACGTCTGGAGCCGGTTTACAACAAGTTGTTCGGCAATATCCGCAACTTCACGGTATATATCATCGGAAACGTCAACCTTGATACCCTCAAGCCGCTTGTAGAGAAATACATCGGCTCGATGAACGCCGATAAGAAGGCGGTTCTCGAGAAGGTCGATGACGGTGTACGCTTCGTAAAGGGCAACGTCAAGAACGACTTCCGCTTCCCGATGAAGCAGCCGAAGGTAGGTATATGCCGCATCTTCTCCGGTGAGATTCCTTACACGCTTGAGAACCAGATCAACATGCAGTTCCTCTCGCAGATACTCCGTTCGCGCTATACCGAGTCCATCCGCGAGGAGAAGGGCGGAAGCTACTCCATCTTCGTCGACGGACAGATGTCGCCGGACTTCGTCAACAAATATGCGCTCATGATTCAGTTCGACACCAACGAGGAGTTGGCCGACGAGATGGGTGAAATCGTTGTTGCGGAGCTTAAGAGCATCGCCGACAACGGTCCTCGCACCGAGGATGTCGAGAAGTGCCGCGAGTACATGCTCAAGAACTGGGAGAATGAGCTCATCAGTAACTCCAGCTGGTTGAACATGCTTGTCAAGAACGACCGCAACGGCTTCGACTACACGAAGTACAAGAAGATTGTAGGCTCGGTAACCAACGCCGATATACAGAACCTCATGAAGAAGATTCTCGGCGACGGTAACGATGCATACATAATCATGCGTCCGGAAAAGGCAGAGTAATCACAAAATATCCGAGACTAAAGCGGGGCCCAATACAAGGTCCCGCTTTTTTATATCGGTTTTTAGCAGTATCTTTGGAAATACGTTCGAGAGAGAACGTTGCAATTCCCATTTCAGCAGCAAATAT
Source organism: uncultured Alistipes sp. (assembly GCA_944322005.1). GTDB lineage: Bacteria > Bacteroidota > Bacteroidia > Bacteroidales > Rikenellaceae > Alistipes. Next base: position 20,723 of record CALUNL010000003.1, read on the forward strand.
TCTGACATATGAAAAGAGACCTGTTTACATTTGCGTCCGTAATTTTGTTCTCGGCACTTGCACTCGCATGTTGCGGAGTCAGTTCCGTAAAATCACTTTCGACGGAGGAGGCGCGGGCGGCGCTGACGCTCCCGCAGACACCCGACAGCGCACAACTGTCCGCCGCGGCACAGACTGCCCGGATATGGGGTTTTGCCAAATACCACCACCCTGCATTCTCCAATAAATCGATGAACGCAGATGCCGAATATTTCACCCTTCTGAACCGCATCATCAACTCGCCGGATTCGGCTCGCAACGGTATATTTGCGGATTGGATTGCTGCACTTGGACCTTTCTCCACACGTGAAGGCGCCGATGAGAGGCTCGAAGTCTTCAACGACTTCGGATGGGTTGCCGATACGCTGCTCCTTGGCGGGCCGTTAAGCCACATGCTGACGGAGATACGCCGGGCCGACCCTGGCAAAAACCGTTATGTAAAACAAACCCCGGTCAATGTATCATACATCGAACCGCAATATACGGATATTCCGGACGATGACATCGCATACAGGCTGCTCGGCGTGGCCAAATTCTGGAACGCCGTCGACAGTTACTCGCCCAACCGCAATCTGACGGACCGCCCATGGGACGAAGTGCTTGCCGACTATACGGCGATGGCATTCGACCGTTCGGTCGACTTCCAGGCTCTCTACTCCCGTATGGTAACGGAGCTGTGCGACTCGCATGTCAATTCGTGGTTCATCCCGATATTCGGCGGGCGGTTCGTACCGGCCCTGTGCCGCTTTGCCGAAGAACGGCTCTTCGTTGCGGACACATGTACGCTTGTGGCCAATGATTTCCGCGTCGGTGACGAGATTCTCCGTATCGACGGCAAAAGCCCTGCTGCCCGTCTGGCAGAACTCGCACCGTATATACCCCACTCCAACCGGGCTTCACTTCTGCGCTACGGCTCCTATGCATCGTTGCTGACAGCGAAAAGCGAGGTTCAGGTCGAGTATCGGCGCGACGGGGATGTCCGCTCGTCAACCATATCCACGGTCGCCGGGGAAGACTTTGTCGGACGAATCTACAAACACATGTATTCACCCGAAAAACCGACATTCGAGGAGGTCGCTGACGGCATAGCCTGCATCCGCATCGGTTCCCTCACATGTGCCGACGAAAAGGAGCTTGAAGGCCTTCTGCAACAGTACGACAAACTGATTATCGACCTTCGTGCCTACCCGGCCGAATATGACGTGATTCACCGGCTGCTTCCGAAGTATCTCTTCTCCGAGGCCAGGGAGTATATTGCCGTGCTGCTGCCTCAGGCAGATACTCCGGGGGCCGTAATACGCAAGGTCGAGTCGACGGCACGGACTTACGACCCAGACAAGCTTTTCGGAGGAAAGGTCGTATTGTTGGTCGATGCCTGCTCGCAGTCGATGTCCGAATACTTCACGATGTCCCTGCAGACAATCCCGGGTGCGGTGACAATCGGCAGCCAGACGGCCGGTGCCGACGGAGATGTGACGCGCATACAGTTGCCGTATGCGTCATTCAATCTCACGGGTCTCGGCGTATGCTATCCCGACGGGCAGAATGCCCAGCGCAGCGGCGTGAAGATTGACATCGTGGTCGAGCCGACGGCCGAAGGGATGCGTCAAGGCATGGACGAACAGATGCAGGCCGCAATCGGCTATCTGAATGGGAGCGACATATAACCGCATTCCGAAACGAGGATATAAAAAGATGGAGGGAATCAATTGATTCCCTCCATCTTTTCGTATTCGGACCAGCCGGGCGGTTAATCGAGACCGCCCCACTCGTCGTCTTCCACGCCTACCCATGGAACGTAATAGGAGTTGATCTCCTGATCATATTCTGCATTAGGAACTGTTATACGCCATGTTGCCGGCTCTGATGTCAAGGCAAGTTTACCGTCGACGATCGAAAGGTATTTGTCCCCGTGTGCTATCGTATAGTTGTAATCCGATACCATGCCGAGCGTAAACGCATACGCTTCGTTGTAGTCGATGCACTTGTCGGTCGGAGTCACTGCCTCAAACGAAACACTCTCTCCAACGGCCTTGAGCGCATAGCTTGAATCATTCACGGTAAATACTATGGCACTTGTCAACGCGCCGAACGAAGGATAGTTCACGAACTTGTCAAACGGAGACTCAGGATTGCCATCCGTGTAGCGTGTATAGAATGTCGGACGCACTACATTGGCCTCCTCCGCATTCTCACGCGGTACAAGCACAACCGAAGCCGCATCAACGTCATATGCTATGAACTTCGAATCGAGTGATATGCGGTATGTTCCGTTGCTTCCGTCCGGCGTCATTGCCTTAACCTGCTCTGCGGACATGTAGTCCTCATCAGCGAACTGAATGTCGCCGTAACGGCTCACCGAAAGCTGGTATGCACCGAAATTGTATGTCCACGACTTGGAATATATGCTGTATATGGCCAGCAGATTGCCCTTTGCTCCGTTCTTGACCACGGCACGATCCGAGAATCTCGAATAGCCGCTGGTGCGGAGTGTGTATGCTCCGGCAGCCATTCCCGTCGAAGGCGGGTTAGGAAGATACGAGAAGAGAACAGATCCGTAAAGGTTGCCGCCATCCTCGGTATATGCCCACTTATACCACGGTTTTGTCAGAATACCGTTGGCGTAGTTCATATTCTCGGTATAAAGCCAGCTCGGATAGATATTGTCGCCTATTCCGCTCGCGGTCTGTCCTCTCTGGTCGAGAACACCGGCATACATGCAGGTCAGGTTCTTGAAATATATCAGACGACCGAGCATCTTTCTTCCGTTCTGTCCGTTTATCGTTCCGTAGTTGGTCTCGTCTATAACCGGGATGTCCACGCCCTCGACCAGCGTTGTAGGTTCGCCGACGAATACATGCTCTGCGATTACCGTCAAATCGTCGATTGACGAGTTGGCGTAGAATTTGTGCTCGTCACGCTTGTTGAACGAATCAGTAGGACCCGCTCCGATGGAGAGCATCATTCGGTAGTTGCCTATGTAGAGGTCCTTTACGCGTACATACACCCACGTCGAAGGTATCTCTATCGGGGAGACCGCAGGATCGAATTCACCCATAGGATACTTGAGGTAGTTTCCACTGGTAAGGCGCACCTCTATCGCTCCGGTATCATCAAGCAGATAAAGCGACTTGTAGATGTTGCCCTGCTCATCGTTCGAGATAACCTTTCCCCGGATATAGTAATCGTCTGGTTCGCCCTCGATACTTCCGAACTGATAATATTTGGTATCGCTCCAGTCACTGTTCTCGCCGCTTACGAAACTGGTATCGCCCGTCTTCTGGGCATATATCTGCTTCAGCTCCTCGATGGTCTTGTACTCGCACTCAGGGAATGCCTCCTCGAACGCCTCCTTCGAGTCATAGGTAACCAACGGCGGAACCTCGTCGAACTTGTTGTAACAACCGGTAATCATCAGGCCGGCCGTCAGCATCAACATATATTTTGTAAACTTCATAATCTCTTCTGTTTTTAAAGTCGGTTAAGCCATTAGAATCGGAAATATACATTGAGATAGTAAGAGGTTCCGTACATGTAGAAGTACTTGGAATCGAACTTCGTATAGCTCGTGTATTTCGCAATCATCGGATCGCCGTTATAGTTAGGAACGATGTTCGGTCCGTAGTACTTGCTCAAACGCATCTGTTCGTATCCGCCGGTGCGGAACGTACGGTTGTTGAGCAGGTTCTTTATCTCGAAGCTGAAACCGAGCGAGTACTTGTACTTTATGTACCAGCTCTTACCGATGCTGAGATTGATAGTGTAGGCATCTTTCAGACGCTCCTCGGCCTTGATCTTGCCGATTTCCGTATTTATGAACTCCTTCTGGCGGCCCCACATGTCGTCATAGCTTGCATATCCGAGAGCCTCCACATATATCTTCGTCAACTGGTCGGCGAGATACTGCGTACGGTACATCGGGTTCATCGAGAGATAGTTGTCCATGTAGTAGTTGAAGTCCAGCGAAATGAACCAGTAGTTCGAGCTGCGGTATCCGAGTCCGACATTGAATGCCTTCTGCGGGGTGCTCTCGATGTAGTAGTTCTTCCAGTTTACGGTACTCCTTATGGACTCCGTTGCGCTGTTGTCGACAATCTGAACGAAGTTAGGGTTCGACGTATAGCGGTAGTCGCCTATGCTTGCAGCTCCATTGAGGGAGAAGCCGGCACCCAGAGGGATGTTCACGCCCAACTCGAGTCCGTAATAGCGCTTGTCGATGCCGCTCATCGCAAAGTTGGTATACGAAGACTGGAGGTCATCGTAGAAGGAGATCACCTTGGACTGGTCTCCGATGGTGGTATAGAATCCCGACAGGCGGGCCTTGATCCACGGCAGTTTTATCTGATAAGTCAGGTCGGCCGCAAAGATCTTCTCGGTGGAGAGACCCGGTGTAACCTGGTTTCGCGTACGTGCCGATACGAACGCATCGCGGAAGTTAGGCGCATTCTGGCTGTACATTATGTTTGCCTCCAGAGAGTGCGCTCCGGAGAACTGGTAGCGGAAGTTTCCCTTAACCTTGTATGTAAGATAATTCAGGTGTTTGGAGTCTCCGAAAGAGTCGTTAGGGAACAGACCCTTGCGCCACAGTCCCTGACGCCAGATCGAGGCGAATCCGACCTCTCCGCCGACGGTCATGCTGAAACCGCCCACATTGTAGTCGTACATGGCCCAAAGCTGTCCCTGACGTACATGTGCATAGTAGTCATATCCGAACTTGTCGCCCTCCTTGGCGAGTCTCGGGTGACCGTACTTCTCGTAATAGTCGAGGTCGTTCTGGTATGCAAGTACGTTGGAACCGAAGTCACGCATGGCAAACTTGTCGACATCGAGCCAGTATCCGCCGCCGAGCAGATCCTTTATCTTGTCATAATACTCCGTACGGTTGACACGTGCATTGAGCCCTCCGGTTATCTTCGAATTCTGGTTGAAGCGATGGTCTACGGCAATTGCCAGATTGTAGTCGATCTGGTCGGTGTGGCGCTCCTCGATGATATAGTTCGAACGGGTCTGCGTCGTACTATACGTATCGTCTATGCATCCGCGTCCACGGTTGATGTTCACCATTCCGTCCCAGTCGATCATTCCGTCCCAGTTGGCTGCAGTCTCCATCATCTTGTTTCGATATGTCTCCAGACCTACATCAGAATACTTCTCGTCAGGGAGGTCATACATGTCGATCACATTGTTGATGTCGATCATGTCCTGCAGACGGTCTCCGTAATACGACGGCAGATAACGGTAGTAGTCAGGACGCGGGTCCGGACCGTCAGCCCATGTAAGCGCCGAATATCCGTTGAATCCGAAACGCACCGATGTTGCAACGCGCAGGCGGGTATTCTCCGTTGCCTGCCACTCGTAGTTGAGCATCGCAACCGGTTCATGGTTGTTGCGGACACGGGTATTGCGGAGCTTGCCGGCATAATAGCCTACGTTCGGATTGTAGTAGTTGTTTCCGAACAGATCATAGGCCTCCTGTGTCGATGCCTGCTGTGCGCCACGCTGCGTCGGGGTTCCGAATACGGTCAAGGCAAGGTTGTGTCCGTTGCCGAAATTCTTCTCAACCGATGCAAAGTATCCGAACGTATTGTAGAATACACCGTCAACATATCCGTTATATCCCTGACGGGTCGAAACGGAGAACGCATACGACCAACCGCTGTCGAGCATGCCCGATGCATAAGTAAGCATCACGCGCAGACGGTACATCGTATTGCCGCTGGCCACGCTGGCACGGAATCCCTTTCGCATCTGCGATGCACGTGCGAGAACGTTGGTTGTTCCGCCTATTCCGCCGAGACCGACATCACCTGCCACAAGTCCGGTGGTGGTCTCCTGGTTACGGGTCGCGTCATTCAGACCTGTCCACAACGACCACGGACCATATCCAGTCAATGCATCGTTGAACCTGATGCCGTTGAGATAGATATCGGTATACTGCGTGTCATATCCTCTCGTTCTGAAGCGCATCTCACTGAATTTGTAGGAGGTAATTGACGTAAATATGTCCTTAGAGGCCGACAACACCGACGGAAGAGCCGGCGAATCGCCGGATGAATCCGTATCGGTATCGAGTTCCGCAAATACCGAATCGTCTACGGCCGTAGGGGCTCCGACAGGTATGTCCGGAATCAGAACCACCGCATTGATATCCCTTACAAGTGCATCTACGCGCACCTTCAATGTCAGAGGTTCGAAATCCTTGGCTTCGAATATGACGTCATATTCGCCTTTGGCCATATTGTCGAAACTGAACTTTCCGTCACTGTCGGAAACCGTTTCGATTCCGAGCGAAGGTATCGTTACCTTCACGTTGCCGATACTGGCACGAGAACCTCGGGACACCACAGTACCTTTGACGCCTCCGGTCTGAGTCTGAGCATTGACCGATAGTGCGAACAAGGCACAAATCAGGAGTAATAGATTTCTCTTCATATATGTTTAGTTGTTTTGTTTGCCTATGTATATGTATACCGGGAAGTGGTCACTGAAACCGTTCTGGAAGTTGGTTCCCACAAAAGTTCTCAACGGATATCCCCTGTACTGTCCCGACTGCTGTATCATGTACGGACGCGTGAATATGTTACCGTAGAAACGGCTGCCAGGAGCACGCTGCAACTTCAACTCTCCCTTTTCCGCATTGACAAGATTGCCGCTGACGATAATGTTGTCGAACAGGTTCCACGAATCCTGATATGCAAGGGTTCCATATCCGGCCTTCAGGACATCTATGTACGGATTGTAGAAGTCATCGTCGGCAAGATGTTTGACGCTGCTCTTGGCATTGAGGCAGTCAGGGTCGACAATACTCTTGTCGGTGGCATCGTCGTTAAGGTCACCCATTATTATTACCTTGGTCTTCGGGTTCGCCATCATCACCGAATCCTTTATCTTGCGGATTGCGCGTGCACATGCCTCACGCTTCGGCGACGAGGCCTCCTTGCCTCCCAGACGCGACGGCCAGTGCGAAACGAGGAAGAAGAACGGCTCCTCGTCTATCGTACCCCACATCGTAACAAATCCACGGGTACGGAAGTAAGGCATTCCAGGCATCTTGAACGGAATTTCACGGCTGCCTTCAAGCTTGAAGATATCCGGACGGTAGAGGAATGCCACGTCAATGCCTCGCGCATCCGGCGAATCGTAATGAACGATACGATAGTTTGCCGGAGCAAGTTTCTGAGTGGAGACCACATCCTCCAGCACGCCACGGGTTTCCACCTCCGAAACACCTATTACGGCCGGATAGCTCTTCTGTATGGCTGCAATGTCGAAAAACACGCGCTCGATGTTTCCGAGTTTCTTGTAATACTTTACAGAGCCCCATTTACGCTCGCCGTCCGGCGTAAACTCGTCATCGCGGGTCTCCGGGTCGTTAATCGTATCGAAGAAGTTTTCGAGGTTGTAGAAGACAACCGTATACGGCTTCTGCGCGAATATTGCGAGAAATGCCGAGGCGAACAATAAGGTTAAAAACAGTTTTCTCATATTTCAACAATTTTTATTCGTCATATTGTCATTGGAGTCCGTTCCAAGCGGATGGGTCACAATGCGACTTCACCTTGTCTGCAATTTCAGGGTTGAGCATGTTGAAGAACTCGAATCCCGTCAACTCCTCTATTGTCTTGACCGAAACAAACGCGTCCGCAGGCAAAGTTGTCGAACTTCCGGTATTCTTATGCTGCAGCCAGATACCAATGGCCTTCAGTTCGGATGCATCATCGAACGAATCCACCGACCTGCGGGTGTTGCCAGACACCGTACGCAGCAGGATCTTATAGTAGTGCGATGGAATCGGCATTATAGTACCGCCGACATCCGTTGTCGACTCCTCAATCGACGAGTCGTAAGGCCCATTGAAATAGGCTCCGGTAACCACATAAAGCGTATCGGCACATATCTGGTTACGCACCTTGTTTTCAAGGCTGCCCCACAGATTCTGGTTGAAGTTGCTGTATTGCGGCGTCATATTGGTCGAATAGAATGTCTGGTCCATGAACGACTGCTCGCACTTGCGGTCGGCGGCAGGTATCTGGTGGCCGCGATCATACGGACCGCTGTACGAACGGCTCAAATTGGCCTGATATCCGGACGGAACATCCGGGTCAAACGGGAATACATTAGGCCTGGTCGCAGGGCCCGACGTATATACCGTGTGCAACGGATACGCAACCCAATGTGATGCATGCAAGGTCTTGTCGAAACAGAAAGTGTAGTTTCTCTTGATCTCATTCATCAGCATTGACGTATGGGTACAATAAATGTAATTCTCGTCTGCCTTGTACTTCGGAAGCTCGTTCCACGGTTTATCGTAGTTTTCCGGCGCATCGTATACGGTCTGACGCAGCGGCAGTTCGAACTCATAACCGTTGTCGAATACGACCGTAATGTCGGCATATCTCACCTCTCCGTAGTTCTGCGAGAACTTCACCCACAGCATCGATTCCGTCGAATTCATGGTTCCCGACACCTCATTTACGCGATTGTTCGTAAGCAGGCACCAGTCTCCCTCCGAAACCACACTCACATTGTATCCGGTCCCCTTTGGCGCCCTCAATATCAATGCACAACTAGTATCATATCCCTTTGCCACCGAGTTGCAGTTCAAAGCGGCCGACGTCTCCACAACAACGGGATTATTATCGGCAGGCTTCTCGCAAGCAGCGAACAGCAGCGTCGTGGCACAGATGCAAATTATTCCAAGAATATGTCTCATATCAAAAAATAATTTCTTCCCACAAATACACTCTCACACATTTCTGTTCTTGTGACCGGAGGGTCGGTCAAAACCCTCCGGTCTGAATTACGTCCGTTATTTCTTGTAGGTAACGGTAATCGACTCGGCATAGAATGCCGCTCTGGTCTTGTTCACAAGCTTGAAGTAAGGATAGTTGTTTCCGGCAAAGTCGTACGATACGGTGTGTATGTACTGGCCGGTAGCCTCATCCAACTTGCTCGTATTCGAGGTAGGCATAACCTCATATCCCGAATAGTCTGCTGCATCGGCAGGCGTGCTGCCCATAAAGATGCTGACATTCAACGGCGTCTCCGATGCCGCACGCAGCACGACGATTATCTGCTGGATGTCGTTGAGCGATTCCGTATTGGTTACGAATCCCTGCTTCGACTCGTCGCTCGTGCTTCCCTGGAACTGAATGGTATCCTGGAATTTGCTCGATGCCGTCGGACGCTGTATCTTGACTCCGGCAAACGGTACTTCGTCGGTAGTCCAGCGGACCCATGTCGAAGGGTCGTTCACCTCGCCGACATATGCCTTTGCAAGCTCCTCGCCCAACGAAGCCTCGATGGAAGCGAGCGAGAAGGTCACCTGCGTTGCATCGGCCGAAACCGAAGCATTCTGTTTCAGCGCGACTGTCTCGGTCAGCGAACCCGGGACTCCGTCGATGGTGTATGAAACGGTAACAGTCAGGACATCGTCAACAGCCGAGTCGTTTGCGTTAGGCTTTGCCTCAATCGTGATTGTACTCTTGTCTGGCGAAACGGTCACTGCAAACTGATCAGGGTTCTGCACCGTAGCCGAGATATCGAACGAAGGAATATTCTTGGTGGTTACGCTCACCGTCTTGGTCTCGCCGCCGGCAATGAACGAGAGCGACTCCGGGCTCAACTTGAGGATCGGGTCGGTCGGCTCATTGAATGCAGCAACATCGGCAGCGGATACCGGGAAGAGCTGGAAAGTCGTATTGTAGATCTCCATTACTCCATATATGTTTCCGCGCTCGGCAATATACTTCGTCTTCGCGAACGAAGCATCCTTGCTCACTCGAACAGCCAGCGAAGAGTTCGACAGATCAGTCAGCGTGGTATTCACGTAGTTGTCCGACGTATTGTTCCAGTATCCCTCTGCTGCAGGAGCCACATCCTTGATGCACAGATACATTCCGAGATACTTCTGCGAATTGGCCTGGGCCACGGTAAGTTCTGGAACCACCATGTTGTCAGCCACGCTTCCGGTAGGGGTTATGGTAGCACCCTGTACCTCCGGAAGGTTGGAATACGGAGCATACGTTGCATTCGTAAAGTCAACCGTAACCTGCGAGCCCACCGGCATGTCGGCCTCAGTATAGTTGACGCCATAGAAAAGCATTCCAGAGTATGGTTTTCCGGTATTGTCGACCAGCGAAAGCGTCTGATAGAAGTTGCCCTCGTTGTTGTTGGCGGCAACATATGCCGTAATAGGACCGAATCCCTTCAGTGATCCACCTGCAGCGACCTCGTTAACGAGGATATAGTCGTTGAGGCCCTCGATGGAGAGAGGATTGCCCACGCCTCTCTGACGCACGGTGACAGTCGACTGCATTCCACCGCCAGATACGGTTATCGTTCCGAGTTCCTGCGAAAGGTCCTGCGTTGCGCCAGAGGTTGCGGTAACGGTTACGATATTGTTGTTACCATCACCGGACTGCGGATCTACCGAGAATCCGGAACCGTTTGTCGAAAGCGTCCAGCCATCCTTACCCATAACCATGAATGTAGCCGAGGAGCCCGACTCTGCATCAAGTACAACCATCGACTTGGACAGGAGAAGAGGTACATCCGAAAGTTCAACGATGTCACTCGTAAATACAGGCATAACCTGAACCGAAGAACTGTAGTACTCGGCCAGAACCTTGATTGTTCCCACCTTGTTGCTGTTGATGGTATACTGCTGGAATGCAGGAGCATACTGCGAACGTCCCATACGTACGGAGAGCGTCGTTCCGGTAGTGGCATCCTCACATACAACAGTCTGGTTGTCTGCTGCAATCCAAGGTTTTCCGTTCCAGTCGGCCTGTGCCTTGACGTTCTTGACGGCAACATACTGACCCTGGTACTCGTTGCTGATCACATCAGATACTGTCAACTCCGGAACTACCAACTGCTCGGAAGCGCCAGTTTTGGATACGGACATTCCCTTGAGCTCACGCAGTCCGTAGTAGTTGTTGTAGGTAGCGTTCTTCAATCCCGAAACCGTTACAACCGAGCCGACAGGATAGTTGGATATCGCAGCCGAACCGAATGCAGAGTCGTAAAGCAGGATTGCGGAGTTAGGATATCCGGTGTTGTCTCCGACGGCAAGTATCTGTCCGATGTTTCCGTCTCCGTAGTTCGCAAGAACGACTGCCTCAATGGAGTCATCCGTATAGTTGAGCGTCGCCGTACCGTTGGAGCTCGACACGCCTCCGTGCTCGGCCTTGATGAAGGCAACGAGTTTCTCGACATCGCCCTGTACGTAAGGCTCGTCCGTAGCGGACTGGGTAATCGAGATCTCGGCCTTGTCCCATTTCCATCCGGTAGACTTCTGGTATACCGTAAATGTCAGGTTGGCACGACGCATTGAACCGGTTTCGTTTTCGTCAATCGAAACGCTTACGGTAGCATTACCCTCACCGGAAGATGGAAGAGCCACTACCCAACTCTGGTCGCTCTCTACCGTCCAGTAGGAATCTGCCGTAACGGCAATCTCCTCCTCCACGCTGAAACGGGCAATGGAGATGGAAGGAATGTCGACGCTTATCGACGGACTCTGACCGCCCATCTGCGACGACTCATAAATATAGACGTCGCCATTGTGGCATCCGGACAGTGCACTCATCGAAAAAAGAGCAATCGAACATACAAAAACTTTGAAAAGGTTTTTCATAATGTTGTCCTTTATTGAATTGTTTATAATTTGTAATCTCTATTTATTATTAATTTATAAATTATCACATAAACACCACCACCTCGAAAAATATGTAGTTTAAATACAAATTTAAGCAAATATTTTTTAAAACGCAGCACAAATTCGCTTATTTTTTTCGACATTCGTCATGTCGCATACATAAAATACTGATTAGCAGGATAAAACATACGATAGTCACGACCGTGCACCATACGCGAACACTTTCATATAAAAATAGGTATAGTACTATCCGATAGGATTTTGTACAGAAGACAGGCCTATATGTACTCTGCCATGCGAACCGACCACGGTTTTATAAATATGCCAAAACAAATAACCACCGCCCGAGTTTTCGGGCGGTGGTTTCGGTCGGGCAAACCGTAAAACTGTCTCAGCTTTTAATCAAGCCGCATGTATGTCAACCTATTTTACATCTCTTACACATCGTATTACCATATTATAGCTTGGGCTGATGGTGACATGTCCCCCAGTACAATACCATGTATACTCCGTATCGTATTTCTTACCGAGCGCTCCGAACGAATAATAAGAACTGACAAATGTATAACCTCCCGTCCACCAGTTAGGGTTCACATCAGAAGTTATATAGTTGGACATCAGGCTCGCCTCCCGAATGTTGGGAGTTCTGTACCCTTCCGGACATGGAGACTCTCCGTTCTCTATCATTCTCTTCAGCGACAGGTAATCGCCGGAATAGGAGACGACCGGTCCTGTTTCGAATACCGAATACAACCGTGCCGCCTCCGAGAATTCGTCACCTGGCTCCAACTCACGCGACGTATAATATCGCTTCGACATTTTGTTGATTCTGGAGACATCGAACCTGTATACGGAGTTCACGGTATTATCGGCCAACACCGTCTCAAAGATGACGGAGTACTCCGGCTTGTTGTCAACATCGTTAAGTCCCGCAACGGCACTCGCTTCATCGGCTGGGTCCATTCCTAAATTGCGCACACACCGCACCGAATATTTCCCCGGCTTGTTCGTGCTGTACTGCTGGTATGCACTTGTCGAGAGTCCCTCTTCGGTCCACAACATTGTCGGATAGTTATTGGGCGAATTCTCGTCCTGCGATGCTCCGCCCCACCGCGTACTGCTTATGACATGTTTCCTCCATAAATATCCGCCAAACTCATTCTTCTCATCCACAGCGTAGTTGTTGTAACGGTCATACAGTTGCGCATCGCCAGATATACCCTGATCGCCTGCATACAGTGCCGTAAGCTGCTGTATGGAAGCAATATACCAGCGTATCTCCGAAGCATCGATAATTCCGTCGCCATTATTGTCACGGTTGCGCATCATGCATGTATAACGGGCCGTAGCCAGATCGTCGTCATCCTTCAAAAAGATTATGTTGTAGTCGTTTTCGCGGTCATAATCAAGATAGTCGGCCCACGACTTGCGCGCAAAATTGCCGTTCCCGTCTGTAAGCTGCCAAAGACGCGCAGTATTATACAGTCCGTTCGAGCGTGAAGTGTTGCCGAAATTAGGCATGTCCGGAGAGGCACCATGATATTCATTCCGGCTGTAGAACCATAGGTCACCGTCCGTTTCATCAATACTTTCGCATCCCCAGGCTGTATGCAGGTTCTCATTGTCCACATCGAATATGGACTGTATCGAACGCTGGCGTATGGTAACCACGCTGCCGGTTGCAGAGCTGTCACCGTCCGCACTGAACTGTGTATCGCACAGAATATGCATGGTACGGTTCGGCTGGTTTACAAACTCCTTCCACAAAGTAGGACGCGCCTCTCCCGAAATTGGATCCCTGTCATAATAGAATTCATCGACAAAAGCTGTGACATATATACGGTTGCGCGTATATATGTCCGGCCTGTCCGGATACATCTGCTTAAGTTCCGGATCCTCCTCGGAGCGAAAATCATTCGGCCGGCCCGCATCGAAACGCCTTTTCTGATCTCGGATATAGTCACAAAATTCGATTATATCCACGACCTCATCCGGATGATACGCACAGTTGCGATGGCTGTATTGACCGCTTGACGCATCTATGTCGTTTATCCTGAAGGAGACCCATTTGTAATCAAGCCCATTAGGGACTTCAACACCGTTCACCATTTCCGGCAATCCTTCGCGGCCGAAAGGTGTCTTGACATACCATGTCACCTCATCTGGTGCTATGAACTGTTCGTCAAATGCGAAAACCCGCTGTCCATAATGTGCATCGAACGTATATATGGACTCTTTTGCGATATATACCTCACCGGTAGCCCCGGATTCCGTCTCTACATCCGTGGAGACTTCGACCTGGATGCTCTTAACACCCTTGACAGTAATGGTATACGTATAATGTGTATTGCGGTTTACGCTGAAATCATTCAAGTCAGCAGCAATGTCACCCAAATGTATATAATAAGTTACTGTTGCATTAAGTGCCTGTTCCTTTGCCTCGGTACCCACATCTACAAGCATTTCGACCTCGCCGTCGATCACAAGGTATGTCGCGGTTTCCGGAGCATACTCCCACATGCCATCGGAGGTGTCATATGCTCCCGTGTCATCCTTTATGCGTCTATCCCGCTGATGATACTCTGACACTTGTTTCTTCGCCAGGGGGCGATTCTCGTACATATAAAACGAGAACCCATGCACAGGAGCCGTTACGGAGGTGCTTATGTTATTGCTGTTGACATATGAGAATGTCTCCTCAACAGACGTTTCGAAATTGGTCGCAGGACTGTCGAGGAACCCCTCGTCGGCATCATATGCCACATCCGTCGATACGCTCCGCTCGAAGAGGAAACTGCCAACAGGTACATTGACAACCCGCCACGACACAGGAGTAAAGCCTCTGACATTCTGCATGGTCTGGCCATCACTCGTTGTCACTGTCGTTTCATTGCCCACGGCAGCCCTGACACGCACATCTATTTTGGCATCTAGGCGTGTCAGCGGCATCCTCACACTTTGCCCGGAGGCCGTAATACCGCTATCCGTCACGGTTACATCGTCAGCCGACCCCGTCATGACAAAAATACCGGTACGAGAAGTTATCTGCTGATTGAGGGCAACCGTAAGCGCATCCAATTCGTCGATAGTCTGAATAAAGCTGAACTGCTCCGACGAAATGTTGAACATGTCAGAATCGAAGTTAGCCACGATACGGATCTTACCGCCCGTAAGTTGCGGTATCTTCATCCTTATTTTTCCCGTCGTCTGTGTCGATTCGTCCATGCGGTTGTCTACCATCCAACAGTTGGTCTGCGACGATACAACCTCATCACGCGTGGAAAGTTTGTTGTTATCGTCGAAATAGTGTCCGAATACGCGCTCCCCGGCACTGTTGAACAGGAACACATACAGGTTCGATACACGCGCCTCGGCAATCGGCCCGAGTGTCGAGCGTGTGGAGAAATCCACCTTTCCGAAGTCGGTATGTCCGAAATCGAGCGTGGACCACACTTCGTCTCCACCGGTATGCACACGTTCGAGTTGCGGGTCCTTTATGCAGCCCGCAGACAGCAATCCGCATATACAGGATAACAGTATCAGTCGTTTCATAGCCATCTCTTCACAATCAGTTGAACGTAATATCGCCGTTGACAGAATTCCAGTCTCTTACATAGAACTCAAAATCCCCCTTGTCAGGGTTGTACGACACCTCAACCAGCACATGTATATGGTCGTTACGTCTTATCTCGTGTACATCGCTGACGACGGAAGACTCGCCGTCAATTGTTCTGAGGACCACCTCATGGCGTGCATTAAGTCCCGTGGTTTGTCTGAGAGGATATAACACAAACTGCGACCACTCTCCGTCTCCATACCAACCCGTTACGAGTGTATTACGGTCACCTCGGGTATTTATATAAGCATCGCCCCATGTGTAGTTATCAGACTTGAAAAGGAAATATCCATTGGTGGAACTAACCGTAAATGTATCGGCCGACGAGTACATGCTTTCAGCTCCGACCATAACCAAACGCCCGTTTTCCGTCTCTATATTGTTAGATGTGAGTTTGCCGACATAATCCTCGGTCTGTACATTGCGCATATAGTATCTCGATGTACCGCTTGCCCATTCGAGCTTCCACACGTAATTGTAAAGATAGTTGTTGTCGGCGCATTTGTCAAGAATTTGCTGAGGAGTGTATCTTTCGTCTGACGGTGTGGCATATATCTTGTCGTTTTCGACATACAGGAACGAATATACGTCTCCCCATGTATCGCCACGACGGCCGATAAGAAAATAAGGCCCTTGCGAAGCAATATCACCCACCGTTGTAATCGGCTCATCATTGTTCTTGAGCGCGTACATGTTTATACCCGCTCCATCGTAACCCACATCTATCGTATACCTGTAATTGTCGGCCTCGTCTCGGCTTTCATAAATCAGACCGTCGAATATGGTAGTCACCCCATCAGCATTGGAAACGATCCTGTTCGGTTCAAACTTAACGAGAGCATTGTCATCCGTGATTATCGGCGCACCCTTTCCACGGTGTTCATATTCTACAGCATAATTCAAGTCCGTATCGGCCCGTGAGAAGAGGTAACATGCCGACTGCGTGAAATTGTCACTCAAGGCCAGGTCATTCACCGTAAGATCCATCTCGCTGTAATTGCGAACATCAATCTGCAGACGAGCACATGTATGTTCGAGACCTATTGCCTCCGTGTTTGTACCCGAAATGAGGTGCAGCATATGCGTGCATGTCAGAGGGATATAAACATTTCCAGGGCGCAGATACGGAGCATATGTCTTGCCGTCCGAATCAGTCTTGTCTGGAATTCTCAACATCAGATTGTAGAAATCCGTACATGTCTGTCTGAAATCGGCAATTCCCTCATTTCTGTCAAATGAATCAATAAGCGCCTGTACCTGTTTTGCAATACCGGAGTTACCGAATGTATCAGAATCCGTATAGTTGGCCACTGCAAGCATTACATACGTACCGCGGGACAGTTTCTCGACTGGACCGTGCTTAGGGTTTTCATAATCGAACGTAACCCTTACGGCTTTGCCAGATTCCAGTGAAGTATCAATATCCCCTGCACTGTTGACAAACCCGTTGTCAGCATCCATGTCGTTGTACTCCGATGGATATAGAGGATAGTTACGGCCGTAAATATTGCGATATGCCACAAGTCTGTTATCCAGTGAATCTATCAGGAAAAGCGACACATGGTCGATAGTCTTCTCCTCGGCTACGGATGCACGCGTATCAACCGAAGCCATCAAAGCTGAAATATCGGCCGTAATCACAAGGCTTGCAGGCTTGCGGTCGACAGGCACGACGGCAGAGTCCGCAGCCGATCTCTGACAGCCCGACATAATAACCAGGAGCACAACGGCAAACAGGCGGTATATACGTATCATATTCATGGCAACTGTCTGCAAATATCAATTAAAATACTATTCCGAACGATGATTCACGTTCATTCCAGTCGGCAGCCGAAATGGTTAGTTCGAGCTTTGTTTCGGTTATGGCAATCGTATATGTATATCGTTTGCCAGGCAGATATTCCATACTCTCGGTATATGTTCCGTCCCCATTGTCCACGCGCTCGGTAACCTTCGGAATCGTAACCTTGTATACGGCATCTTCGCCGTTACGTGTGGTAAAGCAGAAGTTCAATGTTCCTGAAGACTTCTGAGGCGGAACAAGCACCCAACCGTCATTCTGCGTAAAGAGATCGCCATCTATCGTTCCTGAGCCCGTATATGCCATGGCCGGCGAGGCATTTCCGGCTGAATCGGTCGAGAACCTCACGCCCGAATTGCTCCAATAATATATCCGTTCGGTTACCGGAGGGTTATAGCCCATAATCCATGACATGCTCTCCACATCCGAATCGGAGCCATATGCCAGCATGCCAGATGTAGCGAAATCACGTGTATCGGCATTCTGCAGGTAACACGACGTGAGTTCGTCCTCATTGGCATATTTTGCCTTGACGATAAAACGCAAAGCGGCAAGTCCATGCTTGAATTGCAGAGAGACCGGTTCATTGAGATTCGTTTGCGGGTCAGTCGTGTCAACATCGTTGTATGCAAGAAGCAGATCCTCCTGCACATAGTGAGTCGGATACTCGATGACAAATGTCGAGGCATTGGTCGATGAAACGACATTGTCTGCGAGAGACTGCGGAAAATATGCACGGAACTTGTACTTTCCGCCGACAAACCAATACAGGTCCGAACCTTCATAATTCCACAACGAATACGGATTGCCGTCTTTTTTGTCGGAATATATGAGACGTGTATTCTGAAAAATATTCTTTATCGCCACTTCCTGTCCGTCGATATCCGTATATGTATAGTCTGCCCATATGCCGATGGCTTTGCCTTCACCTCCCTCTGCCGCAGGAGTACAGGCATGTTCAATGGTTACCCAGCCGGGATTGACATAAGGGTTTCCTTCATCATCGAACTCCGGACCCACAAGCGAACGGTTTCCTGCGCCTGGCTTGCCTACCCCCACGACATTCCACACAATCGGCGTCGTACCGGACGGCGGCATGGCCGGAACCTCCCGGTTATCCGGTTCTGCACAACCGTACATGACTAGGGCAGCCAAGACAATCGGGCATTTCGACATATGTATCATATCTATTATTTTCATCGTTATTGTCATTGTGCCTGCAAAGGGAGTCACCCCTTTGCAGGCTATAGGGCGAAATGGTTCCCCGCCCCGAAGGAGGAATTTATAATTCGATATCCGACGAAACCGTCACATCGTCCCAATCCTCCACAACCGGAGCGAAGTAAATCTTGTTCAGGCCGAATATTATACGATAAATATAACGCTTGTTAGGCTCCCACTGCGAGGTGTAATCCTTGATTTTCAGAACAGTCTGATGTTCAATCTCTCCCGAAGCCGCGGTTTCCATGGTATAAGTCACTGTCACGGTAGCATTGTCGTCGAACGCCTGCGGGAGCAGCAACAGATCTTTCGCATCGGACGGCTCACTATATGTGGTACCGTCCTCCGGAACTGCGAACGAGCCATCGAAAGGTACATATGCAACCTTGTCGGCTACCTCTGCCGACGGAGTCCATGCCGGGTCACGGGTGGTAGTTGCATCAGTCAGATTCTCTGCGAAAGAGCCTTTGTTGACGATATTCGAGAGCTCGATTTTCTTAACCTTGAAGTCTACATCGGCAGCAGAGTAATCCGTGTCTGTTCCGACACGGAACACAATCGACGAAAGGGCGTGATGGAAGACGATGTCCACACCCTCGTACGTATTCTCGGCCTGACCGGCATAATTGTTCACAGACTCCGTGCGGTTGTATGCACGGTCGCTGTACATAAGATCATACTGTGCTCCAACTGCGGCAACTACGAAATCTGCGATCTTGAGACCGGCTGCACCATGGCTCAACGTTCCTGCCGCATCGGCCGGAGAATATGCGGCAAAGGTCAGCTTACCGGTTTTCGGCCAATAGTAATCCTGTGCCGGAACCCAAGAATTGCCGGATTTGGAGACCGTAAGAGGATTTCCCGAAACATCCGTCATGTAATTTGCCCATCCGTTATCCGCATCACCGAATGTTGTATAGTTGCCGCTGTGGTACCAACCCCAGACTTTGAACGACTCTCCCTCCGGATATGCAGTCGAGGATGCTATCTCCCCAGGGACCGCACGCGTGGTCGAGCCTACGAGAGGAGACTCAAAACGGATTTTGGAATCCGAAACGACGGTGCCGTTGACCGTCTCGTTCTTGACGCAGCCGGTGAAAACCGCTCCCACCGCAACTGCCATAAGTAATACTTTCTTCATAACAGATTCAAAATTATAATTTGGTTAAAAGTGTCAATACATGTCTTCCCGTAAACGTTACTCACTCGCATCCTAACAGTCCTATGCTGAGGGATGTCATATAATGATATCCGTCTCTATGTCTTCCCACTCGCCGACTCCTGGCGCAAATCCGCCCTCATCAGACGGGTCCATGTCCGGAATATTGAGTATCTGGTCGAGCAGAATCCACTGATGTTCGACAGCCTCCGGCGACGAGAACTTATCGGTAATGTCCAAAGTCGTGGTCAACTTCCGCCCGTCCTTAGTCTTTACGTCGAACGTTATGGACAGCTCTGTGTCCTGGCCGGGGAGTTTGCCGAAAGTATGGAATGTGGTGTATATGTATGCCTCGTCAGGAGCAACGTTTTCGCCTTTCTCCATATCGAAATATACGGTCACCGAATCGTCCTCACGTATATTGCCGTCATGCAATGTCGCCGAGCCGGACATTCCGGTAAGGAGTCCTACCGCAGACGAAAGGTGGTCTGCGCCGGTCACCTTCACCTGCAGGTAATAGGATTTGACAACACTCGCAGCCGTAAAATGGTCTCCATATGCATTGCGCAATGTGTCTATATCCAGACCCGCATCTATGTGCAGTGCATCATGCGAATCTACAAACAGGTGGTCGGGACAATATACCGTACGATCCGAACCGGACCGAGTCGACAGACTGTTCCGCAACTGGTCCGAAATCTCACCCGTATATGCCTCCACCCCATGGAACACATGATCGTTCCGTATGATCGTTGACCCGGTATCGAAGTTATATGTCAACAGGCAGTAGTCACCCGGAGGCGCCACCACATAGCCGTAATAGTAGTTGCCGCGGGAGTCGCTGCCCCTGTTGCGGAGGTAGCGTTCCGCCGCTATGCGCCCGTCCTTCCGGTCATACAGCGCCACGCGCAATATCTCCGGCGATGAGTAATCGGGCTTTATGAGAGTCTCGTCGTAAAAACCGGTCGTCACGTTTTTTATCTCCTCATCCACATACACACGCACGTAATGCGTATTTCCGATGTCGACCAACGGACGCCGCACGCAACGCGTGGAGAGCATCAGAACCGACATGAGGACAATTGACCGGAACAGATATTTCAGCGCACCCCTCATCTTGCACCTCCTCTCTTCCTTACATTGACAAGCAGCGGCACCACAAGTGAGACCTCCACCTTCGTCGGGCCGAAATAGTGCAGCACTCCGACCTTGTTCGGATCGCGTACAAGCAGTTCCCAGTCGTCGGTAGGGATGTAATGCCTGTACGGGATACGTGCATATCCGGCCGAGATTGAGAATTCGAGATTCAGGCGTTTGGACACCGGCATCGAGTATCCGTAGGTTATGCCTGCACTGAAAAACTCACCCTGATAGCAAAACTTGCGGTTAGCCTGTATGTCGAACTTTCCGCCCATTCCGTAGACGCCCAGGAAATGGCCCATCAGAGCATCGCGTTTTACGCGCTTTGCGGATGCCTCACGTGTTTTCGGGCGGAACCACCAGCGGAACTCCCCTCCGAAAGAGAGGAACTGCAGGCAATATCTGTTGTTGCGGCTCAACCACCACGGGCAATGGTGCTCATACAGCAGCGAGAACCTTTTGCCGAACGGCACCTCCACCGCAAAGTTGAGCGCCGTCACCGCATCGTAAAGCAGATTGCTTTTCAGCCCAAGGAACGTACGTTTGTCCTTGGGTTCGGTCTTTGCAGGGACGGTTTGTACGGCACCGAAACGACGGACATGCACCGGCGGAACCGTATCGGCCTTCGGGATGGACAACGCCGCGCAATCCACTCCGTCAACCGAGAATTTCAGCGGCCGCGCAATAGGCGCAGCAATCGGCGAGCCCCAGATGCATATGAATGTAGCCGTACGCAGTTTGGGCATATGCCTGCGGATTATATACCGGTATGTATATCCTCCGTCAAGCTGCTTCAATCTCCATTTCTTCGTATCGGCACGCACGGGTGCACGCAATATGGCAAGCACACGCTCGCGGTCGTGCCTGTGATAGTTGGCCTCCAGTTCGGCCTCCAGACCCGCCCAGTTCTCTCCCATTGGATGGATGCGCATGCATGTCTCATCGAAATCATCTCGTTCCGGGATATTGGCCAGAATATAACGCCTGGCCATCCGGGCACGCTCTTTCGAGAGACGTACATTGCGCTCATACACGCCTTCCGGAGAGGCATAAGCATAGATGGTGATACTGTCGATACGCGGCGATTCCGCCAGATAATGCCTGATGCGCATCATCTGTACGGCATTGTCGAGATAATTCTCGTCGAGGTTGGTTCGATCCCACCTGTAATACAGGGAAAAACGGTCGCTTATACGCGCAGAATCGGGGCCGGGTTCATTCGAGGAAGAAAAATTCCCCCCCCCCATAAATATTAGCGCCCAAACACGTATATCCGCCGAAAATAGCGGATATGCCAGCAAGGCACACGGTCAAAAAGCAGACCGTCTTTATGTCGCTAATATAACGCATATACAAAAGCGCCCTTTCCGACAACAGGAACTCCGCTGATCAAATACACCAATAACCGTGCAATACGATCATAACTATGTGTCGGATAAGGTTTTCTAATGGGTCTCGGGGCAAATATAACGAATATTGAGGTTTATTGCAAATGAAATTCCCCCCCCCTTATAATACAGCGATATATACCTATATTTCAGCCTGTTATATCGGAATATTTTTTTTCACTCCGCCTGTCTCTCCCGATGAGACAGCCCCTCATTCGCACATTATCTGCAATTTACAGACAAAACATATCCGTTTTAAGACAGAAAAAGGCGCCATGAAGGCGCCTAAATCAAAATACATGCATTTTGGACCCCCTGCCTGGTGCGGTCATCGTATCCTGTCGAGCGACCTTACAAGCAGCTCATCCTTGAAGATGGCACGCATGGCCATTGCCACCAGAATTATCGCCGCCAAAGGCATAACGGCACCAAAACGCACCATAAGAGCCCCAGACGCCATGCCAGACATGGCCTTGTATGCCGATACGATATATACGACCTCGAAGACGATATCTCCGAGCAGGAACACTATTTCCATGCCGCACAGACGTATCTGCAGACGGCGGTGCTTGAACAGGAATATCGTTATGAACGGCAACAGCACGGACAGCGACATGAGTATTCCCATCCACAGGGTCGGCACCGGTTCGCCTCCATCCTTTCCGGAGAATGAAAAAGCCTTCAACAGAATCTCCTGTCCGTCGGCCGAGAATGCGGCGATCGGAGTAAAGAGCGTAACGGCAATAAGCGCAGTTGCAATAAGCAGGTATAACGATTGAATTCTCTGTATCATATTTTCTTGTCTATAAGATATTTGTTTCTGTCCCCGGAATTGCGGTTGATGAGTTCTCCGATGAATCCGGCAAGAAAGAGCTGGACTCCGAGTATTATGGCCAGTATGGCGAGATAGAACAGCGGCTGGTCTGTAACCGCACGCGGTTGCAGGCCATAACACTGCTTGTATATTTTATTCGCGATAATCCAAATAGTAGTGGCTCCGCCGATGATGAACATCAGTGTTCCCAGACTTCCGAAGAAATACATCGGTGATCGTCCGAAATGCGACATGAATGTCACCGTTATAAGGTCGAGGTACCCCTTGACCATGCGCTCGACGCCGAATTTCGAGGAACCGTACTTACGCGGATGGTGGTGCACCTCCATCTCCCCTATCCGTGTGAAACCGGCATATTTTGCGAGTATCGGTATGTAGCGGTGCATCTCGCCGTAGACCTCTATCGACTTGACGACTCCGTTGCGGTAACACTTGAGCCCGCAGTTGAAATCATGCAGGCGGATTCCCGACACACGGCGAGCGGTCCAGTTGAAGAAGCGGCTCGGAAGCCGTTTGGATATAGGATCGAAGCGCTTGCGTTTCCATCCCGAAACAAGGTCGAACCCCTCTTCCAGCACCATTTTGCGCATTGCCGGAATCTCGTCGGGTGAGTCCTGCAGATCGGCATCCATTGTGAAGACTACTTCGCCCTGCGCAGCCTCGAAACCGCAATACAGGGCGGCAGACTTGCCGTAGTTGCGCATGAAATGGATTGCATGGAGCGTCGGATAGGCCGCTTTCAACTGCTCTATCACACCCCATGAACCATCCGACGAACCGTCGTCAACCATTATCACCTCGTACGTAAGGCCGTTTTCCCGGCACACGCGGTCTATCCATGCCGCAAGTTCGGACAGGGATTCGCTTTCGTTGTAGAGTGGGACGACAACGGATACGTCGTATTTATACGATATCATCGCCATGGTCACCGAAGATATTCGGTTTGCGTTTCACCGCACCCGCAACGAAAAGGCCGACAATCAGGCCGAACAGGAAATAGTTGCTCAGCCCCGACAGCAGCGTCGAGAAGAACGTCGGCTCCGGTGCTGCCTTTACAGATGCCTCGACCTGTGCATAAAGGCCGCTCAAATAGGATGAGGTTGAACCCTCCTGAAGGATCAGGTTGCGGAGATTGGAAAGGTATCCGTTGAGGTAGGTATCATACCCAACCACCTCGTGTATGAATATGTACTTGCCAAGGGTGGCTATTATGCCTGCAAGCATCGAAACCACGATGACATACCACAATCCCCGGGAGAAGGCGAATTCACCAGTACCTTCAATTTCGAGTGCAGACCTCGAAAAACGCTTTGCACTGTAATAGAGGAACCACACATAGAAAATCATAATGAGGAACGATTCCACATATGTGGCCGTCATCAGGCCGGAACTCATGGAATAGGCGTACACGGCATTCTCGAAAATAGATGACAGAAGCATCACTCCTCCGAGAATCGCGCCTTTGGTAAGCACGTCCGTTGTCAGGGTGCGTACCGGCGAATAATCTGTTTTCATATTTCAGATATCTTTGGTTCTACAAATATACTCATTATTTTATTCCGCGGCCTGCGAGTGCCCTGGAATATTTGCGTGCGTTTTCATTGTGCTCGCTCAAAGTCCGTGCGAAATTGTGGCGGCCGTCGAACTCCGGACGGGCGCAAAAATAGAGATAATCACTGCGCTCGTAGTTCAATACGGCATCTATGGCCGCCTTGCTCGGTATACATATCGGCGAAGGTGGAAGTCCCTTATTTATATATGTATTGTATGGGGAGCGGAATTTCAGGTGCTCATATAACAGGCGCTGCAGCGAGAAGTCACCCATTGCATACTTCACGGTCGGACATGCCTGCAACGGTATGCCCCGCCGCAAGCGGTTGACATAGACCCCGGCTATGCGCGGCATCTCTTCCACGACCTTCGTCTCTTCGTAGACGATCGATGCAAGCGTCTGCGCCTCGAGGCGGCTCATGCCGATTTTGCCGAGCCTTTCATCACGGCTGCCACTCCAGAACGCATCGTACTCGCGTTTCATGCGGCGGACAAGCTGCTCGGGAGTGATTGTCCAGTAAACTTCATAGGTATCGGGCAGGAAGACGGAAAACAGGGTCACCGAGTCGAATCCTGCAGTTCTGGCGAGAGAATCATTCCTTATGGCGCGAACAAACGATACGGAATCGGCCTCCAGTTGCCTCGACAGCCTTGCCGCAAGCTCCTCCGGAGTTCTGGCTTCCGATATCACCAGGCGGACCGGGGTTTGGTTGCCGAGCTTAAGCATCCGGGCAACTTCAATGACATCCATGCCCCGTTCAAGACGGTAACGGCCTGGCTTGAATGTATTCTCGAGGTTTATACGGCGGGAATAGGCATCGAAAGCCCGCATGTGGCGGATATTTTCCGAAAGCGCCGCGCGCACATCGGCGAAGGTCTCGCTCCTGCCGACATAGAGGTCGCAGTTACGGCGCACGCAATTGCCGTAAAAGGCGCTGATTGCCAATGCCGTCACCACGACAGCCATGGAGAAAACGACGGAAATGACAACGGCTGTTTTCTTCGACATTCCAATTTTTTTTTGCAAAGATATAAAATATTTCTACTTTTGCACGGGGTAAGTCTCATACGACCAGCTCCCGCAGAACTCCCCCAGGCGAGGAATCGAGCAAGGGTATGCGGTTGTAGCGGTGCGATATGAGTAGCTTACCCTCTTTTTTATAGGAAGCACAGCCCTGCCTGGCAGTGCGGCGCGATTACCGCGCAACAATACCTTCCACCCATAAATTTTTCTCTATAAAATATCATTGCAAACCCTTTCCGGCTGCATTCAGAGCGGCATTTTTCCCACATTTTCAAAAAAAATTTCAAAGGGGGTCTTTGTTGAATTAAATTGTATATATTTGCACCCGAAACCATCGTTCATATTTTATGAGAAATGAAAAAAACACTTGCATTGTTGGCAGCGATATCAAGCTGCTTCTGTACCTACGCACAAGAGGCTGAGTCTGCGGACAACACGCCCGAATTGACCATCATCCCGCGCGTCGACGTCAACCCTTACATTCCGGTCGGTAACAAGGGTAATGCCGGCGTGGACTTCAGCAACACCGGACTCTACACCCTGTTCGAAGGGAATATCGGTGAACACTTCTCCTATTCGATGTGCAACCACTGGTTGTCTACCGACCCGAAATCTCTCTACCAAAACACATTCCGTTCCGACGACACCAACTGGGTCGACTGGGCCAACATCACCTACTCTACAGGATGTTTCTCGCTCACCGTCGGCAAGGACGTTCTTGCAATCGGAGGTTTCGAGCTCGACGCATACGACGTCGATTCGCACATCAATCTCAGTTCGACGTTCTGGAACAACATCGCCATGTACCAATGGGGTGCCAAGGTCGAATTTACCACCAATTCCGACTCATCCGTAGCGCTGCAATTCGCAACGTCGCCGTTTGCCGAGAGACCTTTTGCCGGCAAACTCTTCACCTACTCGCTGTACTGGACAGGCGAATACGGATGTTTCTCCCCGATTTATTCATTGAACTTCATGGAGTATGAACGAGGCAGGTTTCTGTCTATACTCTCCCTCGGCAACAGGTTCGACATAGGAGACTTCTACATAGAGCTCGACTATATGAACCGTGCCAGATCGGTAAAGGAACTCGGAAAGGAGATGTCCATAATCGGAAAGGCGGGTTACAACCTCGGAGACAAAGCCGAATTCTTCATCAAGGGCGGATACGAATTCCGTCACGGCGAGGAGGATCTGTTCGGCTACGGCGACGAGTGGGAGCTCGACGGCAGCATAGTCCCTACCGGAATACTCCGCAACAAGGACTACGCATTCTACGGAGCCGGCATACACTTCTACCCGTTGCGCGACAGCCAGGACCTGCGCCTGCATGCAGTGGCAGCCGCAAACAACTACTCCAACGAGGTATCGCTGACGGTCGGTGTCACCTACTATTTCAATCTGGTGGACACCATACTCCGCCACCGCCGAAAATAACAAATTCCACACTGTAAACATCATTTCGAAATGGCAAATACCGACTCTATCATAAAAATCGAGCACCTCACGAAATCGTTCGGAGACAAGAAGGTACTCGACGACATAAACCTGGAGATCCGCCGCGGAGAGTTCATCACATTCCTCGGCCCATCGGGTTGCGGCAAGACGACCCTGTTGAGGCTTCTCGCAGGATTCCTGCGGGCGGACGAGGGACGCATCGTCATGGAGGGCAGCGACATATCGGAACTGCCGCCGCACAAGCGTCTGTTCAACACCGTCTTCCAGCGTTATGCGCTGTTCCCGCACCTGGACGTGTACGACAACGTCGCATTCGGTCTCAAGTTGCGCAAGACTCCGTCCGACGAGATTGACAAACGGGTACGCAAGGTTCTCAAGATGGTCAGCATGACCGATTACGAGGACCGCGACGTGAACTCGCTCTCCGGAGGACAGCAGCAGCGTGTCGCCATTGCCCGCGCAATAATAAACCAGCCGAAGGTGCTGCTTCTGGACGAGCCACTTGCGGCACTCGACCTGAAGATGCGCAAGGACATGCAGATGGAGTTGAAGGAGATGCACAAGACGCTCGGCATAACGTTCATATACGTAACCCATGACCAGGAGGAGGCCCTTACACTGAGCGACACGATTGTCGTGATGAACGAGGGCAAGATCCAGCAGACCGGCTCCCCGGCCGACATCTACAACGAACCGATAAACTCGTTCGTGGCCGACTTCATCGGAGAGAGCAACATCCTCAACGGCACCATGGTCAAGGACTGCGAGGTATCGTTTATCGGGCATACGTTCGAGTGCGTCGACAAGGGGTTCGGCGAGAATGTGCCCGTGGATGTCGTCGTACGTCCGGAGGACATATACATAATCTCGCAGACGGAGAACGCAAAGTTCACCGGCGTCGTGAAGTCATGCACGTTCAAGGGTGTGCACTACGAGATGTTCATCGACACTGACAAGGGTTTCGAGATGATGATTCAGGACTACAACCAGTTCGAGGTCGGCAGCACGGTCGGCATGTTCATCAAGCCATCGGACATCCACGTCATGAAGAAGGAGCGCACGTGCAACACCTTCGCCGGAGTCATGACCTCCCCTACGAGCGTACGGTTCCTCGGAGCCGAGTTCGAGTGCAGGGAGTGCGGGCTCAAGGAGGGCGACGAGGTGAGCGCACGCGTGGACTTCGACAAGATAGACCTGCTCGACAACAAGGAGGACGGAACCATCACGGGCGAAGTCAACTTCATACTCTACAAGGGCGACCACTACCATCTCACCGTAGTGACCGATGACGGGGACAAGGTCTTCGTCGATACGAACGACATATGGGACAAGTGCGACCTGGTCGGAATAAACATCGCACCGGAGCACATCCGCATATCGAAACGAGTATAACCTGCAAGGAGATGAAAGCATTGAGCAAATTTCTCGGAATGTCCACCCGGCGGGCCAACTGGGCGATACCCTACTTCATATTCATGCTTCTGTTCGTGGTGTTGCCGCTGCTGCTTATCGTCGTCTATGCGTTCCGTGACAACAGCGGAAGTTTCACCTTCCAGAACTTCGTGAAGTTCGTGTCGCAGCCCGAAGCGATAAACACGTTCGTATACTCGATCGGCGTGGCGCTCATAACAACGGTGCTGTGCATACTGCTCGGCTATCCGGCCGCCTACATATTGAGCAACAAAAGCCTGAACCGCTCGCAGATAACCGTCGTGCTGTTCATCCTGCCGATGTGGATAAACATCCTTGTGCGAACGCTCGCAACGGTTGCGCTGTTCGACTTCGTGCACATACCGCTCGGACAGGGGGCACTCATATTCGGAATGGTCTACAACTTCCTTCCGTTCATGATATACCCGATATACAACACGATGCAGAAGATGGACCATTCGCTGATCGAGGCGGCACAGGACCTCGGGGCAACCCCGGGCGAGGTGTTCACCAAAGTCACGATGCCACTGTCGATGCCTGGTGTCACGAGCGGCATAATGATGGTGTTCATGCCGACAATCTCGACATTCGCCATCGCCGAGCTGCTCACGATGAACAACGTCAAGCTGTTCGGTACGACCATACAGGAGAACATCAACAACGGAATGTGGAACTACGGTGCGGCGCTGTCGCTTATCATGCTGGTGATAATAGGTGCAACGAGCCTGTTCGCCGACAGCGGGGATTCGCAGGACAATGAAGCGGGAGGACTGATATGATGAAGAAGTTTTTCGCACAAAGCTACCTTTGGTTGCTGCTGCTGATGCTGTATGCACCGATAATAATCATAGCTGTATTCTCCTTCACCGAAGCGAAGGTGCTCGGCAACTGGACGGGATTCTCCACGAAACTGTACACGTCGCTCTTCGAAGGAGGCGTGCGGCACTCGCTCATCGACGCAATAGAGAATACGTTCGTAATCGCGCTGATTGCCGCAGCAGTATCGACGCTGCTCGGCACCATCGCGGCCATAGGCATATTCAACATGCGCGGGCGCAAGCGCAAGGCGATGACATTCCTGAACAACATTCCGATACTGAACCCGGACATAATCACCGGCATTTCGCTGTTCCTGCTCTTTGTCACCATAGGCATAACGCAGGGATACACCACGGTGGTGCTGGCACATATCGCCTTCTGCACGCCGTATGTGGTGTTGAGCATAATGCCGCGACTGAAACAGATGAACCCCAACATCTACGAGGCTGCGCTCGATTTGGGTGCGACGCCTTTCCAGGCTCTGCGCAAGGTCATCGTACCGGAGATACGTCCCGGAATGATTTCGGGATTCATACTCGCCTTCACGCTGTCGATAGACGATTTCGCCGTAACAATCTTCACCATCGGCAACCAGGGTCTCGAGACTCTCTCGACCTACATATATGCCGACGCGAGGAAGGGCGGACTGACGCCGGAACTCCGACCGCTGTCGACCATAATTTTCGCCACGGTACTGTTGCTGCTCATAATAGTCAACATCCGTGCGCACAGAAACGCAAAGAAACAACAAACACAAATCTAACAACTCAACTAAAAGGGAAATTACGAAAATGAGGAAAATTTTCAATTTCTTGCTCGCATCGGCAGCAGCCCTGACTCTGCTGGCCGGATGCGCAAAGGAGGACAACCGCGAGAACGTCCTCAAAATCTACAACTGGGCCGACTACATCGATGAAGATGTGCTCACCGAGTTCAAGGATTGGTACAAGGAGCAGACCGGAGAGGATGTGACAATCATATACCAGCTCTTCGACATCAACGAGATAATGCTCGCCAAGATAGAGCGCGGACACGAGGATTTCGACGTGGTGTGCCCTTCGGACTACATCATCGAGCGCATGCTCCGCAACGACCTCATCATCCCGATAGACCGCGACTTCGGTGACACCCCGAACTACATCGACGGCAACCTGTCGCCGTACATCATCGACTGCTTCAACAAGATCGACGGCCACGGCAAGAATGCCAACGACTATGCGGTCGGCTACATGTGGGGCACGACCGGTATCATGTACAACGAGAAGTTCGTGACGCCGGAGGAGGCTTCAACATGGGACATTCTGCACAACGAGAAGTTCAAGGGCAAGATATTCATCAAAGATGCCTTCCGCGACGTATACGGACCGGTACTCATATATCTTAAGAACCGCGACCTCGCCGAGGGCAAGGTGACGCTCGACGAGCTGATGTACGACTCCTCGGATGAGTCGATTGCCATGGTCGAGGAGTATCTCAAGGAGGCAAAGAAACTGATTGCCGGCTGGGAGGCAGACTTCGGCAAGGAGATGATGACCAAGGAGAAGGCATACGTCAATCTCACATGGAGCGGCGATGCCGTATGGGCCATAGACGAAGCAAATCAGGTAGGTGTAAAACTGAACTATGTGGTTCCGAAGGAGGGCAGCAACGTATGGTTCGACGGCTGGGTAATACCTAAATACGCGAAGAATGTCAAGGCCGCACGCTACTTCATCAACTTCATGTGCCGCCCGGACATTGCCGTACGCAACATGGACGCTACCGGATATGTCAGTGCGATAGGCTCCCCGGAGGTTCTCGAGGCCAAGACCGACCCGTCGCTCGACGAATATGTCGATGTAAGCTACTTCTTCGGCGAGGGAGCCGACAGTGTCAAGATAAACGGCATCCAGTATCCTGACGCGAGCGTCGTCGCCCGCTGCGCGATGATGCATGACTCGGGAGATCGCACCGAACAGCTGCTCGAGATGTGGGCCCGCGTGAAGGGAGACAACTTCAACATCTGGATCGTGGCAGTGATTGTGGTTGCAGCACTCGTCCTGGTACGCATAGCCATGGTAAGCCGCAAGAAGAAGCACAGAAGACACGGAAAGAGATAATCGCCGTCGTTTTACGACAGGACAAAACGAAATCGGCGCGGGAAGATGGTTTCCCCGCGCCGATTCTTTTTCATGCCCTTCCCTGATGGCCGCACCTTCATCACATCATGAAAAGAATCATCATCTGTGCAAAGATTACGCGCAGGAACATCACCAAAGGATATACGGTGGCATAACTTATTGCCGGCATGTCATTACCCGCTATGCCATTGGCATACGACAGCGAAATCGGATTGGTCATACTTCCGGAGAGCATACCCATTATCGTATAGAAATCCATGTGGTAGACAAGCCGCGCGAAGACACCGACAAGAATAACCGGGACAACTGCTATTATGACGGCATATATCATCCATATATAACCTCCGGCAACCACCGCTTCCACGAAACCGTCTCCCGATGCCAGGCCGACTGCCGCAAGGAACATTGCGAGTCCCACCTCACGCAGCATCAGGTTTGCGCTTAAGGTCGTATATGTAATCAGGTGCCAGTGCGTACCGAAACGGCCTATCAGTATGGCCATTATCATCGGGCCTGCGGCAAGTCCCAGCTTTACGGGCTGCGGAATGCTGAACAGCGGAATCGATCCGACAAGGACACCTATTGCAATACCGAGGAATATGGTGAGTATATGCGGCTGGTGGAGCTTTTTGAGAGAGTTGCCGAGAAGGTCGGAAACCTTGTTTATCGCATCCTCCGAACCTACAACCATAACCTTGTCACCAAGCTGCAGCTCCATACCCTGATACGGTATTATGTCCACTCCAGAACGGTTGACACGGGTTATATTGATGCCGTACTTGGTACGCAGGCGCAGGTCGACAAAACGCTTGCCGTTTATTTCCGGACGCGTGATGACGATGCGGCGCGATACAAGCTTGCCCTCGAACTCACCCCACTCGGCCTCGAGCATGTTTATCTCATGACCGAGGAATTTCATCACCGCAATCTTGTCTTCGGGGCTGCTTACGACAAAGATCTTGTCTCCGCAGTGGATGACGCTGTCGGAGTCGGCAATCGATGCCTTGTTGCCGTCATGCGATATTCTGGATATCACGAACTGACGGTTTATGAGGTTGCGTATCTCTCCCACGGTCATACCGTCAATCTGGCGGTTGGTTATCTCTATCGAATACTTCGATGCGAGTTTGTTCTCGTTGTTCAACGCCTTCAGCGCCTCCCCCTCCTTTGACAGGTCGATGCGGAGAATGAATCTCAAGAGTATGAAGGCGATGATCACGGCAATTATTCCGAACGGGTATGATACCGCAAAACTCAACGGTATCGACGGGTCATTGACTCCGGTCATATCAATGTATGTCTGCTGCGCAGCACCCATTGCCGGCGTATTCGCCACGGCGCCGGCCAGAACTCCCGACATGGTCTGGAGCGGAATGCCGCTCAACAGATGAATCAGATACGTAAGTGCCGTTCCGACAATCATGACCAGCAGCGAAAGCCACATAAGCCGCAAGCCGCCTTTCCGCAATGACGAGAAAAAACCGGGACCGATCTGAAGACCTATCGAGAACACGAACAGAGTAAGTCCGAAATCGCGGACAAACTCCAGCGTAT
Organism: uncultured Alistipes sp.; assembly: GCA_944322005.1. Lineage (GTDB taxonomy): Bacteria > Bacteroidota > Bacteroidia > Bacteroidales > Rikenellaceae > Alistipes. The sequence continues at coordinate 53,541 of CALUNL010000003.1, forward strand.
CATGATTGAACCGCATGCCGAAATGCCCCGCGGCAATACCTGCAAACAGAATCCATGTAGGGCCGAGCGATATCCCGCATATCCTGATTTTGCTCAATGCGCTTCCAAGGGTAATCACTACCGCAAGGACGAATATCGAATGGGCCACTCCTTCTCCGAAAAGCAATGACTGCAAAAAATCCATAACTTCAGGTTTGGCAACATCATGTCCGGTGCGATACGGTTTTTTCCGTCCCCTGCCGCGCATCGCGGCCAACTGCATATCATGCAAGCGGATATACGCATCCGCTCCGGACGGCGCACCGCGAGGTGCACCACAACACGCGGCAAATATATGAAAAACTGTTTTAACTGCCGATAATATTTACTATCTTTGTGGAGTTAAATCCCTTTCCGCTATGAATAAAGTCAATATCCAACGCTCGCACCGGATGGACGGCACAGGCGAGTACTACTTTTCACGCCGGTTGCGTGAAATCTCGGAGATAGAGGCGGCTACAGGCCGCCAGATAATCAAGCTTGCCATGGGAAGCCCTGACCTTCCGCCGGCACAGGTGGTAATAGATCGTCTGGCCAAGGAGGCGCAACGTCCGGATGTTCACAAATATATGTCGTTCAAGGGCGAACCTGTGCTCCGCAACGCATTTGCCGAATGGTACGGACGCTGGTACGGTGTGCAACTCGACCCGGACTCGCAGGTGCTGCCGCTGATAGGCTCCAAGGAGGGAATAATGCATATCTGCATGACATTCCTAAACCAGGGTGACAAGGTGCTGGTGCCGAACCCGGGATACCCGACATACAGCGCCGCGGTAAGACTGTCGGGAGGCGTAATGCAGACATATGCGCTCAACAAGGCCAATAATTTCCGGCCCGACTTCGACGCGATCGAGCGCGAAGGTGTCGAGGGAGTGAAGATCATGCTCGTGAACTACCCGAACATGCCTACAGGGCAGATACCGAGCAAAGAGTTGTTCGAGCGCATAATAGCCTTCGGTGCAAAACACAACATCCTCATCGTACACGACAACCCTTACAGCTTTATCCGCAACAGCGAGAAGCCTATGAGCATAATGTCCGTAGAGGGAGCCATGGACGTGGCACTGGAGATGAATTCGCTTTCGAAAGGGCACTCGATGGCCGGATGGCGTGTCGGTACAATCGTCGGACGCAAGGAGTGGCTCGATTCCATCCTTGCATTCAAGAGCAACATGGATTCCGGAATGTTCTACCCGATCCAGGCTGCCGCCGCAACGGCGCTTTCGCTCGGCGAGGATTGGTTCAAGTCGCTCAATGCCATATATTACGAGCGCGAGAAGGAGGCCTATGCGCTGCTTGATGCGCTCGGCTGCAAATACCGTCCTCACCAGGCCGGTCTGTTCGTATGGGCGGAGATTCCGGAGGATTTCGAGGGCGACTGCTTTGCCTTTTCGGATGAAGTGATGGAGAAGTGCGATGTATTCCTCACTCCGGGCGGAATATTCGGAAGCGAGGGAAAACGGTATGTACGCATCACCTTGTGCTGCCCTGCCGAACTGTTGCGCCGCGCCACCGAGAACGTGAAGGCAAATCTGCACAAATAGTGGTTTTTCAGCCACATTTTCAAAAAACCCGAACTTTGACGTTTGGGTTTTTTTTATTATCTTTGAATGTTTTTACACACACGTTTACGTAAATACAAAAATCCCGGTCCCTGCGGCCGGCAAAAACAGACAGAGATGAAAGGCATCGTATTGGCCGGAGGCAGCGGCACAAGGCTCTATCCGATCACGAAGGGCGTCAGCAAACAGTTGCTGCCGATCTATGACAAACCGATGGTATACTACCCCATCTCGGCGCTCATGCTCGCCGGCATAAGGGATATCCTGATAATATCGACCCCGGAGGACATGCCGTCGTTCGAGCGGCTGCTCGGGGACGGATCCGATTTCGGCGTACGCTTTTCGTATGCCGTACAGCCGTCTCCGGACGGGCTGGCACAAGCCTTCCTCATCGGCGAGGAGTTCATCGGCGACGATTCGGTATGCCTCGTGCTCGGCGACAACATATTCCACGGCGCAGGCCTCGGGCACCTGCTCAAGGAGGCCGTGAATACGGTCGAGACGGAGGGCAAGGCCACCGTATTCGGATATTGGGTCGACGATCCGGAGCGGTACGGAGTAGCCGAGTTCGACGATAAGGGCAACTGTCTCTCCATCGAGGAGAAGCCGGCCAGCCCCAAATCCAACTATGCCGTCGTCGGGCTCTACTTCTACCCGAACAGCGTGGTCGACATCGCAAAGCACATCAAGCCGTCGGCACGCGGCGAACTTGAGATAACCACCGTAAACCAGCAATATCTGGCCCAGGGGCGCCTGAAGGTCCAGACCTTCAAGCGGGGCTTCGCATGGCTCGACACCGGTACCCACGACTCACTGGCCGAGGCATCCATCTTCGTCGAGGTCATAGAGAAGCGCCAGGGGCTCAAAATCGCCTGCCTCGAGAGCATTGCATTCGAGAAGGGCTGGATCGACGCCGACACGCTGCGCCGTCTTGCTGCGCCGATGACAAAGAACCAATACGGACAATATCTTCTGAAACTCGCAAACAACACCAGATAATGGAGGTCATAAAGACAGACATAGAGGGAGTCCTGATTATAGAGCCGAAGGTCTTCGGTGATGCGCGCGGATACTTTTTCGAAAGTTTCAATGCGGCCGAGTTCGAAGCCCGCACGGGCATAAGAACCACATTCATACAGGACAACGAATCAAAATCCAGATATGGCGTAATACGCGGCCTTCACTTCCAGAAGGGGCGTTACGCACAATCCAAACTCGTAAGGGTCGTACGCGGCCGCGTTCTCGACGTGGCTGTCGACATACGCCGCGGATCGCCGACATTCGGCCGCCATGTAGCCGTGGAACTGTCCGAAGAGAACAAGCGCCAGCTCTTCATCCCACGCGGATTCGCCCACGGATTCGCAGTTCTGAGCGAGGAGGCCGTATTCCAGTACAAATGCGACAACCCGTATGCGCCGCAGCAGGAGGGAGCCGTTGCATGGAACGATCCCAAAATAGGCATAGACTGGCGTATAGCCGCCGCAGACGCGATACTTTCCGAAAAGGACAGCCGTAACCCGAAACTCGACGAAGCCGCCGAGCTGTTCGACTACAACATCGACTATTATGCTTGACATACTCGTAACCGGAGCCAACGGACAGCTTGGCAACGAGATGCGCATCCTCGGATCCGCATCGGGAAACAGATACATATATACGGACGTTGCGGAACTCGACATAACTGATGCCGATGCCGTCGGGAGGTTCTTCGACGGCAACGACATAGACGTAGTGGTGAATTGCGCGGCATACACCAATGTCGACCGTGCGGAGGATGACGAGGCGACGGCGCGCAGGATAAACCGCGATGCCGTCCGCAACCTCGCGGAAGCCGCCCGCAGGCATAACGCAACCCTCATACACGTATCTACCGACTACGTGTTCGACGGTACGAGGAACACCCCGCTTCGGGAGGATGATGCGACAAACCCGACCGGCATATACGGCATCACCAAACTCGAAGGAGAACAAGCCATTGCGGAGAGCGGATGCCGTGCACTCATACTCCGTACCGCATGGCTCTACTCGACGTTCGGAAACAACTTCGTCAAGACGATGATACGCCTTACGTCCGAACGCGACCACCTCAACGTCGTATTCGACCAGGTCGGCACCCCGACATACGCCGGAGATCTTGCCCGGACGATATTCGACATTATAGAGAGCGGGGCATACAGCGGCAACGAAGGCATTTACCACTACTCAAACGAAGGGGTATGTTCGTGGTACGACTTCGCAAGAGCCGTTGCGGAGATGTACGGCAACAGCGGTTGCGACATACGCCCGTGCCACTCCGACGAGTTCCCGTCGAAGGTCAGGAGGCCGAGTTACTCGGTGCTCGACAAGACAAAGATAAAGCAGCGATTCGGCATCACCGTCCCATATTGGACCGATTCGCTCCGCAAATGCATCGAGACATTGAAGAGACAATAAGAAACCAAACCAACCTGCCATATGGAATTCAAACGAAACATTCTCATCACCGGCGGAGCCGGCTTCATCGGCTCACATGTCGTGCGGCTGTTCGTCAACAAATATCCGGAATACCGCATCGTGAACCTCGACAAGCTCACCTACGCCGGCAACCTCGCCAACCTCAAGGATATTGAGAATGCGCCGAACTATGTATTCGTACGTGCCGACATCTGCGATTTCGACACCGTTTGCCGCATATTCTCCGAATACGGCATAGACGGCGTCATACACCTCGCCGCGGAGAGCCATGTCGACCGATCGATAAAGGACCCTTTCACCTTCGCCCGCACCAACGTACTGGGTACGCTGTCCCTGCTGCAGGCAGCACGCAACAGTTGGAACGGTGACTGGAACGGGAAACTGTTCTACCATATATCGACCGACGAGGTATACGGGGCACTCAAGGCCGACGGAGGTTTCTTCACCGAAGAGACGAAATACGACCCGCACAGTCCATACTCGGCATCGAAAGCCTCCTCCGACCACTTCGTGCGCTCGTTCCACGACACGTACGGCATGCCGACGATTGTCACCAACTGCTCGAACAACTACGGGCCGTACCAGTTCCCGGAGAAGCTGATTCCGCTCTTCATCAACAATATCCGCCACGGCAAGCCGCTGCCGGTGTACGGTACGGGCGAGAACGTGCGCGACTGGCTCTACGTGGAGGACCATGCAAGGGCAATCGACCTGATATTCCATAAGGGCAAGGTCGCCGAGACCTACAACATCGGAGGATTCAACGAGTGGCGCAACATCGACCTGATCCACGTCATCATAAAGACGGCCGACCGTCTGCTGGGCAATCCGGAGGGAACATCCGAGCACCTGATAAAGTTCGTCACCGACCGTGCCGGCCATGACCTCCGTTACGCCATAGACTCGCGCAAGCTCAAGTCGGAGCTCGGCTGGGAGCCTTCGCTGCAATTCGAGGAGGGAATCGAGAAGACCATACGCTGGTACCTCGACAACCAGCCGTGGATGGACAATATCACCTCCGGCGAATATGAGAAATACTACGACGAGATGTACAACAACAGATAACCGGCCTTTCGCATGACTGTCTCTGAACTGATAGGGAAAATAAGGAGAAGCGACATAGCGAAGGACTCGTCATGGGCGGTCATAGGCAGCGCGATGGGTAAAGCGCTGTCAATGGTAGCCGGAATAGTAATAGCGCGAATACTCGGAGCGGAGACCTACGGAGAGTACGGAATGATAAAGAGCACGCTGGCCTATATGGCCACGTTCTCCACATTCGGACTCGGATACACTGCCACAAAGTATATCGCGCAGTGCCGCAAGGACGACTTCAGTTCGATACGGCGGATAATCGCAAGTTCCACGCGCATAACCATAGCTACGAGCGGTCTCATGGCCATAGTGATGCTGTTCGTGCTCCCGCGCATATCGTTCATCGAAGAGGATATGGTCCCTGTGCTGCGCTACACGGCATTCATCATAATGTTCAATGCCGTGAACACCACGCAGCTCGGCCTTCTGGCCGGATTCAAGGACTTCCGCCGGATAGCCGTCAACAACACGATAGTCGGAGTGCTGATGTTCCTGCTCGGAACGGTGCTCACCTACTTCCTGGGACTGGACGGAACAATCATAGCTCTGTTCTCGACAACCGTCATACAATGCCTGCTCAACCACCTCGCCGTACGCCGCCACTACCTTGAGGCGTCGGCCGCCGACAGGTCGGAATCGAGAAAAGGATTGTGGGAGCAGACAAAGAACATGCTCTCCTTCTCCCTTCCGATAGCGTTGCAGGAGTGCATATTCGCAAGCGCCAACTGGCTGCGCATGCTGGTGCTCATCAAGCTGGCCGGATACGACGAAAACGGACTCTATACGGCCTCGAACCAGTGGTTCATCATGATTCTGTTCATCCCGGGAATGTTGCGCAACGTGATTCTGTCGCACCTTTCGAGTTCAGCCGATGACAAACGCCAGCACTCGCAGATTTTCAACACGATGCTCAAGATCAGCATCGTTGCGACGATAATCCCGGCACTTGCGATAGCTGCCGCATCGCCGCTGATATGCTACTTCTACGGGCAGTCGTTCAACGGTTTCATCACGGTGCTGCTCATAGCTATTGCCACCAGTGTATTCGGCTGCATCGCAAACATATATACGCAGGAGTTCATCTCCCGCGGCAAGAACTGGACGGTATTCTGGGGATACGTGCTGCGCGACTACGGCGCACTCGTGGTTGCATACCCGCTTCTGTTGAGGTTCGGGGGGAATCACGGGGCTGCAATCATGTATGCGGCGACACTCGTGATGCACATCGTCTACTGCATAATGCTCAAAATAGAGTACGAGCGCTACAACAAATTCTCAACCGGCAAATAAACAGTAATGGGCGGCACATTCTTCACCATATTGCTTTCGCTGTACATGGTATTCGGAGTACTGTTGTATGAGATGCGGTGGTTCGTCTTCATCGACGAACTCTTCGCGTTCGCAATAGCCGGATATGCATGCACCATGGTGATACTGCACAAATTGCCGCCAAGCAAGCCGCTGATGATATGGATGTCTGTCGCCATATTCTATTTCGGTTATTCCGTATTGATTCATTCCAATGCAAACATCGCCATCTTCAACGATTTCGTGATGCAGTGCAAGCCGTATATGCTGTTCTTCGGATTGTGGTGCATAAAACCCAGAATGACACGCACACATATGATGTTTCTATCCATAATGTGCATATTCTGTGCCATAGCACTGCCGTTCATATACTACCTATATCCGCATGTCAACGAAGGTACGACAGTGGGAGAACTGCTTTCAGGAGCATCGTTTGCCTGTGTTTCGGTTATACTGGGACTCATGTTCTATCTGTGTACCGGATCCGATTCAACTGCAGCCAAGGCAATATCCCTGTTTATAATGCTGCTGGGATTCCTCGCCCCGACATCGCGATATCTGGGTAACCTTATTTTCGCTTTCATCATAATGGCATTCGTCCGGAAACCGATAAAGATAAACCTAAAATCGGGAATAATGCTTGGGGTTGTGCTCGTTGTGATGTTCCTGATTGTATGGAGTGACATAGAGTTCTATTTTCTGCGCGGATATGACGAACAGGCTGCAAGGGCACTGCTGTACATGCACATGCCGGAGGTTCTAAATGATTACATCCCGTTCGGAAGCGGCTTCGCCACATATGCAAATGCAGCATCGGCCACATGGTACTCCAGCCTTTACGAGCGTTACGGGCTCGACTCCGTATGGGGATTCGTCGAAGGTGACGCACGTTTCATATCAGACACATACTACCCTGTTCTGGCCCAATTCGGGTATGTCGGAATTGCTCTTTTCATAGCGTTTCTGGTCTACATATTCAAGCAGATAAACCGCACATACGGACAGACGCATGACATAAAGCGATACAAGACATCCATGATTGTAATGGCCATGATACTCATAGAATCCACATCCGGCTCTACATTCATCAATGAGCAAGGAGTACTGCTTGTAACCATACTTGTTCTGTCGCTTTATGAATACAGGCCGAGACCAATCAGAAGGCCGGTCGAGATGTTCGGTCTCAAATTCCTCTCGGTAGACAAGACAAGGCCGGAAGAAAAACAAGACAAGGGCAATGAAAATACTGATTCTGAACCCGATACTATACACACCGGGGTATAAGGGTGCGCCGGTGCACAAACTACCGGGCATAAAGCATACGATGATTTACAACTTCGCGCTCGGGTTCCGCGAACTCGGACACGAAGCGACGATCGTCGCGAGCGAGGAGTACCGCCCGACAGAGCACGAGGAGTATGACGTCGAAATCATCTTCCTCGAGAATGTGGCCAAAAAGCACTTTCCCGGATGGCCGAACGGTCTGCCGATACTATCGGGTTTGTGGTCGCTGTTGCGCCGAAGGCGCGATGAATTCGACCTGATAGTGGTGTCGGAACTGCTGACGCAGCAGGCGGTGGTTGCATCCCTTCTCGCACCGGAAAAGACCATAATCTGGCAGGAGATGTTCCACCATGCACCGAACATGAGGGAGATACCGTCGAAGATATGGCACAATACGGTCATAAGGCTTCTTGTCGGCAACCGCGTCAAGGTTGTGGGACGGTCGCCTGCGGCGCGTGATTTCGCTGCGCAATACTGCAAGCGCATCTCGCAGCAGACGATAGACCACGGCGTGAATCTCGACAACTTTACGTTCGTGACCGAAAAGAAAAAACAGTTCGTGTCGGTGGCCCAGTTCCGTCCTGTGAAGAATCTGGGAGCCATAATAGAAAACTTCGCCCGGTTTGTCGCAAAATACGATTCGGAGTACCGTCTGATGATGGCCGGCGACGGAGAGATGCGGCGGGAACTTGAAAAGCTGGCCGAAAGGCTCGGAGTAAAAGACAAGGTGATATTCTGCGGATTCATGTCGCATTCCGACCTGTCGAAGGTGGTCGGAGAATCGCAGGCATCGCTCATTCACACGCACAAGGATCTGAATATGGTTTCAATACCCGAGACCCTTGCATGCGGTACGCCTATCCTGACCAATACGGTGCCGCTGCTTGCCGGATACATAGCCGAATCGGGAATGGGCATCGCCAAAAGCAGCTGGAACGAGGACGACATGCAGGAGATGGTGCTCCGCAACGCCGAATTCGTTGCGAACTGCAAACTGCATCGGGATGAATTGTCGAACACATTCCGTGCAAGGAAAATGATAGAGATAATGCGGAACGAGGCATGAAGATTCTGCTCATAAACAATTTCCACTACCGCAAGGGAGGGTCGGAGGCCGTCTACTTCAACATGGCCCGCATGTTCGCGGAGCGCGGGCACGAAGTGCTGTTTTTCAGCTGCACCGACGAACGCAACGAGCCTTCCGGGCAGAGCGGATATTTCGTGCATCCCAACCACGCGCTTCCGAGGATCAAGGGCGGTTTAAGATACTTCTACAACGGGGAGGCCCGGCGCAATCTCGAAAGACTTATCGAGACCGAAAGGCCGGACATTGCACACGTACACCTCTTCTGGGGCGGCATATCGCCTTCAATCTTCGGAGTCCTGCACAGGCACCGGATACCGATAGTCCACACGGCACACGACTACCGCATGGTGTGTCCGGCCTATACGTTCCGGACGCCAGACGGACGCATATGCGAAGAGTGCCGCGGCAAACATTTCTACCGCTGCATTGCAAACCGCTGTGCAAAGGGTCATCTTCTCCACAGCTGCATCATGGCAGCGGAGATGTACCTTCGCAACGCATTCATGAATCCGGTAAGAAACATTGACGGATTTATCTTCGTCAGCCGTTTTGCAGAGTCGAAACACCTGCAGTACATGCCCGGTTTTGCACGAACGAAACGTCTGGTCGCATACAATACCGTACCACCTCTTGACGAGAGATTCATAAGTGGAAGTCGCGGCGGATATTTCCTATTTTTCGGACGGTTATCGTTCGAGAAGGGAGTGAGGACACTCATCGAAGCCTTCGCGAAGATGCCTGACGTACAGCTTAAAATAGTCGGGACAGGACCGGAGGAGGAGAATCTCAAGCGTCGCGTAACGGAATCTGGTGCAGGGAACATCGAATTCGTCGGCTACCGCAGCGGAGACGCTTTGAAGGAGACCATCCGAGATGCGTCGTTCGTTGTTGTGCCGTCCGAATGGTACGAGAACAACCCGATGACGGTAATAGAGGCCTATGCGGCAGGGATTCCGGTAATCGGAGCCGAGATAGGCGGCATCCCGGAGATTGTGGAGGATGACAGGACCGGCTATCTGTTCGAGACGGGAGATGCCGACGCGCTTTCGGAAGCGGTGCGCAAGGCGGCATCACTTACCGAAAAGGAGTATGCCTCAATGAGTGAAAACGCAAGGGAATTTGCGGAAAACAACTTCAACGAGGAGCGTAATTACAAAAAAATCATTAACTTTTACCGGTCGATACTCGAAAATTATGGGAAATAGACTTTCGCACATCATTTCGGTAATCAGTTTCGCGCTGATGCGGCTGCCGATTCCGCGCACTCACCGCAACATCTTCATGCGGATGGGTGGCATAAGGCTCACCGGACGCAGATACTTCATCGCCTCCGACGTGGAGTTCGACACCGTATACCCGCAGAACATCACGCTGCACGACGACGTGCACATAACATCTGGCGTGAGACTTCTCACACACATGCTCGACACATCGAATCCCGACCGGAACGACATCCACTGGAAAGAGGGGCGCATAGAGATATGCGAACACGCATTCATCGGCACGGGAAGCATCATAACCGGCAACGTACGAATCGGCCGTGGGGCAATCGTCGGAGCCGGCAGCGTGGTCACGAAAGATATTCCGGATTACGAGATATGGGCCGGAAATCCGGCATCGTTCATCAAAAAAAGACCGTAAAACATGACTGAAAGCTCACATAAGAGACTGAACTGGCTGCTGATACTGCAGGGATGGGCGATATTGTGCGTTGTGGTTGGCCATGCCCCGTTGCTCTCCATTGCACAGGGCAACACGCCTCCTGACGTCGTATACTGGCTATACAAGTTCGTATATTCGTTCCACATGCCGCTGTTCATCTTCGTCTCCGGATACCTGTTCCAGATGACAAGGATAGAGAGACCTATGGCATACGGGCGGATGATAGTAGAAAAACTCACCAGGCTGGGTATCCCGTTCCTCGTATTTACCATTGCGGCAATGGTCCTCAAGAGTATATTCGCAAAGGAGATGATACGTCCTACAACCATATCAATCGGGAATCTCATGAACGCCATCCTCTACCCTGGCGAAAGCCCGTTGTGCGAGATGTGGTTCATCGCGGTGCTGATGTGGTTTTTCACATTGAAGCCCATATGGTGCACAAAGGGCTGGTGGACAGCAATACCGGTAATAGCCTTCACCGCATCGTTCTATGCCCCGGAAACTCCATTCCGCAACTTGTTCTGCCATCAGGAGGCATACCATTACGCCATATTCTTCCTGCTCGGAGTTTTGGCCCGGCGCTACGGAGTATTCGAGAAGCCTCTCAAGTTCGGCATATCGGTCGCCATGGCTACGATAGCGTGGAGCGTCGTTGCCGACGTAATAGTTCACGGCATTACCGGAGGTACGGCCGAAAGATACATATCCCTGCCGCTTGTCGGCATCGCCGCATCTGCGTTTGCGGCAATTCTCGCCGACCGCTTCATACCGAAAATATTCGAAAGCTTCAGGAACTACTCCTATCAGATATACCTGATGGGAATCTTCTTCCAGATAGCCGTAAAGATAGCATACCGCCACGGACTCATACCGTCTTACGCCCTCGGATACATCATCTGCATCGTCATAGGCGTATATGCCCCGGTAGCGGTGTCGCGGCTTGTCGAGAAGAGCGGAATCAAGGCTTTCAAACTCTGTATTGGACTGAAATAAAACCACCCACAAATGGACGGATCGATAATAGTTACATACCGCTGCCCGATGCGCTGCAAGATGTGCAACATCTGGGCCAACCCGACAAAGCGCGAGGAGGAGTTCTCGCCGGAGTTGTTGCACAAACTGCCGAAGATGCGCAGCGTCAACATCACGGGCGGCGAACCGTTCGTCCGTGAGGACATCGAGGAGATAGTACGGATTCTGATGACAAAGACCGACCGCATCGTATTCTCGACTAGCGGATACTTCTCCGACCGCATAATCGAACTTGCAAAAAAATACCCTTCGCTCGGCTTCCGCATAAGCATCGAGGGACTCTCATGCAAGAACGACGAACTGCGCGGCCGCAGCGGAGGCTTCGACAAGGGGCTGCGCACGCTGCTCGAACTGCGCCGCATGGGGATTAAGGATATCGGATTCGGCATCACAGTCTCGAACAACAACTCGGCGGACATGCTCGACCTCTACGAACTCAACCGCAACCTGAAGATGCAGTTCGCGACGGCATCGTTCCACAACTCGTTCTACTTCCACAAGTTCGACAACCGCGTGACGAACATCGACGAGGTTTGCGGCAATTTCGACGAGCTCATACAGCGGCTGATGCGTGAAAACTCGCCCAAGTCGTGGTTCCGCGCCTTCTTCAACCTCGGGCTGATAAACTACATAAAGGGCGGCCGGCGCATGCTGCCGTGCGAGGCCGGAAGCGAGAACTTCTTCCTCGACCCTTACGGCAACGTGCTCCCGTGCAACGGAATGGAGCCGTCGTGCTGGTTCGAGAGCATGGGCAACCTGAACGATGCGGCATCCTTCGAGGAGCTGTGGCACAGCGAGCGGGCCGAGGCCGTGAGGGAAAAGGTCGCACACTGCCCGAAGAGCTGCTGGATGATAGGCTCTGTTTCGCCCGTAATGAAGAAATACCTGCCGCACATACTCCCGTGGATTGTTAAGAACAAACTGCGCACAATGTCCGGCGGAAGGGTCGATACGGAGTGCATACCGTTTTACCATGTCGGCAACAACGACCTGCAGGGGCTCGGATGTGCGGCAGTTGAAGAAAAAGAGGAGAGGCAATGAAAATCGCGTTCATCGGGGGACGGGACATACGCCTCATAGGGGGCATCGAGAGCTACATGTTCAACCTCGCCACGCAGCTGGCGGCAAAGGGGCATGAGCCGATAGTCTATTGCGAGAGCGACCACAATGGAGAGGAGGTCGTTAACGGTTTCCGCGTCAAGTACCGCAAATCCGTAGGCGGGCGCTATCTGTGCAAGATAATACTGAGTCTCGGTTCGACGCTCGATGCACTGTTCAACGAGAAGGGCGTAGGATACTTCCACTACAACGCGTGGCCGCCTTCGTTGTGGTCGTGGATTCCGCGCATGTTCGGCCGCAAGGCGCTGATGCAGGGGCACGGCTTCGAGTGGAAACGCACGAAATACTCCCCTGCCCAGCAACGCGTGATGCACTTCATGGAGTGGCTGACAGCAAAGATGCACCGCAACATAATTGTCGTAAGCGACGAACAGCGCGAATACTTCGGGCGGGCCTACGGGCGCAGGTGCACGACCATACCGTCGGCTGTGAACATACCGTCGGCAGTGCCGCAAAGCGACATCCTGTCGAGATACGGGCTTGGGAAGGATGGTTATTTCCTCTTCCTCGGCCGTCTGGTACAGGACAAGAACCCCGACTATCTGATACGTGCGTATCTCAAGTCGGGAATAACAGGCAAAAAACTTGTGATTGCCGGCAGCAACGACCAGCTCCCTGACTACGTGGAGCACCTCCACGCACTCGGCGCAGGATGCAGGGACGTGGTCTTTACCGGAGCCGTCTACGGAGCCGACAAGGAGGCGCTGCTTGCCAACTGCTTCGCATTCTGCATACCGTCGACAATCGAGGGACTTGCCATAACGCTGCTCGAGGCGATGAGTTACGGATGCGTATGCATAGCCTCCGACATTCCGTCGAACCGGGAGGGTCTCGGCGACAACGGCGTGTGGGTAAAGGTGGAGGATGAAGACGATCTGGCGCAGAAGATGCGTTATGTAGAGGAGAACCCACAGGAGGCGGAGATGCAGCGAGAGGCGAACATCCAAAGAGTAAGGGAAAATTTCACATGGGAGAAAATTTCGGCACGATACGCCGAATACCTGGAATCTATATGATGAGAAGAGAGACGAAAATCGGCGCGATGTGCGAAAAGCGGCTTTTTGCACTGTTGAGACTGGCACTGTGGCATGGAGATGAAGATGTGTCGGTCTTCGACGGAATGACGGAACGCGAATGGAGCGACGTCTATGAGCTATCCGTCAGGCAGGGTGTAATGGCCGTTGCGTTCGACGGCATGCGCATGTTGCCGGAGGCTCTGCAGGCCGATTTCGACAACCGGATACAATGGGGATACAACGCCGACCACGCAATGAAGATGTATCGCAGACAACTCTCCGTTGCGGAGGACGTATGCCGTGTATTTTCCGAACACGGCCTGCGCATGATGATAATGAAGGGGCTGAGCATAGCCCAATACTACCCTGTTCCAGCACACCGGCAGTTCGGGGACATCGACATATATCTGATGGGCGACTACGAAAAGGGGAACGAGATAGTCGCCGCACACGGCACCGAGATAAGATACGATTTCTTCGTCCACTCGGAGTTCCGCATACGCGGCATAAACATAGAGAACCACAAGACGTTCGTCAATGCCGAAGTGAACCGCACCGGCGCATACGTACAGAGAGAGCTTGAGAGGCTGGCCGACGGCATACGCCCGCTCAAATCGGTATCCGGGGCTTACTTCCCGTCGCCGGAGTTCAATGCCTTGTATCTCACACGGCATGCCACGTGGCACTATGCCCGCGAAGGCATCAAGATGCGCGATCTGTGCGACTGGGCCGTTTTTCTCCACAACGAGTTGCCGAACATGGATGTCGGCGAGGTCATGCGCATGCTGCGCGAGAGCGGTCTGGAGCGTTACGCCTCGATTGTCACCGGTATATGCCGCAAATATCTGGGACTCGGATCATCCCTGCCCTTCAGCGAGGATTATCCGGAGCTTGTCGAGCGCGTCAAGGACGACATAATGACATTCGAGAATCCCGACAAGCACCGGGACATAAGCTTTATCCGTGCATTCAGGGATAAAATATGCAACAGGATAGAGAGGAAATGGTGTTACGACCTCGTAGTTCCCGACAGTTTCTACGGAAACATACTATATTCGATAGGCAACTACCTGTCGAAACCGGCAAAGATATTCAAGGCAAAACTATAGGCAGTCAAAGGATATGTTAAAAGGCATCATTTTCGACATGGACGGAGTCCTGGTCGACAATACCGAATACCACGCCCGTGCGTTCGACGTCTTTCTCAAACGTCATGGAATCGAGAAGAAATTCACGTCGGAATATCTCGGGCGCACGAACGACTACGCACTCAACAGTCTGATGCCGGAGAAGGTGAAGGAGAAAGGGCTCCGCCCGCTCTCCGATGAAAAGGAGGCCATATACAGGGAGCTTGCCAGGAAAGGGCTCAAGCCGATGAAGGGTCTGAACAGGCTTGTAGAGAACGCCCGGCAGCTCGGGATACGGTGTGCGGTCGGTTCGTCGGGATGCATGGCCAACATAGAGTTCGTAACGGACGAGATATGCGGCATACGTGAAAGTATAGATGTCATATGCTGCGAAGACGATGTCACGGAGGGCAAACCCTCGCCGGAGGTATATCTGAAATGTTGCGAACGGCTCGGACTGGCACCGTCCGAGTGTATAGTATTCGAGGATTCGGAGGCAGGCATAGAGGCCGGTCACCGCGCCGGATGCAAGGTTGTTGCGCTCACCACCTCACACCCCCGCGAAAAACTGGAGCAGACACACGCGGACATGATTGCCGACGATTTTGACTGTGTCGGCATCGAAGAGTTAAAAAAACTGGCGGAAAAGGCCTGAATATCCATCAGCGGCTCTCCAGCAATCTCCTTACGGATGGAAGCCGGAGCACGGGCAGCAGCGCCCGCGCCGGAAGCATGCGGCACAATAGCACGACTATCTTCGTAAACACCCCCGGGATGCAGGCACGGCGGCGACGGAACATCGCCCGCAAACCCGTTTCAGCGAGTTTCCGGGCAGACATCATCACCCCGAAACCGCGCAGAATCCGTCTCGTCCGTTCGTCAAGTTCATACAGCGGTGTATCGACGGCACCCGGCAGCACAGTAGTCACACTCACTCCCGACCCTCTCAACTCATACCACAGCGACTGCGCGAAATTCTTCAGAAACGCCTTCGTGGAGCCGTAAAGCGACATGGTGGGATACGGCATCCATACGGT
The DNA here is from genome assembly GCA_944322005.1 of uncultured Alistipes sp. Lineage (GTDB taxonomy): Bacteria > Bacteroidota > Bacteroidia > Bacteroidales > Rikenellaceae > Alistipes. The sequence continues at coordinate 69,366 of CALUNL010000003.1, forward strand.
TGCGGATGACATTATGAGTATATGGCCTTCACCGCGGCGGCACATGTCGGCGGAAAAGAGCCTGCAAAGTTTCACGGGAGTCGTACAGTGCAGGGCAATTATGCGGTCGATGGCGGCTGAGTCGGTGGACGACAGCCGTGCGAAGTGCAGCAGGCCGGCATTGCTGACCAGGATATCCACCTCGGCACCCATGTCGCGACAGAAACAGTAGAGCTCTTCAGCCGAATCCGGGTCGGATAGATCTGCATACACAGGCACGGCCTCTACACCGTAGCGGTCGCGTATCCCGGTCGCAACGGCATCGTTCATCTCCCTGCGGTTGCTTACGACGAGGATATTGTGCCCCGCCCCTGCAAGTTGTCGCGCATATTCGAGACCTATTCCCGACGATGCGCCTGTTACGAGTGCGTATTTCATACGGCGAAGTTAGCATTTTTCGCAACGGCACGAACAACAGAGTGATTTTTTTAATATTTTCGCGCCGGAATTCATCCCGATACGACACAATATGTTAATATTAAGAGGCATTCTCACCGTGTTGCTGCTCACATGCTCCAACATATTCATGACACTCGCCTGGTACGGCCAGGTTTTCTTCAAATCCAAGCTCGAACGGTTCGGACTTCTCGCCGTCATCGTCATCAGCTGGCTCATTGCATTTGCCGAATACTGTTTCATGGTACCGGCCAACCGCAGCGGAAGCGTAGATTACGGAGGTCCGTTCTCGATATGGGAGCTGAAGGTCATACAGGAGGTGGTGTCGCTCACCGTATTCACGACGGTTGTACTTCTTCTGATGAAGAACGAAAGTCTGCGATGGAATCACGTCGCAGGTTTCGTATGTCTCGTCCTTGCCGTATTCTTCATCTTCAAGAAATAGGCGAATCCGACGCGCATCGCCGCACCGTCCGGCACAGGTCCGGGAGATGCGGTGAGTCAACTTTGCACTCCGGGATAATGAATTTCGCGGAAAATCATTAAATTTGCAACGATTTACCGAAACAAAAAATATCATTCGCAATACAATGAACATCGACCAGTACATATCCGACGTGGTATGCAGGAACATAGAGTCGCTTTACGGAAAAGTCGACTGCTCGCAGATCCAGATACAGAAGACCCGCAAGGAGTTCGAGGGTGACTACACCCTCGTGGTATTCCCGCTGCTCAAACTGAGCCGCAAGAGCCCGGAGGCCACCGCGACCGAAATCGGCGAAGCACTGACGCGCGGGTGCAGCGACATCAGCGGCTTCAATGTCATAAAGGGCTTCCTCAACATCGTGCTCGACAAGAAATTCTGGGTGGAGCGTTTCCGCGAGATCAGCGCATGCGAGAACTACGGGATGCATGCCCCTACCGGACGCAACATCATGATAGAGTATTCGTCGCCGAACACCAACAAGCCGCTGCACCTGGGACATGTGCGCAACAACCTGCTCGGATATTCCGTCGCACAGATACTCAAGGCCAACGGTCACAACGTCATCAAGGCCAATCTGGTGAACGACCGCGGCATACACATCTGCAAGTCGATGATTGCATGGCAGCTCTACGGCAACGGCGCCACACCGGAGTCGACTGGCAAGAAGGGCGACCACCTCGTCGGCAACTACTACGTGGAGTTCGACAATCACTACAAGGCCGAGATAGCAGAACTCGTAAACGGCGGCATGAGCGAGGAGGAGGCCAAGAAAAAGGCTCCTATAATGCTCAAGGCCCAGGAGATGCTCCGCAAATGGGAGGCAAAGGATCCGGAGGTCTATGCCCTGTGGGAGAAGATGAACGGCTGGGTGTACGACGGATTCGACGTGACATACAAGGCTCTCGGCGTGGACTTCGACAAGGTATATTACGAGTCGCAGACCTACCTGCTCGGCAAGTCGCTGGTTGAGGACGGACTGCGCCGCGGCATATTCTTCCGCAAGGAGGACGGTTCGGTGTGGATCGACCTCACGGCCGACGGTCTGGACCAGAAACTGCTCCTGCGCGGCGACGGAACGTCGGTCTACATGACGCAGGACCTCGGTACGGCACTCAAGCGCGTCGAGGAGAACAACCTCGACGAGATGATATATGTCGTGGGCAACGAGCAGAACTACCACTTCCAGGTTCTCAAGCTCGTATTGAAGAAGCTCGGCTACGACTGGAGCGACGAGATATACCACCTCTCTTACGGAATGGTCGAACTGCCTAACGGCAAGATGAAGTCGCGCGAGGGCACCGTCGTCGACGCGGACGACCTCATAGAGAAGATGGTCGAGACGGCCCGCGAGATGTCGCAGGAGCTCGGCAAGCTCGACTCATGCACCAGCGAGGAGGCCGATTCGATATGCCGCATGGTGGGACTCGGCGCACTCAAGTATTTCATTCTGAAAGTAGACCCGAAGAAGACGATGCTCTTCGACCCGAAGGAGTCGATCGACTTCAACGGCAACACGGGACCGTTCATCCAGTACACCCACGCGCGCATATGCTCGATTCTGCGCAAGGCCGACGAGCAGTGCGTCAACTACAGGGATTGCGACGCAGCCGGCGAATGTCTGCCGGAGGAGGTGGAGATCATAAAGACGCTGTGCGACTACCCTGCCACCGTTGCATCGGCCGGAGAGACATTCTCGCCGTCGGTAATCGCCAACTACGCGTACGATCTCTGCAAACTCTTCAACAGCTACTACCACGACCACTCGATTTTGCACGAAAAGTGCGACGCCTCGAGACGCATGAGGCTGAAGCTCGCCGATACGGTGGCACGTACCGTCGCATCGGCCATGAAGCTGCTCGGCATAGAGGTACCGCAAAGAATGTAGGATTATGGCAGGCTCCAATTTCGTTGATTACGTCAAGATATTCGCGCGTTCGGGACACGGAGGCGCAGGTTCGGCGCATTTCCGCCGCGAGAAGTTCATCGAGTTCGGCGGTCCGGACGGCGGTGACGGCGGTCGCGGAGGCAGCATAATCCTGCGCGGCGACCGGCAGTACTGGACACTGATACACCTCAAGTACCAGCGCCACCAGTTCGCCGAAGACGGACAGTGCGGTTCCGGGGCGAGGTCGTCGGGAAAGGATGCAAAGGACATAATCATTCCCGTGCCGCTCGGTACCGTGGCAAAGAATGCGGAAACCGGAGAGGTAGTCGGCGAGGTGACCGAGGACGGCGAACAGCTCGTACTGCTCAAGGGCGGACGCGGCGGTCTCGGCAACTGGCACTTCAAGACAGCCACGAACCAGGCCCCGAGATATGCCCAGCCGGGCGAAGAGGGCCAGGAGGGAGCGTTCATTCTGGAACTGAAGGTTTTGGCCGACGTGGGTCTTGTGGGCTTCCCGAATGCCGGTAAGAGCACGTTGTTGTCGGTGGTTTCGGCGGCAAAGCCGAAGATCGCCGACTACGCCTTCACCACGCTCGAGCCGAATCTCGGAATCGTCGAGGCGCGCGACGGCAAGTCGTTCGTCATGGCCGACATACCGGGCATAATCGAGGGGGCGCACGAAGGCAAGGGACTCGGGACACGCTTCCTGCGCCATATCGAGCGCAACTCCATACTGCTGTTCCTTATTCCGGCCGACAGCGACGACATCATACGCGACTACGAGATACTGTCCGGGGAACTCGAACAGTACAACCCGGAACTTCTTGACAAATACAGACTGCTCGCCATATCCAAATGCGATATGCTCGACGAAGAACTGATGGAGCAGATGAAGAGCCATCTGCCGGAGGGAGTGGAGTCGATATTCATATCGTCCGTATCCGGATACAACATAGCAAGGCTCAAGGACCTGCTGTGGGCGGCACTCCACCGTTGACGCCCATTGACGAGGATTCTCCATATCGCGATTGCCGCACTCCCGATGCTCGCATTGTCGTACCTTACGGCCGACGGGCAGGATCTGCGCGACTACCGGTATTACAAGCTCTTCGAGGATAACATCAACGAAGCCGAAACGGAGGCAGCCGTCTCCGACTCGACATCGGTCGCAGTCCGGATGCCTCTGCGAACCACGCACCTGTTCGACTATAACTTTTCATTCGTACGGAATGCCCGCCGCGGTGCGACGTATTCCGAACAAGGCACATATCTGAACGGCATCCGCCTGCGCTACATAAGCCGCTCGGCCGCAATACGGCTGCAACTTGCCGAAAACGAATCAGCCGGGACAATGTTCCGCAGCAACCTTGCGGGCAGAGCCTTCGGCAATGCCGAATACCGAAGCGACTCGCTCGTCGAGAGAAGAACCTCCGTGGCATTCAACCTGTCGTCGCGCAACTATCTCGCAGGGGTGACGGCTACGACAGCCAATATCCTCGGGCGCGGCTGGACGCTGGCAACCGGCATATCTGCACGCACGGGACGCGACTCGCACGTAAACAGCATCTTCCGCAACGAGATTTCGCTTGTCGCATCGGCCGTAAAGAGGTTCGACCGCGAAGGCCTGCTCTCGTTCACGCTGTTTTTCGCACCGTCCGAACGCGGCGCGCGCCAGTCATCCACCGCCGAGGCATTCGCCCTCACCGGCGACAGGCTCTACACTCCGTCATGGGGCTACCAGAACGGCAAGACGCGCAATTCGCACGTACGCAGGGAGACCATGCCGTCGATAGTGGCATCGTACGGTGTCCGCATCTCCGAAAACACAAGAATAGAGGCAGCATTCGGGACTACATTCGGCACCCGCCGTTACGGTACGCTCGAATGGTTCGACGCACAGACTCCGATTCCGGACAACTACCGCTACATGCCGAGCTATTTCGACGATATGACCGTCAGCGACGCCGTTGCCGAAGCATGGCGCAACGGCGACACGCGCTACACCCAGATAAACTTCGACGAACTGATTGCACGCAACAGGCTCGCCGGCGGCGAGAGCATCTACGCCATGACGGACATTGTGGAGAGGGTCACGGAGATGCAGATTCGCGGTATGGCCACAACCGCACTCGGCAGGTACCTGCGCATCAGTTACGGCATGGATGCATCCTACGCACGCAGCCGCCGTTTCAAGCAGTTGACCGACATGCTCGGCGGCGAATACATCACCGACATCGACCACTACCTCATCGACGACGACACCTTCAGCAACTCGCTGCAGAACAACCTCCTTACGCCGGACCGAAAGGCATACAGGGGCGACCGTTTCGGTTATGACTACGCACTGTGTGAAAGGGAGGTGAATGCAGCCGGTACAATGCGCTTCGACAATGGAGCAATAGAGGCCGAAGCGGCCGTGGAAATCGGATATGCCGACCTGTTCCGGCGCGGATACTACCAGAAGGAGCTGTTTGCGGAGACATCGCTCGGGCGCTCCGCAATTTTCCGCTCATCGCCATATGCCATACGCCTCGCGGCGGCATACACCTTCTCCGCACGCCACCGCATGGAGTTCGCGGCATTCACCGGAGGCGACATGCCGGATGCGGAAGACGTGTTCCTGCAGGAGTGCTACAACAACCGGCTTGCCGACTCCCCGTCCCTGCGAAAGAGCCACTCCGCAGAGTTAGGGTACCGGTTCGACGCGGGCCGTATATGGCTGCATGCCGTACTGTATGCCTCCATCGTGAGAGACGACCGCATGGTGACGCAAATGTACGACGACTTGTCCGGACAATATTGCGACGTGTCGGTCTCGGAGATCGGAAGGCTGTGCTACGGTGCGGAGGCCGAGATGTCGGCCCGTTTCGGGAGGTATTGGCGCACGTCGCTCGCCGTCGGCATCGGGAGGTACAAATACGCGAACAACCCGAAGGTATCCATATATGCCGACACGGACAACACCCCGGTATGCCTGAATGTCGAGAGTTTTGTCGGTGGTTGCACAATCGGCGGAGCACCGCAGGCAACTGCCGCAGCGCAGATCTCCTATTTCAACCGCGGATGGGGCGTGAATCTCGACGCAAACTATGCCGGGCTGCGGTACGTATCGCCGTCGTTCACACGCAGGACGATGCGTGTCGTCAACACCGCTCCGGCTCCGGAGATATACGACGCGTACATGAAACAGGAGCGGTTGAAGGATGCTTTTACGATCGACTTCTCGATATCCAAGACATTCTATCTCGACCGCTTCAACCGCCACCCATACGTACGTCCCGGCAAGCCGCGCTTCACCGACCGCTACCCGCGCTCCCGCATAACGCTGTTCCTGTCGGTTCGGAATCTGCTCGGCACGGACGACATCGTATACAGCGGCTACGAATCCTCGCGCCTGCGCAAACAATGGATAGCCGACGGATACATGCTCCTGCCGCAGGCAAGCCGTTACATGTACGCCTATCCGAGAACCTATTACTTCTCCGTGAAATTCACCTTCTGACAGCCGCGTCCCGATGTGCCGGCACCGGAATCCGCCGACGAAAAAGCCGCGTCTGTCGGACGCGGCTTCCGTTTACTCCCACTCTATGGTTGCAGGCGGTTTCGAGGAGATGTCGTAGACTACCCTGTTGACCCCCTTTACCTTGTTTATGATGTCATTCGACACGTTGGCAAGGAATTCGTATGGCAGGTGCACCCAGTCGGCCGTCATTCCGTCGACCGACGACACTGCACGCAGTGCCACACAACTTTCATACGTACGTTCGTCGCCCATAACGCCCACACTCTTCACCGGAAGCAGTATCGCCCCGGCCTGCCATACGCCATCGTAAAGGCCTTCGCGGCGCAATGCGTCGATGAATATCCTGTCCACCTCCTGCAGTATCGCCACTCGCTCGTTCGTCACCTCGCCGAGCACCCTGATGGCAAGTCCAGGTCCAGGGAACGGATGGCGTCCGAGAATCCTGTCGTCGATGCCGAGGGCACGGCCCACACGGCGCACCTCGTCCTTGAAGAGCAGGCGCAGCGGCTCCACAACCTTCAGATTCATCTTCTCCGGAAGACCGCCGACATTGTGGTGAGACTTTATGGTACATGAAGGTCCGTTGACCGAGACCGATTCGATGACATCGGGATATATGGTGCCCTGTGCCAGCCACCGCACATCCTCTATGCGCTGTGCCTCGTCGTTGAACACCTCGACGAAGTCGCGGCCTATGATCTTGCGCTTCTTCTCCGGCTCCTCGACTCCCTTGAGGTCGTCGAAGAACTTCTTGTGCGCCTTTACTCCCTTCACGTTGAGTCCCATACCCCAGTAGGACTCCATGACCTCGTCGAACTCGTTCTTGCGCAACAGTCCCGAATCGACGAATATGCAGTACAGGTTCTTGCCTATGGCCCTGTGCAGGAGTACGGCGGCAACAGTCGAGTCAACTCCGCCCGAAAGTCCGAGTACAACCTTGTCAGATCCCAACTGCTCCTGCAGCGACCTTACGGTCGACTCCACGAAGCTCTCCGAAGTCCAGCTCTGCGAACATCCGCAAATGCCGACCACAAAGTTGCGCAACAGGTGCATTCCGTCCGTCGAGTGATACACCTCCGGATGGAACTGTATGCCCCATGTCCGTTCGCCGTCGACACGGAAGGCTGCATTGGCCACATCCTCCGTGCTCGCAATGGTACGGTATCCATCCGGAAGGCCGACTATGGTGTCGCCGTGCGACATCCACACCTGCGTTGGCGAAGGAAGCCCGGCAAGAAGTTCGTCCTTTCCATCGGATACGGTAAGCATGGCGCGTCCGTATTCACGGCTCGGAGCCGGAGCGACCTCGCCGCCATAGGCCTGTGCAAGATATTGCGCTCCATAACATACGCCCAGCAGCGGAAGTCTGCCCTTGATGGACGACAGGTCCGGCTGCGGCGCATTCTCATCCCTCACCGAATATGGACTGCCCGAAAGGATTACGCCCTTCACGTCGTCCCCGATTGCCGGTATGCGGTTGAAAGGATGTATCTCGCAATATACGTTCATCTCCCTCACGCGGCGCGCTATGAGCTGCGTATACTGCGAACCGAAATCAAGTATCAGTATCTTCTCCTGCATCTGTCTACTCTCCTCTGGTATAGTTCGGTGTCTCGCTCGTTATCGTAATGTCGTGCGGGTGGTTCTCGATGACACCGTTACCGGTAACACGTATGAACCTGGCCTTCTGCAACGTCGCGATATCCTTTGCTCCGCAGTAGCCCATTCCGGCTTTCAAGCCGCCGACAAGCTGGTAAACGGTCTCGCTCAACGTTCCCTTGAACGGCACACGACCGACAATGCCCTCCGGCACGAGTTTGTTGGTATTTACCTCGCCGTCCTGGAAATAGCGGTCCTTCGATCCGGCCTTCATCGCATCTATCGAGCCCATACCGCGGTATGCCTTGAACTTGCGGCCGTTGTAGATGATGGTCTCGCCCGGAGACTCCTCCGTACCGGCGAACATCGAACCACACATCACGCAATCTCCGCCAGCGGCAAGAGCCTTGACGATGTCGCCCGAATAGCGCAATCCGCCATCGGCTATCACGGCAACTCCGCTGCCGCGCACGGCGCTCGCCGCATCGTATATCGCGGTAAGCTGCGGCACGCCTACTCCGGCAATTATGCGTGTCGTGCATATCGAACCGGGACCGATGCCGACCTTTATGCCGTCAACGCCTATGTCGACCAAGAAACGGGCAGCCTCCGCAGTGGCTATGTTGCCCACAACAACGTCGAGCGACGGATACAGGTTCTTTATACGCTTGAGCAGCGAAATGACGCCCTTGCTGTGGCCGTGCGCCGAATCGAGGACTACGGCATCGACATCCTCCGCAACGAGTGCAGCCACGCGCTCCTCGGCGTCGCCCGTTATACCTATGCCGGCGGCAACGCGCAGGCGTCCTTTGGAGTCCTTGCAGGCATTCGGATGGTCCTGCACCTTCGTGATATCCTTATACGTGATCAGGCCGACGAGCTTTCCGTTCTTGTCCACTACCGGCAGCTTCTCTATCTTGTTGCGCAGAAGCACATCGGTAACGTCACCTCTGTCGGAGTCGGTTATGGTCACAAGGTTCTCCGAGGTCATGACCTCCTCTATGCGGCGGAGCGGGTCCTTCTGGAAACGGAGATCGCGGTTGGTGACTATGCCTACCAGCATCATGTCGTCATTTACGACCGGAATACCTCCGATCTTGTTCTCCTTCATCAATGCAAGGGCATCGCCCACCGTACGCTCGCGCGTAATGGTTATCGGGTCGTAAATCATTCCGTTCTCGGCACGCTTCACCTTGCGCACCTGTGCGGCCTGTTCCTTGATGGACATGTTCTTGTGAATGACTCCTATGCCTCCCTCCCGGGCTATGGCAATAGCCATCGGCGCCTCCGTGACCGTGTCCATAGCGGCCGAAACAATCGGAATGTTGAGGCTGATGTTACGCGAAAACTTACTCTTCACGCACACCTCGCGCGGCAACACCTCCGAATATGCCGGCACAAGCAGCACATCGTCGAACGTCAGGCCCTCCTGTTGCACTCTTTCATCAATAAACGACATGGTTCTCTGTTTTATAGCGGTTAAACAATAATTTTATGGTCATCTCACATATGCAACAAGCAAAAGGAGCGGGGCGAATTCCGCCTCACTCCCCATGCATGTCAGTATTGCTCGTTTTCATTCGGAAAATCACCCGACTTCACATCCTCTATATACTTTGACACGGCATCGGTCATGGTCGTATAGAGGTCGGCATATCTTCGCAGGAAGCGCGGCGAAAAGCCCTTGTTTATGCCGAGCATGTCGTGCAGCACCAGCACCTGCCCGTCCGTCTCCGGCCCGGCGCCGATTCCTATCGTCGGGATCGACAGTTCGGACGAGACCCTTGCAGCGAGTGCGGCCGGAATCTTCTCGAGGACCAACGAGAAACAGCCTGCCTCTTCAAGCAGATGCGCATCGTGGATGAGTTTCTGCGCCTCGGCCTCCTCCTTTGCACGTACGGTATATGTTCCGAACTTGTGTATCGACTGCGGCGTGAGTCCAAGGTGTCCCATTACCGGGACACCAGCCGAAAGGATACGTCTGATGGAGTCGATGACCTCCTCTCCCCCCTCAAGCTTGACGGCATCGGCCTCCGTCTCCTTCATTATGCGGACTGCCGAATCGAGGGCGGCCTTGGAATCGCCCTGATATGTACCGAACGGCATATCCACGACAACAAGGGAACGGTTGACCGCACGGGTCACCGAGCTTGCGTGGTATATCATCATGTCGAGCGTTATCGGGAGTGTCGTCTCATAACCTGCCATGACATTGGCGGCGGAATCACCGACCAGGATCACATCTATACCGGCCGCATCTACGATTTTGGCCATCGAGTAATCATATGAGGTGAGCATGGATATCTTCTCACCGCGATCCTTCATCTCTTTCAGCCGGAGCGTAGTCACGGCCCTAGTAGTACTTTCTACCGACATTTCAGTTATGATTTATTCGGAATAAACTTTCTGCAAAGGTACAATAAAATTCGATTGTCCGGCAAAGAAATCGAATTTTATCGCTACATTTGTAACATACGCCGAACAAGTGTAGCGCATCATGAACAAAATCATTGTCATAGGCAGTTCCAATACGGATATGGTAGTAACGGCCGACAGGTTGCCGGAGCCCGGAGAGAGTGTCATAGGCAACGGATTCATGATGGCCGGAGGCGGCAAAGGCGCCAACCAGGCGGTAGCCGTGGCACGCCTGGGACATGATGTAAGATTCGTAACGGCACTCGGCAAAGACATGTTCGGCGACGAAGCACTTGCTCGATACGAGAGATATGGCATCGACACCTCTTTCATCGTCCGCAAGGAGGTGCCGTCCGGCATAGCCCTCGTAACAGTTGACAGGCACGGCCAGAACTGCATATCAGTATCTCTTGGGGCCAACGGAGAGTTGTCTCCCGTCGATGTGGCTCCCGCTCTCGAGGATATAGCTCCGGGAGACATAGTGCTTCTGCAGCTTGAAGTCCCGATGCGAACCGTGGAGGAGGCCGTGCGCACCGCATATGAAAAGGGCGCCCGTATAGTAATGAATCCGGCGCCGGCGGCGTCGCTGACCGAAGACATCCTGCGGCGTCTGTATGTAATAACGCCAAACCAGACAGAGACGGAATTTCTGACCGGCATAAAGGTCGCCGACATGGAGTCGGCCGAAGAGGCATCGGAGCTGTTGCGCGCCTCCGGCGTTCGCAAGGTCATCATAACGATGGGTGAAAAGGGTGCATTCCTCGATGACGAAGGTTTGTGCTCAATGACGAAAGCGTTCAAGGTGAATGCCGTGGACACGACGGCTGCAGGAGATGTATACAACGGGGCCCTGTGTGTCGGCCTTGCCGAAGGCATGGCGCTCAGGGAGGCACTGGTATTCGCCGCAAAGGCATCCGCAATATCGGTAACACGCAACGGTGCCCAGCCTTCAGTTCCGTCACGTAGCGAAGTGGATGAATTTTTCCAACCATAACCTAAAACCATATAACAATGTTTATTATTCATGACTATTCGCTTGCAGTGGCATTCTGTTTCATCACCATGCTCTGCTGGGGTTCGTGGGGAAACACCCAGAAACTCGCCGGAAAGACCTGGCGGTACGAACTTTTCTATTGGGATTACGTAATCGGAATGGTGCTCTTCGCGCTGTTGCTTGCTCTCACCATGGGCAGCATCGGCGATGAAGGCCGTCCGTTCCTGCAGGACATCGCACAGGCAAGCCGCCAGAGCGTCCTGTGGATTCTTCTCGGCGGAGTTATCTTCAACGCCTCGAACATCCTGTTGTCGGCATCCGTCTCGCTTGCGGGACTGGCAGTGGCATTCCCTCTCGGATGCGGTCTCGCACTCGTACTCGGCGTGATAAACAACTATCTCGAACAGGCCAAGGGCAACCCGATCCTGCTGGCCGTCGGCGTAGCGCTTATTGTGGCGGCCATTGTATGCAACGGAGCAGCCGCAGGACGCCTCGGGAACTCCGGCTCAGGCAAAAACAGCCGCAAGGGAATAATACTCGCCATAGTAGCCGGAGTGCTTATGTCGACATTCTACCGCTTCGTAGTCAAGGGAATGGACATAAACAACTTCGCACAGCCGGCTGCAGGCATGCTTACTCCGTATTCGGCCATATTCGTATTCTCGCTCGGAGTGCTTCTGTCGAACCTGCTCTTCAACACATACGTGATGAAACGTCCGTTCGTCGGACAGCCGGTCGGCTACGGCGAATACTTCAAGGGATCGGCCCGGACACATGCCGTGGGAATGCTCGGAGGAGCCATATGGTGCCTCGGAACAGCATTCAGCTACATTGCCGCCGGAAAAGCCGGTGCGGCAATCTCCTATGCGCTCGGCCAGGGAGCTCCTATGATAGCCGCCATCTGGGGTGTATTCATCTGGAAGGAGTTCAAGGGTTCCGACAGAAAAGGCAACATACTGCTTGGATTCATGTTCGCGCTGTTCATCGCGGGACTGGCCATAATCGTGGCTGCCGGCGAATAACGGTTTACGGGCAGTCGCAATCATGGCCCGTGAGGCCACAAGATATACGCTCATGACAAAAAGCGGGAGTGCAAAACATGCATTCCCGCTTTGCTTTCAGATAAATTAGCTATATTTGTCGGTTGAATCATATACGTCAAGAAAACAGAAACAAAATGGGAAACAAAATCAACGATCCTATAGCCCGCCTTATGGGACTGCGCTACAAATCCCACCCATGGCATGGATTGGAGGTAGGCGACAACGCCCCGGAAGTGATTACGGCTTTCATCGAGATGGTGCCTACCGACACCGTCAAATATGAGCTCGACAAGGTCAGCGGATATATAAAGATTGACCGTCCGCAGAAATACTCCACCGTCATACCGGCCCTTTACGGTTTCGTTCCGCAGAGTTTCTGCGGCGAGAGCGTGGCCAAATACTGCATGCAGCAGAGCGGCCGCACAGACATCCTCGGCGACGGCGACCCGCTCGACATATGTGTACTGACGGAGAAGAGCATCGCCCATGGAGACATCATTGTCAACGTACACCCTATCGGCGGATTCCGCATGCTCGACGGCAACGAAGCCGACGACAAGATTATCGCCGTATTGCGTCATGATGCCACATACAGCGGATACAATGATATAGACGAACTGCCGAAGGCCATCGTAAACCGTCTGAAGCACTATTTCCTCACCTACAAAGATATGCCTGACTCGGATTCGACCAAGAAGAAACGCGTTGAGATAATAGGCACGTATGGAAGAGACGAGGCATACGAAATCATAAAGCGCTCTCTCGAAGATTACAAATGCCACTTCGAGAGTCTGGAGGAGATTCTGCGCCACGTCTGACATGTAAAGGCGACAAAAGAACCTGTCTGCAGTCGGACACAACCGTCCATTCCGCCACAAAAAAACATCCCGCCGATCGCCCGGCGGGATGTTTTCATTCATGCGCTATCCGACACATCAATACGATGCGTTGGTATAGTCATAGTCTTCCGTAATCTCGGTAGCAGTATATTTTGTACCGAACCTGTCATACGCTTCGACCCGTATGGAAGCGTTCGGATTCTTCAACGTATACTTGTAGATATGGAAGCTGTTGGTCATGTAGTTATTGCGATTGCCGCCGGCATGTCCGCGCCCAACTACTCCGATATGAAGTCCGATTGCCCACCAGTCCTGGCTCGACGCCGTAGGTATGAGAGTAGGATTGGTCATGCTGTTGGTTGACGAATACGGAACCGACGAGCTTGTATACTTCTTGTTCGGGATCAAAGTCATGGTTCCGGAGTATACATCGTTCTCATAAACATATACCTTCCATGAAGAGTCGGTATTGAATACATTAGCAAGCAATACGTTGCTTCCGTGCTGCTGCTTGAAATACTCGTACTTTCCGCCGCTGCGGTGGTCTCCACGGTACAGACGGATCTGATAGTTGCGGTCGTTCATACCCTCGTTGAATCCCTTGTAATACCAGTTCCGTATTTTGGCTCCGTCGATGGTGTAAACGCCGTATCCGTTAGGGCTTCCGTCTCCGTTGATCTTGGAGTACCACCACGCACCCGAAACTGCAGCATGCACGTGTTCGTACATACCTGATCGTGTCGGCTCGTTGCGCATGTAGTGGGTATGTCCCGACATTATGTGGGACTCGCTGAACTGCTTGAGCAGTGAGAGTACGTTCTGCACGTTGCTGTTAGAGGAGTTCAACAGCGGAATGTGCACGCACAGTATCACCATCTTGTCCTTGGAGACATGCGACAGGTCGGCCTTGAGCCATTCATACTGTGAATCGGTAAATCCGAGGTCGTACGACGATGCGGACGTCTTACTGCTGAACATTATGTTGCGCATGCAGACAATGTGTACGTCGCCACGGTTCCATGAATAGTCTATCGGACCGAATACATTCTCGAAAGCACGCTGCGTCTTGAGGTGTATCGTACTACTGGTCTCGTCCGTAGCGATCGGCGAACTCGACGAGAAGTATGTATAGTCGTGGTTGCCCATCACCTGGAATACCGGCATGCCGATCTTGTCGGCGGCCATGGCATCGCGCATCGGGGACATGTTCCACTGCGAGTTGGACGAACCCTCCGAATATACTATATCACCGAGTGTAACTCCATAGCACGGCACGGTCTTGGTCTGCGAATGTGCCTTGACATCCGGAACGCACTCGTTCTTGAATCTGTTCGCATGGTCTGTTCCGCGGCACTGCGGGTCGGCAAGGCAGAAAAGCACGAACTCCTTCTCCGGTCCGGACGCAAGTCTGGTGAGGTTGAAGTCGTAACGCTTGATTCCAGGCGTATATCGCTGGTAGAAGCATGGCTGGCCATACGAATTAATAGGCACCTCATACTCCGACGGTATGGAGTAGTAGATATACCACGTGTCGCTGCAAGGCTTGAGCATGTAATATCCGCTGGCGTTGGTCGTGGTAACGGTAAAGCCATCGCTTACCACTACTCCGGATATCGGAGAACCCGCATCGTCACGGATATATCCGCATGCAAGATCTCCCGCAACGGCCGAAGGAGAGGTTACGACGATCTCGTCAAGGCAGAATCTCGACGACGCATCGCCGCCTGAAGAGAATCTCAGCCGGTCAGTTGGCCCCACTGACGTCATGTCAAGAGTATAGGTTTCCCATCCCGGCTGGCTGCGGACCCCGCCTATGGTCACGGTGCGGGAATCCTTCACCGTACCGTCGAAACCGACAAGTTCAACATTGATATAAGGGGTCTGCTCGGTGGAAGAGTCCACGAACGGACACGCCTTGAACGAAACGGTTATCTGTGCATTGTCGCTCGACAGATTGGAAAGATACGGCGTCATCAGCCATCCTCCCGTGCTTGCGGCACCAAGTTTCACATATCCCGGACGGACATGTGCGGCCTCACTCTCCCACTCTTCAAGTCCGAAGAGTTGGTTGATCTTGTCGGAATATGTCGTCAGACGGCTTCCGTCCGTTGTTGCCGATGATTCCGCCACCGTATACTGTATGGCATCGGAGAGCTGCTCCGGTGCATACGATCCTGCAGAGACGCCGGACAATGTGACGCTGTTAGCCATGTTGATATAGTCTCCGCCCCAACACAACTTGTCGAAGTATTCGGCCAGAACTTCATTTTTAACGCTCTCCGGTTCGGCCGACGTGCGTACGGCTGCCGGGCCAGACGTATTGCCGGCAAGGTCCGTAACGGTAACGTAATATGTCGTCTCCGGTTCAAGATAGGTGAACGTGAAGCGTGCCGGCCAATTTATATAGGTGGTACTCTTGGATATGGATGTAGTGTACTCCTGATACTTGTCGGTGCAAGCGTAATCCTTGTATATTGCAAGCGTGTATTTGCGTGTATCCTGCTCCACCTCGCTCCACTCGACGGTTGCCGAATACGGCGATGCGGCAACCTGTTTCGCAACAGGCACGTCGGTCGACACGCCCTCACCGTACTCGACAAGCTCAACGCGTATGTCGTCGATGCAGAAACGGTTCTTGTTCTTGGTCGAACCGTTGCCGTATACCACAATGCGGGATGTCGGAGTGACATTGGAAAGTTCCACCGAATAGGTATTCCACTCAACCTGGTCGCTGAGCGAAAGCGTCTTGTTGTCGACCTCGGTGTATCCCGAAAGAATATAGTTCGACACGGTGGCACCGTCGACGGCCCTCACACCGATCTTGACATCGTCGGACCGTCCGCCCTCATTGTATATACAAGCCTTGAACGAAACCTTCACCTTCGCCGTACCCACAAGTGCCGACAGTTCCGGTGTTACGATACCGCCTCGAACTGCTGCCGTACCTATTTTGAGGTATCCCGGACGCGAGAGGACGCGGCAGGTCGTAGAGCTCTCATCCGAAGGATTCTTCCAGTGTGCCCAGTCGGCAAGTCCGAAACTCGTCACCAGGGTCTTGTAGGTATCGAATACCTGCTGTTCGCGCGAGCTGCGGGTATATTTGTACTCCGTCTGCGTCTCGGACCGGTAATCGCCCCACGCCGTACAGTCGTCAATGTTGTCGAACGACGAGTAGGAAGAGCTTACATATCCGGCAGCGCGTGTGGTTATGTCGCCGTTGAAGACCAGCTTTCCGAAATTCTCGAACAGAATTATGTCGCCGGCATTGCGAGCCGTGGACACGACCTCACCGCAGTCGACCGGTGCCGTCGACATGGTAACGGTGCCCGAAGATTTCGACCTTGTAACATTCTTTACCGACACGCGGTAATTGGTCGCAGGCTCAAGGCCGGTAAATATGAATCGAGGCGAGTATATCGGATTGGTCGACGAGTAAAGATAGACATCGTTCTCGGTAACGCACTGGTCCGTATTCGGTCTCCAAGCCACCAGAAGCTGGTTGCGCTCATCGGAAAGGGTGATCTCGTACGTATCGGCGGCATCGGCAGTGCAGTCCTCCGGGAAACCCTCGTTCGACCAAGCAACAGACAGCGTGGTATCTGTGGCGCGCACGAGATGCAGCGTAAGCGACGACGCATTGCTTGCAAAGCAGTATTTGCCGTCCTCGAGTTCACTCGTAGACGATACCTGCTCGAAGTCGTTCACCGAAAGCGGGAAGTTGTAGACCATTCCCGCCTGGAAAGCTTTGGTAGGCTTGCGGCAGAACGTATATGTTCCCTTGCTCGTAACCACCTCATAAAGTACGTCTCCGGCAATCGACGTGAAATCGACAGGAGCCACAAGAACCCAGCCGCCGGCAGAGTGGCCCTTGTCCGGTTCCGTGTAGTTGAGCGTAACATTGCGCTTGTCAAACTGTCCGAGCGTACGTCCCTGCAGATCGATTGTGCCGGAACCGGAAAGGTAACCGTCCTCGACACTCATCTTAACAGAGCAAATGGTCTCGTCAGCGCCGACGGTAATGTCGAAACGCGCAATGGCCGCAACGGTATAGAAGTCGAACAGTGATGCGTCCGACGTCTCTCCGACCATAAGGTTCCTCGCGCCGACATTGGCATCGGATGAGGAGGTATATGCCTGTATGTTCGGAATAGTAACCTTGGCCTCGCTGCCGCTTATCTCCGCAGCCGATGCCGGATATACGGCATACATCTGCTTGGAGGTTGATACGATGGAGCCGGCGAAGCGGCCATGTGTCGTACCGGCGCCATCCTTGAGTTTGAATGTAGCCACATTTGTGAGGTCCGACACGGCTATCTCATCGTCGGAGCTCCACAACATCTGAATGGATCCGTCCTCGTTCTGTCCGGCAGACGTCCTCGTATCAGGCTCGTCAGCGATCAATGCCTCTACGGATGTGATGCTCAACCCACCGTTCGCATCGATGCTCTCATCGGTTCGGATACACCCTGCCATCGAGAGTGTGACGAACGCGACCAATACATAAGTAAGTTTTCTCATGGGCGTAGCATTTTTAGTTCTCCCAGGCATCACCGCCGTCCCCATAATTCATATCGGGCTCGGACTGTTCGAATCCGCGCTCAATTCTAACCTTTACGACCTTTACGGTCGGATAACGGTAATTTCCCATTTTTAAAGAGATTAAGTAATTATTGGTTATATCTTCACAAAGGTATCAAATTTTATCGTATTTTTGCAAAAAATTTTCAATGACACAACAATACGCAATAATATGAAAAAGGCTTATGTATTTCCCGGACAGGGAGCACAGTTCCCAGGAATGGGCAAGGAACTTTACGATAACGTCCCGAGTGCAAAGGAGTTATTCGAAACCGCAAATTCGGTTCTCGGCTTCCGCATAACAGACATAATGTTCGGAGGCACAGCCGAGGAGCTCAAGCAGACAAACGTGACGCAGCCGGCGGTATTCCTCCACTCGGTAATTCTCGCACATGCACTGGACATACGGCCGGACGCTACGGCAGGACACTCACTCGGAGAGTTTTCCGCGCTTGTAGCTGCGGGAGCGCTTTCGTTCGAGGACGGACTCCGTCTCGTATCCAAGCGTGCCGAGGCGATGCAGAAAGCGTGCGAGATGCAGCCAGGAACGATGGCTGCCATACTCGGCCTCGACGATGAGCTCATAGAGCGCACATGCGCCGAGATCGACGGCGTTGTCGTACCTGCCAACTACAACTGCCCGGGACAGCTCGTGATATCCGGCAGCGTGGATGCGGTAAATACGGCATGCGAGAGGCTCAAGGCCGCAGGTGCCCGCCGCGCACTCGTACTTCCGGTCGGAGGCGCATTCCACTCCCCGCTTATGGAGCCTGCACGCCAGGAGCTCGAAAAGGCCATATCCGAGGCCCCGTTCCGCGCACCGGCATGCCCGATATACCAGAACGTCGACGCAAAACCTCATACGGATCCGGAAGAGATAAAGAACAACCTCATCGCACAGCTCACCGCTCCGGTGCGCTGGACATACATCGTCCGCAACATGATTGCCGACGGATTCGGTGACTTCACCGAACTCGGTCCGGGGAGCGTGCTGCAGGGGCTGATAAAGAAAACGAATACCGAAGCCGTTGTAACATCGAGAGATAATCTTCAATAATTTAAGAATATTTTGAAATTTTTAATAAAAGAGGCTTGACAAACGTTTTTTTTAGTATATCTTTGCATCGTAATACGGAAAGG
Organism: uncultured Alistipes sp.; assembly: GCA_944322005.1. Lineage (GTDB taxonomy): Bacteria > Bacteroidota > Bacteroidia > Bacteroidales > Rikenellaceae > Alistipes. The sequence goes on from CALUNL010000003.1 coordinate 88,304, forward strand.
AAACACAACAAGGTTAGTCGATCATGAGCTCTCTGATAGATTTTTTCAACAACCAGGGTACCGAGAATAAGGGACTGTCCCACAAGAACAATCTAATCAAAAGAAGCATTATTGCCTATATGGCGATAAACGGCGAATCGACGCTGGCTGAACTCACCAAGGAGCTGAGGATAAGCGTTCCTACCATCACCAAGCTCGTACAGGAGCTTGTCGACGAAGGTATCGTGAACGACCTCGGCAAGGTGGAGACTCCTGGCGGTCGCCGGCCGAACGTGTTCGGACTGACCAACTCCACAATATATTTTGCAGGCATCAACGTCGGCCGTGACCGCATGACATACGTCATAACCGACCTTCAGAACAATATCATACAGGAGGTTGTCGACGACACGTTCGAGTTGAGTGACCGTACGCAGTGTCTTGAGAAGATATGTTCCAACATCGAGAACTTCATCAACAACTGCGGAATCGACAAAAGCAAGATCCTCGGCGTCGGCGTGTGCATCGTCGGCCGTGTGAATACGGCACAGGGACGCTCGTACAAGTATTTCACCAATATCGAGGAGTCGCTGAAGGAGATAATCGAGAAGCGTATAGGCCTGCGCGTGCTTGTGGAGAACGACACCCGTTCGCGGTGCTATGCAGAGTATACGTGCGGACGTTCCAAAGAGGAGAGCGATGTCATATACCTCCATCTCGGACTCGGCGTTGCCATCGGAATCGTGATAGACGGAAAGCTCTATTACGGCAAGAACGGCTTCGCCGGCGAGTTCGGACACATACCTTTCTTCGACAATGAGAAGATATGCTTCTGCGGCAAGAAGGGGTGCCTCGAGACCGAGGTCTCCGGAATCGCCATAGAGGAGAAGATGTGCGAACTCATGAAGAACGGGGCAAACACCATACTCCGTCCGAAATACGAAAAGAAGGAGCCCATACACATCAATGACATCATAGCAGCCGCCCGCAACGACGACAACCTCTCGATAGAGCTCATCGAAGAGGCCGGAGAGAAGGTCGGCAAGGCCGTGGCCTTCCTGATCAACATATTCAATCCGGAGACGGTCATCGTCGGAGGAAACCTTGCGGCTGCAGGCGACTACATAATGCTGCCGCTGAAGTCGGCCACCAACAAGTACTCGCTCAACCTCGTCTACAAGGACACGAAATTCCGTCTGTCGAAGATGAGCGACAACGCCCCGGCATGGGGAGTGGCCATGCTCATCCGCAACCAGATCATAGGCTTGTAGCATGACGGTCATCACCGGTGAGAGATGCAATCTGCGTAGTGTCGGGTCCAAGGACATCGACACTATTCTTTTATGGGAGAACGATCCGGAGGTCCGTGATGCAGGCACGCCCGAAAAGACATTCACCCGGATCGACATCGAAAGGTTTGTCGGAAGACAGCGCTTCGGCCTCGCTGCAAACGGGCAGCAGAGGCTTATGATAGAGACGAAGGATGGTCGCAGTGTCGGAGCCGCAGACCTGTTCGATTACGACGGCAGTTCGGCAGGCATAGGCATACTCGTATACTCACGCGAAGACAGGCGGAAAGGATTTGCCTCGGAGGCATTGCAACTGCTGACGGAATATGCCGCAGAGACGGGTCTGGAACGGCTGTACGCCCGCACCCGACAGGACAACACGGCATGCCGCAGACTGTTTGCCGGAGCCGGTTTCGAGTCACGTACCGGGGAAGACGGCACGATATCCTTTTCGCTCGATCTGCGCCGCAGGCGACAACCCGGCAAATAGTCGTCACATTATCGCTCCCGGAATTTTTCCCATTCGGTAATTCTTCGTATTTTTGCGGAAAAGAGAATTCAACCATGAGAATAATATCGCCATCAATACTTGCCGCCGATTTCGGCAACCTCGGACGGGATGTCGCCATGCTGAACGAATCTCGGGCCGAATGGATACACTTCGACGTAATGGACGGAGTGTTCGTTCCGAACATATCGTTCGGATTCCCGGTATTGCAGTCCGTGCGCAGCGCCACGGAGAAGGTTCTGGACGTGCACCTGATGATTGTCGACCCGATACGCTACGTCAAGCGCTTTGCCGAAGCCGGGGCCGACATCATAACGTTCCACTACGAGGCGACGGAGAACCCGCGCGAATGCATAGCCGCAATAAGGGAGGCCGGAGCCAGGGTCGGAATAAGCATAAAACCTGCAACGGACGTCTCCGTGCTCGGAGAGCTGCTAAAAGAGATCGACATGGTACTTGTCATGAGTGTCGAGCCAGGGTTCGGAGGACAGTCGTTCATCGAATCGTCGCTCGACAAGATTTCAAGGCTCAAGGGCATGATACTCGAATCGGGAGCGGATTGCCTCATCGAAGTTGACGGGGGAATCTCGGAGAGAAACGCCGCCTCGATATTCGCTGCAGGCGCCGATGTGCTTGTCGCAGGATCGTCGGTATTCAAGGCGGCGGAACCGGAGTCGGAGATATTGAAAATGCTTGAGGCGAAATGATTTCTGTTGACAACATTTCGGTCAGTTTCGGCGGATGGACGCTGTTCGACGGCGTGTCGTTTCTGATAAACCCCAAAGACAGGATAGGTCTTGTGGGCCGCAACGGCGCTGGCAAGACCACGATATTGAAACTCATCGCCGGAGAGCAGCAGCCGACGACAGGGGCCGTAACGAAGAACGGTGAATGCACCATCGGCTACCTCCCGCAACAGATGCGGGTGGCCGATACCACCACCCTTTTGGCCGAGACAGAGAAGGCCTTCGACGAGGTACTCGCCCTCGAGGCGGAGATCGAATCGCTGACGGCGGAGATCGCCGAACGCACCGACTACGAATCGCCGGAATACGAATCGCTGCTGCACCGCCTCAACGATGCCAACGACCGCTACCACATACTGGGCGGAGACACGCGCGATGCCGACATCGAGAAGACCCTCCTCGGACTCGGATTCCGGCGCGAGGATTTCATGCGGCCGACAAGCGAGTTTTCGGGCGGATGGAGGATGCGAATCGAACTTGCAAAGCTGCTTTTGAGGCGGCCGTCGATATTTCTGCTTGATGAGCCGACGAACCATCTCGACATAGAGTCCATCCAGTGGCTCGAGGAGTACCTGCGCAACTACAACGGAGCCGTGCTGCTCATCTCGCACGACCGCGCATTTCTCGACAACGTCACGACACGCACAATCGAGCTGTCGCTCGGCAAGATATACGACTACAAGGTCCCGTATTCGGAGTTCGTGAAGTTGCGTGCCGAGCGCCGCGAGCAGCAGATGGCGGCCTACCAGAACCAGCAGAGGCTCATCGAGAAGAGCGAGGAGTTCATCGAGAAGTTCCGCTACAAGCCGACCAAGTCGAACCAGGTGCAGTCGCGCATAAAGCAGCTCGAGAAGATCGAACGCATCGAGGTCGAGGAGGAGGATACGGCGACAATGAACATCAAGTTCCCGCCGGCACCCCGGTCCGGACAGATTGTGGCCGACATACGCAACGTCGGCAAATGGTTCGGTGACCACCATATATTCAGCGGGGCCGAGTTCACGTTGCACAAGGGGGACAAGATAGCCCTTGTGGGACGGAACGGCGAGGGAAAAACCACCTTTGCCCGAATGCTCATCGGAGAGCTCGAGCCGACCGAAGGCGAGATCAAGCTGGGAGCCAACGTCAACATAGGATACTACGCACAGAACCAGGACGATTTGATGGACGGCGACTTCACTGTCTACGACACGCTCGACCGTGTGGCCGTAGGAGACATACGCACACGGCTTCGCGACATACTCGGAGCATTCCTGTTCCGCGGCGAGGACATCGACAAGAAGGTCAAGGTGCTGTCCGGCGGCGAGCGCTCGCGACTGGCGATGGCCCGTCTGATGCTCGAGCCGCACAACCTGCTGGTGATGGACGAGCCCACGAACCACATGGACATGCGTTCGAAGGATATTCTGAAGGCGGCTTTGCAGAAGTACGACGGCACGCTCGTGGTGGTATCTCACGACCGTGATTTCCTTGACGGCATCGTCGACAAGGTCTACGAGTTCCGCGACGGCGGCGTGAAGGAGTATCTTGGAGGAATATACTACTTCCTCGAGAAGCGCAAGATAGAGAACCTGCACGAAATAGAGCGCAAGGCTCCGGAGGCGAAGGCCACAACGGAGACATCGTCCCAATCTTCAGGAAAGATTTCGTACGAACAGAAAAAGGAGCAGGAACGCGCCATACGCAAGGCGCGCAAGAATGTCGAAGCGATAGAGGCGGAGCTCGAGGGCATCGAGAAGAAGATTGTGGAATTCGACGCCGCATTCGCCTCGGCATCCGAATACAGGGCCGAGGACTATGCAGCCTACGACGAACTGAAGAAGCGCTACGACCACCTCATGCACGAGTGGGAGAAGGCAAGCTATGAGTTGGACATCCTCTCTATGCCGCTTCCGTTTTAGAGTCCGTAATTATCCTTGAGTGTATCGGCGAAAATCTCCGCCATGCGCAGCTGTATCTCGGCATCCTCGCCCCGCGTAGGGTGCCACCCGTACGTCACGCCGTCGATGACCTCCGTATCGTTTATGCCGTTCTGCGCATATATGAGCGATATCTGCTCCCCGGTGTCGGAATCCGGATCATCCTTCGAGAATCCGATGTTCTCGTCGAACTCGCACAGACAGGCATACTCCTTCCAGCGTTCTGCAAGCCGGCGGACGGATTCGTTGTATACAACTCTGGCGTCATGCCAGTACGTACAAAGTACTATGCGCACAGGTTTTCCGCCTTCGACGCCGTACCACTTCGATTTAGGATTGTTCTCCAATGCACGGCAGTCGTCGATATACCTGCGTATGATATAGTCGAACGCCTGCGAATAGTCCATGTTGCGCTCTATGACATAGTCATTGTAGTCGTCGAGCAGTTTGCTCTCGTCGCACACGTCCATATCATGTACATGCATTATAACGAATATGTCGAAATCGTCGAGCTCCACCGTTGTATATTCCCTGCCGGCAGCCATGGCCATGGCGCTGTCGACAGGCATGGTTCCGGATACGGCCCGGTTCATGGCCTCGACCCCCAACATTCCGCAACCGGTTTCAAACCACGTATTCGGAGGGGATGCGATTGAGGCGCCGATCATATATACGACACCGGAAGCGGATGAATATGTGAGTGCAATATCGTTGCGGCACGACGCAAACAGCAGCGCTGCCGAAGCGAATATGAAACGGATCACCCTCAACATATCGTTTTACGCATTTTTTGAACTGTTAAAGATAAAACATTTCCGCAAAACATCAAAATCTTACATCAAAAGTATTACTTTTGTACAAAAGCATAGCCCATGGACAACAACATAGTTTTCGGAATACGCCCGGTGGCGGAGGCCATAGAGTCGGGCCGTCAGATTGAAAAACTGTATGTCAGACGCGGTGCCGACGGACAGCTTATGTCCGACCTCAAGGACCTGTGCCTGCGTCACCGCATACGGATTCAGGAGGTGCCAGTCGAAAAGCTGAACAGGCTCACGAAAGGCAACCACCAGGGAGTGGTGGCACAGGTTTCCGCCATAGAGTATGTCGAACTGAAGGATATCCTGGAGCGCGTGCCGGAGGACGAGACGCCGTTCGTCGTGATTCTCGACGGAGTGACCGACATCCGCAACTTCGGAGGCATCGCGCGTTCGGCCGAGTGCGCCGGTGCGCACGGCATCATAACCTCGCTGAAGAGTTCCGCCCCCGTAAACGCGGAGTCGATGAAGGCATCCGCGGGAGCACTGTCGCGCATACCTGTCTGCCGCGTCGGTTCGATACGCAATACCGTAAAGGCCCTCCAGAGCGAGGGTTTCTCGATCGTGGCTGCGACGGAGCACAGCCGCAAACTGATGTACGACGCCGATCTTACGGGACCGGTGGCGATAATAATGGGTTCGGAGGAGAAGGGAATATCGAAAGAGGTGCTCAAGCTCTGCAACGAACAGCTCGCCATTCCGCTCGTCGGCGCATTGGAGTCGCTCAACGTATCGGCTGCCGCCGCCATAATGCTGTTCGAGGTGGTAAGGCAGCGCATCGGCAACTGATACACGTATGTCCACCGCATTGCTTCGGAGAATTTTCGGCCGTGAGGAGGTCAAGGATAGCGTATCCGAGACCATACATCCGGTTCTCGGAACGGTGACGCTGGCCCAACGCCGGCGCAACCGTCGCATTTCGCTCTCCGTAAGGCCCGACGGCCGGATATTGCTGAGTTACCCGTTAGGAGTGTCGAGGAAAAGGGCTCTCGAGTTTCTCGAATCGAAGGTCGAATGGGTGATGCTGGCACAACGGAAGCTGGCCGAAAGGAGGGAGGACCGCCGGAAGTTCACCGACGAAGAGATTGCCGCAATGCGGAAACAGGCAAAAGAGGTACTGCCGCCAATGGTAGAGCGACTGGCTGCACGGTTCGGATTCCGATACGGGCGGGTAACCATACGCGCGACCCGCAGCAAATGGGGAAGCTGCTCTCCCGACAACAACATCTCGCTCTCGCTGTTCCTTATGGCATTGCCCGAGCACCTGCAGGAGTATGTCATAATCCATGAACTATGCCACACGGTGCACCACAACCATTCCGCACGGTTCCATGCACTTGCCGACCGCTGCATGGGAGGACGTGAAAAGGAGCTGCGCAGGGAGTTGAGAGGATACGGCTTCGCATAGTGGCGGCTTCGGGCAACAATTCAAAACATGGAGATACGCAAAACCACATACGGAGACCTGGCCGCGATAATGGAGATTGTCGCCGGGGCGCAGCGGCTGCTGCACGACCGCGGCATCGACCAGTGGCAGGACGGATACCCGACGGAGGAGGTTATTGTCGGCGACATACGCAACGGATACTCCCACATACTCTCCGACAAAGGGCGGGTATGTGCCACGGCAGCCATATCATTCGACGGTGAACCGACATACGCCACCATACGCAACGGCCGGTGGCCGGACGAGGAGCCGTATGCGGTAGTCCACCGCCTTGCCGTCAGGTCGGACAGTCTCGGCAACGGCTATGCGGAGATGATGCTCGGATTTGCGGAAAGCGAATCGCTCTCACGCGGCATACGCCGCATAAGGGTCGACACGCACGACGACAACACTCCCATGCAGCGTCTGCTTGAGAAGTCGGGATATGTCCCGTGCGGCGACATCACCCTTGCGAGCGGAGCCCCGCGCAGGGCATTCATAAAGATTCTGTAACGGCAAATCCGGTGCGGCGCAAATCCGCAAACACCGGGTCGGATATGCAATAATCTCTAAAACAGACGTTTTTTCGAGGTCGTCACCACGAAATCCTTGAGATAGAACGGCTCGAAATATGCCACATCGACGAAATCCGAAGCATCGAACGCGCGCTGTGCCGGCACAGCCATTCCGCGCACCGACGGGGACACGTCTACAAGTTTGGCCCACGGCAGCACCGGCGCGCATTTTGCCGCGCCGCTGCCGAAAATGACGAACTCTCGCCCCGTCTCCCTGTATCCGGCAAAACTGTCCGGAGTGACAACCTCCGCCGAGACATCGCCCAATGCATTCCCCGCAGTATCGAAGACCTGCGCATATACCTCCATGCGGCGGGCATCGACCATAGGGCACAGCAGGGCATTGTCCCACGACTCCACATCTATGATACCAGCCACATAGTCCTCCTTCGCCACCTCGGCGAGTGAAGCGAGCGAGTTTACGGCAATCAGCGGGCACCCTATTCCGTAGCACAGGCCCTTGGCGAACGACACGCCGATACGCAGGCCCGTATACGAGCCCGGTCCCATTCCGACAGCGACGGCATCGATGTCGTCCGGACGCATGTCGGTCTGTTTCAGAAGTTCGTCGACAAAGACTCCGACCTGCTTCGCATGGTCGCGCCCGCGGTCGCTCTCACGCAGCGAGAGCAGCTCTCCATCTTTCGCTATGCCGACCGAACAGATGTCGGTTCCGGTCTCTATGCACAGAATATATGCCATATGCAGATTGTTACTTGAATCGTTTCATCGCCTTGTCCATCTCCCGTTTGGCGTCATTCTCCTTTAGGTACTCGCGTTTGTCGTACGCCTTGCGTCCTCGGGCCAGACCTATTACCACCTTGGCCAGTCCGCGCTCGTTCAGGAAGAGTCTCAACCCCACTATCGTTATGCCCTTGTCCTGCGACGCACGCTCAATGCGGGTCAGTTCCTTTGCCGTCAGGAGAAGCTTGCGGTCACGCTTGGGCGAGTGGTTGTTGCATGTACCCCACCCGTATTCGGCTATGTTTATGCCGCGTATCCACAACTCGCCTTTCTCGAAATAGCAGTAGCAGTCGGTCATGGAGGCTTTGCCGAGACGTATCGACTTTATCTCCGTACCGTACAGCACGATGCCAGCCGTAAACTCCTCGAGAATCTCGTAGTCGAAGGTCGCGCGCTTGTTGCGGATATTTATCTTCTTGTAATCTGACATAAACACAGGCTGCCGAATATCAGGCGGCAACCGAGTTGCAAATATAACTCTTTTTTCTCAACTGTGAACAACGAAGCCCGCAATCGGGACAAAGCCTACGTACAGCCGTCTCCGGTCCATACGCGGATCATGTGACAACGCGTGGAGGAAAGTCTCTCCGCCGGACGTGGCATGCGGCATAGGATTTGCTCTTGTGTGCGGCGGAGGGTGGCCGGATAAAGGTAACTAATTCTTTTATCTTTGATATGTTTTGCACATCTTTCTGTTTATTTTCTGTTTGCACACCGTACGCGCAGCAATGCGTGTACACCCGGCCCCCTCTTTTTTCATAATTATTGTCGATTGAGAAACGGCACCGGCTACATATCACCCCGACATGCGGAAGCGGATGCCACGTGGTACACTGCAGCATCTCAGATGATCATACGCTGAAGTTTGCGGGCCATCACCACCTTGGCCCTGTTGAGATTCGACAGCCGGAGCATCACGTCGGCAACCTCCTCGTCGTTGAGATTCTCATCCTTAAGGCGGTTCTGAAGCTCGTTTATCATTCTCGCGATGACCTTCGACCGGTAGAGGGCCATCACCTTCGGGATTCCATTGGCAAGAACCTCCGATTCGCTCGTCGTGTGCACCTCCTTCTGCTCCCATATCGCGCTCTCGACATAATTAGCATCGGAGGTGAGTATATCCACGGCGGTATTGCTTACATCCGGATCGGCATGATTCACGAAATCCCGCTCCTCTATCGGCCGGCCGTCACGGATATCCTGCCGGCACACGGACACTATCTCGTTGTAAACCGGATTCGTGAGCGAGAGCGAATCCACGTCCAGTTCCCGTATTATCTCCGAAGCCACATTGAGCTTTATCACGTTGCGTCCCTCCTTGTAGAAGAAATCCTTGTTTCCGGAGCGCAGCAGATATGAGACTATCTCCCTCTCAAGAGCCTCCTCGCTGCTGCCGACAGGGACATCACCGATCGATACGCTCGCCGTCTCCGAGACCTCGGACGAATGCAGGCGGTCGTCATATCTCTTCTGACGGCGTATGAACTCCTCCGTCTCCCGGTCGCCGACCGACATGAGGCGCTTGCGGGCCACCTCCTCGATGAGAAGATTCTCGTTCATGTCGACAATGCGGGCGCATTCGCGGATGAAGAGCGAACGCTGGATGTTGTCCGGTATCTGCGATATCGAACGTATTATGTCGGATATGGCCTCGGAGCGTTTCACCGGGTCTTCGGCCGCATCCTTGAGCAGGAGCTTGGCCTTGAAGGTTATGAAATTCTCCTCGTTCTTCGATATGTAGTCCTGCACCTCCGCCGCACTGTGCGACCTTGCGAACGAATCGGGGTCCTCCGGCTCCGGCAGAAGCACCACGCGCACGTTCATCCCCTCCTTGAGGATCATGTCGATACCACGCAGCGATGCATGTATGCCGGCCGAGTCGCCGTCGTAAATCACGGTTATGTTCTTCGTAAACCTTCCCAGCAGCCGAATCTGCTCGGTGGTGAGCGACGTTCCGGACGAAGCGACGACATTCTCCACACCCGCCTGATGCATCGATATGACATCGGTATAACCCTCGACCATGATGGCGAAGTCCTTCTGCTGGATGGCCTTCTTGGCGAAATAGAGTCCGTACAGCTCGTTCTTCTTGCTGTATATCTCGCTCTCCGGAGAGTTCTGGTATTTGGCAACGCTCTTGTCCGTACGTAGCGTACGTCCGCCGAATGCCACGATGCGGCCCGAAATATTGTGCACCGGGAACATCACACGGTCACGGAAACGGTCGTACAGACGGCCGTCGCCCTCCCGCTTCAGCGTAAGTCCGGTCGAAAGCAGGAACTTCTCCCTGTATCCGGCCGAAAGCGCGGCCTGCGTCATGCGGTCGCCGCCCGAAGGACAGTAGCCGAGACCGAACTTGCGTATGGTCGAATCGGAGAAGCCGCGAGACTGACGGAAATATGACATGCCGACACTCAACCCCTCCTCCGTATCGCGCATGTAACCGGCAAAGTAGTCGGCCGCCCACGAGTTGAGCGTAAACATGCTCTCGCGGTCATTGTTGCGGCGGACATCCTCCTCGGTCATCTCCTTCTCGCGGACCTCGATGCCGTATTTCTTTGCGACAATCTTCAGCGCCTCCGGATACGAGACGTTCTCATGCTCCATGACGAACGTGACGGCATTGCCGCCCTTGCCGCATCCGAAGCACTTGAACAGCCCCTTCGACGGAGATACGATGAACGACGGAGTCTTCTCGTTGTGGAATGGACAGCATGCCTGATAGTTGACGCCCTTGCGCTTGAGCGTAACGTAATCGCTTATAACGTCGACTATATCGGCGGCCGCATAGATGCGGTCTATGGTATCCCGGTCAATCATCCTTGCAAAGATAATCAAAAATATCCATGATGCGCTTTCGCAGCGCCCATTCCTGTTACATATCTCCGCAAGAGGCATTCCGGAGGCACCAGCGACAAATTTTGTCACGGTTTTCTTGGATATTCGGAATTTGTCCCGTATCTTGCAACGATACGCAGGCCGCTGCAACATACCGCACTCGCGCAACGGCAGCACGGCCTGACAGTTTCAGATTATGGATTTCAAGCTCGTATCCGATTACAGGCCGACCGGCGACCAGCCGGAGGCGATAGCCGAACTGCTCGAATCAATCCGCGGAGGTTCGGAATACAACACCCTGCTCGGAGTGACGGGTTCGGGAAAGACATTCACCGTCGCCAACGTCATCGCGGAGTTGAACCGTCCGACACTCGTGCTGAGCCACAACAAGACGCTTGCGGCACAGCTTTACGGCGAGTTCAAGAACTTCTTTCCGGATAATGCGGTCGAATATTTCGTATCCTATTACGACTACTACCAGCCGGAGGCCTACCTTCCGGCCACGGACACCTATATCGAGAAGGACCTGTCGATAAACGCGGAGATCGAGAAGATGAGGCTCAGCACGACCGCATCGCTTCTCTCCGGCCGGCGGGACATCATAGTGGTATCGAGCGTCTCATGCCTATACGGCATCGGCAATCCGGCCGATTTCCACGCGACATCCATAAACATACGCGTCGGCGACGTGGTCAGCTACAAGCATTTCATGTACCGGCTGGTGGAGGCCCTCTACACGCGCACCGAGACCGATCTCGCTCCGGCAACGTTCCGTGTGACGGGCGACACGATAGACATAATGTCCGCCATAGGCAACAACTGCTACCGCGTGACCTTCTTCGACAATGAGATCGAGGAGATTCAGGTGATAGACCCGACATCGGGCCACCGTCTCGAATCGCTTGCGGAGACTACCATATTTCCGGCCAATCTCTTCGTCACCACCAAGGAGCGAATCGCCACGGCCGTGAACCAGATATACCTCGACCTCGGCAAGCAGATAGCCATGTTCGAGCGAGAGGGCCGCGAAGTGGAGGCACAGCGCATAAAGCAGAGGGTCGAATATGACCTCGAGATGATAAAGGAGCTCGGATACTGCCCGGGCATAGAGAACTATTCGCGATATTTCGACGGACGCCCCCCGGGGACCCGCCCGTTCTGCCTTCTCGACTACTTCCCGAAGGATTACCTGATGGTGATAGACGAGAGCCACGTGACGGTTCCGCAGATAAAGGCGATGTTCGGAGGCGACCGCGCCCGCAAGGAGAATCTCGTGGAGTACGGATTCCGCCTGCCCGCGGCAAAGGACAACCGCCCTTTGCGTTTCGAGGAGTTCGAGCAGTTGCAGGGTACGACGATATACGTAAGCGCCACCCCGGCCGACTACGAAATCATAAAGAGCGAGAGCGTCGTCGTGGAACAGGTAATACGCCCTACCGGCCTCATCGACCCGCCGATAGAGGTCCGTGTTACGCTCCACCAGATAGATGACCTGCTCGAGGAGATTGACCGATATACGAAACGCGATGACAAGATAATTGTCACCACGATAACCAAGCGCATGGCCGAAGAGCTGTCCAAATACCTTGACCGTGTCGGGGTGCGCAACCGCTACATCCATTCCGATGTCGACACGCTCGAGCGCATACAGATTCTCGAGGACCTGCGTGCAGGGATGTTCGACGTACTCATTGGCGTAAACCTGCTGCGCGAGGGCATCGACCTTCCGGAGGTGGCACTCGTGGCCATTCTCGACGCGGACAAGGAGGGAATACTGCGCAATACGCGCGCGATAACACAAATTGCCGGCCGCGCCGCACGCCACTCGAACGGCAACGTAATCATGTACGCCGACACATGTACCGACTCGATGCGTATGGCGATAGAGGAGAGCAACCGCAGGCGCGAAAAGCAGGTGCGCTACAATATGGAGCACTCCATGCTGCCGCACAAGGCACAACGCAGCGGAACTGGCCAGAGCCTGTTGCTCGGCAATGCGGAGCAGGCGGAGGGTGCCGTCGTTTACGATACGAGGGATGAAAATGTCGCATATCCAATGGCGGCGGACGTTGCGAAGGGCTACGCCGCAAGCGAAAACATAGACACTCTCATTGAGAAGGCCAGGAGCGACATGGAGAAGGCCGCCAAAGAGCTCGACTTCATGGCCGCCGCCCGGTACCGCGACCGCATGTACGAGCTCCAGAAGCTGAAGGAGGAGTCTGCCGAACGGACTATTTAGCGAACGTATAGTAGCGTCCGGCCAGATAGCTGTATACGGCGCACACAAGCGTCGTAATCATCTTGGACGGTGTCGCCCATACACCGGCGCCCTCGACAAGCAACTTCATCATTACATAGTTCAACAGTATCGAACCCGCCACCGTCAGCAGGTAGCGCGCCAACTGCCTGCGTCCGGAGATGTGCGTGGCCGAGAATGCCACATTGCGGTTGAGCCAGAAACCGGTAAAGAAGGTTATCGGGAATACGATTATGAGAGACAGTATGTGCGGGGAAATGACGACAATTCCGAAATCCACATACCGCTTGCATACGATGAAGTTGTAGATTATGAAGTACCACAGCGTGTCGAGCGCCATGTTGGCAGCCCCGCACGCCGCATAGCGGAAGACCCGCCGCGAAAACATTTTCGACAGCGGGTATACGTAGAAAAGGTCTATGGCCTTCGTTATGACGGATGCTGCGGACATCGGCTATTTGCGGCACGTGTATGCCCACACCTCGCGGAAGGCTTTCGAACGACTCTTGAGCGACTCCACGAAACGGACGCACTCGCTGCGCGAGGAGAACTCGTCGAGAGCCACCATGTAGCGGTCGCCATAGTCGTAGATTCCGCACTCCAGATCGTCATAACGCGCACGCAGGGTCCTTAAGGCCTCCTCCGCATTGGCCAACTGGACATAGACGCCCCATACGGCATACGTATTGCCCGCCGTCATCGGTATTATCTCCGTTCCGGCCTCCGTCACCACAACCGGTTCGGAAGGCAGCGGCTGCTCCGCGACCGTCTCCGGCACATCCTCCGCGACGGCATTCTCCGCAGCAGGCGTCTCCGTAACAGCCGGTGCGGCCTGTTCCGCAACCGGAGCCGAATTGCCGCGAACCGGATCAGAGAATGATCTCTGATGGCTGGAAATGACATATCCGGCCACAATCACGGCAAACAGTATGCATACCGCAGCAAACGAATAGAGAAAATAGTTTGTACGAGGTCTCATGTCGACCGTCTTCTTGCCTTCGGGATTCGCCATATCGTCAAATTTTTCGTTGGTAATGAATTTTCCTTCTCTCAACTCCCCCACTCCGTCAACCGACAACACCCCGTCGCGTTCGGCCGTCCGAAGCCACTGGGCATATATGTCCGCAGCACGTTCGGGTGTCACTCCGGAGATCGAAACAATCATATCCGGAACCGACTGACCCCGCTGCTCGGACGAAAAAATGATGTCGGTATGCGGAGGCTGCATGCGCCTGGATGAGAGTTTGCGCGCACCGTTGCGGCACACAATCAGAGAGCCCTTGCCGGGCAGACACACATCCCTGCCCTGTGCCAGAGCGTTGAATATGAGTTTATCGACCTCCCTATTCATCTCTTTTTACCCTTTTTATCCCCCTTTGCGCGAGTCTTGCTCTGCTCCTCGACCCACTTGCGGTTGACTGCGGCGACATGCTCCAGGTCAAACGGCTGATGTTTCAATGCATACCATACGAAACATACGCCCAGCAGTACGGTCGGGATGCTCAACAACTGTCCCATATCCAGAATCATGCCCTTCTCGAAGTCCACCTGCTCAACCTTTATGAATTCTATTATGAACCTCATGGTGAACATTCCGATAAGCCCTATTCCGGCAATGAGGCCGAAACGTCTCGGAGCCGAGGTCCTCTTGTATAGAATCCACAGCAACACGAATATCGCAAGATAGCACAACGCCTCGTAAAGCTGCGCCGGATGTCTGGCCGGAATCGACTCCACCGGAACGCCCGGATATAGCCTGACGAACTTGACTCCCCAGGGCACATCGGTCTCGATTCCGATTATCTCGGAATTGAAGAAGTTTCCGAGACGGACTATCGCTCCGCCGATGGTCGATATGATGGTCAGACGATCGCAGAGCCACATGAACGGTACCTTGTTCCTGCGTCCGCAAAGCCACATCGAGAACAGGATACCTATCACCGCTCCGTGACTCGCCATACCGCCGTCACGTATCTCTGTGATGATGGTCCACGGCTGCGAAAGATAATATACCGGATCGTAGAAAAGGCAGTGGCCGAGCCTAGAGCCTATGATGGTTCCGAGAGTAATATATATGAAGGCCGAATCGGAAAGCTCCTGGCTCATGCCCTCGCGTTTGCAGAAATATGAAAACATCCATCCGCCAAGCAGGATGGTCAGTGCCCACATTGCACCGTAATAGCGTATGTCGAACGACCCTATCCGCAACAGGGTCGGGTCAAAATCCCAGACTATCGCAAGCGTATCAATCATAATATAACTGTAATGCCGTGCAGTGACGACAGACACCGCACGGCCGAATTGCTACAAGTGTACCTTCTTGAGAGTGAATGTGAACGTGCTACCCACACCGAGTTCGCTGCGCACCGAAACGTGTTCGCCGTGAGCCTCGATTATATGCTTCACGATAGCCAGGCCGAGTCCTGTTCCGCCCTGCTCGCGCGAACGGCCCTTGTCCGTACGGTAGAAGCGTTCGAATACGCGCGGAACATCGCTCTTGGCGATTCCGATACCGTCATCCTCCACCTCGACAAGAACCTTGTCGAGCATGTCACGGAAACTTATCTTGGTGTGTCCTCCCTCCTTGCCGTAATGTATGGAGTTGGTTATGAGATTCTCCAGCACCTGCGATATGTAGAGTTTGTCGGCCGAGACCCAGAAGCGCGAAGGCAGGTCGTTCGCGCCCTTAACGGTAATGGTTATGTTGCGCTTCGACGCCTCCATCTCCGAGAGGTCGGCTATCTCCTTCGCCAACGCCACGATATCGAAGCTCTCGCACTTCATCTCGCTCATGTCGCTCTCAAGGCGGGCTATGGTATCGAGGTCATTTATGATGTTTATCATGCGGTCGATACTCTTCTCTGCCCTTTCGAGATACTTGCGGTTGACGAGTTCGTCCTCAAGCCCTCCGTCAAGGAGCGTCGAGATGTATCCCTGTATGTTGAAGATAGGGGTCTTGAGCTCGTGCGCTACATTGCCGAGGTACTGTTTGCGGAACTTCTCCGCATCCTTGAGCCTCGCGATCTCCTTGTCGTTGTCGTCTGCCCATGCGTTCAACTCCTCGGATATGTTCTCCACACGTTTGTCCTTGAGTTCGCCGACAATCTCGCCCGTATGCACATCCCTTGAGAATACAACCGAATATATCGGCTTGAGCTTATAGGCCACATACTCGATCATTATCCACAACGCCAGCAGCGATATGAGAACGAACGTGAGCAGGGTCGCAACAAGCACCACCCACCACTTCGCATGCAGAATGAGCGCCAACGCCAGGACACACACACCTGCAACGGCGCCTATAATCCACGATGCGCTCTCCTTCGTTTTGATACGTACCATAGTTAAAGTCTATTTATTATTGAATTTCAGTCTTTCACAATCAGTTTGCCCACTACCTCGTACGCCTCCCGGATATCGGCCGCGGCGATTGTCATCTCGTCGTACCCGTCCGTATTCGCCGGCACGAGACGCAGGCAGCCATCACGATCCGAGACCCGCACTTTACGCAAAGTTACCAAATTCCCGCCGATTATGACATACTCGTTGCCAAAAATAAGCGTCTCTACAGGCACTTTATTGAGAATCAGCACCGTCCCGTCGGGAACACTCGGGGCCATATCGTCGCCGCAATAGCACAATGCAAGGTCTGCATATGCTATCTGCGGCAGGAACATGTACGAATCGGGCTTCGTCTGTCCGATGCCCGCCGCCAACTGCTTCAACGAGCAGTTGTAGAACGGTATCTGTCTTGCGCTGTTCTCTCCGCCCGCATACATCGGCCCGTACCCCGTAAGCAGCCACGGCTTGCTTATCTGCGGGAAACTGGCGGTTATTTTGTCGGCCAGATTTCGCGATATTCCGTTGTTGCCGCGCTTAATCTGGTATAGTGTCTCGCTGCGCGGGAGCCCTATGTGATTCGAGAAGGCGTTTATCGTCATCCCCGACATCTCGATCACCTGCCAAATCCTCTCCCAATTTGAATTTATATTTGACATATACCAAATTTTTTCGCATCTTTGCACCGCGGCTCCGTAGTTCAATGGATAGAATTTAAGATTCCGGTTCTTACGATGAAGGTTCGAATCCTTTCGGAGTCACAATGCCGCGAGGGCCTGTTGCAACGGGTCCTCGCTTTGTTTTGCCGCGCACACCCGTTACAACGCGTCCACGCACAAATATAAATATAAATTCCCAATATTTTACGGCATTCCGCCCCACAGGCAACTAATTTTCCGTATTTTTACGTATATTTGTACAATTATATGACACCGGGCGACCGGCAAAATGCCGGCCGGCAAAGGCAATATCCACGTTATGACCACAGGAAGAGACATGAGACATCTGGAGAGCGACAGCGAATTCGAAAACCGGATCCGTCCGCAGGAACTCGACGCCTTCTCCGGGCAGGACAAGATCGTGGACAACCTCAAGGTCTTCATCAAGGCTGCACTCATGCGCGGCGACTCACTCGACCACGTGCTCCTGCACGGCCCTCCGGGACTCGGAAAGACGACACTCGCACACATCATCGCCAACGAGATGGGAGCGCAGCTGAAGGTGACGTCGGGACCGGTTCTCGACAAGCCGGGCGACCTGGCAGGACTGCTCACGAACCTGTCGGCCGGCGATGTGCTCTTCATCGACGAGATACACCGTCTTTCGCCGCTTGTGGAGGAGTACCTATACTCCGCCATGGAGGATTTCAAGATAGACATCGTCATCGACAAGGGCCCTTCGGCCCGCTCCATACAGATTGAGCTCGCACCGTTCACCCTCATCGGCGCCACAACGCGCAGCGGACTCCTGACGTCGCCTCTGCGGGCGCGATTCGGCATACAGTGTCACCTCGAATACTACGACGCAGCGGTTCTGAAGAGGATAGTATGCCGTTCGGCCTCGATTCTCGGCATATCCATTGACGACGATGCCGCTCTTGAAATAGCTCTGCGTTCGCGCGGCACGCCGCGAATATCGAACGCCCTGCTGCGCCGTGTCCGCGACTTCGCCATGGTCAAAGGCGAGGGGCATATCGACCTGCCGATAACGAAGATTGCGCTCGAGGCGCTCAACATCGACTCGCGAGGACTCGACCGCATGGACAACAAGATACTGTCGACCATTATCGCCAAATTCAACGGCGGTCCCGTCGGCCTGAACACCATAGCCACGGCCGTAAGCGAAGATGCGGGAACGATAGAGGAGGTGTACGAACCGTTCCTCATCAAGGAGGGTTTCCTGAAACGAACCCCGCGAGGCCGCGAAGCCACCGAACTGGCATACCGCCACCTCGGGCTGACGCCGGAGTCGGAAAACACGCTTTTCTGAACGGGATTTCCATCGGCAACAGGAAACATTGACAGACAAAAAGACGGCGCATAGTTTTATGCGCCGTCTTTTTGTCATGATGTATGCTCACTCCGAAAAACGTTCCCGCAACGATTCGACAGTCAGCCCGCGGAAGTCGTTCACGGCAAAGGCCGCCCCGCACTCGACGAGCCTCTCCGACGGCGATGTCGTAGTAACACCGACGGCATGGCATCCGGCCGCGACCGCAGCCCTGATACCTGAAACCGCATCCTCGAAAACCACACATTCGGACGGTGCAAGATGCAGCCGTTCACAAGCTTTGAGGAATATCTCCGGATCCGGCTTGCAGCGGGTGACATCCTCGGAACATACGTAGGCACCTATATATTCCCGTATACGGCACTCGCTCATTATGAACTCCACATTCTCGCGTATTCCGGCAGAACCTATCGCACAGGAGACTCCGTTTGCGGAGGCATCACGCAAAAGGTCGACCAGTCCGGCCACAGGCTCCACATGACCGGCGTACAGTTCCCTGTATAGCGCCTCCTTCTCGTCGGAAAGTTGCTGCAGGCCGATTTTCTCAACAAATTCGGGCGGTACCACAATTTTCATTATGTCGAAATTGTGCCAGCCGAAAAAATCGGACGTGACAGGCCGGACAAGCGAATATCCGTGCCGCTCAGCCTGGACGTCAAAAGCACGCAGGTGATACGAGATATTGACCACCAGCGTGCCGTCCATGTCAAAAATAAGACCCTTTATCATAAATCATGAGTTTTGTGTGCGAACAATCTTTCGGCATCACTTAACGGCACAAGCAAATCCCGTACATCGCCTATGGCCGTCGGCAGAATAAGGTGTATGCCGTCGTTTTCACGCTTCTTGTCCTTGCGTGCTGCAACAAGCAGGCTATCCATCGGAACCGGAAGTTCGAGCTCGAATCCGAGCCTGCGGAGAAGGGCGACGATACGGCCGCAGTCCGTCTCCGACAGCATCCCCATCCTTTCGGCCGTCTCTGCCGCAATGCGGAGGCCCACAGCCACCGCCTCACCGTGATTCATCTCACCGGAAGACTTCTCTATGGCATGCGCAAGCGTATGCCCGAGATTGAGCAGACGCCTTCGGCCATGTTCCCGGCAATCCTCCTCCACGATGCCAGCCTTTACGCGTATCGCGCGCTCCACTACCCTGCCGAGCAGGGCTTCATCCGAACGCAACTGCCCGAACGAGACGGATTCCATCGCTTCGAAGAGTTCCGGATCGCCTATTACCGCAGCCTTGACCGTCTCCGCCAGTCCGGCACGGAACTCCCTGTCGGGAAGGGTGCGCAGCATCGAGGTGTCGCACACGACAAACTTCGGCAGGGAGAACGTCCCGACCATATTCTTGTATCCGTCCAGATTGACGCCGTTCTTGCCGCCTATTGACGCATCGACCTGGCCGAGCAGCGTCGTTGAGAGAAAGCCGAAATCCACCCCGCGCATGTATGTCGAGGCAACGAATCCGGCCATGTCGGTCGTGATTCCGCCGCCGGCGCCAAGTATGAAGCAGGTACGATCGGCACCGATATCCAGAAGTTTGCGCCACAGTTCCGTCGCGGCCTGCAACGTCTTTGCAGACTCGCAGGCGTCGACCTCAAGCGTCTCCCACTCCGCAAACATAGGACGGTAAAGTCCTATCACCGCAGAATCGGCCAGTACGACCGTACGGCGTCCTGCGGGAAGCAGTTCGTGCAAAAGCGGAAGTGCCTGTCCGACACGGATGCAGCTGTCGGGAGTTATGGAGATTGCGTCATTCATCGGCCAAATCCGATTATACGGACAAATGTAGTACATTTTCATCGAAAAAATGTTACCTTTGCACGTCAATTTGTATTCGTATGCAGAAATTACGCAACATAGCAATCATCGCCCACGTGGACCACGGCAAGACCACACTCGTGGACAAGATGATTATGGCCGGGAACCTTCTCCGCGACAACGCGAAGAGCGGCGAGCTGATACTCGACAACAACGACATCGAACGCGAACGCGGAATAACGATTCTGTCGAAAAACGTCTCGGTAATCTACAAGGACTACAAGATAAACATCATCGACACCCCGGGACACGCCGACTTCGGAGGTGAAGTCGAGCGCGTGCTCAACATGTGCGACGGCGTGCTGCTGCTTGTCGACGCCTTCGAAGGAACGATGCCGCAGACGAGATTCGTCCTCCAGAAGGCCCTTTCCCTCGGCAAGAAACCGATAGTCGTGATAAACAAGGTAGACAAGCCTAACTGCCGCCCGGAGGTGGTGAACGAGCAGGTTTTCGACCTGATGTTCACGCTCAACGCCACCGAGGAACAGCTCGACTACAAGACAATATACGGTTCGGCCAAGCAGGGATGGATGTCCCACCGCGCAAACGAACGCACCGACTCAATTGTTCCGCTTCTCGATGCCATAATCGACGAGATTCCGGAGCCGAAGGTCGTGGAAGGTACGCCGCAGCTGCTCATAACGTCGCTCGAATACTCGCCGTACATAGGACGCATTGCCGTAGGCAAGATAACACGCGGAGAGCTTCATGCCGGAGAGAATGTCACGCTTGCCAAGCGTGACGGAAAGACGATGGTCAAGACAAAGATCAAGGAGCTGATGGTATTCGACGGTCTCGGGAAGAAGAAGGTGGACAAGGTCGAGTGCGGAGAGATATGCGCGCTTGTCGGAATCGAAGGATTCGAAATCGGCGACACGATCTGCGACTACGAGAACCCGGAACCGCTTCCGCCTATAAAGATAGACGAGCCGACCATGTCGATGCTCTTCACCATCAACAACTCGCCGTTCTTCGGCCGCGACGGCAAATATGTCACTTCGCGCCACATAAAGGAGCGTCTGGAGCGCGAGCTCGAGAAGAATCTTGCCATGCGCGTCGAGCCGGGCGCCAACGCCGACTCGTTCATCGTATACGGGCGCGGCGTGCTTCACCTGTCGGTGCTCATCGAGACCATGCGCCGCGAAGGTTATGAATTGCAGGTCGGCCAGCCGAAGGTGATAATCAAGGAGATCGACGGCAAGAAGTGTGAGCCGGTCGAGGAGATGACAATAGACTGTCCGGACGAGGTAGCCGGAACCGTCATAGAAATGACTACCAAGCGCAAGGGAACCCTTACGAACATGGAGTCGGCCAACGGCCGCACGAGGCTCGAGTTCGACATACCGTCGAGAGGCATCATCGGTCTGCGTTCCGGAATGCTTACCGCAACGGCCGGCGAGGCCATAATGTCACACCGCCTCAAGGGTTTCGAGCCGTACGCGGGCGACATCGAGATGCGTACCAACGGTTCGATAATAGCATCGGAGACCGGTACGGCATACGCCTACTCGATAGACAAGCTGCAGGACCGCGGACGGTTCTTCATCTCGCCTATGGAGGAGGTATACATGGGACAGGTTGTCGGCGAGCATACGCGAAGCAACGACATAACGGTCAATGTCACGAAGGCCAAGCAGCTGACGAACATGCGTGCGTCGGGTTCCGATGACAAGGCGGTAATAGTTCCGCCGAAAATATTCACCCTCGAGGAGGCGCTCGAATATATCAAGGAGGACGAATACGTGGAGGTTACGCCGAAGGCGATGCGCCTGCGCAAGATACTCCTCAACGAGACCGACCGCAAGCGTGCGGCAAAATAGGAACGGCCGCTGCAAACGGCATCACCCCTCCCGGCGGAGCGTCGCATACGAGAGGATGTGCCACGTGACACCGGCGGCGACGGCAGCCAGGAGTATCTGAAGCCACAGCCGCCCGTCGGCAACAGCGAAGATGCAGTATCCGATGGTTGCCCAGAGCAGCGAGACGGATGTTATCTTCACCCGGAGCGGGATGGCACGTTTCTCGCGGAAGTCCCGGATATAACGTCCGAGTACCGGGTGGTCGATGAGTCGGCCGTACAGTTTCGGCGAGGCCCTTACCCACAGGGCGGCCGTAAGCAGCAGGAACGGAGTTGTCGGAAGAAGCGGAACGAAGATTCCGAGAATTCCGAGAGCCAGCGAAATGCCGCCGAGTATGGCCAGAAAGATTTTCATCGGATGCAAATATAGGTATTACGGCGGAAATAATTTTATTTGCATAAAATGTAAGACTGAAATCAATACAAATCCGACATGGAAAAGAAGATAGGAATCGCCAGCGACCACGCAGGCTACGAACTCAAGGAACTGATTACGGGATATCTCTCGTCGAAAGGCTATGAGGTATTCGATTTCGGATGCAACTCCCCGGAGAGTTGCGACTATGCCGACTATGCGCACCCGCTCGCCGATGCTCTCGAGGCCGGGGAGTTCCACCGCGCCATAGGCATATGCGGCTCCGGCGAGGGCATGGCCATCACGCTCAACAAGCACCAGAAGGTACGCGCAAGCCTTTGCTGGACACCTGAAATTGCACACATCACTCGCCAGCACAACGATTCAAACGTTCTCGTTCTTCCGGCCCGCTTCATAAGCACCGATACGGCAATCAAGATACTCGACGAGTGGCTTTCAACCGAATTCGAGAAGGGAGGACGCCACGAGCGCCGCATAGCGAAGATTCCCGTCAGGGAGAAAAAATAGGGAACAGACCGACGCAGGCTGATATGACAAACGCCGCGGCACCTTCCAACAGGGCACGCGGCGTTTGTCATATACATATGCGGACAACGCGCACTATCTTTTCCCGCACTTCGGGAACTCGATGACTGCGTTTACCGGATAGTGGTCGGATGGCAGGCGCAGCGTACGTTTTTCGGCCTTTGCCTCCTTCGGGAAGTCTTCGAGCGTACGCTCACTGCCGCGTTCTCCCTCCCAATAATGATACGTGAGCACTCCGTAACGCAGAACCCTGGCCCTGTCCGACACCCAAATGTGATCGATGCGTTTCGAGGTCCAGTTTTCAGGTTTGAAGGCATTGAACGTGCCGGTCGGGGCGAAGCGGAACTCCGCAACCTCATATGCATCGTTCAGCACTCCGCTTTCCGCTATCAGTGCGTAGGTCTCATCGTCCTGCGCGACATTGAAGTCGCCGGTCAGAATCACGTTGTCCCGGCGTCCGCACATCTTGCCTATACGCTCCAGCACCAGCTCGGCGCTCTTGTGCCGCGCCACCTTTCCGCGATGGTCCATATGGAGGTTGAAGAACCAGAACCGGCATCCGGTCGCCCGGTCCTCGAAGTGGCCCCACGAACATATCCTCATGCAGACGGCATCCCATCCCTTCGATACGCGGTCGGGTGTCTCGGAGAGCCAGAACGTACCGCCGTCAAGCAGTTTAAGACGCTCTCTCTTATAGAATACAGGGCTGTATTCGCCGCCCTTTTCTCCGTCGTCACGCCCGACGCCTACATACGCATACCCCGGAAGACGCTCGAGCATGTCCTCGAGCTGCACGTGGCGCACCTCCTGCGCCCCGAATATGTCGAAGTCGCTGAAGCGCACGACATCGCACAGGGCATCGACACGCTGCGTCCATCCGTCACCGTGTTCATAGTCGCTCTTCGTTTGCAGTCTGATATTGTAGGAGCCGACATTCAATGTCTGCGCCCCGAGAAGATACGGCACGGCGACAGCCAGTACCGACAGGATCAATATGCGTTTCATAGTCTTTGGATATGCATGAACAGACCGTCGACGGCTGCCGGCGGCAGTTCGGGTTTGTCGGAGAATATGCCGTACACCGCCGAACCGGAACCCGACATGGAGGCATACTCCGCGCCGGATTCAACGAGAAGTTCCTTCAGAGACGCAATAGCAGGATGTGCGGCGAATATATGCGGCTCGAAATCGTTGACGACCCGGCCATCCCACTCCGCAACCGGCAGCGACAGGGCATCGCGAAGCGGCACCTGCGGCTCGGCCGGCCGCACGCCGGCATATGCCTCGGCCGTCGAGACCCCCTCCTCCGGTTTGAGCAGCACCAGACAGTGCCCGGCAAGAGGCAGCTCCACCGGTGACATTATTTCACCGCGTCCGCTGCACAGCTGCGGGGTATTCCGCACGAAAAACGGCACATCGCTGCCGAGTTCGGCCGCAGCCGACAGCATCTCCGCCTCCGAAAGTCCGAGTCCGAAGAGCCGGTCGGCGGCAACGATTACGGCCGCCGCATCGGATGACCCGCCGCCGAGACCGGCGCCGAACGGCACACGCTTGTGGAGGCGTATCATGGCTTCTCCAGCGCCGAAACGCCGCTGCATAAGCCTCAATGCCTTCATGCACAGATTTTTCTCATCGGGACAGTCGGGAATGAAGTCACCCTCCTGGCAGATGCCGGAGATATCGGAGCGCACGAGCGCCACGTCGTCGAAAAGTCCCGAAACGGGATACATCACCGTCTCGAGGTCATGGTAGCCGTCAGGACGGCGGCGGATGACGTTGAGACCGATGTTTATCTTGCAGTTTGCCCTTATCTTCACCTCCATACCCTACAAAGGTAACAAAAATAAGGGAGATTTCCGCCAAAAATTCATATCTTCGCACTATGGAGCAACGTCTGCGCGACATATTGAAGAAATATTGGGGATACGACGATTTCCGCCCCATGCAGCTCCGGATAATCGAATCGGTGCTCTCCGGACGAGACACCCTCGCGCTCATGCCCACCGGAGCGGGAAAGTCGCTCACCTACCAGATTCCCGCACTGGCTTCCGACGGGCTGTGCATCGTCGTAACGCCCCTCATTGCGCTGATGAAGGACCAGGTCGACAAACTGCGCGGGCGCGGGATACGTGCCGTTGCAGTACACTCGGGAATGTCGGCGCACCAGATAGACATACAGCTCGACAACTGCGTCTACGGAGACGTGAAACTTCTGTATCTCTCACCGGAAAGAGTGGCGACGGACATATTCAAGCTCCGCGTATCGAACATGAACGTATCGCTGCTGGCCGTCGACGAGGCCCACTGCATATCGCAGTGGGGATATGACTTCCGCCCGTCCTACCTCCGCATAGCCGAACTGAGAGAGAGAATCCCGGGAGTTCCGGTACTCGCACTTACGGCATCGGCCACACAGATGGTCGCCGACGACATCATGAACCGTCTCGGTTTTTCCGAGCCGAACATCATACGCAGTTCGTTCGCCCGCAAGGGGCTCTCATATTCGGTGCGAAAGATCGAGGACAAGAACGAACAGCTGCTGCGCATCGTCCGCAATGTCGAAGGTTCGGGCATAGTCTATGTCCGTATGCGCGAAAGCGCCGAGAAGGTGGCGGAGTTCCTGCGCAGCGAAGGGGTCACGGCCTGCTACTACCACGGAGGACTCCCCTATGCCGAGCGGAGCATGCGACAGGAGGAGTGGCTGACGGGCAAGACACGCATAATGGTAGCAACCAACGCATTCGGCATGGGCATCGACAAGCCGGACGTACGGTTCGTCGTGCACTACTCCATGTGCGACTCGCTCGAGAGCTACTATCAGGAGGCCGGACGCGCGGGCCGAGACGGCAGACGGAGCTATGCGGTACTGCTGGAGGCACCGGACGACGCCGCACGCATACGCCGGCGTTTTTCAAGCGAATTCCCGAAGATAGAGACCGTAAAGTCCATATATGAAAAGATATGTTCGTCTCTCGGCGTGGCCATAGGCGACGGATACCAGGCCTCGTTCGTATTCAACATACATGAATTCTGTGCGGCGGAACATCTCTACACAGGCACCGTGACCAACGCCCTGAAGCTGCTGCAGCAGAACGGATACATGACTCTCACCGACCGCATGGACAATCCGGCGAGACTCATGTTCTGCGTAAGCCGCGATGACCTCTACAAGGTCAGGACCGGCGACCGACGGTCCGAAGAGATACTGCGGTCGCTGCTGCGACTCTACAACGGCATCTTCACGGAGTTCCGCGCCATCGACGAGGGCGAGATAGCAGCCGCAAGCGGCCGCACCGAGCAGGAGGTGCACGACTTCCTCCGGACGCTGTGGCGAATGCACGTGATTCGCTACGTCCCGGCCAACAGCTCCCCGATGATATATTTCGACGAGGAACGCCTGCCGACCAAGGACCTCTACATAGCCCCGGAGACATACTCCCGCCGCAAGGAACTGATGCAGGAGCGCTTCAACAACATGCTCGCCTACGCCGGCAACACCGACGAATGCCGCAGTACGGTATTGCGGCGTTATTTCGGAGACGAAGAGGCCGAACCGTGCGGCATATGCGACATATGTCTCTCGAAACGTCGCAGAACCGGCGATTCGGCCGGCCTGGAGTCGAAGATATGCCTCCTGGCCGCCGGCGGAGATCTGTCGGTAAAGGATATTGTCGCCCGAATCGAGGGTAACCCGGACGAAGCCCTGGCGGCCATAAAGCGCCTGCTTGCAAACGGAAGCATAAGGATGTCCGACGACGGCACCGTATCGGTCCCGAAAAGATGAATTTCGCCCGACACCCTGTCGGCACGCCACTCTAAAGTTCCGAAAATCGCCTGAAAAGTGCCATAAATCGCATTTCCCCGGAAAAGACCGTTCCAAACCCCCAATTTTCGGCTGCCGAAATTGCTTATTCGGAAAATAAACGCTAAATTTGCGCGTGTATGAATAAAGACAAAAGCAAAGATATTAACGACTGATTTATGCTGACCGAAGAAGAGAAGAATGCCGGGTTGTACGGCAGAATAGAGAACGTCAACATCGAGGAACAGATGAAATCCGCCTACATCGACTATTCGATGTCGGTGATAGTTTCACGTGCACTGCCCGATGTAAGGGACGGACTCAAGCCGGTTCACCGGCGAATCCTTTACGACATGAGCGCGGAGCTGAACCTCTACTCCGACAAGCCGACCAGAAAGTCGGCCCGTATCGTCGGAGACGTGCTCGGTAAGTTCCATCCGCACGGAGACTCCTCCGTTTACGACGCCATGTGCCGACTGGCACAGGAGTGGTCGATGCGTTACCCGCTCGTGGAGGGACAGGGAAACTTCGGTTCGATGGACGGTGACTCGCCGGCTGCCATGCGATACACCGAAGCCCGCATGCAGAAGATTACCGACGAGGTTATGGCCGACATCGACAAGGAGACCATCGACTGGACGCTCAACTTCGACGATACCATACCGGAACCTACCGTTCTGCCGACAAGAATTCCGCTGCTGCTCGTCAACGGCGCAAGCGGTATCGCCGTCGGAATGGCCACCAACATGGCGCCGCACAATCTCGGCGAGGTTGTCGACGCATGCTGCGCATACATAGACAATCCGGACTGCGAATGCGAAGAGCTGCTGCACTACGTCAAGGGTCCCGACTTTCCGACGGGAGGAATAATCTACGGATACGAGGGTGTCAGGGAGGCATTGCTCACCGGCCGCGGCCGTGTCGTAATCCGCGCCAAGACCGAAATCGAAACCACGCCTACCGGACGCGAGCTGATTGTGGTATCCGAGATTCCGTATATGGTGAACAAGGCGGAGATGATAAAGCGTATCGCCGAACTCGTCACCGACAAGAAGATAGAGGGCATATCGAACATCAACGACGAATCGGACCGCGAGGGAATCCGCGTGGTGATACACCTGAAGCAGGATGCATCGGCCAACGTAGTGCTCAATACGCTCTACAAGACCTCGCCGCTGCAGTCGTCGTTCGCGGTGAACAACATCGCGCTCGTGAACGGGCGTCCGGTGCTGCTTAACCTCAAGGACCTTGTACGACACTTCGTCGAGCATCGCCACGACGTCGTCGTACGCCGCACGCGGTTCGACCTCCGCAAGGCCGAAGAGCGTCTGCACATCGTGCTGGGTCTGCTCATAGCGCAGGACAACATCGACGAGGTGGTACGCATAATCCGTGCGGCCAAGAGCGTCGACGAGGCGAAGGCCACCCTCTCCGAGAGGTTCGGATTGAGCGACCTGCAGACCGCCGCCATCGTCGAGATGCGTCTGCGCGCACTCACAGGACTTGAGCACGGCAAACTTACGGCCGAGCGCGACGACCTCGAAAGGAGCATCGCCCGCTTCAAGGAGATTCTCGCCGACGAGCACGAACAGATGCAGATCGTCAAGAACGAACTCATAGAGATCAAGCAGAAATACGGCGATGCACGCCGTTCGGAGATAGTATATGCCGCCGAGGAGTTCAATCCGGAGGACTTCTATGCCGACGAGGACATGGTTATCACCATATCCCACATGGGCTACATCAAGCGCACCCCGCTGACGGAGTACCGCACCCAGAACCGTGGAGGAATCGGCGTGAAGGGAAGTGCGACCCGCGACGAGGATTTCATCGAGCACATATACGTCGCATCGATGCACAACACGATGATGTTCTTCACCGAGAAGGGTCGCTGCTACTGGCTCAAGGTATACGACATTCCGGAGGGCACACGCGCATCCAAGGGACGCGCCATACAGAACGTCATACAGATCGACCCTGACGACAAGGTACGGGCATTCATAAACTGCCGCCGCCTCGACGATGCCGAGTACATCAACAACAACTATATCGTCATGTGTACCAAGAACGGTACCATCAAGAAGACGACGCTCGAAGCATATTCAAGGCCGCGTGCAAACGGAGTGAACGCAATCGTAATCCGCGAGAACGACCAGCTCATCGAGGCCAAGCTCACCGACGGCAACGCCGAGATCATGATAGCCGCACACGACGGCAAGGCCATACGCTTCCACGAAAGCACCGTGCGTCCCGTAGGCCGTACGAGCATGGGCGTAAGGGGAATATCTCTCGACGATGGAGACGAGGCAATAGGCATGATCTGTCTCAACGCCGACGACAACATGGACGTGCTCGTCCTCTCCGAGAACGGATACGGCAAGCGCACCGACCTCGACGAATACCGCAAGACCAACCGTGGCGGCAAGGGCGTGAAGACCATAAACATCACGGAAAAGACCGGCAAACTCGTATCCATACAGGCGGTCAACGACCAGTACGACCTGATGATCATCGACCGATCGGGCATCACCATCCGCACATCGGTAGAGCAGATCAGAGTCGCAGGCCGCGCAACACAGGGCGTGAAGATCATTAACCTGCGCGAGGGTGACGCCATCGCATCGGTAGTGGCTGTGCCGGCCGATGAAGACGAAATGCAGACTGAGACTGCAACGGAGACTCCGGAGATGGAGAATGCGGATACCGTAACAGACAACGAACAATAAAAAACCATACAAATCGTTTAACCGAATATGAAAAAAGCAATCTTACTGGTGATGGTTATGACGGTACTGGCAGTACCGGCCGTCACGGCTCAGAAAATCAATGATGCAGCCATCATTGCGAAGATGGACAAGAGCGATGCCGACATTGCCGATGCCAAGAAAGCAGCAAAAGTTGCCACCTGGCTCAACCGTGCAAAGATATACGGCGACGCCATCATGGAACCGACAAAGAACCTCTTCTCCGGACTTGACCTGGCTATGCTCCGAATAGCAATGGGCGAACCTGAAGAGATGGACGGCAACATGTGGATATACCCATGGGTAACGGTCTATACGAAAGACGGAAAGGTAAGCGCCTGGGCGCAGACGAAAGAGATTCGCCCTAACGAGTACGATATCGTAAGAGAGGCCTACAAGAAGGCTTATGAGATTGACCCGAACTCAGCGTCCAGAATCAGGGCCGGACTCGACCAGCTCATAAACTACTATTCGCAGCTCGGTTCTGTCAGCGTTGAGATCCCTAAGTACGAGGTTTCCGTTGACTCCTATATCAAGGCCGCACAGCTCCAGGAGAATCCTGTTTACAGCCAGGTTGACCCGCAGTACTATTTCTATGCAGGACAGTTGGCAGCATTCCTCGGAGCCGATCATCCGGAGTATTTTGCCGCAGGCGAGAAGTACCTCAACAAGGCCAAGGAGCTCGGATTCATGGACGAGAACGGTAATTTCTATTACTTCCTTTTCCACTGCTATTACGGACAGAAGGATGCCAATCCAGAAAACATAATCAAGGCCAAGGATGCCCTGCTCGAGGGAATAGAGAAGTTCCCGCGCAACGAGCGTATTCTCGACGGTCTGATGCAGCTCTACACCTCCGAGGACGGTGTGGGTGATCCTGCAGACATCGTATCGCTCATTGACAAGGCACTTGCCGAGACTCCGGACAACCCTGATCTGTGGTTCGGCCGCGGACGTGTGTTCTTCAAACTCCATAACTACGACGAGTGCATCGCTTCGTTCAAGAAGATCAACGAGCTCAAGCCGAACGACTACGACACCAACTTCTATCTCGGATACTTCTATATCGCCAAAGGTGACGGTCAGAACAAGATATTCAACGAGAAGATCGCATCCATCAACAGCACGGAGGAGTACAATGCGGAGCTGAAGAAGGTTACCGACATCTATATGCAGGCTGTACCTTATCTCGAGAAGGCTCTCGAAATCCAGCCGGACAATGCCGACTGCGCACAGTACCTCAAGGAGCTTTGCTTCCGTCTGCGCGACGAGGAAGGCATGATGGACAAGTACAACAAGTACAACGACATATACAAGAAGCTCAAGGGCATACAATAATCAGACAAAACATGCCGACAAAAGGCGGTCCGTATCAACGGACCGCCTTTATTGTTATCGCTTCACAGACCCGTCGATGCGCAAACATACCATAGTCTCATCATCGTCACGAAATTTCGCTCCGAACATATGGATTTGGCACGCATACAAATACTGTCCACTTCCATGCTGCAACGACATGTTTTCACACAATATGCATTTGTGAAGTTTCCCTGTCATGCGACGTTCATTCCCACCAAATTATAGTCACCAGATAAGCCCCACACGACAGATATACATATGTGAAAAAAGGCAGACGAACAATCGATGCAAGTCTCTACAGAAAAAAAAGCGGACGGTCTGAAAGACCGTCCGCATCATTATTCATCAGAGACAACTATTTAGCCGGTTCGATATATACGTAGAATACGAGAGGTGTATAAGGAAGTACCTCCGTATATATACTCGAAACATCCATATTATTGCTTGAACCTGGCACATAGTAATTGCCAAGACCATAATTACCGTAATCGTAATAGAAGTCGTTGAAATAGTAGGCATTGTTGTAGTTGTAGAAATTCATGTACGACAGATAGTCGTAATTGTAAATCGACGAAGATGACGAATATTCGGTAGAACCGGTTATACCGTCGGATCCATACGCATATCCTGATGTCGTAAGTATTGCTGCCCACTGGCCGAAATGCATCTTCGGTATGCAGTGATACCATGCTATGCAATATTCCGTTCTGTTCGTCTCCGAGTTGTAGCTTATGGCCGAATTGGAAGATCCCGCATCGTCAAAGACGAGTTCCTTGATCTCCGAAATATTGGTGTCAAGGACAAATCCGTCGAGAAAACGTACAAGATACCAAACATTGGCCGTCTTGTCGCCTATCAGATTCTCCTCAGACATATCCTCCTTCGCAAGCACCTTGCCCTCGAACTTCTCGGCAAGGATACGGTTTATCTCCTTGTCAAGCTCGGCCATGTCGGCATACTTGCCGGAATCCTTGTATGGATTGTCGAGTCCGTCAAGATGCGGCTGCATGTACCGGAGATTTACGGCATGCTCACCCGGCTCGTAATAGAGGTTGTAATAGAGGCCCGTAAGCGTGCCGTCATCCTCCTCTTCGGAGCCGTCACCCGTCTCCTCCTCGTTGGTTCCCTCGTCGGACTTCTCCTCCTTGGCCTGTACCCATACGTCACGATTGAAATCTATGTTATTGGCATCGACAAGCGCCTCCACCATCTCCACCTCCCTGTCAGAAGGGTTCTTTATGGTACGCATAACCTCAATTTCCATTATCATCGGAACGTTGGCATCAAGTTTATATTGGCCCTCGTATCCGCCCTCGGCAGATGTGCCTGATGATCCATATGCGATTGTCGATGGCATGTAAAGACGGACCTTGGAGCCGCGACGCAACTTGAATTCATTGCCGTAGCCACTCCAGTTATCCGATACGTACTCATCCGACAGCGTCACGGTGTTACGGGCCGCAAGGTAAGTACCCTCAAGAATGGAATACAGGTTGGTCTTTCCGCAGAAATTGAGATACGGCACATAATGGGTGTAGAGCGAGAACGTTCCCTGCATTCTTGCAGTCATCTCGCTGCGGTTGATGCAGACATTGCCGTCAAGATCGAAACCGGTCATGTTATAGAACATCCAGCATGTGTCCTGATCCATTATCGGTTCCCCTCCGAAATCGTTCTCTTCGGCAGGAGTCGATGTATCGCCCCAAGACTCAACCTCGACATAATACTCACCATCCGACTGATAGTTGCCGAGCAGTTCCGGACGGTTTTTCTTCATCCACGCCCTGAACGACCTGTTCTCCATCTCCTGACCCGAAGGTTCATACTCCTTGATACAAGAGCTCACAAGCATTGAGCCCAGAATCGCTGACACCGCAAAGAATCGGCCGCAAAAATATTTCAACGTACTTCTCATTTACCGATTAATTCACACTTAATATCTTCATATACCATGCTACGGACGACTTTTTCGGCACGGTTCCGACAAGCCGGTCGCCATAAGCCATATTGTATGTCATATACACCTGTACCGAATCCTGGTCACGGCATCCGGGCAACGCCTGCTCAATGCCCTCGATAACCTTCGTCTCCCCGAGTTTTACAACAAGCGGATCGGTCGACCATGCCAACTGTGCATTCGGATTCACGGAATCGGACTCGAGGTCCGAAATCGTTTCCGGAATGTTGGACCAGTAGATGTTGCTTGTCGACGGCTCGGAGCCACTGAAGACATAGGCGTCGAACATTATCTCTACGGTACTTCCCCATACCACCTCTGCACGCTCGTCCCTGCCCTCGTCATAATATGTAGGGATGTAACGATAGGCCGAACGTCCGTGAACTGTATAGAAAGCCGGGTTGTCCTCGATGACATCGCCCACCTCATCGGCAGATATAAGTCGTCGAGTAGAGGTCAGATATTGAACGATGGTCGACTGCTGCGTCGTATACACGTCCTCGCTCTCCGCACACGAGGAGAGAAGGAACGCCAACGGAAGCATTATGCCGAAAAATCGTTTCATAGCCGTATAACGTGCAAATTTAAAAAATTATTACGATTTATGGCCGTCTTATGCTATAAATGTTTCAATGCAAGCCTAACTGCATCCTCTACGGCAACAGAAGGGTTCTCCTTGAACAGGTTCCGTAGGACCTTTTCCGACGCACTCTTCTGGAATCCGAGCATCACCAGAGCCGACAGAGCCTCGTCGAACACCTCTCCGCAAGGTCCGGATACGGCGCTTGCAGTCTCCGCGCCAAGTTCCAGCACCTTGCCGCTCAAATCGACAATTATCTTCTGCGCGGTCTTGATACCAAGTCCCTTCACATTCTTGAGCAACACCGCATTGCCTGTAGCTATGATGTTCTGCAACTCCGAAGTCGAATAGGTAGAGAGTATCATGCGGGCCGTATTGCCGCCTACGCCCGATACGCCGATAAGCAAGCGGAACAGCTCCCTTTCCGCCTTGTCGGCAAAACCGTAAAGGGTCTGTGCGTCCTCCCTCACCGAGTGGTGCAGATACAGTTTCACTTCGGAGCGATTTTCTATCTCCGAGTATGTATGCAGCGATATGTTAACGAAATAGCCTATACCGCCCGCCTCTACGACCGCATAGGCCGGTGCGAGCTCTTCGAGTCTGCCTGAAATATATTCGTACATGGCGAGTCGCTTTGAATCACACAAAAATATGCAAAAAATACGGTTTGGCGAAAATATTGCGCTACAATCCGCACACTGTTCCGCGCCGTGCACAAAACCGCATGAATGCCACACGTATCTCGAATCATGGTTTCCTCGGTTGGATTCACATGAGTTTGGGACGGCAAATATGCGAGATATTGCAAAAAATCATTATCTTTGTATGTTTAACTGCAATATTTAACCATTTTAAGAACATAACACAAAAATGAGAAAAGTACTTTTCGCAGCAATGGCGCTGGCTATGCTCGCAGGCTGCAAGGAGAACAAACAGGCCGAGACCGTAAATGGAGAGGAGGCACAGGAGCAGACGAGCGTCATGACAGCAAGCGACATGGCATACGTTCAGGTCGACGTCGTGATGACACAATGCGACATGTTCCAGAGCGAGGGCGTTGCATTGCGCGACAAGACCGAGAAGGCACAGAACAGCTGGGCGCAGAAGGAACAGAAGCTGCAGTCCGAACTTGCACAGTTGCAGGAGAAGTATCAGAAAGGTCTGATTACGACCCGCGACGCACAGCAGAAGGAGCAGGATCTGCAGAAGCGCGCCGCCGACTATCAGACATCAGCACAGAAGGAGGCCAAAACCCTTGAGGAGGAAAACATGGTATTCTCCAACCGCATGAACGACCTTCTGGCTCGTGCCATCCGCGAGATCAACTCCGACAACCGCTACAAGCTCGTCATCAACGCATCGGCTCTGCTCGACGGCGAAGAGTCGCTGGATATCACGCAGCAGGTGCTCGACAAGATGAACGAACTCTACAAGGAGGAGAAGTCCAAGAAGTAATACTGACATACCACAGACCGACGACACCTTAACCGACAAACCGGAGGGAACATAGATGGGATTCATTCCGTTCACCATAATCGACTTCATCGACATATTTCTCGTAGCCGGGCTGCTTTTCTGCCTGTACCGTGCCACGAGAGGGACGAATGCGCCATACATCCTCGCCGGCATCATCATGATATATGTCGTCTGGGTCATCGTGAGGGCTCTGAACATGGAGCTTCTCTCCACGATACTCGGGCAGGTGATAAGCGTCGGCGTAATAGCCCTGATAATAGTATTCCAGCCCGAAATCAGGCGTTTCCTGCAGATGATAGGCATGCGGCAGAAGGAGTTGGACTTCATATCCCGCATATTCTCCGTCGGCCGCAAGGGCGATGACGTGAACACCTCGCCTATCGTATCGGCCTGCCTCGACATGAGCGAGAGCAAGACCGGTGCACTCATCGTAATCATGCAGAAGGACGACCTGCAGTTCATCATCGAGGGCGGAATAGCGATAGACGCCAATGTTTCGGTGTCGCTGTTGAAGAACATCTTCTTCAAGAATGCACCGCTTCACGACGGAGCCATTGTCGTGGACAACAACCGCATCGTTGCGGCCAAGTGCATACTTCCGGTCACGCAAAGCAACGTCCCGAAGTCATACGGCACACGCCACCGCGCGGCCATAGGATTGAGCGAAATCACGGATGCAGTTGTGGTAGTGGTATCGGAGGAGACGGGCGGCATATCCATTGTGAAGAACGGCAGCATAAAGCACGACATCGACCCGCAGAAGTTCGCCGCAACACTCAAGAGGGCCCTCGGACAGAAATAGCCGCATTTATCCGGCTTCGTCGGCGCCGCATTTCTCGGCATTTACAAGACAGAGAGAGTGCCGCCATCGTATGATGGCGGCACTCTTTTTATTGTCCGGAATAATTCAGAAATTAAATCCCAAGCCTATATTTACAGAACCTATTAGCCATCTGTCCTCATCAATCTGTTGTTCTCCTGTTGCAAGTCTATAATAATCAGTATGAACATAAAGCCATGGGTTGTATGACAATTTCAAAGAAAACCATTTATACTCTACACCTACACCTACCGAAGAATGAAACTTGCCTCCATAATCATATACTGTTATTCTATCACTATACCACCCCCAGTCATGTCCTTCTACAAGGCCGCATGATATTTTATATCCGAGTTGCACTTCCACAAACGGCTTTAACCTTGTCCTGGTAAAATAGCACCGAAAATCAGCGAAAACAGGAACAGCCGTTGCCATCTTACCGTTATGCGGCATGTCTGCACCTTCAAAACCTGCGCCGACACCCATATAGAACCAGCGATTGAACTGATATCCGTGAATAGTGGACACATTAAAACCCAACCTTCTGTCAATGTGAGGGTTTATCATCAAAGCCCCCTCTGCAAATCCGCGATAGCCCTTCTGGAGCGCAAACTTACCTGTAGTGCTCTCACGGATTATGCTGTGGCTGCGCGAAGTGATGATTTGCGCGGAGAGTGTTTGGGCAAAAAGAGTTGCCGCAACGATTATTGCAAACCTTTTCATATGCGTACTCCCGTATTTACTTCAATACTATGGACGACACCCATGCGTCGGCGCTCGTCATTTTGCGGAAATTGGTGTAGCGTGCCGGATAGCCGGTGACGGTGATTACGAGATGCCCGTTGTCATCCGTATCTACACTTACAAGGGCGGCAACCATCGTGTCGGCATCGTATCTCTTCGCGGCATTGAGCAGGGCCATATTCTTTGCGGCATCTATCTGTTCAATCCCGGTCACGCCCGTAACGACAAGGTCGCTCGTCTCCGTATAGACCTGCTTGGTTTCCGTTATAAGTTCGAGGTCAGCCAGCAGCGGCGTGACGACGACGTTCTGCGACGGTTCGATGTTGCGGCCCGAAGCCTCGCGATAGATTGCGTGCGTCTGAACGCCGCACGACGACAATGCCATTGCGGCAGCAATACAAAGCAAAAGTTTCTTCATTGTTGTGTTGAGTTTCATTGTTGCGCCGACTCCTGCACAACAGTTACAAACAAGAAAGTGTGGAGCCGGTTCCGTCTATCAGGTAGAAGGCTGTGGAATGACCTTGTAACAATAAACGATGCAATACTCCACACTGACAGATATGAGGTGTATGTACGCAATTCGCGTACAACCTCATCATCCATACAGGTAAAGAGTGCTGTTCGTCGTCCCGTTACATTGAAAACTTCCACATTTTCTACCTAGGACAGTGCGAAAACACTTTCACTGAATATGTCCGCCGGCGCTGCATGCGCACGGCATCACAAATATAAGAATTTATTTATACAATACAAACCCACCCATACAAAACAAAAATCGGCACATCCTGCGATGTGCCGATTAAAGAGCTTGCGGTCCGTCAGGCTCCGAAGTTGTCGAAGAGAATGTTCTCCGGCGGTACGCCGAGCGAATCGAGCATCTTCAGAACGGAGGCCGTCATCATCGGAGGTCCGCACATAAGGTATATGCACCCCTCCGGGTCCTCATGGTTCTTGAGGTAGTTATCGTAGAGAACCTGATGTACGAATCCGGCCTTGTACTTCACGCCTGCCGCATCGGCCTCCGGATCCGGACGGTCGAGTGCGAGGTGGAACGAGAAGTTAGGGAACTCCTTCTCTATTTCGGCGTAGTCGTCAAGATAGAAGGCCTCCTTGAGCGAGCGTGCTCCGTACCAGAACGATACCGGACGCTTGGTCTTCTCGGTCTTGAACAGGTGCATGATGTGGCTGCGCATAGGAGCCATACCGGCACCGCCGCCGATGAATATGAGTTCCTGGTCATCCGGAAGGTTGTCCGGCAGGAAGAACTCTCCGTAAGGGCCCGAGATGGTCACCTTGTCGCCCGGCTTGAGCGAGTAGATGTACGACGAGCAGACGCCCGGATTCACCGGAAGCAGCTTGCGGTCCGGTCCGAACGGAGGGGTTGCGATACGTACGTTCAGCTTGATGATGTTGCCCTCGGCCGGGTATGTCGCGCACGAATATGCACGGGTCTGCGGCTCCGGATTGACCATCTTGAGGTTGAAGAATCCGTACTTCTCCCAGTCGGCACGATACTCCGGATCGACGTCGATATCCTTGAAGTCGACCGTGATGGCCGGAACGTCTATCTGGATGTAGCCGCCCGAGCGGAAGTTGAGGTTCTCGCCCTCCGGAAGCTTCACCACGAACTCCTTGATGAAGGTGGCAACATTATGGTTGGAAACCACCTCGCACTCCCACTTCTTGATGCTGAGCACGGAGTCCGGAACGGCGATCTTCATATTGTCCTTGACCTTGACCTGGCATCCCAGACGCCAGTGGTCGCGAATCTGCTTGCGGTTGAAGAATCCGACCTCGGTAGGGAGAATGTCACCGCCGCCCTCGAGGACCTGGCACTTGCACTGCCCGCAGGCGCCCTTGCCGCCGCAGGCCGACGGAAGGAATATGTTGGCTCCGGCAAGCGTCGCGAGCAGGCTCGAACCGCCATCGACCTCTACCACCTTCTTACCGGAGTTGATGTCGATGGTAACCTTGCCCGAAGTCGTGAGTTTTGCCTTCGCAACGAGCAGCAGTATCACCAGAAAGAGTGTTACCGCAAGAAAGGCAACTATTGCAAATAAAATTACTTTTATCATCTCTGTTCACTCTTTAAGGTTACAACTTAATTCCCGAGAATATCATGAACGCAATACCCATCAGGCCCGTGATGATGAAGGCGATGCCCGGGCCCTTGAGTGCGGCCGGGATGTGCGAATAGGTGATTCTCTCGCGGATTGCAGCCATCATGACTATGGCAAGCCACCAGCCGAGTCCCGAACCGAGACCGTAGACTATCGACTGCCATGCGTTCTGTATGTCGCCGGCCTCGACCTTCTGCTGCATGAAGAGCGAACCTCCCATGATGGCACAGTTCACGGCGATGAGCGGAAGGAAGATACCGAGCTGGTTGTAGAGCGTCGGCGAGAACCTCTCGACAATCATCTCCACAAGCTGCGTGAATGCCGCGATGACGGCAATGAACACGATGAACGAGAGGAAGCTCAAATCCACACCCTCGACAAGGGCGTTAGGTTTGAGGACATACTCGTTGAGAAGGTAGTTGATCGGCACCGTCATCACCATGACGAACGTTACGGCGGCACCGAGTCCGAGTGCGGTCTTTACACTCTTCGAAACGGCGATGAACGAGCACATTCCGAAGAAGAACGAGAAGACCATGTTGTCGATGAAGATCGACCGTATGAATATGTTCAATGTTTCCATGTTCTACCCTCCTATTTTTCTTGCAGTTCCTTGTTTCTCGAACGGTGTACCCAGATGATGCAGCCCACGATGATGAGTGCCATCGGCGGGAAGAGCATCAGTCCGCAGTTGGAGTAGAATCCGCCGTTCTCGATGTACCAGCTCTCCGGGATGATTCTGAATCCGAACAGCGAGCCGGAACCCAGCAGTTCACGGATGAAAGCCACGATTATGAGGATCATCGCATAGCCGGCGCCGTTGCCTATTCCGTCGAGGAATGAAGCCCACGGCTTGTTTGCCAGTGCGAACGCCTCGACACGGCCCATGACGATACAGTTGGTGATGATGAGGCCGACATATACCGACAGCTGCTTGGAGACGTCGTAGACGAATGCCTTCAGTATCTGGTCGACAAGTATCACGAACGTGGCGATGACCACAAGCTGCACGATGATACGGATGCGCGAAGGTACGCCGTTACGCAAAAACGACATCACAAGGTTCGAGAAGGCCGTTACGACCATCACCGAAAGACCCATGACTATCGCAGGTTTAAGCTGCACGGTAACGGCCAGTGCCGAGCAGATACCGAGTATCTGCACGATGACAGGGTTGTCGCTGCTGAGCGGGCCTGTCAGATATTTCAAACTCTTACTGCTCATTGTTCTCGCTGTTTAATTCATTGTTGGATTCGGCCGTCTGTGCGGATGCGGCATTGCGCACGCCGTCGAAATAGGCCTTGTAGTTGCCCAGGCAGTTCTTGAGCATGTTCGTCACGCCGTCCGACGTCTTCGTTCCTCCGGTGACTGCATCCACCTCGTGAGCGAAATTCGGGTCGTTAGGCTTCGCACCGCCCTTCTTGAGGGTGATGCCGACAAGCTCCTCGCCGTTGTAGATGGTCTTGCCCACATACTTGGCCTGGTGCTTCGGGGTCGATATCTCGGCACCGAGTCCAGGGGTCTCGCCCTTGTGGTCGAGAACCACGCCCTTGACGGTGTTCATATCAGGTTCGAGAGCCACATATCCCCAGATTGCATCCCACAGTCCGACTCCGTATACAGGAACCACCACACAACCGTTGTTTGCAATGAATATAGGATATATGCCCGAAGCGATCGAACCCTTCAGATCCTTCATGGCATCGAAAACCTCCTTTTCACCCTTGCCCTCTACAGGATTTCCCTGTGCGTCGAGCAGTCGGCAGTCGGAGATTATGTCGCCGTAGGATACGGTCTCCGGGTTCTCGCCAAGAGCCTTCACTATCTGCTGTTTCTTCTCATTGAGGGTATTCTCGTACTGGCGCTTCTGCAATGAGAGCGAAGCAACCGAGAGCAGCGCCGCAACGACAACGACCATAACCACCGAATAGAATATGATGTAGGCGTTGCTGTTGGTGCCACCCAGGAATCCCTTCTTCTTTATCTCCTCGAATTCCGATGCAGGAGCCTTGCATATCGGACATACTTCCGGCGGAGTGTCGCCTTCATGGACATATCCGCAAACCTTACATACGAATTTCTTTGTTGCCATACTCCTACTTATTTAACGGTTTTAACACGATTCTTCCTGCGGCGTATGTTGGCCTCGACAACGAAGTAGTCGATGAGCGGAGCCAACGCGTTCATGAAGAGAATCGAAAGCATCATACCCTCCGGATATGCCGGATTTACCATACGAATCATGATTGCCAGCACACCGATGAGGAATCCGACGATATACTTGCCGGTATCGGTCTGCGCCGATGTCACAGGGTCGGTGGCCATGAATACGGCTCCGAATGCGAATCCGCCGGTAATCAGGTGATAGTATGCAGGATAGTCAAACAGTCCGCACACCTTGAGCAACAGCGCCATGAGATATCCTCCCACGAACACCGACAACATCGTGCGCCACGATGCAACGCCCGTAAAGAGCAGTATTGCCGCACCGATGAGTATGCAGAGTGTCGAGGTCTCGCCGAACGAACCCGGGATGAAGCCGAGGAACGCCTCCAGCGGACTCCACTGCATGTTGCCGGTAGTTGCAAGCTGCTCGAGTGCAGTTGCACCGGTGGTTGCGTCGGCTGCGCCCATCATCTTCCATGTCGAGTACCATACGGTCTCACCCGACATCTGCGGAGTGAATGCGAAGAAGACGAATGCACGAGCCACGATGGCCGGATTGAAGACGTTCATTCCGGTTCCGCCGAACACCTCCTTGACGAATACGACCGAGAATGCGGTACCGAGAGCCACCATCCACAGCGGGGTGCTGATCGGCATCACCATCGGAATCAGGAGTCCCGTAACGAGGAATCCTTCATTGACTTCATGGCCGCGGGCCTGTGCGAAGGCAAACTCTATGCCCAGGCCGACGATGTACGATACGGCAACCATCGGAAGGATGCGCACCAGACCGTAGAAGAATGCCGTCCAGCTCTCGAGTCCGACCTGCAGGCCGGTGTTGTAGCATCCGAAGAGGAATGCAGGTATGAGGGCCACCACCACGACAATCATCGTACGCTTCATGTCGTTGCAGTCGCGGATGTGCGCACCGCGCGAGGTCGTGGTATTAGGGACGAACAGGAATGTTTCGAAGGCATCGAAGGTCGATGCGAGGAAACTCAACTTGCCCCCCTTGGAGAAAGTCGGTTTCAGGTTGTCAACTATTTTGCGAAGTCCCATGTTATTCCTCCTCCTTAATCATTAAGTTAATACCGTCACGGATAACCTGCTGCATCTCGGTCTTCGAAGGGTCGACGAACTCGCAGAGCGCGAAGTCCTCCTCGACAACCTCGTAGATGCCGAGATTCTCCATTTTGTCGATATCGCCTGCCATAATGGCCTTGAGCAGGTGCATCGGATAGATGTCCATAGGCAGATAGCGCTCGTAGAGTCCCGTAACGACGA
Source organism: uncultured Alistipes sp. (assembly GCA_944322005.1). Classification (GTDB taxonomy): domain Bacteria; phylum Bacteroidota; class Bacteroidia; order Bacteroidales; family Rikenellaceae; genus Alistipes. The sequence goes on from CALUNL010000003.1 coordinate 130,386, forward strand.
ACGGACGCTCGCCGCCGTTGAGATTCGTATCGAGGTTGTATCTGCGGTTCGGGAAGAGCCACGAGAAATATGCGTGCGATACTGAGAACTTCGACAGGCGAGGCATGGCCCAGCCCAGGAGCTCGTAGTTGTCGCCCTCCGGTATCAGCGTGAGCTGGTTGGCGTAGAAGCCGAGATAGCCGTCGATACCGATATTGCGGCCCGTAAGCACGTTGCCGGATATTACGCGGACGTGTCCCTCCCTGACATTGCCGGCGAGTATCGATGCGGCGGGAGCGCCGGCGATAACGCGGCAGTACTGCGGAGCAACCACCTCCGAACCGGTCACGGCGATCACGCGGTGCATATCGACGTGTCCCGTAAGCATGAGGCGGCCGATGATGGCCACATCCTGTATGTTCAGCGTCCATACCTTCTCGCCCTTGTTTATCGGGTCGATGTGGTGAATCTGCACACCGACATTTCCTGCCGGGTGCTTGCCCTTGAAGGCGTGCAGCTCGACGCCCTTGATCTCCGGCTCCTTGCCGCAGGCGTTGTACGACAGGTGCACCTTGCCGTCGGTCAGACGCTTGAGTGCATCGAATCCGCACTGCAGTGCCTCACGCTCGCCCGAAAGAACGAAGTCGTAGTCCGGAGCCAGCGGAGCGCTGTCGAAAGCCGATACGAATATGGCCTTCGGAGTGTCGGCCGGCGAGGCGATGATGCCGTAAGGTCGCTGGATGACCATTGCCCACAATCCCGATTTAAGCAGGAGGGAGACGATCTCCTCCCTGGAGGCCGAAGCCGGATTGAGTTTTCCGTACTCCTCATAGGCAACCGACGGATCAGCCTTGACGGTCACGGTCAGAATGCGCCGCTTCTCGCCGCGGTTCACGGCCGAAACGGTTCCGCTGACCGGAGACGAGAACATGACCTCCGGATGCTTCTTGTCGAAGAACAACGGAGTTCCCGCCTTGACATTGTCGCCTACCTTCACCAGCATCTTGGGCGTGACACCTTCAAAGTCCAGCGGCGACAACGCATACTCCGACGCCATCGGAATCTCCTTAAGCGTCTTCTGCGGCTCGCCCTGAAGCTTGATGTCCAAACCTTTGCTCAGTTTGATGATTTTCGACATTTTGATTGATTTTATTGGTTACGATTTATGATTTAATAGATGATTGTTTACCGATAACTGTTAGCAATTTCCCTTAAATCGCCCGCGAATATACGATTTTTTTTTCACATACCGGTATACGAAGAGACTTTTTTTAATTTGCGGTTCGTTTTCGCAATTTTGGAGTATATTTGTGAAACGCCTGCACCGACATGCTCGTAAACATACACACGCACAAGCCGCTCGACGGAGAACTTACAATACGAACGGCCGGCATCCATCCCTGGGAAGCCGCCTCCGTCCCCGCAGATGCTTCGGCGGGTCTCGACCTGTCGGATGCGGACGCCATCGGCGAAACAGGTCTCGACTTCGCATGCGATGTCGACCGCAACGCGCAGGAGAGCGTATTCCGCATGCAGCTGCACCTGGCACAGCAGGCCTGGCTGCCGGTGGTCATACATTGCGTCAGGGCATTCGAACCGGTAATGAAAATTCTCGCGGAGTACCGTCTGCCGGCCGTGATTTTCCACGGCTTCATCGGCTCCGCGGAGCAGGCACAAAGGGCTGTAGGTGCGGGGTACCATCTGTCGTTCGGGGAGCGCTCGTTCGCATCACCGAAGACGGTCGAGGCGATGAAGAACGTTCCGCGCGACAGAATGTTTTTCGAGACCGACGAGAGCGACACGCCCATCGGCAGTATATACGAGACGGCAGCTCAACTGCTTAAAACAGAAGTATCAACGCTCGTACGCAACATCAATGACAATTATGACAATATATTCGGAAAATGAACAACGAATGGCTTGAACGCACCGAGCTTATGCTCGGAAAGGAGGCCCTCGGAAGGCTGCGCACGGCGAACGTGCTTGTGGTGGGTCTCGGCGGCGTAGGAGCTTACGCTGCGGAGATGCTCGTACGCGCCGGAGTGGGCCGGATGACCATAGCCGACTCTGACTCGGTATCCGAAAGCAACATAAACCGGCAGCTGATAGCCCTTCACTCGACTGTGGGACGAAAGAAGGCCGAAATAATGTCCGAACGGCTTCTCGACATAAATCCGGAGCTCGCTCTGCGCGTGGTGGACGAATATGTAAAGGACGAGCTGACCTACCGGCTTCTCGACTCCGAAAGGTTCGACTATGTGGTCGATGCCATAGACACCCTGTCGCCGAAACTCGCGCTGATACTCGGATGCCTCGAGCGCAGGTATCCGCTTGTAAGTTCGATGGGTGCGGGGGCGAAACTCGACCCGACGCAGCTCGAAATCGCCGACATTTCGAAGACCCACCACTGCCCGCTGGCACACATGCTGCGCAAGCGCCTGCACAAGGCGGGAGTAAGGAGCGGCTTCAAGGCCGTATTCTCTCCGGAACCGCCGATCGAGAGCGCAATCATCAGCTGCGACGAGCGCAACAAGGCCTCCAATGCCGGGACCATATCCTATATGCCGGCGCTCTTCGGCATAGGATGCGCCTCGGTCGTGATACGGGACATATGCGACGGAAAAAACAACAACGAAGAATAATATGGAACGCAAGCACAGGATAGTATTCCTCGACGAATACTCGCTCGGAGGCAGGGACCTGTCTCAGTTGAAAAGGCTCGGAGAGTATACCGGGTACGACTGCACGGAGGAGTGCGATGTGGTGAGCCGCTGCGCCGACGCGGATATAGTAATCTCGAACAAGGTCTCCATAACGCGAGAGACGATGGAGCGCCTGCCGAATCTGCGCCTGATTGCCGTAGCCGCCACCGGCACGAACAACGTCGACCTTGAAGCGGCCGCCGAAAAGGGCATCGAGGTACGCAACGTGGTCGGATACTCCACCCATTCGGTGGCGGAGGCCACCCTTTCGGCCGCGCTGTCGCTGCTGCGCCAGACGGTATACTACGACGGCTATTTCAAAAGCGGGAAATACGCCTCCTCGGGACGCATATTCCATTTCGGCCGTCCGATAGGCCAGCTCTACGGACACCGCTGGGGCGTAATAGGCCTCGGAAACATAGGCCGGGAGGTGGCACGACTTGCCGAGGCGTTCGGATGCGAAGTGTCGTACCACTCCACATCCGGAGTCAGGCGCGAGGAGAGATGGCCGCAAAAGGGGCTCGCAGAACTGCTCGCTGAATCGGACGTCATATCGATACATGCGCCGCTCAACGATGCCACGCGCGGGCTCATAGGCCGTGCGCAGTTGCAGGCGATGAAGTCGTCGGCGATAATCATCAATGTCGCCCGCGGCGGCATCATCGACGAAAAGGCGCTTGCCGAGGCGCTCGACGCAAAGGAGATAGCCGGTGCAGCGCTCGACGTGTTCTCGCAGGAGCCGCTGCCCGAATCGCTGCTCTACGGCATAAAGGATCCCGACGCACTGCTGGCATCGCCGCATACGGCCTGGGCATCGGGCGAGGCGGTAGACAAGCTCATAGAGGGGATAGCCGGGAACATCGAAGGGTATCTGCGGCGCACGGAATAGGCGATTCCGTACCGTCAGGCAAAAACGACGGGAACCTGTCCGATACAGATTCCCGTCGTTTTTTGTGGAGAATACGAGATTCGAACTCGTGACCTCTTGCATGCCATGCAAGCGCTCTAGCCAGCTGAGCTAATCCCCCGTTGCAGGGGCGAAGATAGCAATGTTTTTCCAATCTGCAAAAACAGGCGCATAAAAAATTGCGGCGGAGTGAAATGTTCACTCCGCCGCAACTGTCATATTCTCATATTATTTCAGTTCCACGAGCGGTTTTCCGGTCATCTCCTCCGGCTGCGGTATGCCCATGAGCTTGAGCACGGTAGGCGCAACGTCGGCAAGGATTCCGTTGTGTACGCTCTTTACGCGGTCCGAAACCGTAACGATCGGCACCGGATTGAGCGAGTGCGCCGTATTAGGCGTACCGTCGTCGTTTATCGCATGGTCGGCATTTCCGTGGTCGGCAATCATCACCACCTCGTATCCGTTGGCGCGTGCAGCCTCGACAACCTTCTTCACGCAGGCGTCGACCGCCTTGACTGCCTTGCATATCGCCTCGTAGACTCCCGTGTGTCCCACCATGTCGCCGTTGGCGAAGTTGAGGCAGATGAAGTCGTACTTGCGGGTGCCGAGCGCGTCTGCAAGCTTGTCCGCAACCTCGTAGGCGCTCATTTCCGGCTGGAGGTCATACGTAGCCACCTTCGGCGAAGCGACCAGGATACGGTCCTCGCCCTCGAACTTCTCCTCGCGGCCTCCGTTGAGGAAGAAGGTCACATGGGCGTACTTCTCGGTCTCGGCTATGCGCAACTGCGAAAGACCGAGCTTCGACACGTACTCTCCTATCGTATTGCCGACATTCTCCTTGTCGAAAAGTATGTGCAGGCCCTCGAACGACGCGTCGTACGGGGTCATGCAACAGTAGTAGAGCGGCATGGTATGCATTCCGTTCTCCGGCATATCCTTCTGCGTGAGGGCGACCGTAATCTCACGGGCGCGATCGTTGCGGAAATTGAAGAATATCACCATGTCGTTCGGTTTGATGAGTCCAACCGGGTTGCCCGCCTCATCTACACGCACGATAGGCTTCACGAACTCGTCCGTCACGCCCTCGTCATACGAGTGCTGCATGGCTGCAACCATGTCGGTGGCATGCGTTCCGACACCCTCCACGAGCATGTCGTAGGCAATTTTCACGCGCTCCCACCTCTTGTCGCGGTCCATGGCATAGTAACGGCCCACAATCGATGCAATCGTGCCGGTCGATACGGCAAGATGTTTCTCAAGAGCCTCGATGAACCCCTTGCCGCTCTTCGGATCGGTATCGCGGCCGTCCATGAAGCAGTGTACGTATGTATTCTCTATCCCGTAGTGCTTGGAGATGTCGCACAGCTTGAACAGATGCTCAATCGACGAGTGTACGCCTCCGTCCGAGACAAGTCCCATGAAGTGGACGTTCACGCCGTTCTTCTTCGCATATTCGAAAGCCTTCACGATCTCCGGGTTCTGCATTATCGAGCCGTCCTTGCAGGCTCGGTTGATCTTCACCAGATCCTGATACACCACCCTTCCGGCTCCGATGTTGAGGTGTCCCACCTCCGAGTTTCCCATCTGTCCGTCAGGCAGTCCCACGTTCTCGCCGTCCGTGCGCAACTGCGCATGCGGATAGGTTTCGGTAAGATTAGCTATGAATTCGGGATGCGTCGAGAATATAGCATCCGACTTCGAGTGATTCCCGATGCCCCAGCCGTCGAGAATCATCAACAATACCTTGTTTGCCATGATTCGTATCCTTTTTATCTCAATTTCTCAGTAATAAGTTCGTCCGCACGGTCTATCGCCTTCTGGAGACCGTCAGGATTCTTGCCGCCGGCCGTGGCGAAGAACTTCTGTCCGCCTCCGCCGCCGTTTATCAGTTTGGCCGCCTCGCGCACAACAGCACCGGCATCGACGCCCTTCTCGACGATATCGTCACCGAGCATTATCATCAGCGACACCTTGCCCTCATACGACGAACCGAGGATAAGGACAAGATTCCTGCTGCGCGAACGCAAATTGTAGGCCAGGTCCTTCATGAAATCCGACGGACGCGGCATCTGTCGCGCAATCTTGAGCACTCCGTTCTCCTCCGATGCATTCTCGAGTATGCTCTGTGCAAGCGAATCTATCTGCTCCCTGCGGACAGCCTCGACCTCCTTGCTCAAAGCCTCGTTGCTCTCCACGAGTTTGCGTATGGCCAGCACGATCTGCGGATTGTTGACAAGCTCGCCTATATTCTTCAGGGTGTCCTCACCGGCATACATCAGCGATTCGGCCTTCTCTCCGGTAACGGCCTCTATTCGACGTACACCTGCCGATATGGCTCCCTCGGACACAATCTTGAACAGTCCTATGTTGCCGGTAGCGGAAGTATGGGTTCCGGCACACAGCTCCACCGATTCACCGAACCTGACCATACGGACCCTGTCACCGTACTTCTCGCCGAAGAGCATCATCGCCCCGGCACTCTTGGCCTCCTCCATTGTGGCCGCACGGTTCTCCACGAGCGGATAGTTGGCGCGTATGCTTGCATTGACCAGACGCTCGACCTTGCGCAACTCCTCCGGCGTTACCTTCTGGAAGTGCGAGAAGTCGAAACGCAGTCCCGCAGGCGACACCATCGAACCCTTCTGCTCGACATGCGTGCCGAGCACCTTGCGCAGGGCTGCATGCAGAAGGTGGGTTGCCGTATGGTTGTTGGCCGCACACTGTCTCTTTTCCGGATCGACTACGGCATGGAATACCGATTCGAGATTCTCCGGCAGACGCTCGGCGATATGTATCGTCAATCCGTTCTCCTTCTCCGTTGCAACAATCTCTATCTTTTCGTTGGAATTCTCTATAAAGCCTACATCACCCATCTGACCTCCGGCATTGCCGTAGAACGGGGTCTTGTCGAACACGAGCTGGTATGTGGTCCTGCTCTTGGTCTGTACGCGGCGGACGCGGGCGATCCGAACATCGCATTCGAGCATATCGTAGCCGACAAACTCGCTCTGCCGTATCGGAACTATCTCGTGCCAGTCATCCACAATCTGGGCCGCCGCATTGCGCGAACGCTCCTTCTGTGCGGCGAGCTCCCGCTCGAAGCCCTCGAGATCGACCTCTACCCCATGCTCCTTGGCAATAAGTTCGGTAAGGTCTATCGGGAATCCGTAGGTATCGTAAAGTACGAAGGCGTCGTGTCCCGAAATCTTGCCTCCGGCACACGAAGCGATAACGCCGTCGAGCAGGTTTATTCCGGTGGACAGTGTACGCAGGAATGCGCTCTCCTCCTCCTCGATGACCTTCTCGATGAGCGACTGCTGTGCCTTAAGCTCCGGGAACTGTCCTCCCATCTGCTCCGCCAGAACCGGAACCAGACGGCATATGAACGGCTGCGTGAATCCGAGATAGGTGTATCCGTAACGTACGGCGCGGCGCAATATGCGTCGGATGACATATCCGGCCTTGACATTCGACGGCAGCTGTCCGTCGGCTATCGAGAAGGATATGGCACGCAGGTGGTCCGCAATGACGCGCATGGCCACATCGACGTTCTCCGACTCGCCGTAGCGGTGGCCCGACATCTCGGAAATGGCCTGTATGGCAGGACGGAACACGTCGGTGTCGTAATTCGACTTCTTGCCCTGAAGTATCATGCAGAGACGCTCGAAGCCCATGCCGGTATCGACGTTGCGGGCAGGCAGCGGTTCAAGGGAGCCGTTTGCCTTGCGGTTGAACTGCATGAACACGAGATTCCATATCTCGATTACCTGCGGGTCGCCCATGTTCACCATCTCGCGTCCAGGCTTCGCGGCCCTCTCCGAATCATCGCGCAGGTCGTAGTGTATCTCGCTGCACGGACCGCACGGACCGGTCTCGCCCATCTCCCAGAAGTTGTCATGCTTGTTGCCGCGGATTATGTGGTCCTCCGGCAGGAACTGGCGCCAGTATCCGAAAGCCTCCTCGTCGAACGGCACGCCGTCCTCCTCCGAACCCTCGTAAACCGTAGCATAGAGCCTGTCGGCCTGGAGTCCGTATACCTCCGTCAGAAGTTCCCATGCCCAGGCGATTGCCTCCTTCTTGAAATAGTCGCCGTAGGACCAGTTGCCGAGCATCTCGAACATCGTGTGGTGATAGGTGTCATGTCCCACCTCCTCGAGGTCGTTGTGTTTTCCCGATACACGCAGGCACTTCTGCGTATCGGCCGCACGCGGGTACTTGCGCGGCGCATTGCCGAGAAATATGTCCTTGAACTGGTTCATTCCGGCGTTGGTGAACATCAGCGTCGGGTCGTTCTTCACCACCATCGGTGCCGAAGGCACTATCGTATGTCCCTTGCTTGCAAAAAAGTCCAGAAATGCCTTGCGGATTTTGTCCGACTCCATATATGCCATAATCAAAATATTATTTGTCTTTCCTCGTTATACAATCGGTTGCAAAAGTATAAAATTTACACTAATTTTGCATCCATTGCAACAAGTTTTTTTCACGTGTCGGAGAAAGGCGCAAACATGGAGGAGAGGCCTGCCACAGGCGGCCGGGAGGACAATGCGGAGACGGATGTACGTCGCGGCAGATATCCGTTTCTGCGGAAGCTGCTGCTGGGCTTCATCGTCATATCGCTGCTGAATGCCGTATTCTCGTACATGTTCTTCACGCCGAAGATGTACTCCATAAACAGCGACAACCGCGAACTCGTCCTGAAGTACAGGATTCTCCAGGACCGGATACGGACACTCCAGAGCAAGCTCGACGAGATACGCCACCGCGACATGAGCGTCTACAGGGCGCTGTTCTCGGTGGACACGCTCCCGCTGACCGGCATATACGACGAATATCCCGACTCGAAATACGCGGATCTGCAGGGAGATACATACTCCTCGCTCATGACATCGACATGGAAGAGCCTCGATGCCCTTGCGCGTGAAGCCTACGGGGAGTCGCTCTCGCTCGACGAGCTGCAGATTCTTGCGAAAAACAAGGAGCGCATGTCGCTCGCCATACCTGCCGTATGGCCGATCGACCGCACGGAGCTGAAGGCATTCTACGCATTCGGCATGCGCAAGGTACACCCGATATACAAGACGCGCAAGATGCACAAGGGCGTGGACCTGTCGTGCAACAAGGGCGTACCCGTATACGCCACCGGAGATGCGATCGTCGAGAAGGTCGAAACGGGACTGCGCCGCAGGGGATACGGCAAGCAGATACTTCTCAACCACGAATTCGGATACAAGACGCGATACGCGCACCTGAACCGCATACTTGTAAGTCCTGGACAGAAGGTAAGCCGCGGACAGATAATCGGAGAGGTCGGTTCGACCGGAGGATCCACGGGCCCGCACCTGCATTATGAGGTGATATACATGGGCCGCAACGTGAATCCGGTGAACTACTTCAACCGCAACATGTCCAGCGAGGAGTACCGCACGCTCATGGAGAACATAAAGTACAACGCAGACCTCGAGGTAGAATGACGTCCGGACAGAAAAACAACATACGCAACGGCCACCGCATCGTAAGCCGCAACGCATCGAGATTCCTCACGAGGATGTTCTCGTGGCTCGGCGCGGCCATAATATATTACATTGTATTCTCGCTGCTGTTCGACACGCCGGCCGAATACGAGTTGCGCCACTCCACCGACAAGCTGAAACGCGAATACGAAGCGCTCACGGCCCGTTACGACTCCCTGAGTCTCGTAATGGACAACATCATCGAACGCGACCGCAACATATTCCGCATACTCTTCGAATCGGATCCGTACGACTTCAACTCCGAATACGAGACGCAGAGGGTCGCCATGCTCGAAAGGCTGCTCACGAAATCCAACCGCAGGATGTCTCGCGAAATGGCCGAATCGCTCGACGCCCTCGAGCACAAGATGGAGCGTCTCGAAGAGTCATACGGCCGTCTCGACGACGAATTCGTACGTCTTGGCAGGAAGCGCGACAACATACCGTCGATTCAACCGGTCACGAACCACAACCTGACCCTCCTCACGGCATCGTACGGCATGCTCATGCACCCGTTCTACCGCACCCTGCAGTCGCATCAGGGAGTCGACTACACCATCCCCGAAGGCTCACGCATCTTCGCAACCGCCGACGGCATAGTAAAGGAGATATCGGGCAAGAACTCGACATCGGGTCTCACCGTGGTAATCGACCACCTCAACGGATACACGACATCGTACAGCCATCTGCAGAGCGTAAAGGTGAAGCGGGGACGCCGTGTCAGGCGGGGCGACATAATCGCACTGTCGGGCAACTCCGGACTCTCCCTCTCCCCACACCTCCACTACGAGGTGCGATACAACGGCATGAGGGTGGACCCGATACACTTTTTCTTCATGGAACTCACCCCCGACGAATACAGGCGCATAATAAAGATATCCCGTTCGGGAATGCAGTCATTCGATTGACAACCAACCATACGACCATGCAAATAAGACTTCTGCTGCTCGATTTCGACGGAACTCTCGTCAACACCGCCCGCGCAAACACCGTATCCTACATGGAGGCGCTTGCCGAAAACGGCATACGGCTGACCGAACAGGAATACCGCAGCAAATATTTCGGGATGCGTTGCCCTGAATTCCTGCGGAGCATCGGCATAAGCGACCCCGAGCGCATGTCACGCATAAGGCGGCGCAAGGTGGAGATATATCCGACGCACTTCGACCTCGTGTCGCTCAACAAACCGTTGTGGGAGTTCGTGCAGGACTTCCGCCGTCAGGGAGGTGCGGCATGGATTGTATCGACCGGACATCTCGACAACATATCGAACGTCATGAGGTATCTCGGGCTGGAAAACGGTGTGGACGGGATACTGTCGTCCGATTCGGTCGAGCATTCGAAACCGGCACCGGACTGCTTCCTGAAGGCCATGGAACTTGCCGGGGCAACCCCGGCGGAGACGCTCATATTCGAGGACTCGGAGATAGGGCTGGAGGCGGCAAAGGCAAGCGGCGCCGCCTACGTCCGCGTCACTCTTCCTTTCTGAAACATATCGGAGCGAAGTCGCAGCTGATGCAGGCCTTGCGGTCCTCGGTCTGGCGGAAAGGCGTATCCGCATCATATATCTCGCCAAGGGTGCGGGCCACATGTGCTTCGAACTCCTCCATGCATGCCGAATACGGGACACCCGAAACGCCCGTCGACTTGTCGGTTATCAGCGGCGAGTATCCCATGTCCGACATCTTGCGCACATAGTAGAGTTCCGGATGTACGTCACGCCCCTGCGAGCGGTAAATCATCATCGAGTAGAGAAGCGTGTTTATGAAGTTTGACTGGCGGTCCTTCGCCTCTCCGGTGAACAGTTCGCCTACACCGCCCATCTCCAGATGTTCCGAACCGGTCTTGTAGTCCACCACACGGAACGAACCGTCGTCGAGACGGTCGATGCGGTCGGCGATACCCGAGAAGTGCATCTCCAGGCTTCGTCCGCCCGACTCGAACGGGAACAGATAACCCACCCGGCTCTCCGTGGCAAGGACGGTAAAACCTCCGTTATCGATATCGTAACGCGCCACATTGTCGCGCAGGTAGCGCAGTACTATCTCGCGTATGACCATCAGCTCCCCGCCCGGTGCAGGCAGCGGAGCATCGGCATCCTGTCCGAAATATACGATGTTTATGGCCGAATCCACACAGCGTTCGGCAACTCCCTCGTCCAACAGGCGGCGCAGGTGTGCCGCCGGGTGTTTTTCACCGACCACATGCCCGTACAGGAGTTCCGCGGCCTTGTGGAATATGTTTCCGAACATCAGCCCGTCGACCTCCTCCGAAAGTTCGTCATCGGTACGCACCTTTGCGACGGAATAGAAATAGAACTTGAGCGGACACTGCACATAACGCGAGAATGCCGTCGGCGAGAGCTCCGCACTGCCGTCCACATATGACTCCATGACGCGCATCACATCCGGCGTCTTCGGTATGCATATGGCGCTCTCCGCCGGGACGCTTACGTCAAGTCCGACGTCGGACCGCTCCACGTGCAGCGCAGTTTCGTATTCGAGCTGGCGTATGTAGCGGCTCGGTTCGCCGGTGCTGCGCTCGTCGGCATGGGAACAGTAGAGCATATATACGTTCTCGGCCCTCTGTATGAGCCGGTAAAAGTAATATGCGTAGACGGCCTCGTGCAGCTCCGGCGTAGGCAGGCCGTAGGCATAGCGCAGGCCGTAAGGGATGAACGACGAGTCGGACATGCGGTTGCCCGGAAAGTTGTCGTCGGTCATCGAAAGTATTATCACGTCGCGGAAATCGAGATTACGGGTCTCGAGTATGCCCATAACCTGCAACCCCTCGAGCGGTTCCCCCTCGAAAGGGATGCGTTCCGTCTGGATGTGCCGTCTCACGAGCGAGCGGCATATCTCCTCCGATATGTCAATGCCGCATGCGTCTATGACATTGAAGAGTCTCGACAGCGAATCGGACATGGCCGAAAGGAACTCCATCCTGTATCTGTCCCGACCGCCTGGACACGGAGCCTCCGCTATGGCGGCGACTGCCCCGCGAAGATATGCGAGCAATCCGCGCCAACCCTCCGCATGACGGAACAGCGCCCCGAACAGAGGCGTAACCGACAGCATCTCCTCCGGCACGTATATCAGATTCTCCCCTATTATCCTCCCTCGCAGCTCCGAAACGGCATCGTCTTCGACACTTGCCACATACGGGTGCGCCAACAGGCCGTTCACATCGACATGGTAGTAAAGGTGCTTCCCTTCGCGCCTCCGCACATGCGTCTGCAGGGCAAGAAGCCTCTCCACAAGGGATGCAGCGAGCGTACTCTTAAGCGGATATCCCATCGTGACGTTCACTCCTCCAGCCACATCCGGCAGCGAATACAGGAGCGGGACGAGCAGGTTCTCATCGGTAAGCACCACCGCCGTACGCTTGTCGAGGAACGGGTGTTCTCCGCCGTTGCGGCTGGCTATTTCGTTCAGTAGCGATGCCGCATGCTTGCACTGTGCGACATTGGATACGCACGATATGTCATGCAGGGAACGTATGTGACGGAAATTGTCATGGCTCACGCCATCGCCCGACGGGAATTCGGCGATATTGCGCCGCACGAACAAACCTGCCTCCTGCGACACGTCGCGGACATAGTAGTCGTCATAGTCCCAGAAGAACTCGGCGCCGCATGCGGTCGAAAGATATGAGAAGAGCCTTCTTTCGCAGGCGGAAAGTGCGTTGAATCCGGCAACGACATAACGTCTTGGCCGGGAGAACGAAGCCTCGCCGCGTTCGATTGCAGCCACGGCCTCCCGGTAAATCAAGCCGGCATAACCGATGCCCATGGACAACAGCCGCCCGCGGTATTCGGAATATACCGTTCCGAGCGACCTCCACACTTCGAGAAAGGCGCGCTTCTGTTCGGAAAGCGACCCTTCCGGGCCTATCGTCCGCCAAAAAGAGACTATTCGCAACTGTTCAGGCGTGAGATAGTCCGTATCGGCCTCGAGTTCCTTTATGTCGGATATGTTGCGGAAGAGCTGCGATGCGTCGACAAGATACTTGTCTATCATGTCGAAGTCGGCAAGCAGCATCTCTCCCCAGAAATAGAATCTGTCGAAATCCTCCCTGTAGTATTTGGAGTAGACGTCGAACAGTTCCGCCACAAGCCGCAGTCTGTCGGCCTGCCGCAACCCCGAAAGTTCGGACATCAGTTCATCCACGGAGAGATATTCCGGCTCCCAAAGCGGTCCGTGCGCCACCTCCGAGAGGGCATCGGCGAAAAAGAGCCTTGCGCGGCGCGAAGAGAACAGAATGGAAAGGGACGACACATCGTCCCCGTACCTGGCATACAGCCGCGCCGCCACATCCCCGAGAAAAGTCCGCATACGGCTACGGTATTCAGTCTACGGAAACTATATCACCGCCGAATAGAGACGAGCGGTTGCGAATTATCTCCGGCTTGCCGCGATACAGCAGCCTTGCCGCAGTCGACGTAACCGCTTCAAGACGTTCGGATACGTTCAGCCTCACCTCCGCCCCGTGCGAAGCCTCGACTATCGACGAAACAGTGGACAGGTTCCACGCATCTATCTTTGCGGTAGAGACATTGAGCTTGAAATAGCGCGACTCCCCGCTCAGGACGATACGGCTCTGGCCCGTACACTCGATGAACGTATCGAGAGTCCGTATGCCGAGAGTCACAATGGCGCCGCCCGATACGGACATGTCGAATACGCGTCTTTCAAGAGGCTCCTCGAACGCGACGGTAGCCGCGGACACCCGCACCTTTTCAAGCGTGCTGTAGTATACGGTGACATCGGTGACGGTCGTTCGTTTCTGGTCGAACCGCTCCTCCACGCGCAATACTCCGTCCTTGTTGACCGTGGCACGGAACTTCGATGTCATGGACCCCTTTGTATCGTATACGATCTTCACCTCCGATTCGTCGTCGACATGTTTCATGTTCACATTCAACGGACCGTCTATCTCGATAGCCGTGAATGGCGTGAGCAGATCGGTCTTCGGAATGGACGCCACCCGTTCGACATTGGCAGCCGGCTGCTGTCCCGCAGGTTCCTGTGCGGATGCGGAAACGGCAGTCAGAACAAGAATTATACTCGCCAACAGTCTGTTCATAAGGATATGGTGTTACAAAACAACGCACAAGATAAGAATTTTTTTGCAGATTCAGCACCCGTTGCTCCGATTTTATCACCGCCGCACATGTCCCGCCGTCGTGTAAATTATGGTGACAACCACACTGACGGGCGGCAAATGGCAAAATTATCGCTCCATTTTCGGCACATATTGTCCAAATCAGAAATAAAATAGGTATCTTTACGACAAACTGAAACACCGACGTGAGAGCGAAAATCCTTAACGCGAGCGCAGGCTCCGGAAAGACATATCAACTTGCCTACAAGTATGTGCTGGATGTGCTCAAATGCGACAACGGGCACGGAGCGTTCGATCCGGGCGGCTACCGCCGCATCGTTGCCGTAACATTCACCAACAAGGCAACCGAAGAGATGAAATCGCGAATCCTGAGGCGCATCCACGAGCTCGCCTCCGGAGAAAAGAGCGAATATCTCGGCAACCTGATGCGCGACACCGGACTCCCGGAGGAGGAGTTGCGGCGACGGGCCTCGCGCGTGCGGTCGGCAATACTGCACGACTATTCGAGATTCACGATACTCACCAACGACACGTTTTTCCAGCGAATCCTGCGGGCATTCGTCAAGGAGCTCGGAATGGAGCTCAACTACTCGCTTGAGCTCGATGCCGACCCGATAATTGCGCGCAGCGCGGATGCCCTTATCGAGGATATAGCCGACAACACCGAACTGCGGAGCTGGATAATGGACCTTGCCAGGGACCGCATAGAGAACGGAGAGAGATGGAATATCCGCGACGGAATAAAACTGCTGCAGAAGGAGCTCTTCAAGGAGTTCTCAAAGGAGCCGATAGAGCATGCCGCAGACAAGCAGCAGCTGAAAAGGCTCGTCTTCGGGTTCTGCGCGGCGACGGACAAGGCTTGTGAAGAGTTGAAACACCGATGCGGGAAGGCGCTCAAACGCATCGCTGATGCGGGATACACGACCGGCGATTTCCAGAAAGGGCTAATGACGGCATTCGAGAAGTGTGCCGCCGGGGACTTCGTCATGCCTACGGCAAGCAAGCTCGGGATGCTGCGCGGAGAGCCATCGGGATGGTTCACGAAGGCAAGGAAGGCCGGTTCGGAGATGGTCGCATTCGCAGCCTCACTGCAACCGGAGATGTGTTCGATTGCCGACGAAACGGCAAAGGTCACGGGAATGTGCGAGACAAGGCGGCTGCTGTTGCAGAACTACCGGGCATTCGCGCTGCTCAACGACCTGTACCGTAAATCAATAGAGATATGCCGCGAAGAGAACTCGCTGATTCTCTCCGAGACCAAGAACATAATCTCCACATTCGTCACCGAAAGCGACGCGCCGTTCATCTATGAGAAGGTCGGGAACCGTTTCGACAGGTACATGATAGACGAGTTCCAGGACACGTCGCTCGGAGAATGGAGGAACTTCCTTCCGCTGCTGCGCAACGCCATGGCACAAAGCACCGACGTATCGGTCCTTCTTGTAGGCGACATCAAGCAGTCCATCTACCGCTGGCGGGGAAGCGACTGGAGCATTCTCGGTTCGACGGCCCCGGACGATCTCGGGCGCGAAAATACAGAGATACGCACACTCGACAGCAACTTCCGCAGCCTTCCGCAGATAGTAGGCTTCAACAACGACATCTTCGACCGTATCATACAGACGGACAATGCCGCACTCAACGGCATGCTCGACGAAGGACTCGAAAAGGGAGCCATCGGGAAGAGGCTCCACTCCTCGCTCAAGGATGTGCTGGCCAGGGCATATGCGGGTCACAGGCAGCAGCCGAAACGCAAGTGCGTCAACAGGGGTTATGTAAACGTCACGACCTACGGCGAGGGGCCCGATGTGGCGGGATGCGTCAAACGGGTGCTCGACCTCGGTTTTCGGCCGTGCGACATCACGGTCATAATACGCGACAAGAAAGAGGGTGTGAAGGTTGCACGCGAACTGCTCGCAGTCAAGGAGGAGGGCGACCCGCGCTACAGGTTCGAGGTCACGACGCAGGAGGGACTGAAGATAAACGGTTCGCCGGCGGTAATGCTGATTCTCGCGATGTTCCGCCTCGCCGTGAACCGGCGCGACCGCATAAGCCTTGCCATATACAACCGCTACCGCAAGGGATGCGATTTCCGTGCGGTGCTGTCGGAAGAGGAGAACGCATTCCTCGACACCCTGCGTTCGATGTCGCCCGAAGAGGCTTTCGAGAGGGTGCTGATGAGATTCCCGGACATAACCGACGGCCAGACGGCATACGTACAGGCGCTGCACGAACAGATCGTAAGGTACTGCAGCAACCACACGGCAGACCTCAACATGCTGCTGGAGTGGTGGGACGAAAACGGCAGCGGCAAGTCGGTATGCGTCGAACGCAACGAGTCGTCCATCGACATAATGACCATCCACAAGGCCAAAGGGCTCGAGAACAAGGTGATCATAATACCATACTGCAAATGGGGCCTTAACCCTCGGCCAAGGTCGGGAGACATAAAGACGACGATATGGACCGAACCATCGCACGGCAGCGGACTCGACGGGCTCGGGCGGTTCCCCGTTACCTTTGGCAGCGGCATGGCCGACTCGGCATTTGCCGAAGGGTTCTACGAGGAGACGGTACAGTCGCACGTCGACGCCGTTAACCTGCTCTATGTCGCCTTCACGAGAGCGTCGGAACAGTTGTATGTATTTGTCCCGGAGAAGTCGATCAGGGAGGGGCGTTGCAACAATGCGGGCGAGCTTCTGTGTCGTGCCATAGGCGCCGACGGATTCAAGGACAACGGCAACGGCGGCCTGTCGTTCGAATGCGGCATCTGCCAGTCACCGGAGCCTTCGGCAGACAAAAAGGGAGAGAAACGCAAACGCGAAATATTGACTGAATATGTTTCGAGGCCGGCATCCATGAGGCTGCGCCTGAAATCCGAGCGCTATTCGCCCGACGGGGAGACGTCCGGTCTGTCCCCGCGTGACGAGGGCATAGCCATGCACCGAATATTCGAGAAGGCCGCCACGCGCGATGATATCGAGTCGGCCGTAAGGCAGGCTGTAACCGACGGCTTGCTGTCGGAAGCCGAGGCCGGATCATTGCGAGAAAGGATCATGCAGACGCTCGACAGTACAGTGGCCGGAGAGTGGTTCGACGGAGAGTGGACCGCCGTGAGGTGCGAAAACGATATCGTCGTACCGGGCATGGGGCTGTTGCGTCCCGACCGCGTCATGATGCGAGACGGCAGGGCGGTCGTGGTAGACTACAAGTTCGGGCAGAAGAGGGATGAATACGGCAAACAGGTGGCCGAGTATGCCGGACTGCTTCGGAAGATGGGATACAGGAAGGTCGAAGGATACATTTGGTACGTAAGGACAGGGGAAATAGCAAGAATTGTCTGACCGCAGGCAGCATACGCGGCAAACTATTCGCCATATTCGCAAAAAAGTTGTACATTAGCAGGATGAAACACTCGGTACTCGGCATAATACCTCGACGGTTCAGGGCCCGCGGCTATGCGGTCACCTTCACCATACTGTTGAGGGCGCTCCTGAATTTCGTCGGGCTTGCGGCCCTGCTGCCGATTCTCTACCTCATTCTCGACAGCGAGAAGATACACTCCAACAGCACGCTTTCGGCCATATACGACCGCCTGGGATTCACGGACGACACGTCGTTCGTAGCCGCGGTTTCGGCAGCCATGGTGGCATTCATCATCATCAAGTGCGCCGTGAACCTCGGCCTGTACCGCTTCGAGCGCGACTACATATACTCACTCTACCGCTACCTATCGCGCAACCTCTACATCGACTACTTCAACCGCGGACTGTCGTTCATAAAGGGGTCGAACTCGGCCGTGCTCTCGCGCAACGTCAACGTGGTCTGCTATACCTTCGTGGCCGGGGTGCTCCGCCCGATGGCAACCATACTCAGCGAGGCGATGCTGTTCGTACTGCTGTTCGTCGCGATATTCATATACAGTCCGCTGGCGGCGATACTCACGGCCGTGATATTCATCCCGTCGGCATGGCTCTACTTCTCGCTCATACGCAAGCGCGTGAACCGCTACGGCACAATAGAGAACGAGGCCCAGAGGGCGAAATACCGCAACGTGACGGAGACCTACCGCGGCTATGCCGACATCGAGATAAACAACGCCTTCCCGAAGATGCTCCGGTCGTTCGACAACTCCATCGACACGATCATAGATGTCGGCAAGAAGAACGCCACCGTATCGACATTCCCGCAGACATTCACCGAAATAGGCCTGGCCGTCGGCATGGCGCTCCTCGTCACGTTGAGCGTTGGGCTTCACAGCAACGACATGAAGATTCTCTTCGGAATCTTCGCCGTAGCCGCGCTCCGGCTGCTCCCGTCGATACGCAACATCATGGGGGCATGGACATCGCTCCGCTACAACCGCTACACGACAGACATCATACGCGACGCCGACATCGACATGATGGCCGACATCACCGACGTCTCGTCCGAACGTTTCGAATTCAGGAATGAGATACGCGTGGAAAACCTGTCGTTCCGTTTTGCCGACAGTGACAGGGATACCCTTCACGACGTCTCCTTCACCATCCGCCGCGGCGAGAAGGTCGGCATAAAGGGGCGTTCGGGTGCGGGCAAGACCACCCTGTTCAACCTGATGCTCGGCTTCTACTCCCCTACCGGCGGCGCGATATACATCGACGGCGAGAAACTGTCCGAATCGAACCGCCGCAAGTGGCAGAACACGATAGGATATGTCTCGCAGAGCGTATTCCTGACCGACAGCACCGTACTTGCGAACATCGCCCTCGGATGCGACGAGGAGTCGGTGGACATGGAGCGTGTGGAACGTGCCGTCGACATGGCGAACCTGCGCGAGTTCATAGATTCGCTGCCGAACGGTATCCACAGCCGCATCGGCGAGTGCGGCGCCCTGCTTTCGGGAGGGCAGCGGCAGCGCATAGGAATAGCAAGGGCTCTGTACAAGCGTGCCGACGTGCTCTTCTTCGACGAGGCCACCTCCTCGCTCGACAACGAGACCGAACACGGCATAAATGCCTCAATAGAGGCCCTTTCCAAGGCAGACAAGGAACTTACCATAATAATAATCGCACACAGGGAGAGCTCTCTCGAGTGCTGCGACCGCACCATAACCGTCAAACAGGAGAGATGAATTACAAGATAGCACTTTACGGAGTACGCACCGAAGGTTCGCTGGCCGACCTGGCCGCATGCAGGCTCACCGGGTTCAAGCCGTTCGAGGTCGATGCCGACAGTATCGGAGAACCGGTACTTACGATACACTTCGACTCGGAAACAACCTGCGACCCGTCCGGACTCGAGACGCTGCATGAGTTCGAATTCGAGGAGAACTACGCCAAATGCCGTTTCTGCCGCATGGCTGACGGACGATACCTATTCGAAATGGACAGGGATGCCACCGGCGAGACGGCGGTGTTCATTACGGACGGCACGCATGCCATAAGCAACATGAGCAGCAACGGATGTCACGACATAACACTCCTGCGCTTCGGCCTGTGGATGATGTTCGGCATAGCAATCAACCCGCACAAGGCCGTGGCGATACACTCTTCGGTCATAGTAAAGGATGGAGGGGCTGCACTCTTCCTCGGGGAGTCAGGAACCGGGAAGAGCACTCATACGAGGTTGTGGAGAGAGAACATCGAAGGGGCGAAACTGCTTAACGACGACAGCCCGATCATCCGGTTCGTCGACGGTGTTCCCACCGCATTCGGGTCACCGTGGAGCGGCAAGACGCCCTGCTTTAGAAACCTCTGTTTCCCGATACGCGGATTCGTAAGGCTGAGCCAGGCCCCTTACAACAAAATACACAGGCTGCCCGTATTGAACGCCATCGGGGCGCTGCTACCGTCGTGCCCTCCGGCATTCGCATACGACGACACGCTGCAGGATAACATCTGCGACATGCTTTCGGAGATGATCGAGAAGGCCCCAGTCTATCATCTGGAGTGTCTGCCCGATGCAGATGCCGCACGGCTCTCATACAATACACTGTTCGCGGAGAGAAGATGAACACACAGTATGTAAAAAACCGCGAAATGTTCTCCATTGCGCGTGACATCCTTCTCGAAGGCTCAAGCGTGAAGGTATCCGTGAAGGGACAGAGCATGCTTCCGTTTTTCCGCAGCGGGGCGACCGTTCTTCTCCGCCCGATACGCGAGTCCGACTTCAGAAAATACAACGTCGTGATGGCGGACGCCGGCCGTAATTTCGTCATTCACCGCATAATAGCGCTCGACGGAGAGAAAGTGACACTGCTCGGAGACGGAAACATATACGGTACGGAGACAATGTCGCGGGACAAGGTTTACGGCATAATAGACTGTTCGCGCACACACCTGTTTCTTGCAAAACTGTGGCTTCTGATAAGGCCGCTGCGGAAATATCCGCTCTGGATAATACGGAGAATTACATCCAAATAGAGAGATATGAAAAAGTTTCCATTCACAATCGTGATTCTGTCCGCCGTTGTTTTCGCAGCGACGGCAATTGCGCAACCGCGCCCGCCGGCTCCGACTGGCCATGAAAACGACATGAGCGTAAAGGTAACCGATGTTGCCGAGGTAGCCAACGGAAAGCCATGCAAGGTACACTACCGAGGCACACTCGACTATATCGACATGTATGAAACAACCGTCTACTATGACAGTGATGGACACAGGTTTCTGGAAGAGAGATCCCTCAGCAAACGGAAGACAAACGGCTGGGGCAATGTCATATACAAACTGGAACATGAGGAGAAGATAGTCCGCGAGGGTGATTTTCTCGCATGGAAACAGACTGTAGGCTACTCCGGAGAAAAGAGGATGGAGCGAATATCCAACAACTACGATGTAGACGAGGAGAAACATTTCAGATACAGGCCATACCCGCTCGGCTGGGTATTTTATGACGACAAATGCCTCGATTCGAAGGGCAACTGGCTGCGCGGCACAACCGCCGGCATCTCACCGAAGGAGGTCAAGCGGACAATTGTATATTACGGGGAGAACCCGGCCGTCGAGAGAGAGCTGAAGGAGAAACAGGCATTTGCCGACTCCATAATTGCAGAAAGCAAGAAAGCTCTGCCTACGGCCTCCGAACGCTCGTCATACAACTTCAGGAACAAGCCAAACTGGCTGAAGAACTTCTTCCTGCCGATTATCCTCGGATTCCTTGCGGCATTCACCCCCACAAAATTCATGGCACCGCGTCCGAAGATCTCCAACTTCAAGATATATGTGGTTAACCTGCTGCTTGTAATAGCAATATGGTATCCGATTGCGGATTTCATATACAGCATCGGCCCTTACGACGGCCTGCGCGCATTCATATACTGGATTATACTCTTCTTCGCCTACATGTTAACGCTCAAGAACATGATGGCGGGACGTTGCCCTAAATGCGGTGAATACAATTTCGAGAAGATAGGCGAACGCACCAAGGTCACAACAAAGACGACGGTTGCGAAGAACGAGCATGGCAAGGATGAGGTCCTGAGCCGCAACACGGATGTACAGACCGACTTCAGACTGCGCTGCAGAAGCTGCGGGCACGAATGGTGGTGGCCGTTGTAGGACACATGCATGCGGGTGCAGCCATGCTGCAACAAAAAAAAATACGCAACCTAACGGTTGCGTATTTTTTCGTATCTGGTTTCCGATTATGCCTCCAGAGCGAAACGCTTGTAGGCAACAATCTTCGCCTCCTTGTCGTTCTCGGCAAGGTACTGGCGGATGGACTTCTTCTCGCCGACGAGCTCCTGGTTCAGAAGCGTGTTCTCCTCATAGAACTTGCGCATCTTGCCCTCGGCAATCTTCTCCAGAATTGCCTCCGGCTTGTTGGCGTTCTTCGGATCCTGCTTCATCTGCTCCATGGCTATCATCTTCTCGTGAGCCACAACCTCTGCCGGGCAGTCGTCGATGTCGATGGAGATAGGGGCCATTGCCGTAGCCTGCATGGCTATGGTATGTGCAACCTCCTCCGAGATCTCCTTGCTGAATCCGAGCAGGGTGCCGAGCTTCTTGTTGAAGTGAACGTAGGCGTTGATGTAAGGAGCCTCCACGCGGGCATAGTATGCAAGCTCAACCTTCTCGCCGGTCTGACCCGACTTCTCGGTAACCATCTCCTCTACGGTGCGGCCCTCGGCGTTCTTCACTGCGAGCAGTGCATCGCGGTCGGCTGCATCCGAAGAAACGGCGATATCGAGAATGGCGTTGGCGGATGCGGTAAACTCTGCATTCTGTGCCACGAAGTCGGTCTCGCAGGCGAGGCAGAGGATATAGCCCTTGCTGCCAACGATTTTGGTAACAACCACGCCCTCGCTTGCCGAACGGTCGGCACGCTTTGCAACGACGAGCTTGCCCTTCTCGCGGATGATATCCTGCGCGCGAGCGTAATCTCCCTCAGCCTCGATGAGCGCCTTCTTGCAATCCATCATTCCGGCGCCGGTCATCTTGCGGAGCTTCATCACGTCTGCGGCTTTAATCTCTATTGCCATAATCTTGTCTCTTTTTTAGAATTAATTACTCTTCCTTGGCCGGCTCTGCTGCGGCCTTCTCTGCCTTCTCGGTTGCGGCTACCACGTCGGCAACCGTTGCGGCCTCGGCGTCGATATCGGCCTTCACGCTCTTCTTGATGCGCGGCTTGGCCTCCTTCTTCACCGGAGCTGCCTCCGTATTGGCCTCTGCCTCGAGCGCCTCCTTCTCCTTCTCGAGCTTGCGCTCCTCCGTGCCCTCCGCAATTGCGGCGCAGACAACGTCGAGGATGACGGAAATCGACTTGGTTGCATCGTCATTTGCCGGTATAACGTAATCGATGTTGGTTGGATCACAACAAGTATCTACCATGGCAAATACAGGGATGTTCAGTCGGTTTGCCTCCTTGACTGCGTTCTGCTCCTTCTGCACGTCAACTACGAACAGTGCAGCCGGAAGACGGGTGAGGTCGGCGATGGAACCGAGGTTCTTTTCGAGTTTTGCGCGCTGGCGCGCTATCTGCAACTTTTCGCGCTTCGAGAAGTTATCGAATACGCCGTCGTTGCTCATCTTGTCGATGGTGGCCATCTTCTTGACAGCCTTTCTTATCGTAGGGAAGTTTGTCAGCATTCCGCCTGCCCAACGCTCCGTAACGTAAGGCATGCCTACTGCCGACACCTTTTCGGCAACTATCTCCTTTGCTTGTTTCTTGGTGGCGACGAACAGCACGCGACGACCGCTCTTGGCAATCTGCTTGAGCGCCGAGGCTGCCTCATCCAGCTTTACGACCGTCTTGTAGAGGTCGATGATGTGGATGCCATTCTTCTCCATGAAGATGTACGGAGCCATTTTGGGGTTCCACTTGCGCTTCAAGTGTCCGAAATGAACGCCGGCCTCCAACAATGTATTAAAATCTGTACGTGACATTTTCGTTTTACGTTTTTGTTTCTTTTAATTTTAATCCTCTTTTCTTCAACCCCCGCGGTAGCGACCTTGTCGGTCCGGGAGGTTTTCCGCGACGGGGCAACCGACTGGTAATGCGACTCTGCGCAGTCCGACCGATTTGGAACCCTCGCCGTGCTTGCCGATTTGTCGGTACTGTAAGGTTTAACGCTTACTGAACTGGAACTTGCGGCGTGCTCCAGGCTGACCCGGCTTCTTACGCTCAACCTCGCGGGAATCACGCGTGAGGAATCCGTTCTTCTTCAGAACCGGACGGTACTCGGCGTTGATCTCGCACAGCGCGCGGGCGATACCCATGCGGGCAGCCTCGGCCTGTCCCTTGATACCTCCGCCAACGAGGTTTACGGTTACATCGTAACTCTCGGCAGTCTCGGTTACCAGCAGCGGCTGCTTAACCTCGTACTGAAGGATGTTCAGCGGGAAATAGACCTCAAGCGCTTTCTGGTTGATTGTAATGTTACCCTTGCCCGGCTTCACGAATACGCGAGCCACAGCTGCCTTACGGCGACCGACGGTGTTTACAACTTCCATAGTGCTTACTTAATCTCGTTTAACTTAATTGCTCTCGGGTTCTGTGCGGCGTGAGGATGCTCTGCGCCTGCATAAACCTTCAGATTCTTGAAAATAGCATCGCCGAGACGGGTCTTCGGGAGCATGCCGCGAACGGCCTCCTCGATGACGAATTCCGGCTTCTTGGACAGATACTCTGCCGGAGTGGCGAAACGCTGGCCGCCCGGGTAACCCGTGTGGCGAACGTAGAGTTTGGAATCCAGCTTGTCTCCGGTGAGTTTCACCTTCTCCGCGTTGATCACGATGACGTAGTCGCCGCAATCCACGTGCGGAGTGTAATTCGGTTTGTTCTTTCCTCTCAGGATTTTAGCTACCTGCGAGGCCAAACGGCCAAGCACCTCGTTCGTTGCGTCGATGACAACCCACTCCTTGTTGACTGTCGCCGCATTCGCCGAGATGGTTTTGTAACTTAACGAATCCACTTTGTTTTACGTTTAATACTTGTTAATAAATTGATTGTAATCCAACCTCGCACTTTGCGAGTGCGCAAAGGTAGTGATAATTTTTCCAAATAGCAACTATCCGTGACTTTTTTTCGGTCTTCAGCACGGCGGGAGGGCCGCATGGCCCGCTTCCGGTACGACATCGGGAGTTTTTTTGCACATGCATCCGTACAAAGCGGTGCGGCCGCCGCATTTCATCAGCGGAGACCGCACCGTCATACCGTCGACCGGCCGCCTTTCGGCCATTATCAGAACTGTATTTTCACGCCCGCAGTGAAGCTGGCGCCATACTCGCGGTAAAAGACCCAGTTGTATATATTCATGTTGGCCAGATTGTTGCCCTCGATGAATATCGTGCACTTCTTCGATACGTACCAGTCGAATCCGAGACCCACGTCGACGGTTGTCGGAACGGTGATTATGTCACGAAGAACCGGAACATCGAACGCTGCATCCCGGCCGACAAACGTCGGGTCGGCGAACGACGTCCACTTCGACACGCCCTTCAGGTCGGCACTCGCACGGACGGAAAACTTGCGGTGCGTGTACCGGATCTTGAGCATAGCCTCGACCGGAGGCTTGCTGTCGCTTATGTCGGAGAAGTTGGTATATATCATTCCACGCAGGCGGAAGTTGATAAGCAGCTGCGAAACAGGCTTGTAGTCGACCTCCGCATTGAGCGACCATATGTTCTCCCGCGCCTGTACGGCGGAGAAGAATATCTGGTTGACGTTGTACCAGTAGAGCGCATCCTCGACAAAGGCCATGTTGGCGAAGAAGCGGTACGCGAACTTGCTGTTCGTGGTGTGCCCCGATATACCGAAGCGGAGGTTGTACGTGAGCGTGTTGTCGAACGACAGCGACGGGTTCGGCCCCGTACCATCCGGACCAAGCTCCGCAATGTAAGGATTGCGCTTCAGCAGCGAATAGAAGCTGTTGTTCTCCAGCATTCCGTCCACCTCCACATAAGGAACGAACGCACCGCGGTTTTTCAGATTAAGACCAACATATATGTGCGGCAGGAAGCGGTGCTGCGCCCCGCGGTCGGCTCCGGAGAGATGGTCGTAGAAATATGTGAGTCCGACCTTCAGATCGAGCAGACGTCCGGAGTTGTATCCGTACATCAGTGTCGCCGAGAGGATGTTGTTGTCATATGACGAAAGGTCCCTCAACCCGAAATATCCCCTGTAATCGACACTCGCGGACAATGTGCTTCTGCGCGCCAGTTTGCGGGCCACCCTGACCCCGGCCGACGCGTCTATCTGCTGGTATTTGGCACCATCTATAAATGTATCGGACTTGTCATTGCAGAAGTTGGCCGCGGCATACACGTCGAAATTCACGTGGCTAAGGTCCGAGAACGAATCCCCGAAACGCAATTTGAAATCTATATCCTCGAAATTTACCTCGCGGCGGTCGTAATCTGTATCGAGCGGATAACGGTGGTATATGTCAGAACGGTACGAGACATCCCCCTCAAGCGTATAGCGTCCGAAATATTTGCCGGCATTGACACCGACACGGTTAACCATCTGCTGCGAGTTTTTCTTGTAGAAGGCTCCGTCGAACAGATCGCGTATGCCGATATTCGAATACTGTCCCTTATGGTTGAAATATCCCATGACGAATCCCACATCGGCCCGGTGAGAGGTCGCATAGATATCGGCAACCGAGTTGAGCGGATAACCCGCCCCCAGCTTTATGTAGAACGGGTACCTGCGGTCATACTCCCAATAGGTCACCGATGCCGGCTTGAACCGGTGCATGCCGAGCGACGACGAGAACGAGCGCGGCGTTATCGAGTAGTCCATATCCGGACGAAGCATCACCGTGTCAACCATGTTTGGCTCCACCGGGAGTTTGGATGCCGGCGAGACATCAGGAACGTAATTCTTGGTCACCTCAACCTCTTTGGTGACCTGTGCCTGCGCGACGGAGGATAACGCCAGCAGGAATCCGAATATGATTATTATGCGTTTCATAGGTTAATTCAGTTTTTTAATCCTCTCCCTTGCCTCTTCGATTATTCCGTCATCGGCCGGGGAATATCCGTCGATTATACTCTGGTACGTTGCTCTTGCCTGGAACTGATCGTTGCGATCGAAGTATATGTCTCCAAGCAAAATGAATGCCTTTCCGAGCCAATAGGCATTGGATGGCCGGTGGTCTGCGAATTCGTATATCTTCTTTTCGCACTCGTCGAGTTTGCCCGAGTCGTACAACGACTTTATCACACGGTAAGCCGACTCCGAACCCTCACGGTTGGATACATCCCCGCTAAGTGTCTCGTATATTGCAAGCGCAGCCGCATCATCGCCGCGTTTCGAAAGTATTCCCGCCTTGGCGAACCGTGCACGGCGCAATGCCGTCTCGCTCACATCGGCAAGCGAATCGACATCGGACACCATGTCGAGCACCGTCTCCTCACATCCGTATGCAAGCACCGAACCGACATATCCGTCGATGGCATCGGAGCGCTTGGAGGCATCCTGCGCCACATCATACAGGCGTCTGTAAGCCGGAGCGGCTTCCTCGTACATCCTGTTGTCGAAAGTTACCTTCGACAACTTCTCCAGGACGGCAACCGTATACTGGTTGGTTGGCTGTACGGCGAGTTTCTTGAGGCTGGATACGGCTGCATCGAGGCTGTCGCACTTGAGATAGCTGTCGCTCAGGCAGAACAGCGCGTCGTTCATGTAGTATCCCTTCGGATAGTGCTCGATATAGCGCTCCAGCTGCGGTATCGACTCCGCGACATTCCCCGAAAGGTATATCTTCTGTGCGGCACGGAACGAAAGCGAATCGCGTGTCATCTGGCTCAGGTCGCACTCCACACCGGTCTTCTCCACATACGAGAAATAGGAGTCCACATCACCCTTTGCGACATATATCTCGCGGACACTCTGAATTGCATCCTTTGCCGCTTCCGAGCGAGGTGCGGACGATATGACACGGTCATAATATGCCAGAGACCTGTCGGAGTCGCCGAGGTTGAAATATATCAGGCCGAGGTCGAGCATGGCCGGCGTATAATATGGCGAATCCGGGAATCGGTTCACGAACTTCTCCAGGACGGAGGCTCCGTTGCCGTACTGTTCGAGCGAGACGTAAGTACGTCCGAGCTCGTAAGCCGCATCGTCGACATAGTCGCCGCGGTCCTCGTCGACTATCTGGCGAAGGATTCCTATCTTCGGGGCGTTCTTCCCGGTTATTCCGAGCGAAATGGCCCTGTGGTACTGCGCATAATACTGTTCAGGAGTTCCCATCGATGCCGCGCCCTCGTAGCTCTCCACCGCACCGTCGAAGTTACGCTGTGCATAACGCGCATCGCCGAGACGGTTGTAGGCATCGGCACGGTAGCTGTCCGGCTGTTTGTACAGCCACAGGAAGCCTTCGAATGCACGCTGCGCCTTCGGCATGTCGCCAAGTGCGAACTGCGAATATCCCAGATTGTAGAGCGCCATCTTGTATTCATCGGCAGACTTCGGCGCGCGCTTGATGTAGAAGTTGTAGCGGTCTACGGCCGAAGCATATTCGCCGCGCTGATAGTCGATCTCTCCGAGCCAGAACGAGCACAACGCATTGTATTTCGGGCTAACCCCCACCGACATCGACTCCTCGAGCGATGACTTGGCCTTATCGTAATCTCCGTTGCGGAAAGAGTCGAGTCCGCGGAAATAGGTCATCTTCTGCAGTGCGGTACGAAGGTCGGCATCCGGCCTCTCCACGGACTTTATGGCCTTGTATGCCATCTCATAGTCGTGTGAATTGTAGTATGCCGCAATCAGAAGCTCGCGCGCCTGGTTTATGCGCGGAGAATCCGGATAGCGGTTGACATATCGCGTAAGGACGTTTATCGACTCGTTGAATGTTCCCCCGCCCGTCTCGAACAGGAGTTTGCCGTAGTTGAAAAGCGCATCTTCGGCAATCTCGTTGTCAAACTTGTCGGAAGCCGCCATGGCGAAAGCATATATGGCCATGCGCTTGTCTCCGCGCTTTATGTAGCAGTCGGCAAGGTGATACGACGCATTCTGCGCAAGCGAATCCTCTCCCGTACAAACCTTGCGGAAGGCATCTATGGCCGTGACGTAATCGGCCGTCCGGTATGCCGAATATCCGAGTATGTAGTTCTCCTCGCGGTTCATGGCGCCGCCGCTCTTTTCATACATGGTGATGTAGAGCAGCGACTTGTCGTACTCCTGCAGGCGGTACCATGACTCGGCCAGCACGCGCATCAGCTCCAGGCGTTCCGATTCGACAGACTTTGCGAGCAGCTGTTCGCCGTTGTGGACAACATACTCATAGTTGCCGCGGGCGAACTCTATCTGCAACAGATAATAAGGTATGACGGCCGAATAGGCGTCGCTCTTCTTCAACGACTGGAACCCTTTGTAAGCCTCATCGTAGTTACCCTGGCTGTAGGCTATATAGGATTTGTAATAGGTGGCATGGTCAGCATACTCGCCCGTCGGAGATACCCTGTCGAAATATTCGAGTGCCTTGCCGTAATCCCCGCCGACGAACTCGGCGTATCCCATCCGTACATTGTAGCGTTCACGGTTTTCCAGGGTCAGGGCCTTATACGAGACCTTCAGGAACTCCTCTCTGGCCTTTGCGAACTCTTCATTCTTACAATAATGGAGGCCGAGCAGGAAGCGTATGTCGTTGCAGTGCACCGACTCCGGATAGGCCAGAAGGTAGTCGAGCATGCGCTGTTCGCTGTCGCCAACACCAAGCTCCACGGCGCATACCGTCAGGCCGAAGTCTATCTGCTGTTTCAGGCTCACCTGTTCTGGAGAGGTAATCTCCTGCAGCCTCGTGAATTCGTGTCTCGCATCGTTCCAACGGCGATGTTCGAGCAGGGTCAGTGCACGTTCGAGCATAGCCTGCGATTCAGGCGGAGTCATGGCGGCGACGGGTGTGAACGTCGTCAGCAATAGGGCTACTGCAAGGAATATCTTTCTCGACATATGGATTCTTCCGTTAAAGTACTCTTTTTGGCAAAAGTACTACTTTATTCGGACTTTCACACACACTTGCAACGATATTTGGGCCTTTTTTATTATCCTATGCCGCAATCCCGTACGGCGCCATGTCCGCAATGTGCCGGAAACATGGAAACGCAGTTCGTGAATCCTCCGCGGCAGACGTATGTCCCACAAAAGTTCCGTCCGCACCAAAACGATGCGGACGGAACACAGGGCGGGACATGAACCGCAGCCAATCAGTGCGTAAAGACCTTTCCGTACTGCTTCTCGCGCTTCTCGTAGGCTATGCGGGATGTCGTAGGATACTGCAGCTTTTCGAATGCGTCCACGGCATTGCGTATGTCGGTAAGCAGCATGTCGGCCATGTCGCGCGACATACCCTGACGCGCCACGATACGCATCACGACCACATCCTCCATGTTCTTCGGCAGCGTATAGGCCGGGACCATCCAGCCGCTCTGCTGCAACGTCGCCTGAAGGTCATACAACGTCCATTTTGCCGTCTTGTCGTACTCAGGATTCATGTACCATATGAACAGCGGGTTCTCGAGGTGGTCGGCATAATTGGTAAAGCACTTCATTTCACCGATATTCCTGTGGCAGTACTGCGCAACGTCCATCGAGCTCTGCTGTATCTCCCTGTAGCCGTCGAATCCGAAGCGGATGAAGTTGTAGTACTGTCCGAGCACCTGCGCGGCAGGGCGCGAGAAGTTGAGGCCCACCTGCGTGATGTTGGCGCCGAGGTAATTGACGCTGAACGACATCTCCTTCGGGAGGTACTCCTTGCCGCGCCATACGACCCAGCCGAGGCCCGGATATACAAGTCCGTACTTGTGTCCAGACGTCGAGATGGAGTATACCCACTTGAGACGGAAATCCCACTTCAGTTCCGGTTTCAGGAACGGAAGGATGAAACCGCCCGAAGCGGCATCCACATGAATCGGGATGTCGTATCCTGTCTTTTTGTTGTAGGCGTCGATCTCGCGGTCGAGGGCCTCGACATCGTCGTTGAGTCCCGTCCACGTAACGCCTGCGATAGGCACCACGCATATCGTATTCTCATCGCACATGGCAATGGCAGCCTTGGCATCGAGCGTCGGTTTTTCGAGCGAAATCGGCACCTGGCGCATCTCTATCTGCCAAAGCTGTGCGAATTTCTCCCAAACCACCTGGTATGCCGCGCTTATTACCATGTTTGGTTTATCGTACGGCTTGCCCTGTGCCTTGCGCTTCGCGCGCCACCTCAGCCATGCGGCAACGCCGCCGAGCATGCAGGCCTCCGAAGAACCTATGCCGAGTGCGCCGCATTTCCATTTGCTCTTTTCCGGTGTGTTCCACATGTTCGCAATGATGTTGATGCAGCGCCCGCACATCACGGCAACGCGCGGATACTCCGTTTCGTCGATGTAATTCACGTTGATGGCCTCGTTCATGAGCCTCGTGGCGTAGTCGTCCATGTAGGTGGTTACGAATGTGGCCAGGTTCAGACGCGGCTGCGTCTGCGGGTAGGTTTCGTCCTTGACCATCTGGTATGCGATCTCCGGCAGCGTCTTGTGCTGCGGAATGTACTCCGTAGGCGCCGGGGTGAGCATCTGCTCCGAACCGAATACCGCGGTATCGGCCTCGTCTCTGGTGTCGTTTTGTCTGTTCATAAGTCGTCCTTTTAGTTGTTTGACTGCACCAGAGATTCACAAACCGTACCAAAAAAGGCGCCCGGACCTATTGTCCCGACGCCTGTCACCCTCCGGCATGATGTGGGCGTGCACCACCACCGGACATGATAGTCTGCAGATAAAAAAACAGGGTGAAGAGACCTTCACCCTGTTTCCAAGTCGGGGAGACTGGATTCGAACCAGCGACCTCCAACTCCCGAAGCTGGCGCGCTAACCGGACTGCGCTACACCCCGAACTTTCTGAAATCCGCTGCAAATATAGTATTTATTTCATTATGTTGTCTACGTATAACAAAAAAAAATGCAGATTCGCGACCGAATCCGCATTTAAGAACATGTGGCTCTATTGTTTATGTTCGACTACGGTGACATTGACCGCCTGTTCTCCCTTGGCGCCGGTTCCGATTTCGAATTCGACGGTTTGACCCTCGCTCAATGCCTTGAACCCATCCTTGAGAATGCCGGTATAGTGCACGAAGATCTCCTTGCCGCTCTCTTCCGTAATAAATCCGTAGCCTTTTTTGCTATCGAACCATTTTACCTTTCCGTTCATAGTGTTAAAGTAGAATTAAGATTATACCATAAACAAATATAACAAAAGTATTTATATTTTACAACAAAAAATCAGTTTTTAAATACATACGGTCAACATTGTCGCTGCATTGTCCGGAACCCACACCCCGGATTACGCAAAAAAGAGAGAAAAAATTTGCAGATAATATTTTTTTATCTACCTTTGCAGTCGCAAAAGTTCGGGGTGTAGCGCAGCCCGGTTAGCGCATCTGCTTTGGGAGCAGAGGGTCCCAGGTTCGAATCCTGGTACCCCGACAGAAAACGAAAGCGTCGGAGATTTCCGACGCTTTTTTCTTTTCATACGGTGCGGTAATCAGGATGTCTTCAGCCGCGCACTATTTCTGGAACTTCATAGTATAGTTGCGCAGCCAGCGCAACATGAACGGCGGCATCAGGACACAGAACGGGATGAAAATCCTGTTCCACCAGTCCGGGACGATACATTTACGCCCGCGCCACAATGCCTTCAGTCCGCGGCGGGCGCAGAACTCCGGTTTCATCAGGACACCCAGACGCAGGCCTATACCCTGCCAGCGCTTCGAAAGTCCGTAAAGGTCGGTGGCGATACCGGCCGGGCATACGGCCGTGACCTTGATACCCTTTTCGCGCACCTCCTTCGCAAAGGCAACCGAAAAACTCTTGAGATATGCCTTGCTGGCACTATACAACGACAGGCCCGGAAACGGCATCCAGATGGAGAACGATGACATGTTGAGTATGTATCCTCCGCCGCGAACGGCCATATCCTCGGCAAAGAGCCGGCACAGTATGGTGGTCGTCATGTCGTGCAGCAGAATCGTCCGCTTAATTCTTTCAACGGGAGTATTGCATATGTCACAAAAAGAGAACATGCCTGCATTGTTCACAAGCACATCTATCTCGAAGCCGTGACCTTTCACCCACCCGAAAAGCTCCTCGCCTGCCGTCTCGCATGCAAGGTCCCGGGTCAATACGGTAACGCCCACGCCATATCTCTCCGCCAGTTCGGCGGCAGCCTTCTGCAAAAGCGCCTCGTCCCTGCTCACAATCACGAGATTGTATCCGAGCGAAGCGAGCTCCTCCACATATGCACGGCCTATGCCCGTCGACGCGCCAGTGACAAGTGCCGTCTTCGACCCTCTTTCGACCTCCCCGAGTCTCATGGCTATTTCATCTTGTCGAGTTCCTTCCACAATCTCTTCGGGATCTCCTCCGAACAGTTGTGGCAGCACTTCATGTCTACCGAATACATACGTGCGATGCAGTAGTCGCGGTGATCGCAACCCGAACGGGTCGACATGTCGCCCTCCTTGAGCTTGTTCACGAAAGCAGGGTCGTTGACCAGGGCGCGTGCCATCTGCACAAGCTCGAATCCCGAATCGAGAACACGCTCTATGCCCTCGCGAGAAACGAGTCCCCCGACATATACGAGCGGACATTTGAGTTCCGCACGGAACTTCCTGGCATTCTCAAGGAAGAAACACTCCTCGAAATCGTACTGCTTTATCATCCAGTTGCCGAACAGGTTCACCACCACCTTCTGCGGGAACGACGGCCACCACGGCATATAGTAGCTCATCGTCTTGGTCGGGATGCGGCCGCGCATGACCGCCATCGGCGCACGCGACACGAAACCGGACGTGAGGACTATGCCGTCAACTCCGAAGCTCTCGATACGCTTCGCTATCTCCAGCGACTCCGGAATCTCTATGCCGCCCTTGAAACCGTCCTCCATGTTGTGCTTTACCAGTACGGCCATACCGCATTTGGCGGCTGCCTCCATCACCTCCTCAAGACACATGTCCATGAAACGCATGCGGTTTGCGAGCGAACCGCCGTACTCGTCATGGCGGTGGTTGGTGTAAGGCGACAGGAACTGTGATATCAGATATCCGTGCCCGGCATGCACTTCGACACTGTCGAAGCCGGCGTCGTGGGCCGTATGCACTGCCTTGCCGAAATCCTTGGCGAACTCCACGCACTCGCTGCGGCGCATACCGCGCACGAATGTCGGGGAGTAGAGGTTGAAACCTGTAGACGCGCCGACCGGAAAACATCCGGCGGTGAACCAGTGTGTCATGTTGCCGCAATGGCCGATCTGTATGCCGGCCGCAGCGCCTTCGCGGTGTATGGCGTCGGTCATGTCCCGCAGTTGCGGCACAATCTCCGGGCGCAGCCACAACTGCTTGTTGAACGATATGCCGCTGCGGTTAACCGATGCATACGCCACGGTGGTCATGCCGATGCCGCCGCGTGCAACGCTTACATGGTAATCCTTCAACTGCTGTGTAGGGCCGAAATCCTTGCCCATGGACTCGAATGCGGCCGAACGTATCGTACGGTTGCGCAATGTAACCGGTCCCAGTTTGTACGGGGTGAACAGTTTCGATCCCTCCGTGTTTCTTCTCTCTTCCATAATCCGGGTATCAATATATGAACGGAATCATCCTCTTGCGTTTGAGTGACGTGAACTCCTCTCCGAACTCCTTCTCGTAACGCTTATACAGGGAGTTGGCACGCGGAGCGAGATTTGCAAAGGTCCACCATGCGAATACGAGTCCAGACCACGACCACGAAGCTATGGCAAAGCCGACCCACTCGGTAAACTCGCCGAAATAGTTGGCCGAAGAGACATAGCGGAACATCCCACCGCGCGGAATATAGTGTTTCGTGTCGCCCGGCTTGCGCAGATGGCGTATGATGTAGTCGGACTGCAGGTTGATGACGAATCCGGCAATAAATATCGCGGCACCTATATAGAAATAAGGCTTCGAGAACCAGTCGGCATAATAGTTACGCTCGGGAGCAAGGTAGAATATCCAACCGCCCTGCATCAGTGCGTTGAGCGTATTGAAGAGCATGCCGAGCGCAACGATTCCGAACGGCATCTTCGAATTTCCGCGTATCAGCATCGGGAATATGAACGAACGCTGAAGGTAGTGGGTCTGGAACAGCACGAGCAGCGCCACCGATGCCGCATCGAAGCGGGCGTCGGAGAACCACCACAGCAGCATCATCGCGATGAATACGGGGAACTCCATCAGCACCCACCCTATCCTGTTCGGAATCGGGAATCCGTATTTCGGATTGAAAAGGTAGCCGTAACCGGCCTCGAAAAAGTAGAGTGCTATGAACACCGCAAGTGCCAGCACCGACATCACGATAAGAAAAATGTTGAAAGCTTCGGGTGTAAACATGGTATATCCGTATTCAATAATGTACAAATATATGCAAAATAATCGTTAAGGCTTCCTTATTCGCCTCCAAAAGGCTGTTTGAGGCACCTCACGCCTACACCATTGCCCTCACTTCGGGCAAAGCGCTGCCTACGCAAGACACCCGCCGCCGGATCACACGTTGAACAGGAAGTGCATTATGTCACCGTCCTGCACGACGTAGTCCTTGCCCTCGATGCCTATTTTTCCGGCATCGCGGCAGGCCTTTTCCGAGCCGAGCGCAACGTAGTCGTCATATTTGATGACCTCGGCGCGGATGAATCCGCGTTCAAAGTCGGTATGTATGATTCCTGCCGTCTGCGGCGCCTTCATGCCGCGCACGTAGGTCCATGCACGGGACTCGTCGGGACCGGTCGTGAAGAATGTCTCGAGATTCAGCAGCCTGTACGCCGACTTTATGAGGCGGTTGACGCCCGACTCCTCGAGACCGAGGTCCTCGAGGAACATGCGGCGCTCGTCATAGCTCTCCAGTTCGGCGATGTCGGCCTCCGTTGCAGCCGCAACGATAAGCATCTCGGCATTCTCGTCGGCTATGGCCTTCGCAACAGCCTCCGTATAGGCGTTGCCGCTCACGGCCGAGGCGTCGTCGACATTGCAGACATAGAGCACCGGCTTGTCCGTAAGCAGGTTGAGATCAGACACGGCCTTACGTTCGTCCTTGTCGAGCTCCACCGTACGCGCACTGCGTCCGCATTCCAGCGCCTCCTTGTAGCGGAGCAGTATCTCATACTGGCGCTTTGCAACCTTGTCACCGCCCGTCTGCGCCTGCTTGGCGCACTTCGCGATACGGTTCTCTATCGTCTCCAGATCCTTTAGCTGGAGTTCGGTATCGATTATCTCCTTGTCGCGCACCGGGTCGACGGAGCCGTTGACATGGGTGATATTGCCGTTGTCGAAACAGCGCAGCACATGGATTATGGCATTGGTGTTACGTATGTTGGCAAGGAACTTGTTGCCCAGACCCTCGCCCTTCGACGCACCCTTTACGAGACCCGCGATGTCGACAATCTCGATGGTCGTCGGTATCACGCGGCGCGGATTGTCGATCTCGGCGAGACGCACCAGACGCTCGTCGGGAACGGTTATGACACCCACATTGGGCTCTATGGTACAGAAGGGAAAGTTTGCCGACTGCGCCTTGGCATTCGACAGGCAGTTGAAAAGCGTCGATTTGCCCACGTTCGGCAAACCCACTATTCCGCATTGCAAAGACATATCAATAGTTTTTTCGTTGTTTCAAATCAAATCACCTCGCCCGTAAGCGTCGCCGACGTCGAGCCCGTAACCCTCACGCGGAGGTATTCGCCGGGACGGTGTCCGCCGCGGTCGAATATGACCACGCGGTTCTGCGACGTGCGCCCAAAGAGTTTGTCGTCGCTGCGCTTCGACACGCCCTCGACAAGTATCGTGAACTCCTTGCCCACATCGCGGCGGTTGCACTCGGCCGAGAGCTCGCTCTGCAGGTCTATTATCTCGGCAAGGCGGCGTCCCTTGACCTCGTCCGGAACGTCATCCTCGAAGTGGCGTGCCGAAAATGTGCCCGGGCGCTCCGAATACTTGAACATGAAGGCCGAGGCGTATCCGACCTCGCGCATCAGCGACAGCGTCTGCCTGTGGTCCTCCTCCGTCTCGCCGCAGAAACCGGCGATCAGGTCCGTGGTTATGGAGCAGTCGGGCATGTAACGCCGTATGGCGGCGACACGTCCGAGATACCACTCGCGGGTATATTTGCGGTTCATGCGGCGGAGCACCTCGTCGGAACCGGACTGGGCCGGGAGGTGTATGGAACGGCATATGTTGTCATACTGCGACATCACCTCGAGCAGGCGGTCGCTCATATCCTTCGGGTGGGATGTCGCAAAGCGCACGCGCAGCAGAGGCGATATCTCGGCCACCATGCGCATGAGTTCCGGGAAATCCGTATCCCCGCATCGGTAAGAGTTGACGTTCTGGCCGAGAAGGGTCACCTCGCGGTAGCCGTTCTCGAAGAGCGTGCGCGCCTCCCCGACTATCGTCTCCGGATCACGGCTGCGCTCGATGCCTCGCGTATACGGCACCACACAGTACGAACAGTAGTTGTTGCATCCGCGCATTATCGACACGAATCCGCTCACGCCGTTGCGGTCCAGCCGCACCGGTGCAATGTCGGCATATGTCTCCTCTCCGGAGAGCAATACGTTTATGCCCTTGTCGCCGGCTTCGGCCATACGTACAAGGCGCGGCAGGTCACGATAGGAATCTGGGCCGGCAATGATGTCGACTCCGCAATCCCCCTCCGCAAGACGCTCCTTGAGACGCTCGGCCATGCAGCCTATGACACCCAGCACGAGCGACGGTTTGGCGCGGCGGTAGCGGCGCAGCTCCTTCAGGCGCCCCCACACACGCTGCTCGGCGTTGTCGCGGATGGAGCAGGTGTTGATGAGGATGATGTCTGCCTCGGCAATGTCTTCCGTATAGACATAACCCTCGTCCTGCATTATGGAGACGACGATTTCGCTGTCGCCGACATTCATCTGGCAACCGTAAGTCTCGATGAAGAGGCGCTTGCCGGCACCTTCCAGCGGGCGTAATCCGTTAAGAGATAACATAAATCAGATGTTTTGGATATCGTTCTTGTCCGGCAGTTTCTTGAAACCCTCGCCGTATGTGTCATATGCATCCGTAACGACCACGAAGGCGCTCGGATCACACTCCTTTATGACCCGTTGCACGGGAGCGACCTCCTTGCGGGATATTACGAGGAATATCATCTCCTTGTCGTTGTGCGTATACATTCCGTTGGCCTTGATGTAGGTGGCGCTGCGGTCGAGCTCCTCCAGTATGAAGCGGCGCAGCTCCTCGCTGTGCATGTCGGTGATGATGAACAGCAGTTTGTCGTACGACGCACCGTCGATCACGTAGGCGATGACCCGCGATGCGACATATATCGAGATCAAGGAGTAGAGGGACAAGAGCCAGCCATCGCCTTCACCGTCGGCAGCACCGACGCCGAATCCGATGACCACGAGACCCGAGAGCACCACGAGCGAATCGGCTATGAGCACCGCATTCGAGAACTTTATATGGCAGTACTTCTGGAGTATCATCGCCACGATGTCGGTTCCTCCTGTCGTGGCCTGCTGGCGCACCACTATACCGACTCCGAGACCGATTATCACGGCTCCGACGATGCTCGTGAGCATGAGATGGTCAGACATGTCGATCGCACCTCCCAGGAGCTGCGAAGGATCGAGGCTGTGCAACGCCTCCTCGTTCGGGTACGACAACCGGGACATAACGTTCATTGCACCCGGCGTATACATCGCCGCCACGACTGTGCGCGCGCCGAAATGGCGGCCGAACAGGATGAACGATATGATGAGCAGCGGGATGTCGAACATGTAGCCGAACGTTCCGACCTGCATCGACGGGAATATGTTGTGCAGCACGATGCTGGCGCCGTACACGCCGCCGGGAACTATGTTGTACGGATTGATGAAGTATACGTATCCGGCAGCAAGAATCGTACAGCCGACGAATATCATCACCCAGGACATCCACCAACGGAGCGAAAAAATAGGCTCCGTAAGTTTCTTCAGGTTTACTTTTTTCAGGTTCATGTTCATACTCCGTTCCGTTTTTATGCCGATTGCCGAAATTCAATCCAACAAAGGTAAGATTTTTGGTCGGAAACTACAAATGGCGCCCACCAAATTTTTACACCTGTTCCCCCAAATCCGGCTACGGGCATAGAGCTCCTATACCGCCGGCAATCTGCACGGGATATACCCGTCATTTTCCGCAAATTGGATTGGCATTTCAATAAAGGCAAAAACATCGGATGGCGCTTCGCCAGCATCCACCGTGACCAAACTTTTTCACGACTTACAATTAAAAAATATCACTTTTTTGTTATATTTGCCACCGAATACGATTAAAAAATCGGTATGATATTAACATACTACTGCATTGCAACTCTGTTCATAATCGCCTATCTGCTGGGATCGATTCCGAGTGCGGTATGGATCGGAAAACGATATTACGGAGTTGACATCCGCGAGCACGGAAGCAAAAATGCCGGGACGACAAACATGCTGCGAGTCCTCGGCAAAAGGGCTGCCATACCGGTATTCGTAATAGATTTTGTAAAGGGATTCGTCGCCGTCAGCATTATGTCGCTGATGCAATACGACGACAACATATCATCCATCTGGCTGATAAACCTCAAGATTGCGGCCGTATTCGTGACGGTTATCGGGCACATATTCCCGATATTCGCCCATTTCAAGGGAGGCAAAGGCGTAGCCACCCTGATAGGTGCGGTGACCGGCATCCAGCCGAACATAGCGCTGTTCTGTTTCGGCGTATGGCTGCTTGTTTTCATGATCTCGCACTACGTGTCGCTGGCTTCTATAATCGCCGGCTGCGCTTTCCCGATATTCGTAACTATATTCTCGGGCAGCATATACCGGCGCTACGGAGACACCTCCGTATCATTCATCGTATTCTCGATAGTAGTGGCCGTACTTCTCGTATGGACCCATCGCAAGAACATCGAACGGCTCATTGCCGGCACGGAGTCGAAGATATATATCTGGAAACCGCGAAAAGATAACAATACAACAAAAAAAAGTAACTGATGCCGGGCACACCGGAGAAAAACTAATTTGAAGTATGTTAGAACAGAATCTGATTAAAATGTACGAGCAGAGCTTTCGCAGCCACCGCGAAATGTC
Organism: uncultured Alistipes sp.; assembly: GCA_944322005.1. Classification (GTDB taxonomy): domain Bacteria; phylum Bacteroidota; class Bacteroidia; order Bacteroidales; family Rikenellaceae; genus Alistipes. The sequence goes on from CALUNL010000003.1 coordinate 170,189, forward strand.
TGCACTGACAGACTATTTTACGGGTGAAACCTACTCGTATTACGGACTTGCAAAGGAGATTGCCAAAGTGCACATCCTGCTCGACGAGGCCGGAATCAAACCGAAAGACAAAATCGCGCTCGTGGGACGCAACACCCCGCGCTGGTGCGTAGTATACCTGGCAACGATAACCTACGGTGCTGTAATCGTACCGATCCTTCAGGATTTCACGCCGAACGACATAACGCATATCGTAAACCACTCGGAGAGCAAGCTGCTGTTCCTGTCCGACTCGTACTGGGACAGCCTCGACGAAGAGGCAATGCCTAACGTAAAGGCCGTGCTCTCGATAACCGACTACCATGTCGTATTCGAGCGCAGCGGCAACTCTCTTACGAAGTGCATCAACAACATGACGGCGAACTACCGCAAGAAGTATCCGCGCGGTTTCACCGTAGACGACATACACTACCGTGAAGTGCCGAACGACCAGGTGATCCTGCTCAACTACACTTCCGGCACCACCGGATACTCGAAGGGCGTGATGCTGACGGTCAACAACCTCACCGGAAACGTAGTATATGCATCCTCCGTGCTTGACAAGTCGGGACACGCGTATTTCGCCAAAGGCATGCGTTCGCTTTCGTTCCTTCCTCTTGCCCATGCATACGGGTGTGCATTCGACTTCCTTACGCCTATGGCGGTCGGAGGCCACACCACGTTGCTTGGAAAAATTCCTTCGCCGAAGATTCTCGTGGAGGCCATGCAGGTTGTACGCCCGACAATCATCTGTTCCGTACCGCTGATTCTCGAAAAGGTATACCGCAAACAGATTCAGCCTCTGCTTGAGAAGGGACCTATGAGCATCGCCATGAAGGTGCCTTTGCTCAACACTGCGATATACTCGACAATCCGCTCCAAGCTCATGGCTTCATTCGGAGACAACGTCCGCCTGTTCATTGTCGGCGGTGCTCCGATGAATCAGGAGACAGAATCGTTCCTGCTCAAGATACACTTCCCTCTGACCGTAGGCTATGGAATGACCGAATGCGGCCCGCTCATCAGCTTCTCCGATGCACAGGAGTTCAAGCCAAGTTCGTGCGGAAAATACCTGAAGGGAATGCTCGAATGCAATATCGACTCTGTAGACCCGCAGCATGTTCCAGGTGAGATCTTAATCCGCGGAGAGAATGTGATGAAGGGATACTACAAGAACGAAAAGGATACGAAAAACGTCCTCGACAAGGAGGGATGGCTCCACACCGGAGACATGGGAACCATGGACGACGACGGAACCCTCTACATCAAGGGCCGCTGCAAGACCATGATTCTGACATCGACAGGACAGAACATCTATCCGGAGCAGATAGAGGACAAGCTCAACAACCTGCCGCTTGTACTCGAATCGCTCGTACTCGAGCGCGACGGCAAGCTCTACGGACTGGTTGTGCCTGACTTCGAGCAGTGCGAGACACTGAAGATAGACAAGGCGGCGCTGGAGGCCACTATGAAGGAGAACCTCAAGCTCCTCAACGAGCAGGTTGCTGCCTATGAAAGGCTCGTCTCCATCACCATCTATCCTACCGAATTCGAGAAGACGCCGAAACGAAGCATCAAGCGTTATCTCTACGACGTGTCGAGACTCGGAATACATTAATCGGGCATCGCCAATGACGTAAAAAGGCCGTACTTGCAGGTACGGCCTTTTTCGATATGCCATAACATGGTCTCAACGGCAACAGGAGTTGTCCATCCGGAAAAAAAACGTAAATTTGCATGTCACTCGAACCGAAATGAAAAAAAAGGTCATCATAAGGAAGCAGAAGATTGGCGAAAATCTGTTATACTCGATAGTCTGGATAATCATATACCTCATTCCGATTATGAACTCCAGGCTGATATCGGAGCTGCACATCAACATCGGCAACCTGTTCACCGCATGGCTGAGAATCACGCCGTTTTTCATGCTGTTCCTGATACACAACCAGCTCCTTTCGCGCCTGCTCATAAAGAAGAAAAAATACCTGCTCTATTTCTTCACATGCATAGCGCTGCTCGGGGTGACATTTGCCCTTATGGAGGTATACGAACGCAGCAATATTGAACTGGAAGACGGCATCGAATACATAGAATCACGTCATGCATCGCTGACAGACCTCGAATGGTATTGGAACATCCTCCTCGGGCTCTTCATCTTCGGAATGAACATCGGCATAAAGATGATGTACAAATCCATGCAGGACGACGAGGACATGGAGATTCTCAAGAGGCAGACCATACAGGCCGAGATGTACTATCTGAAATACCAGATAAACCCCCACTTCTTCATGAATACGCTCAACAACATCCATGCGCTCATCGACATAAACAGCGACAGCGCCAAACAGTGCGTGCTCGAACTCTCGAGCATGATGCGGTATGTGGCGTACGACTCGGGAGGAGAGGAGATATCAATCAAGAAAGACATCGAGTTTATCGAAAACTACATAGAACTGATGCGGATACGCTATCCGGAGGATATCGACATACGCTTCGATTATCCGCGCAACCTGTCGAACAAGGTCGCCGTTCCGCCGCTGATATTCATCGTATTCGTGGAGAATGCATTCAAGCATGGAATAAGCTACAAACAGCCGTCATACATACACATCGTCATAAAATATTCGGAAGGCAAGGTTTCGGCATATTTCGAGAATTCCGTACATGGAGAATATCCGGGAAAAACGGGCGGCATAGGCCTTGAGAATGTGCGCAAACGTCTCGAACTGATATACGGCAAACGCTATGAACTGAAGATCGACGATTCGGACAAGACAAAATATTGCGTTACGCTAACCATACCTACAATAAAAAATGACAATAAGATGCTTGGCAATTGACGACGAGCCGCTGGCCCTGCGTCAGATAACGTACTACATATCGAAAATCCCCTCTCTGGAACTGGCCGGCACCTTCAGCAACGCGACCGATGCGCAGATGTTTCTGGAATCGGAGAGTGTGGACCTCATATTCGTGGACATAAACATGCCCGACCTCAACGGCGTAGACTTCGTCCGATCGCTCGTATCTCCGCCGATGGTGATATTCACTACGGCATACTCCGAATACGCCATAGAGGGGTTCAAGCTTGATGCAATCGATTACCTGCTCAAGCCATTCGGATTCGACGAGTTCGCCCGTTCGGTGAACAAGGCCTGCTCGCTGTACGAGCTGTTAAGCCTCAAGAAACAGTCGGAGAGCGACAACGGCGACGAAACGGTAGACGAAAGCTCCTCGTCGTCAGACAAGGAGTACATCTCCGTCAGGGCCGACCACAAGACGTCGCTTGTCAAGGTCTGCAACATAATATACCTCGAAAGCGAGGGCGAATACGTGCGCATGCACCTGAACGACGGCACGAAGATAGTCACGCTGTTCCGCCTAAAAAACATGGAGAGCACGCTTCCGCCGGAGATGTTCATGCGCGTTCACCGGTCGTACATCGTAAATCTCAAGTGCGTCACCGGATACACCAAAGGACGCATATTCCTCGAAAACGACGACTACGTGCCGATAGGCGAAAACTACAAGGAGGCATTCATAAAATACATCGAGAAGACAGTCTGAACGGAATCGGATCGGAAGAACCGTCCGGCCGTCAGAAATTCGGGAATCCGGACATCGGGGAGTAGGCCCCGTCGCGGAACTCGTAGCAGAAGTGGTCGATGCCGTTGGTCAGGATGACATACCGCGCCCCGACCACCGAGTTGTAGCGAACGGCCTGCGACAGCACCGCCCGCGTTATCCTCACATCCGGAGCCTTGCATTCGACAAGCATCAGCGGCTTTCCGTCACGCCCGATGACGACGATGTCGGCACGTTGCGGCTGCCCGTTCAGCATGACAGGATACTCCTGTGCCATGGATGTCGCCGGGACGCCGCATCCGGACTCGAGATATGCCATCACATGACGCCGCACATGTTCCTCGGGAGTATACAACAGATATTTTCCGCGCGACGCATCCCAGACATAATCCTGGCCGTTCCGCTTCGCCATACGCAACTCTGCCGCGGGAAATGTCAGTTTCGGATATCCGTGCTTCTCCATTTGCAAAAAAGTTAGTACCTTTGTCTTGCAGGCTCCGCAACGGAGCCGGAATACACGTGCAGATTCACTGCCTGCAGCGTATTACAAGACAAATATAGAAAATAATTATGAGAAACATCACCCTGGCCATTGCCGCAATGTTCGCCGTCTGTGCGAACGCACAGGAGATACGCACCGCAGGCGTAGCTGTCGAACCCGTCCGCCAGAGCATAATACCATACAAGAATGCCGCGAGTGCGGCTGCCGGCGTGGAGAGCGAATCCCCGTATGTGGAGATTCTCGCCGAGGAGTGGACAAGGAAACATGACGGCGACGTCATTGAATACGCTTCGGATTTCACCGTGCCGCTGTCATGGCTCAACCGCAGCATCATCCTGCGCGTCGGCTCTTCGTCGGCCGCCTTTGAAGTGGTGGTTAACGGCAAAAGCGCCGGATACACGCCCGACGGAGCGGTACCGCTCGAATTCAACCTCACGAAGCTCGTGCACGAAGGCAAGAACGCGCTGGTTCTGCGTCTGCTTAAGAGCGATGCGGCAAACGCCCTGCGCAGGGAGATGCCGGAGGGTATCGCCGACGTGAAGGTGATATGCCAGCCGTCATTGCGCATACGCGACATCGTATACGACACACGGCTCAACGCCGACAGGGACGGAATCGCCGAAATAGGGATAGCCGTCAAGTGCGATGCTCTGAACCCGAAGAGCTCAAGGCTTCACTACATCCTTACGGCGGGCGACTCACTTATTCTGGCCGAGGGTTTCCGTGACATAACCCTCGACATGCGCCGTGCTGACACCGTAAGTTTCTCCGCCAAGATACCGGCGGAGTTGCTGTGGAACGCAGAGAGACCGCAAATGCTCAAACTCGACATCACCAACCGCATCGATGGAAAGATTTCGGAGTGCATATGCCGCCGGCTCGGATTCCGTGCCGCAGACATGAAGGACGGACAACTCGTCGTAAACGGCAAATCCGTAAAGTTGAATGCGACGGATTACGTGAAGGGCATGGCCCCCGAAAGTGCGGCCAAATCGGGATACAACTGCATCCGCATCGTCAACGGCGATGTTCCGGAGTCATTCTACGACGCATGCGACCGTCTCGGGATATATGTAATCTCGTGCAGTGCAATCGACACCACCCGATTCCCTGATTCGATTGCGAAGGGCGGGAACCCGACCAACGCGCCTGAATGGAAGGGGCTCTTCATCGGGCGCAACGAACAGAACTACGATTACGTTAAAGGTCATCCGTCGGTTATCGGATATGAAATCGGCAAAGGCCGTACGACAGGCATATGTACATATGAGTCATATCTGCGCATGAAGTCGCTCGAGAGGCGTCTGCCGGTACTCTATGAGGGTGTCGGAGAGGAGTGGTGCAGCGACAAATTAAAATAATTACAAAAAATTTCGCCTGCAAACTTGCACAGAAAAAACTTTATGCATATCTTTGCACTCGCAAAAAGGGATAAGACCTGCCAGACAGATTAAATCCCGACAAGCAATGCCTCTTTAGCTCAGTTGGTAGAGCACGACACTCTTAATGTTGGGGTCCAGGGTTCGAGCCCCTGAGGAGGTACAAAAGACCGATGGTTATGCCATCGGTTTTTTGTTTTTACGACTCGGGAAGCGAGAACCCTGGAAACGCCTCCCTCACAGGGCAGAATTGGCTATATATAGGCAGGCTCGGTTAAGAGCCGGACGACAAAAATAAAAAAGAGGGTTGCATAACCCTCTTAACACAATACAACCCGAACAGCCTATTTTCCATATACGGAAGACAGAGATTCGATATCGTCTATCTTCCACTCGTTGCCCTCGAGTTTCATGCGGAGTACAATCTCCTTGTAACGTTTGTTGTAACTGTCCCAAAGGTAGACCTTGCGGATTTCAGGCCTGTCGGCATCGCTCTCTATGCGCAGGCTGTCGAGCGTGTGTCTGTCGCAATCCTGTGCCTCGAGGAAGGGGTCATAATCCAGTCCATCCTTATTGGAAAGATTCCGCAATTTGTTTCGCAGGCGTCTGGTAATATACCTCTCTTGCACCGATTTCGTATCCGATGCGCTTCCGCAAAGCCACTCCGCCACATATTCCGCATAGAAACGGCGCAGGACATACGACGGAATATCCTCCGCCCCCTCCGGACGAAGGTCGCGTTCATGCACTACCGGAACTCCGGTCAGACCGCCGTCTCCGACAGCGCCAGCCGACATGCAATATCCGCCAGTTGTCACACATGCCATAACGGCCATCACAATAATCGTCCTCATATCTATCCTTATGTTTTATTTCGTAAGTTCCCTCCTCAACCGACGGCCGGACACATCTACCGTTTCGGCTGCAGCACGATATACGGCACTATCATCTCCTCCATGGAGATTCCGCCGTGCTGGAACGTGTCGCGATAGTAGCGTATGTGGCGGTTCGCGTCGTTGTTGTAGACGAGAAAATCGTGGTTGTACGCAAAGATGTAGCTCGACGACAGGTTTATCGACGGCAGTTGCACCTCCTCCGGACGCGTTATCTCGAATACCTCCTTCGGATTGTAGGCCAGGTTACGGCCCGTCTTGTAACGCAGGTTGACGGAGGTTTCGCGGTCTCCCGTCACGCGGATAGGGTTGTCCACACGGACGGTTCCGTGATCGGAGGTTATGATGACCGTATGACCGTGCTCGGAGAGCATGCGCAGCAGCGTGAATAATTCAGAGTGCTCGAACCACGAACGCGTGAGCGAGCGGAACGACGCATCATCCTCGGTAAGCTCGCGGATGATGTCCGTCTCGGTTCGCGCATGTGAGAGGATGTCGAGGAAATTATAGATTATAACCGAGAAATCGGCGTCGTAGACATGGTTGATGTTGTCTATCAGTTTGCGGCCTGCCTCGGGCCGTGCGAGCTTGTCGAACGACCACTTGTAACGCTTGCCCGACTGCGTGATCTGTCGGCGCAGGAAATCCTCCTCGTACTGGTTCTTTCCGCCGTCCTCGTTATCGTTAAGCCACTTGTTTGGCATCAGCTTGTCGATGGCAAGAGGCATCAGGCCGGCAAAGATGGCATTGCGGGCATATTGGGTTGCCGTAGGCAGTATGGCACAGTAGAAATCCTCGGTGGCCACATCGAAATATCCGCGCAGGAAAGGGTTTATCGACCGCCACTGGTCATAGCGGAAGTTGTCGATGAGCAGCAGCGTCGTCTTCGGATTGGCATCGGCGACCGGGAATATCTTCGACCGCATGAGCGTGTGCGACATAACCGGCGTATCGTCGTCGCGACGGTTTATCCAGTCGCGGTAGTTGCGGCAGACGAACTTGCAGAACTCCTGGTTCGCCTCGTTCTTCTGGTATTGCAGAATCTCCTTCACGCTCTCGTCCGACGAGGCCGAAATATCGATGTCCCACCCGACGAGCTTGCGGTAGAGTCCCGCCCACTGCGCAAATGTCGAAGCGTTCTGCACCATCTGCGTGATGCGTCCGAACTCGGCACGGTAATCGGCCGTGGTCTGCTCGGTCACAAGCTGCTGTGAGTGCACGTGTTTCTTTATGAGGAGCAGCATCTGGCTCGGATTGACGGGCTTGATGATGTAATCCGCTATCTTGGAGCCTATGGCCTTGTCCATTATGTCCTCCTCCTCGCTCTTGGTAACCATGATTACAGGTGTCGTAGGCCTTATGTCCTTGATGAGCGGAAGCGTCTCGAGGCCCGTCATTCCGGGCATCATCTCATCGAGTATTATCACGTCGTAGGCCGTTTCTGTGGCCATGTCTATCGCATCGTAACCGTTGTTGCACACGTCGACCTCATACCCTCTTGTCTGAAGCATGAGGATATGCGGCTTCAACAGTTCGATTTCGTCGTCTACCCAAAGAATCTTTACCGTATTCATCTGTCGTTCATTTTCTTGAAAACGTCAACGATGGTCGGATACGACCGTCGCAAATTGCGGGCCACCGTCGTCGCATCGCACCATCCGACCTCCTCTATACCCTCTTCACGCTGAGGTCGGAGCGGTTCACCCGACGAACTGTTCAGGAGAAACCATGCGGTACGTTTCAGTTCCCACTTACCATAAACGTTGTAGGCATGCAAAGTATTGCACAGAAAACGTTCTATTCGCGCCTCCGCGACGCCAGTCTCCTCCGCAATCTCGCGTACGGCACACTTTTCGTCGCTCTCGCCCGGCTCGACATGCCCCTTCGGCAGGTCCCAGCGGTTGCGGCGCCTTATCATAAGGCACTCTCCCCTGCCGTTGCGGACAATCCCGCCGGCCGCGTCCACCCTAACGAACGAGGAGGCAAAACGCCCGAAGCGTTCGCGTACATCCTCCCCGCAGACGCATATGCGATTGAAGGTTTCGAAAATTTTCACTATTTTCGCCAGTGAAAGCTCGCCGTCTCTCCATATGTACGTCGTATCGGTGAGCCGGGAGTCTGGCACCGCAATGAACTGCAGCGCCTTGTCGGTGAAATATACGGTGATGTTTGCGGAATCCTGTCCTTTCATATATGCAAAAATACGAAAATAATGAAGTCAAACCGATAAAACCATGAAAAAAACCATTCTGTCTATGGCAGTTCTCGCCCTGGGGCTCAACTCCTGCAAGGAGGCGCCCCGACCGCTCGAAATCGACAATTCGCTGTCGGCTTCGGAAATTGAAGCAGGAGTGTTCACGCCGGAGGTGATGTGGAAGATGGACCGCATCGGGTCCGCATCGCTGTCGCCCGACGGCAAACGGCTGATGTACACCGTAACACGGTACAACATGGAGGCCAACCGCGGCGTGACGGTAATCGTCGTTAAGGACGGGACTGATGAGCCGAAGCAGCTCACCGACTATTCGTCCAACAACGTATCTCCGGTATGGAGTGCCGCAGGCGACGCGATATGGTTCCTCTCGAACCGCAGCGGCGACATGCAGATATGGCGCATGGATGCCGACGGAAGCAATCCGCGGCAGATGTCCGCAGTCGACGGCGGCGTGGAGGCATTCGGTCTCTCGCCCGACGGCGGCCACGTCTACTACACGCGACGCGTACATGTCAGGGACGTGAAGTCGGCCGACGTGCACAAGGACATGCCGGAGTCGAAGGCCCGCATATACGACGACCTGATGTGCCGCCACTGGGATTACTGGGACGAGGGTTCGTACTCGCACATCTTCATCGCCGAAGTCGGCGAAAAGGGCATCGGCGAGGGTCTCGACATCACGGGCGCGGATGCCGCATGGGACACGCCGCTCGCGCCATACTTCGACAGCGGCGAGATTGCGTGGAGCCCCGACGGGAAGTTCCTCGCATACACCTGCAAGCCTCTCACCGGCACCGAATACGCCGAGTCGACCGACTCCGACATATTCGTCTACATACTCGAAAACGGCATGACGCAGAACATATGCAAGCCGACAGTAAGCGGCCGCACGGCAGGCGGCAGGCAGGAGGTTCCGTTCGTCGGATACGACAAGTACCCGGTATGGTCGCCCGACGGCTCGAAGATAGCGTTCCTCTCGCAGCGCCGCGCCGGAAACGAGTCCGACAAGTCGCGTCTGTTCGTCTACGACTGCCGCACGTCCGAAATGAAGGAGCTGACGGCCGATTTCGACTACAACGCCATGAACGTACGCTGGGACGGCAACGACACCATATACTTCATCGCCCCGATTGAGGCCACGCACCAGATTTGCCGCGTGCCTGCAGACGGCGGCAAGGTGGAGGTCATCACCTCGGGCGACCACGACATCAACGAGTTCTCGCTCTCGGGCGGACGGTGCGTGGCATCCGTGACGAAAATCACGCAGGCGACCGAGCTCTTCGACGTTAGCCTCGACGACGGCGCCCTCACGCAGACGACATTCGCCAACCGCGATATTTACGACAACATCCGCTTCGGCAAGGTGCTCAAGCGCTGGGTGCGCACGACGGACGGCAAGCAGATGCTCACGTGGGTGATTCTGCCGCCGGACTTCGACCCTGCGAAGAAGTATCCTACCCTGCTCTACTGCCAGGGAGGCCCGCAGAGCGTCGTTTCGCAGTTCTGGAGCTATCGCTGGAACTTCCAGCTCATGGCCGCACAGGGATATGTCGTCGTGGCGCCCAACCGCCGCGGACTGCCGTCGTTCGGACAGGAGTGGCTCGACCAGATTTCGGGCGACTACTCCGGACAGAACATCCGCGACTACCTCTCGGCCATCGACGACGTGGCGAAGGAGCCGTGGTGCGACCGCTCGCGCCTGGGCTGCGTCGGTGCATCTTACGGCGGATATTCGGTCTTCTATCTGGCCGGACACCACCAGAAGCGCTTCAAGGCCTTCATCGCCCACTGCGGAATATTCAACTTCGAGTCGATGTACGGCGAGACCGAGGAGCTCTTCTTCGTCAACAACGACTACGGCGGCCCGTACTGGGACAAGACGAACCGCGTGGCGATGCGCTCGTACGCCAACTCGCCGCACAAGGCAGTCGGGAACTGGGACACTCCGATACTCATCTTCACCGGCGAGCGCGACTTCCGCATCCCTTACACCCAGTCGCTGGAGGCCTTCACGGCAGCCCGCGTAAGGGGAATCCCGGCGCGTCTGGTCGAGTTCGAGGACGAGGCGCACCAGGTGTTCAAGCCGCAGAACTCCATCGTCTGGAACCGCGAATTCTTCGGCTGGCTCGACAAATACCTCAAGTAGGCATCCGGAGACAAAACGTAACGGGGCGGGAAAATTCCCGCCCCGTTACGTTTTACGCACGCATGGCCGGTTCCATGCAGATATTGCATTCACTTTCCGGCGCCGAAGTTGAACGTATACTCAAACTCATAACCTTCGTCCGTCGAAATCCTTACGCGCAACGTGCGTACGGATTCATCCGGCAATACGGACGTATAGAGGTCGAAAACCCTGTCCTCGATATGATTGTACCGAACCAATGTCATATCCTCGGAGGTGACATCGGATAAAGGCTTGTCGATACGGGTATCTACATCGCCCGTATAGCCGCTGCTCACATACGGGTAGAGCGAAACGAGCCTTATCGAGAATATGTCGTTCAGCGACGTGCCGGCAGGATACCCGGGAGCCCAATCCTCGTCGCACAGGACTTCAATATCGGTCACTATTTCCGAAATTGCATGCACGCAGTTGTCCATATATATCATATCCATGGTTATGGACACAACCTGATTGTAATACAGATCATTGAACTTGACACAGCATGCATAATACCTTGACTCCTCCCCTTCAATGCGATAATCCCGAGTATCGTAGACACTGCTCTTGCCGTATCTCAACGGCAATCTTATCGTCAGCAAACCATCCGTTACGCACTCATCGCCGATATCGACCGGCAGGTTGTCACTGCTGAAAGAGCGATAGTCTGAAACGAATCCCGGTGCGCAAAACTCTCCCACAATCTCTTGCCTGCACGATGTGAACGACATCAAGACAAGCACGGCAGCAACAACCGTAAATCTTTTCATAATATCATCAGTTAATAATCAATACTCCATGCAGATACGGATGGATATGTCGGTCCGCAGCCGCATTGCCCTAATCATCCAGAATCACGTCGACAAGATACTCTATCTTCTTGCCGCTGTCCGTCGTGAGCGTTATTGTCAGCGTCTGTGCAGTGGCCACGCTCGGCATCACATCCGTATAAAGGCCCATGAAACCGCTGTCGTCGTCAGGCCAGTCGAACAGGCTGTTGTAGCGGCTGAACGAGAACACGACCATCGACATGTCCGCCGTATCGGTCTCCGACACCGGCTTGTCGTGCATCGTAAGCGGATAGTCCGCATATCCGCCCTGGACGTACGGGTAGACCGAGGCGAACCTCACGGAGAAAATGGCGTTAAGCGATGACCCTGCCGGATAACGGACGTTCCATGCCTCGTCGCTGACTATGTCGATGCCGGTTATGACCTCGCCCAATACCGACACACGGTTGCACATTACCTCTCCGGTCTCCCAAATGACAACATGCTGGTCGTATGACGTGTCGTTGAACTGTCGGCACAATGCAAGATATTCGGAGTCATCCCCCGACCGGAGGAAGTCGGTCACATCGACCGTACGTTCAATGCGCAGCGGAAGCATTATCGACAAAGTCCCGTCCGCCAAATCCTCGGAATAGAATCTCAATATCTCTCTCTGCTCGGAGAGGAAACCGTACTCGGAGACATATCCGGGTACGTGGAAATCAGCAGTCTGTTCCACATCTTTTATCTGTTTTTCATAGCAGGATGTGAACATCAGGAGCGGCATGGCCGCAACAGCCGCCGCATATGACAAACTTAAAATCCTCTTCATAGGCTTTTTTCTCTTAATCCGCCGCCGGGAGCCGGGAATCGCAAACCCCGGCCGGCATGGCAAACGGCAGACTTCCGTCCCGAATCAAGACGGGACTAAAGGTTCAACGTAACATCGTAGACCACCCTGCGGCCTTCGCTGGTGGTAATGGTCACCGCAAGTTTCCGGACCGCGGACTGCGGCATCGCATCGGTGTAGAGCTCCATGAAGCCCGGGGTCATGTCGCCGCACAGCTCCGACTCCCGTAGCGACGGACGGCAGGCACGGAAATTACGCACCAGCGTCATATCCTCGGCCGTAACCTCCCCTACAGGCTTGTCCACGCAGGTAATCACATCCCCCTTGTAGCCGCCGTAGATATAGGGGTAAACCGTCGCGAACCGGACGGAGAACAGGTCGTCGAGCGGTGCGCCTGCCGGATGCTCCTCGTCCCAGGCTGTATCGCTTTCGATGGAGATGGAGGAGAGTATGTCGCCCACCACCGACACACCGTTGCCCGGATGGAAATAAGAGTTGGTCGTCCATGAGACACGCTGGTCATATTCGAGGTCGCCGAACCGGCAGCAGAGTTCGTAATACTCCGATGCCTCTCCGTAGTTGCAGTAGTCGATTATCTTTACGGAGCGGTCGGCAGCAAACGGCAGCCGTATGTAGATGCGACCGTCGGCCGCACCCTCCGGTGCGACCTCAACCGTCTGGGCCTTTACCGACGCGAAACAATACTCCGAGACATATCCCGGTGCATTGAACTTTACGGGCCTTTCGCATGAGACAAGCACCATTGCCGACAACAAGGCGACAGCCGTAAACAATCTGTTCATAAGAGCCCCCTTTCCGTATATTTTCCAACTATGGCGAATATAATGAAATTTTCTCGTTTTTCAAAATATTTCCGACAAATATTTTAGCAATATCGGACAGGGTATACGACTTTTTCATGATTGAAAACCGCTGGTTCGTTGAAAATATTTTATATATATGGTAGCAGTTGGTATTTTTGCACCACATATTGCAGCGATATGACAATGAAACTGTTCCGTGTTTTAAGCTTCATACTGTGCATGGCGTCGGCCGTATCGTGCTCCACGCAGGAGCCCTCGTCGGCTGCGCCTGAATCGGACAAAATAGATGTCCTGCTTGGACAGCCGCTCGCCATAAAGACCCGTACATCCATTGCCGGCGACGGAATGTCGGCCACATGGAAGGGCGGCGACAAACTCTCCGTATGGGCCGAAAACGCCGAAGGCTCGTTCGCGCTCAACGGCGACGTCTTCACGATGTGGCATTACGACGACGTACTCTCGTCGGCGATATTCTCCGCCACGATAACCCCGATGGCCGAGGGCAGCTACACCTATTACGCAACATATCCCGTTCCGGCATCGGTTTCGGGAACCACGGCCACATACTCGCTCCCGTCGACACAGAAGTCGGGCGAGTTCAACGGCGACTACGACATAATGGTGGCCGCACCGGCACAGGGCGAAGCCCTCTCGGAGGATGCGGTCAATGAAATAGACCTCCGTTTCAGCCACAAGATGCATGCGCTCAAGGTGACTATTCCGGAGGGCAGGAACCTGCTCGGGATGCCCGTGACACGCATAGAGTTCACATTCCCGACGGCCATAACGGGCGACGTGGAGGTGGACATAACCGACCCGGACGCACCGGCAGTGCTCAAAAACGGCTCCAACAAACTCGTCCTCGACATCCCGGAGGGAATCGACGAGGGCGACACCGCATGGGGAATGATATTCCCGACCGACATATCGGGCGAGATGACATATACGGCGTTCTCGGGCGAGTACCGTGCGATGCCCGTAACGGTCAACCTCTCCAAGGTGGCGCAGGAGTCCCACATCACCCCGCTTTCGATACTCGTTCCGGAGCTCTACCGGATAACATACGTATCGTTCTCGATCGGAGAGAACCTTCTCGGCGAACAGGTCAAGAACATCTCGATCCGCAACGAATCGGGCGGCACGCTCAAGGATTTCACATATAACGCCGACAACCGTTACAGCATAGCCTACGAAGGCACGTTCGACGGCTCGCAGCTCTCCGGCAAAACCTTCACGGCCGTATTCGAGTCCGAACACGCGATAGTGTCTCAGACATTCACGATGCCGGAACTCACGCCTTACATAGACAACGTGGTCGACCCGCTGACAGTTCCTTACCTCCTCTTCGAGGATTTCTCCGGACTGCAGTCCGACTTTGCATACAACGACTCATATTCGGCCGGCACGAGCAGCGACACCTCCACAAGCGGATATCTGCTCGACGGCAACATGCCGACGGCTGGATGGAATGTCTCACGCGCAGGAGGCCGCGCCGGAAAATGCGTGCGCATAAACGTACGCTACCAGTCTGGAGCATGGGTTGTGGAGCGCTACAGCGGCCGTCTCGACACGCCGGCACTCTCGGCTCTCAAGGAGGGTGCATCGGTCAACCTGAAGGTGGAGTTCGATGCCGGATGCTACGTACCTGCGGGCTACAATACCGATGACGTGAGCGGAAAGGTGACATACTGCGTGGCCGGAACCCATACATCGGACCAGGGCTCCGCCATAAGCGGAACGACACAGGGCAACATCTCCGGACAATGTACGACCATGTTCACGTCCGACTACTTTGCCAATGCATACGGCAACGACAGCTATGACGCGACGTTCCCGACATACAGTTTCACCGCAACAGGCTGCGGACCTTCGTCACGCATAGCATGGTTCCCGGCAACGACGCGCGACACAAGGCACATAGCGGCCAACTGCTGCTACTTCATATACATAGACAACATCCGCATATCGATAGCATCGAACTGACGAAAAAAAACAACATACCGTAATTATATGAAACGAATCTTCATAACGGCCGTCACAGCAGCGCTTCTGACAGTATCCTGCCAGAAGGGTGAAGGATATACGGCAGGATCGTCCGAAGGCGGGCTGAGGCTCAATCTCTCCTCATCGAATGTGGTACTGACCACGTCAGAGGGCCAGACTGGAGCCGGCATGACGATAGATGTTCCGCCAATCGCCGACTTTTCCCTCCATATAACAGGTCCGGACTATGACCGTACGTGGAGCAGCGTCGAGGAGTACTCATCCGACGAACGTCTCACCACAGGCACATATCAGGTAAGCATCCAGTATGGCGACCCGAGCGAGGAGGGGCTGTCGAAACCGTGTTTCAGCGCCTCGGAGAGCGTGGAGGTACCGGACAGGAACCGCACGGTGGACGTGACCCTCACGGCCAAGCTCGCAAACGCGATAGTAGAGGTGGCGATGACCGACAACTTCAAGAGCTACTTCGTGGAGCACGAGTTCACGCTCACGACGGCATCCAACACCTTCAGCATCGACGAAAATCCGGCCGAGCATCTGCATGTGGCAGCGCCGCAGTCGGGCATTGCAATCGACTGCGAATGTGTACGTCAGGCGGATGCGGCAACCGGCAAGAAGACCAAGCTCGACACGGTACACATCGACGTCGAGCCGCAAACGCGCTACATCGTGAAATACGACCTGCAGAATGCCGGCAGCGTGACGGTGAACATAACACTGAATGACGAGACGATCGATTCGATAGTCATTCCGATAGAGACAAACGAAAACGCCTGAAACTAACGAAAACAACAAACAACAGATATGAATATTTCCAGAATCGCGGCAACATTCGCCGTATCGGCAACATTACTGTTGGCTGGGTGCATGAACGAGGATCTCAAGATAGACAACCCGTTGAATACCAACGGGGCAAAAGGCTATCTCTCGCTGTCGCAGCTCAGCGTAGAGTGCGTCACCGACCATCAGCCGGTAAACGGCGGCGTATCGGATGACGGAGAGGCATTTATGTCGAGAATGTCCGCAACGACAAGGGCCGAAGTGGATATAAACGATTTCGACTGCTACATACTCGACGCAACCGGCTCGCAGACGATAATGACGTTCAAGTACGGAGAGCGTCCGAGCGAAAGCATCGAGCTCGACAAGGGAAATTACCTCTTCAGAATCATGTCCGGCGAGATTCCGGGCGTGGAGTGGGAAAGCCCGATATACGGAGTTACCGAACCGTTCACGATACTTCGCGACACCACTACGCAGCTGAGCGACCTTGTCTGCACGCTGCAGAACATACAGGTCTCCGTATCGTACTCGGCCGACCTGCTCGCCGCCTTGAGCGAAGACACCACGACAACCATCACCGTGGGCGAAAATTCGATGGTATTCCCGCTCACGGAGTCGCGCTCCGCATATTTCCTCGCGCCGGAACCGACAAATGACATTGCCGTTCTCGTCAAGGGGTCCTACACTCCGGAGGGAAAGGATACCCCGAGCCAGTTCGAAATGAACGCAACGATCAAGGATGTAAAGCCGGGACAGTACAGCGACATAACCCTCATAATCGAGTACTCCGACAAGGGCAGCATCGGCATCGACGTCTCTATAGACGGATGGGTTGCCGACGAAGAGATCGTCTGCGACTTCTCGACGTCGCTCACTGAGGAGATCATCGACGAGAACGAGAACAAGCCTGTCATAACATGGGTAGACAACGACATAGACACGCCTGTGACCCTGGGTGCCGACAAGTTCGATGACCGCGGCAACTGTCTTGTAAACTTCTATATCGACATCGAGGCCGAGAATACCATATCAGCCCTCAAGGTCGACATCACGTCGACAAGCACGGCATTCATCTCGTCACTCTCGTCGTTCAACATACCGACATCCATCGACATGTGCAATGCCGGAGATGCGACCAGCACCCTGCGGCTTATGGGATACGCCGTAAACGAGAACGTGACCGGACAGACCAATGTTTCGTACGACCTCACACCGCAGATGAAGCAGCTGCGCGAGTTTGGAGGCACACACGACTTCAAAATCACCGCAGTCGATGCAAAGGGCGGTACGACGGAGAAGACTCTGTCAATAACCATCCCTTCGGAACAGAGCGGCGGTCCGTCGATAGTCTGGACCGGATACGACATCGACCAGCGTTACACGGTAACAGACGGGATGACGGTGGACATAGTGGCCAATGTGCCTGCGGGAATCAAGTCGTTCGTCGTAACCATCATATCCGACACGCTTACCCCTTCAGAACTGCGCGGAGTAGGTCTGTGCGACCAGCTTGACCTCGTGAACCCGGAGAACTCGAAGGATTCCGAGAATCCGGACAATACGAATACGAGCGGCATACAGACCGCCCTCGACGGATTCGGATTCCCTACCGGCGACAAGGTGCTCAACCAGACGAACGTAGGTTTCTCCATTACCGGATTCCTGCCGCTGTTGAGCATAACCGGAGCCGGAGACCACAACTTCGTGATGACCATTGTGGACAACGACGGCGTTACAATCGAAAAGACACTCATGCTTCGTACGGAGTAAAAAATTGACAAGACATGATTAACAGAACTATAAGGCTATACATCACCTGCGCATTCTGCCTGCTCGCAGCCGTATCCTGCACCAAGACGGAGGAAGAGCAGCTCCCTGCCATGGGAGAGGGAGAAGGCGTGCTTGCCATGAGCATGAACATACGTTCGGAAGGTTCGGCCGGAGACGCCGGAACGGAACCGTTCACAATGCGCATATACAAATATTCGAACAACGGTGACGGAACACGCGACAAGGGACTGGTTCGCAAGTACACGTCACAGGCCGAGGTCCCGCAATACATATGGCTCCTCGAAGGCGACTACTGCGTGAACGTGCAGGTAGGCGAAAGTGTCGACGCCTCTTTCGACCAGAAATATTATGTCGGAGAGGAGGACTTCCAGATCATACCTCAAAAGATCGCGGAAATAGATCTCGAATGCACGATGCAGAACATCCCGGTGGCAGTCGAGTTCGACTCCACGGTCGAGGAGAAACTGACCGGATACAGGGCCTTGGTCTATGTGGCCGACGAACCGGACCTGCAGGCAGCGGAATCAGGCACCGTATCGGCACTCGAATACGACTCTCCGAAGACCGGTTATTTCATGATGCCGGAAGGACATACGACCATATGCTGGAACTTCGAAGCAACGAATTCCGAACAGAGTCCCGTATCGCTTGAGGGAAAAATCGAGGATGTCAAGCCGATGACGCTATACACGCTCAAGTTCACATACTCGAAGGATGCCGGCGGCAGCCTCGCCATCTCGGCAACCGTAGACACCTCGGTTGACCACCGCGACGACATAATATCGTTCAGTCCGGATCCGGTCGTCAAGGGAGACGGCTTCGACATGAAGGAGAGCCACAACTACGTCGACGGGGAGCGCACATACGTAATCACCGCACTGGACATCATATCTAAATTGAGCCTTACGGACGAAAATGCGGTATGGGATCTGCTTTCCGACAACCATCCGGGCATAAACGTAACGGAGGTCTCGGGCAAGGAGTATCGTGTAACGCTTACGGCAGAGTATTTCAACTCACTCAGCGGAGGAAGCCATGACCTCGTATTCAACATAAGCGATGCCAACGGTGGAAACGGCTATGCAGCCGTCACATACGGCGTGCAGGGCGCAATGCCGGCATCCGCAGACGACTGTGACCTGTGGAACAACGCGGGAACATTCACGGCTACCGTATTCGGCTCGCCGGCCGAGAAGGTCGAGATAGGCTACCGCGAAGCAGATGGCGAATGGACTATGACCGAAGCATCGCCTATTGCGGAGAACACCTATTCGGCCGAGGTTTCCGGCATAAGTGCAGGCAGGACATACGAATACGCCCTGTTCATCGGTTCGGTACAGACGGGACGGTCCAAATCCATAAAGACAGCTGAAGGCGCACAGATTCCGGGTGCCGGATTCGAGAACTGGATGCAGTCCGGAGCCGCATGGTATCCGTTCTCGAGCTTTGCAGAGGCATTCTGGGGAACAGGTAATCCGGGAGCCACAACGCTGGGAGCCGACTACAACCTGACCATATCGTCGAGCGACGTACGTCCGGGATCGAGCGGAAGCAGCAGCGCATACATGAAATCCAACTTCCCGTCCATGGTGGGAATCGGAAAATTCGCTGCCGGAAACATATTCGTCGGAGAATTTGCAGGAACGCAGGGTACAAACGGTCTGGTGGACTTCGGACGTCCGTTCGAGTTCACGGCAAGACCGACCGGGCTCAAGTTCTGGTACAAGAGCAACTGCGGTGTCATAAACAAGACCGGAAACATCTCTGCCAGCGGCAACGACATGACGAAGATATTCGTATGCCTGTGCAACTGGAGTGCTCCGCATCGTGTCGACACCTCCAACAGCGGGACCTTCTTCGATCCTGTCAATGCCGAAGGCGTCATTGCATACGCAGTGCTTGAAAGCACGGAGTCGGTACCGGACTGGACGGAAAAGACGCTGACGCTTACATACAAGGACAACGAGACCAAGCCTAATTATCTGGTTGTTACATTCACTTGCAGCGGCTACGGAGACTACTTCACCGGAAGCACCGATTCGTGGATGTATGTTGATGATGTAGAACTTACATACTGACAATGTACTTCAGAAGAATCATACTTACGGCTTCGCTCACAATCGCCGCATTGTGCACGTCCGCGCAGGAAAACAGGACCGAACAGGAGGTGATCGCTTCGCCTGCGATAGTCAGGCAGAGCATCGATTCGATGAGCATGAGCCGGAATGAGATGCGCAAACGCAGAGGCATATCGAACCTGAAAACGCATATCGTTCCCGCAGGTCAATGGGTATTCGGAGGAACACTCTCCTACTCGACCCACTCGAACGACAGCTACAAACTGCTTGTGGTGGAGAACATAAACTCCGACGGCTATACGTTCAAGATCAGCCCGCTCATCGGATACTCGATACTGCCGAACTCGATAATAGGAGTGAAGTTCGCTTATTCGCGCACCTTCATGGAGATAGACAACGCCAACGTAAATCTCGGCGAAGGTGACGGAGCGCTCAATTTTGGTGTGGACTATTACTATGCCCTCAAACATTCGTACGACATAGTCGCCATATGGCGCCAGTACATACCTCTCGGAAGGCACAACAAGAGGTTCGCTCTTTTCAGCGAATTCCAGTTGGCCATGGGAGGCTCGCAGTCCAAATATGCCGAAGGCGCTCCGATCAAGGGAACATATTCACGCGGGTTCAACATGTCACTCGGCGTAAACCCGGGAATCGTGGCATTCCTGACCAACAATATGGCCGTGGAGGTCAATGTCGGCGTACTCGGTATCAACTACTCAAGCAACCGTCAGGTACACAATCAGGTATCGTCGGGTGAGACAAGTACCAGTCTGATGAATTTCAGCATCAACCTGTTCTCTGTCGGACTGGGCGTAGCATTTTATCTGTGACGAAGATGACGAATACGAAAAAGGCAATAACGGTTTTGCTGGCGGGTCTGGTCATGGTCTCGTCGGCCTTCGCACAGGATGCGACGGAGGGCTTTGTTGCAGAGACGGCCGCAACGACTGAAACAATGTCTCCTGTGGTGCTGCAGAACGACTCCTCCGCAATAAAGCGCAAGCGGGTTACGTTCAAACGAAACCGCATCGACCGGGAGATAAACAAGAACAAGTTCGTCTACAAGGGCGAAACGATATTGGGAATAACGGCATCATACGGAACGATTTCGAGCGAGGACAGCGATCTGGCCCTTATACTCGACAAAATCAACCTGAAGGGTTCGATAGTTTCGGTAAAGCCGCATGCTGGATACTGCTATCGGGACAACTTGTGCGTCGGTGTCAGACTCGGATATTCGCATATGTTCGGAGATCTCGGCAATCTGACTCTCGACCTCGGAGAGACCAACGACATAGCCGTCTCTATAGGCAACATGCGATATATGGGCAACACGTACACTGTCGGCGTATACCACCGCATGTACATGGCTCTCGATCCGCGCGGAAGGTTCGGTGTTTTCGGGGAACTTGAGCTTTCGGGTTCCGTCGGCCGCACGGAGTTCGGTTACAAATCGGGAGAGACCTGGGAGTCGAGCGTCTCGGATATATACAAATGCGATTTCTCGTTCAATCCGGGAGTAGCCGTATATATCTTCCCGAATGTCTGCGGCTCGATATCGTTCGGACTCGGAGGTTTGAGATTCGTACACACCCGCCAGTATGACGAAAACAACAACCTCTCCGGCAAACGCAACTATTCGAAGATGCGTTTCCGACTGAACCTTGCCGACATAAACGTCGGTGTGACGATACACCTGTGGAACAAGAAAAAGGATGCGGCACTGAAATAAAGCGATGAAAAAATTAGCGATAATACTGGTTTCGGCATTCACGATGTTCTCATGCATCGAGAACGACATTCCGTATCCGGTCGTTGAGCTCGACATAACCTCCCTGTCGGCAAACGGCACCTCCGGAGAGTGTGTCATCGACCGGCTGAACCGTACAGTGAATATTCCGCTGGCTGAGAACACGGATATACGCAATGTGGAGATAACCGGAATCACATACACGGAAGGTGCTCTGATATCCGACAACCTGGTCGGCCGCCACGACATGAGATATCCTATATACGTCACTCTGTCGATGTACCAGGAGTACGAGTGGAAGATTACGGCCACACAGACCATAGACAGGCAATTCACCGTCATAGGACAGATCGGCAACACCGAATGGGATGTCAAGCGCAACACCGCAAAAGTCTACCGGCGCTCGGATTACGGTCTGGATACGGTAACCGTAACCAACCTGCGGTTCGGTCCGGCTCCGGAATATTCGTATCCCAATGCTTCGGAATTCCGCAACTTCGACAATACCGAACATACGCTCACGGCCACCGTCGAGAGTTTCGGCCGCAGGGAGATATGGCGGCTTACGGTGGAGCCGAAGGAGATTGAGGTCGACCTGACACGGGCAGTGGCCGGATCAAAGGTGATATGGCTGCGTGCGATAGGTGTCGACGGAGCTGAGACGGGATTCCGCTACCGCAAAAAGGGCGAGAGCGACTGGATGGAGGCCGAAGCCGGATGGTACACGTCGACGGGAGGCATAATCGAGGCGACATTGCGGCATCTCGATCCGGAAACGGAATATGAGGTGATTGCATATGCCGTATCGGATGACGGCACCAAGGAGTCGGAAGCCCGCTCCGTGACCACGGGTGAGCTGTTCATGCTGCCGAACTCGAGCTTCGAGGACTGGACCATTACAAACGACGTATACTACCCTTATGCATCGGCCGATGAAGCCTGGTGGGGAACCGGAAACCCTGCGTCGAAGGCGGCCGGAATAAACCTGACAACGCCTTTCAGCGGAACGCTGCATCCGGGAGCCTCCGGACGATGCGCACAGTTGTGGTCGCAGAAGGCAAGCATAATGGGAATAGGCAAATTCGCCGCTGGAAACTGCTTCGCCGGAGAGTTCGGTGAAATAAAGGGTACAAACGGACTCGTAAGATTCGGACGCCCGTACACGCAGCGTCCGACAGCGTTCAAGGGATGGGTGAAGTACCAGCAGGGAACCATCAACTGTGTCCCTGCGGGAGGCACCAACGGCAAGACTCCGGGCGAGGGCGAACCCGATTCGGGAATAATATACGTTGCACTCGGCGACTGGGACTATACCGTGTACGGAGGAACCGCAGAGTGCCCGTATCTGGTGGACACGCGCGACGAGTCGACATTCTTCACTCCGAACAACGAGGGCATTATCGCATACGGCGAAATCCGATACGACGCATCGTGCGACTGGACAGAGTTTTCCATACCGCTCGAATACCGTTCGTTCGACCGCACGCCTACACACATAATCATCGTCTGCACGAGTTCGCGCTATGGCGACTACTTCGTCGGCAGCTCCGATTCCATAATGTGGATAGACGATTTCGAGCTGGTGTACGACTACGAATAAAGGAGTATGACTGAGATAAAGAGCGAAGCGTCTGGACCCGACCGGTTCAGACGCTTCGCTTATGTTATCCGGCTTTCACCACGCATCATCTGCCTATGATGAATATCGTCGGGCGTTTGTTTATATCGGGAATACCTGCTTTCCTCCACTCCCCCACCGATGCGGTCCGTATGTACTCGTTAGGGGATGTCACATCCGTTGCGACACACAGCCTCGTTGTCGGAGCGCAGGTCTTGAGAATCTGCTCCATGAACTTTACGTTACGGTACGGCGCCTCTATGACGGCCTGCGGCTGACGCTCCGCAAGCGCCCTCGACTCGAGACGCTTGAGCGTGCGCGAGCGGTCCGGTTCGCGTACGGGCACATACCCATTGAAGGCGAATGTCTGCCCGCCGAGACCCGAAGCCATTACCGCCATCAGGATTGACGACGGGCCCACGAGAGGAACGACCCGTATGCCGTGACGGTGGCACGCCTCGACGACAAGCTGTCCCGGGTCGGCCACGGCAGGACATCCGGCCTCGGATATCACACCCGCGCTGCGTCCGTGCAGCAGAGGCTCGACCATGCGTTCCACCTCCGCTCCCGGCTGCGTATGCTCGTCAAGACGGACGAACGTCATCGAATCAATGGGTTTCGAAACCCCGTACCTTGACAGGAACCTACGTGCCGAACGCTCGTCCTCCACGATGAAGTAGTCGAGCGAGTCTACCGCCGCCCTGTTGCCGGCAGGAAGCACGGCATCGGCCGGAGTCGCATCCGAAATGGGACATGGTATCAGATAGAGCGTTCCGAGTGCCATAATCAGTCGTTTACGTATATATGTTTCACACGCCGCGAAACCGAAGTGAGAACCTCGTAAGGGATGGTGCCGAGTATGGCGGCCATATCCTCGGCCGTATTGCCACGCTGCGGCGAGAATATCGTAACCTCGTCGCCCTCGGTCACACCGTCGATGTCCGTGACGTCTATCATGCAGCTGTCCATGCATATGCGGCCTACCGTCGGTGCCTGGCGGCCGTGTACGAGCATCGACCATCCCCCGCATCCGAGATGACGGTCGAGGCCGTCGGCATACCCCACCGGAATCGTGGCTATGAGGCTGTCGCGCTCCATATACTGGGCACGTCCGTAACCGACGCTCTCACCGCGGGAAACCCGGTGAATCTGAACGATTCGCGTGCGCAATGTGGAGACGGCCTCAAGGGAGTCATTGTGGCAGTATCCGAAGCCGTACAGGCCCAGTCCGAGGCGGCACATGTCGTATTGCGCCTCCGGGAAGCGCACCATGGCTGCCGAAGCGGCCGCATGGCGCAGCACAGGATACGGCAGCGAAGAGACCAGAGCCCCGCTCATACGCTCGAAACGACGGAGCTGCTCCCCAGTGAAATCGTCCTGCGACGGGTCGTCGGCCACGCACAGATGGGTGAATACCGATGCCGCACGGACCGTATCTCCGCATCCGTTCAGGCGTTCGAGAAGTGCCGGGATCTCACCCTCCGAGAATCCGAGGCGGTGCATTCCCGTGTCCATCTTCAGGTGTATCGGGTATCGGCTCAAGCCACGGCTCCTCACGGCACGGACAAAGGCATCGAATGAACGCATGCTGTATATCTCCGGCTCGAGCGATGATGCAACCATAGCGTCGAAGCTCGCGTCATCGGCATTGAGGACCAGAATCGGCATCGTAATACCGCTTTCACGCAACACCACGCCTTCGTCGGCAAATGCTACGGCAAGATACTTCATACCCTGTTTCTGCAGCATCTGCGCAACCTCGGCATCGCCCGCGCCGTAACTCGATGCCTTCACCATGGCAACGAGTCCGACACCCGGACGCAGATGTGCGCGGAAATAGTTTATGTTGCGCATCATGGCCTGGAGATTCACCTCCAGCACCGTAGTGTGGCTCTTCAGTTCGAGGCGGTGCGAGACACGCTCCACGGCGCTCGCACGATTGCCCTTTATGAGCACAGCAGCACCCGATATGTCCAAATCGCCGATATGCGACAGAAGCTCCTCCGTGGTCGAATAGAAACGGCTGCCTGCGGCGAACGCCTCCCTGTGGCGGGAAATCCTCTCGCCTACGCCGACAAAAGAGCCGACTCCGGCATCGGCGACCATTGCAGCCACGCGCGAATAGAGTTCGCCGTCATCGAGGCCGCTCTGGAGTATGTCCGAAAGCACCAGCACCGTCCTGCGGCCGCCGGCCACCGAACGGAGGTAGTCGAGAGCCATGCCCAGCGAATTTATGTCGGAATTGTACGAATCGTCGATTATGACGGAGCCGTCGATGCCCTGCTTGAGTTCGAGGCGCATCTCTACCGGCTGGAAATCCCTATTTCCGGGTTCGTATCCGAGCGTCTTCCATAGCGCCACTGCCTCCTGCGCATTTCTTGTCGATGCGGCATCAGGCATTTGCGGGACCCCGACATCGGCCGCATCGAAAAGCCGACGGTCACTATACCTCCGGCAAATGGCCGCGGCCACATCTGCATATGCCGAATGGTAGACTATTGCACGAGCCGACTTCGCAAGCGATAGTTTCTCCTCTATCTTCTCCTCCATCGAGCGGAAGTTCTCCTGATGGGCATCCCCGACAAAGGTGTAGACGACAACATCCGGGCGGATCATACGCTCCAGTCGCTCCATCTCCCCAGGTTTCGATATGCCGGCCTCGATGACGGCCACATCCGTATCGTCGTCCATCATAAGCAGCGACAGAGCCACCCCCGTCTGGGAATTGTAACTGCGCGGCGAGCGGAACAGGCGCACATCCGAAGGCACGCTCTGCGCAATCCACTCCTTGACAACCGTCTTCCCGTTGGAACCGCTTACCGCGACCACCGTGCCACGGTAAAGGCTGCGGCGGTGCGCCGCAAGCATCTGAATCGCGGCTACGGAATCAACCACCTCGACGGCTCCGCAGTCGTCGGACAAATCGCAATGGCGCTCCACCATGAAGGCCCGCACCCCGCGTCCGTACATCTCCCCGATATGGTCGTGAGCGTCGTGGTTCACGCCGTTTATGGCAACGAACAGAATTCCCGCATCAGCGGCATACGTACGGCTGTCGGTGGAGACGGTCTCCACCGTCATGTCTCGGCCATACAGCCTGCCGCCGCATATCGCAGCAATCTCCGACAACAAATACTTCATCTTCTATCTCAAATCTTGAACGTTACAACAGTTATTCCGGAACCGCCCCTGTCAGGGTGGTCGTCAACGGCGCTCTCGACCTCCGGGACGGACCGCAGGTACTTGCGCACCTCCTCCTTCAGGGCTCCGGTGCCCTTGCCGTGGAGTATGGTTACGCTGCCGACGCCCAGCATCAGCGCATCGTCGACCAGGTCGCGCACCCGCTCCAGGGCATCGACTACCCTCTCACCGCGTATGTCTATCGAGGTGTGGAAATTGAGCCTGCGCTGCGATATGTCCGACGAGATGACCGTACGCGGCGTCTGCGGCCGCACCACCGACTTGTACTCCGCCGAAGAAATGACCTCCAGACGGGATATGTCCACCGTGGTGAGCATCTGCCCGATGGCTACCTTCGCCTTGTTTCCGCGCAGGGACTGGACCACGCCGACACCTTCCGTGCCGGCAAGCCTCACCTTGGCACCCTCGACCAACGGGAGCGGCTTCGGTGCAGGAGGCCCGGCAATATCGGCCGCCGGAGCCGATGCCGCCGCATTGCGACGCTCCTCCCTGCGCTGCTGCCGCCGCTCCAGACGCGCCATCTCGCGGCCAATGCGCTCCTCCAGCTCCTTCGCCTGCGAGTCGTCCGCCTCCATGTTGTCGCGGAACTTCTCGAACTCACGCCGCACGCTTCTTGTAGTTTCCTTTTCGGCCTGCGCCTCGCGGATGCTCCTGATGGTGGCCTCGATACGCCTGTTTGCCTCGTCGACAAGCTCCTTCGCCTGCTCGCGGGCCTTGCCTATTATGGCATTACGCTCCTCGCGGATCTTCTCAAGGCGCTCCTTGTACGTACGCTCCAGCTCCTCAACCTTGCGGTCGGTGATACGTATGCGGTCACGCTTCTGCTCCCAGTAGCGCTTGTCGCGCGCAATCTCGCGCAACTGCTTCTCCATATCCACATGCTCCGACCCCGCCTTCTCGCGTGCCGAGGCTATGATGCTCTCCGGGAGCCCTATCTTGCGGGCTATCTCTATCGCAAACGAACTTCCCGGCTTGCCCGTCTCCAGACGGAACAGGGGACGGATGTTCTGCACGTCGAACATCATCGCGCCGTTGAACACGCCGTCAGTGTTGGATGCGAAGTACTTTATGTTGGAATAGTGCGTCGTAACGACACCGTAGCACCCGCTCTCCACCAGCCGTTCGAGAATGGACTCCGCGATGGCGGCACCCATCACGGGTTCCGTTCCGGAGCCGAACTCGTCGATAAGCACCATCGTCGACGAATCGGCGCCTGCAAGCATCGCCTTCATGTTGAGAAGGTGTGACGAGTAGGTCGAAAGGTCATCGTCGATGGACTGTTCGTCGCCTATGTCTATATACATGTTGCGGAACAGCGGGAACTCGCTGTTCTCGGAAACGGGAACCGGAAATCCGCACTGGAACATGTACTGCATCAGTCCCACTGTCTTCAGGCACACCGACTTTCCGC
Source organism: uncultured Alistipes sp. (assembly GCA_944322005.1). Classification (GTDB taxonomy): domain Bacteria; phylum Bacteroidota; class Bacteroidia; order Bacteroidales; family Rikenellaceae; genus Alistipes. The sequence continues at coordinate 198,028 of CALUNL010000003.1, forward strand.
CGGCATTAGGTCCCGAAATCACGAGGATGCGGTTCTCCGCATCGAGCGTCATGTCGAGCGCCACAAGCTCCCTGCCCGTACGGGACAGCGCCTGCGCCAGCAGCGGGTTGCGCGCTTTGGCGAGCCGCAGCTCGGAACCCTCCGAAAGAATCGGCTTGACAGCGCCGTTTGCCGCAGCCCAGCGGGCCTTGGCCCGAATCATGTCGACCTGCGCGGCATACTCTCCGGCAGCCGAGACCGCATCCGCGTCCTGTCGGACGAAATCGGTGAAGGCCGTAAGTATGCGGACTATCTCCCGGCGCTCGGCATATTCGAGCTCACGCAGTTCGTTATTGAGTTCGACGACCTCGACCGGCTCGACATAGAAGGTCTTTCCGGTAGCCGACTCGTCGTGTATGAATCCCTTGAGCTTGCGTTTGTTAGCGGCCGCAACCGGAATCACCGCACGGCCGTCGCGTATGGATATGGCCGCATCCGCATCGACTATCCCGGCCCCCTTGGCCGACTGCAGCACCGATTGCAGACGCTTGGAGATCTGACCCTCGCGCGAACGTATCTCACGCCTTATGGCCGCGAGCTCCGGCGAGGCCGTATCACGCACCTCACCCGAATCGTCAATCAGCCTCGAAATCTCTTTGCAGATGTGTGTCAACGGCTCGATGCCGCGTCCGAGCTCCGAAAGGAACGGGTATGCCTCCTCTCCGCGTTTGCGGACGAACTCCACCATCTCCGCCGTTGCCGAAAGCACGGCGCCCAGCCTCACTACCTCCGCAACGTCGAGGAACATCCCCTCGACCCGAATCTTCTCCACAAGGTCGTCCATGTCGGCGAACTCGCACGACGGAGCGCCGCTCTCCATGGTTATGACGATGCGCATCTCGTCGGCAAGCGACTGGCGGCGCACCACCTCCACGGCAGAACTGCTGAAACGTTCGGATTCGAGCAAGGCCCGCGAACGGTTCATCGTACAGAGTTCCAGACACTGTCTGCGGACGGTGTCGAAGCCTGTCTTGGTTTCGAAATTATCGGGATAAATCATATTTCAGCAGATTTGCCCGCTCCGACAAGGAATCACTTGACAGCATCGGCCTTCGAGCCGCTTCTGCGCTGCTCGCGGGCCGCCCGGCGTGCATCCTTCGCGGCCTGCTTCTCCGCCTCGTCCTTCGAGCCGAACAGCGAGAAGTGCACATAACGCTTCGGGTGTTCCTTCAGATCGGCCAGAAGCGCCGAAAGGTTGTCGGAAGCCTCCGTAAGATTGTCGTACAGCTGTTTGTCATATACAAGACGGCCGACCGACCCCTCGCCGCTGTTTATCTGCGACAGGGTCCGGTTCAACTGCTCCACGGCCTGCGCAAGCGACGCCGAGACATTGCGGTCGGCAAGTTCGCCCGTGACATTGTTGACATTCATTATTATGCTGTCGATGCGGGCGTTGTTGTCGCGCAAGGTTGTCGTGAACGAATTGATGCCGTCGACAATATCCGCAAGCTGCTGCGAATCCGAACCCATGACATTGTCGAGATTGGCCATAATGGAGTTCAGATGGTCGATGGCCTCCGTGATGTTCCGGTTGTTGTTGTCCACGAGCATGGAGAGGCCGCTCAATGCCGAGTTGAAGTTGTCCACCAGTGCAACTATCTTCTCCTTGAGCTCGTCAAGTTCCGAACCGTCGCCTGACATCAGGTCCTTCGTATATCCGGACGAGATCGTAGCTCCGTTTTCGAGCATCCTGTCAGACTTTCCTAACGCAATCTCGATTGCCTTGCTGCCCATAAGGCTGGTGCTGAATATACGCGCCTCCGAATCTTCCGGAATGCGGTAAGCCTTGCTCATGGATATTACGACCTCCACGTCGGTCGGGTTCTCAGGAGATACGCGAATCTCCGAGACCTTGCCCACCTTCACGCCCCTGATCATAACCGGAGCGGCATTCTGAACGCCGTTCACCTGCTCGTAGCGGGCATAATATGTGGCATTGCGTCCGAAGACATCCACCCCGCTCAAAAATCTTATGCCGGCCCACGCGCAGAGCATTATAACCACAGCGTAGATGCCTATCTTAACCTCTCTTTTCATAATATTCTATCCTTTATTTGGCCGTTGTCAGCGCACCGTTCTCCACAGCAACTACAAAGGCACTCGGAAACTCGCGCCTTACCGACTCGAGCGACTGCTGCGCCGAAGCCTTGCTGTCGTATGAACCAACGCAATATTTATATGGGAACCTGCCGCCTGTCCGATACTCCGTGACCTTGTTGCGGTAACTCCTGAACTCCGAATGTCCGGCAGGCAACCTCTTCGCGCTCGCCATTATCTGAATCGCATATTTCACGCCCGACACCGACGCCGATGTTTCGTCTCCAGTCTCCGACGGAGCATCCGAAGCCTTGTCATCAACCGCAGAAGAGGTACCGGCCTGCGAAGACTCCACAAGCATGGATTTTCTGACGTATTCAACGTAGTCCTTTACTGCTCCGAATATGGCTCCGGCGACTTCGTTTTGTCCCTTCTGCGAGGTTATATACTTGAGCTCCTGCGCATTGGACATGAAGCCAATCTCCGTAAGTATGCCGGGCATATTGGTCGCATAAAGCACTCGCAACGGCTGTTTGCGCACACCGCGGTTCACCCGTCCGGTCTTGGCATAATGCTTCTGCACGAGGTTCGCCATGACCTCGCTGTACTCGCCGTAAGTAAACCGCAGGTTCGCTATGTATGCCCTTACGATGGCCGCATCCTTCTGGTCGGACATGTCGAAGAACTCATCCTTGTTGTTGGCGAACAGCACCTCGTCATTGACCCTCTTCTCCATCGAACTTTCACCCATTATGAGCGTCTCGACTCCGCGCACCGAGGTATTGCGGGCGGCATTCGAGTGTATGGATATGAAGAGGTCGCCGTCGGCCGAATTGGCTATGTCGGCGCGCGCCTGGAGATCGGACCTCAAGGACGACGAGAACTGTTTGTCGGTCCTGCGGGTATAAACCACCTTCACCCCGGGAAGATTGTTCTCTATAAGGGCGCCGAGCTTGAGCGCCACCTGGAGATTTATGTTCTTTTCAGAATAGCCGCCGTAACGCGCTCCGGGAAAACTCGAGCCGCCATGGCCCGCATCAATGACAATTACCCGGACACCGTGCGCAACATTGTCGCCGCGGGAGACGTTTACTGAAAATACGAGTCCCAGAACAAGCAGTGCGATGAAAACGCTCCTACGCATGATATGCTGTTTTGATATATGAACAAATTTGACTATCTTTACGCGCTGAAAAAACGCGCTCACACGCATGCAAGAGCGGTTTTTGGCGTTTTTGCCGACGCGTCGGCAAAGTTATGAAAAATTATTGATTTTTTGAAACGTTTGAGGTTAAAATATATCTTCGCGGCCGTGACTGCACTTGCGGTCGTACAAATGGTATTCGGTGTCGCGTCGCCCGTAAGGCTGACCGACGGACCGTCGCCTGAAACGTCAGCCATGCTCGACAGCATCCGCAAAAGAGCAGAGGCAAGATCCGGCTCCGACAGTGCGGTTACGGCCGCTCCGGCGAAGCGCGAGGGGCGCCAGGCCCCGGCCGCATTTGCAGACAGTCCCGTCACATCGAAAACGGAGGCCGATTCGGCTGCGGTATCGAATAAAGCTGCAGTCAGGCCGGCCACGGCAGAACCTGCGGCAGCACCCGACACGGACACGCTGAAACCGGCGGCCGTCGTGACAAGAAACACGGATATCGCAAGCGGCAAATCGGAAAGCGACATATCAACTTCATCAAAAGCAGACTCTGTCGCCGGTACCGGTGCAGCGCAGGAAGCCGATAACACCGCAACAAGGCCTGTCGACGCTAGCGACAACTCACCGGAACCGGACAACGTACAGACGGCAGAGGAGCCAGACAGCCGGGAACTTTCGCGCAGGGGCCGCAGAAGAGCTGACAGGCGTGATTCTGGCCGCTCACGCAGGCGGACTGAAACGGACATCCAGCCGACAGACACACTTCCTAATGGTCTGCCCGACTCTCTGGCCAACAGGACAGATTCGCTGCAGGCTGCAGGCAACGATACCGTCGGACACAGGAAAAAGAAGGGAGGCGGACTCGACCAGATAGTCAGCGGAAAGAACACCGACTCGCTGCACTACGACGTCCGCAACAAACTCGTATACATCTACAACCAGGGAGATGTAAAATACGAGAACATGTCACTGCAGGCCGATTTCATGCGCATAGACCTAAATACCAAGGAGATATATGCATACGGAAAGCCCGATTCTGTAGACGGAGAGGCCGTAAACACTCACCCAGTGTTCAACGAGAACAACACATCCTACACGATGGACACGGTGACGTACAACTTCGCCTCGAAGAAGGCGCTCATCAAGGGCGTGGCTACACAAGAGGGTGACGGATGGCTTGTCGGAGGCAGAATCAAGAAGATGGAGGACAATACGGCCCACATGCAGTCGGTGATGTATACCACCTGCGACCATACCGACTGCCCGCATTTCTATCTGGCCATGACGCGGGCAAAGGTCATACCAGGAAAGAAGATCATCACGGGCCCGGCATACCTCGTCATGGAGGATGTTCCGATATATTTCCTCGGCATACCGGAGGGATTCTTCCCCGTAAACCTCGGTCCGAAATCGGGTCTTCTCATGCCGTCGTACGGTGAGGACGGAGCACGAGGCTTCTTCCTGCGCGGACTCGGATACTATTTCATACTCGGACAGCACATGGACCTTGCGATACAGGGCGGCATATATACGCTCGGTTCGTGGGAGGTCTCCGCGTCGTCGCGCTACAACAAGAGATACAAGTTCTCCGGAAACTTCGCATTCGACTTCTCGAGCGTAAAGACCGGCGACAAGGGCGAACCGGACTACATAAAGCAAAACAACTTCAAGTTCACGTGGACCCATTCGCAGGACCCTAAGGCCAATCCGGGATCGACCTTCTCCGCATCGGTGAACCTCTCGTCGAGCGGCTACAGCAAATATTCGGCAACCACGCTCAACGACATTCTCTCGACGCAGACCAACTCGTCTATATCCTACTCCAAGAGCTGGAGCGGAACGCCGCTCTCGCTCTCGATGAACATGGCCGTATCGCAGAACTCGCAGACACAGGCCATATCGGTCACCCTGCCGTCGGTGGTATTCAACGTATCGCGCGTATACCCGTTCAAGCGCAAGGAGGCCGTGGGCAAGCAGAGATGGTACGAGAAGATATCCTTCACCTACACCGGAAAACTCACAAACACCGTAACCACTACCGAAAACAAGATATTTTCGAAGGAGACGCTCCAGAACATGAAGAACGGTATCGAGCACTCGCTGCCGGTATCGGCACAGTTCACGCTCTTCAAGTACATAAACATCACGCCGCAGTTCAACTACACCGAACGCTGGTACTTCAAGCGCCAGATGCAGCAATGGAATCCGGAAACCAACACCATCGACAAGCTCGACCCGGAATACGGATTCTACCGTATATACAACTACAACGCATCTGTTTCGGCAAGCACCACCGTATACGGAATGTGGGAGTTCAAGAAGAAGACCAGCAAGGTCCAGGCAGTACGCCACACCCTCACTCCAAGCATAGGATTCTCCTACGCACCTAACTTCGGAAAGCAGAAGTACGGATACTACAAGACCGTACAGGCCGACTCGCTCGGCGGATACACCGTATATTCGCCTTATGCGGACAACTCATACGGCGTTCCGGGAACGGGAGAATCGGCATCCCTGAACTTCTCGCTCTCGCAGACGCTGGAGATGAAGGTGCTCAGCAAGCGCGACACCTCCGGAGTGAAGAAGATAAAGCTCATCGACCAGTTGAGCATCAGCGGTTCGTACAACTTCCTGGCCGACTCGCTGAGGCTCTCCAACCTGCCGATTTCGCTGCGTACGACCATCTACGGAAACTTCGGAATAAACCTCTCGGCCACCCTCGATCCGTACGAAGTGTCGCCAGAAGGCATACGTTACAACAAACTGATGATACGCCGCGGACTGCCAGGACGAATCGTGAACACGGGATGGAGCTTCGGCTACACGTTCAAGTCGAGACAGAACAAGGCGCAATCTGCAATAAACGACATCAACACGATACCGCCGGAGTACTTCAATCCGTTCTCCGACCCATACGGCCTTATGGACCCCGGGTTGCGACGGCAATACATGGCAGGCACATACTATGACTTCTCGATACCGTGGAATATCGGTTTCAACTACGTCATAAGCTACGGTATCCAATACGTGAACAACGGCACGACCGGATACAAAAAGAACGTGACGCAGACAATCGGTTTCAACGGAAGCGTCAACATTACACCGAAGACCGGTATATCGTTCACCAGCGGTTTCGACATACAGAACCGGAAACTGACCACGACATCCATCACCATAACGCGAGACCTGCACTGCTGGCAGATGTCATTCGTATGGATACCGTTCGGCACGCACAAGAGCTGGAGTTTCAACATCGGCGTGAAGGCATCGTCGCTCGCCGACCTGAAATACGACAAGAGCCAGACGATGTACGACAATCTTTTTTAAAGGTGTAATGTTTGCGCGGCATTCGGTATGGCTTTTGCGCAACACATACGGACAGAAAAATATAAGCACAAGATATGAAAAAGGAAAATTCTTACAATCAGAAGGTTGAGAAGCCCAAACAGACACAGGAGGAGAGCGGCCGCAAGGCCGAGACCGAACGTGCGTGTGACAATGTGACAGACGAAAATAAAGAGGAGCCTGCCACGGTGGCAGAACCCGACGACAAAACGGAGGGTGAAAAGAACGAAACTAAGGAGTGCGCCGAGAAGAGAAGCTCCGAGGACGAGGTTGCAGAATGGAAGGACAAATACCTGCGTCTGCAGGCCGAGTTCGACAACTTCCGCAAGCGCACGCTGCGCGAAAAGATGGATTTGGTCCAGAGCGGAGGCAGCGACGTACTGAAATCCATACTTCCGGTACTGGACGATGTTCTGCGTGCAGTAGAGGCTTCGGAGAAGAGCGACGACATCAAGTCGCTTCGCGAGGGTGAGCGGCTCGTGGCTCAGAAGTTCATCGATGCGTTGCGTCAGAAGAACGTCATCGAGATCGAGGCCGTGGGACAGGATTTCGACCCTGACCTCCACGAGGCGGTTGCGAAATTCGCGGCCGGCGAAGAGAAAAAAGGCAAGGTCATAGACGTTGTGCAGCGCGGATACAAGCTTGGAGACAAGGTGCTGCGCTTCGCCAAGGTTGTAGTTGGAGAGTAATGTATTATGGCTGAAAAACGTGATTACTACGAGGTGCTCGGCGTCGAACGCAACGCCAACGCCGACGAGATAAAGAAGGCCTACCGAAAGGCGGCCATAAAATACCACCCGGACAAGAACCCGGGCGACAAGGAGGCCGAAGAGAAGTTCAAGGAGGCTGCCGAGGCATACGACGTGCTGTCGAACCCTGAAAAGCGTGCCCGTTACGACCAGTTCGGACATGCCGGTATGAACGGCAGCGCAGCTGGAGGCGGATTCGGCGGATTCAGCGGAGGAGGGTTCTCGATGGAGGACATATTCTCGCAGTTCGGAGACATCTTCGGCGGACACTTCGGTGGATTCGGAGGAGGCTCGCGCGGAGGCACCCAGCGCAGGGGAAACCGCGGTTCGGATATCCGCGTCAAGGTCAAGCTGACACTCGCGGAGATATCCAACGGAACAACGAAGAAACTGAAGGTCAATAAATACATAGCGTGCGACAAGTGCGGCGGCACGGGAGCGAAGGACTCATCGTCGTACTCGACATGCCAGACCTGCAACGGCACGGGCGTTGTGTCGCGAATCGAAAATACGTTCTTCGGACGCATGCAGACGCAGAGCGTATGTCCAGCCTGCGGCGGCGAGGGACGCATCATAACCGCAAAGTGCGACAAGTGCGGCGGCGAGGGCATCGTCAAGGGAAGCGAGATAATCGAGATCAACATCCCTGCCGGAGTCGGCGAAGGAATGGCACTCACGGTATCCGGAAAGGGCAATGCGGCCCGTCACGGAGGCGTGAACGGCGACCTTATCGTCGTAATCGAGGAGGAGCGCGACCCGCAGCTTGTGCGTGACGGCGACGACCTCATACACAACCTCAACATAACCGTCACGACGGCCATACTCGGAGGCGAGGTGGAGGTTCCGACCATAGACGGCAAGGCCCGCATAAAGATTGCACCGGGAACACACGCCGGAAAGGTATTGCGTCTGCGCGGCAAGGGTCTGCCTTCGGTCAACGGATACGGGCGCGGCGACATACTCATCGTCGTGGACATCACCATCCCGACCTCGCTGACATCCGAGGAGAAGCGCCTTGTCGAGCAGCTCTCGACAAAGCCCAACTTCCAGCGCGCGGAGAAGGTTGAGAACCAGAATATCTTCGAGCGAATGAAGAATTTCTTCAGATAACAAAAAGGGACGAAACATGGGACTGTTCTCTCCATTCAAGAGCCGGGCAAACGAGTTCAAGTACGAACCGAGATACTACGACCCCAAAAAGGAGCAGCGCGAACAGCGCCGGCGTGAGTTGCGCGGCGAGAGTTCCGCCGATGCAGGGCGCGAATACCAGCCCGGGCAATACATACGCACCCAGAGCGAAGCCAGACGGGAGCGGTTCGCGCAGAGATACTCGAAAAAACGCGGAACGTCGACCATTGTGCTGGTGCTTGGCATCCTGCTGGCTCTGGTGGTGGCATACATGCTGGCACCGCGTCTTGCTTCTGTCATGACGGAGGCGTCGACACCTCGCACAAGGGACTATGTCGAGGAGGAGGGATTCGACCCGTATGCACCGATAAGAATCGTACCGAACGACTACAATGGTGAATAACTGACACGAACAACAGATGTCGGACAAGATAAAACTTCTGCCAGAGATTGTCGCCAACCAGATAAAGGCCGGCGAGGTGGTCGCATATCCGTCATCGGCCGTAAAGGAGATGATGGAGAACGCCGTCGACGCCGGGGCGGACAAGATTACGGTGAACTTCCGCAACGGAGGCCGCGATCTGATACAGATTGTGGACAACGGCTGCGGAATGTCCCCGAATGATGCCCGCATGGCATTCGAATGCCACGCCACGAGCAAGATTTCGTCGGTGGAGGACATATACGCCCTCCATACGTTCGGATTCCGCGGCGAGGCGCTCGCGGCCATTGCGGCCGTATCGCAGGTGGAGTTGCTGTCACGGCAGAGCGATTCCGAGATAGGCACGCAAACCATCGTCAACGGCGGGGAGTTCGTCTCGCAGAAGCCAGTGGCGACACCGGTCGGCTCGCAGTTTCTTGTCAGGAACATATTCTACAATACACCGGCACGCCGCAAGTTCATAGACAACAAGGAGTTCAAGCTCGTAGCCGACATCAAGAACGAATTCCGGAGGGTGGCGCTGTGCCATCCGGAGGTCGAGATGGAACTGCTCAACGACGGTGCCCCGATATACGCGCTGCCGAAGTCGAATCTCGCGGAGCGTATCGTGAGAACGATAGGCGCATCGGTGAAGAACAACCTGCTTGAGGTGGGCGTCGAGACGACCATCGCCTCGATAAGCGGATTCGTGGGCAAGCCGTCGTCCGCACGCCTTCGCGGCGGAGAGCAGTACATGTTCGTGAACGGACGCTTCTTCAAGTCGCCGTACCTCAACAAGGCCATACTCAAGGCCTACGAGAAACTGATTCCGGAGGGGAACATCCCTTCGTTCTTCATCTACATAACCGTCGAGGCGGACCGTGTGGACGTCAACGTGCACGCACAGAAGACGGAGGTCAAGTTTGCCGATGCGGAGGCCGTATGGCAGATACTCAACGCCGCCGTACGCGAGACGCTGGCCAAGACCGGTGCGGTTCCGCTTCTCGATTTCGACAACGAGAGCTCGATTGAGATTCCGGTGGCCACTCGCGGAGTCGTCTACGACGAACCGCGCGCCACTACACGCGACTATTACGACCCGTTTGCAAGCGACAACGGGCCTTGCGACCTGTCCGCAGAAGCCAAGCCTTACGGAATGGCTCCCAATTCGGATTTCGACTCGGCCTCGGCTGCCGACGACTTCATACTTCCGTCGGATGACGAGGAGTTCGAATACATAGAATCGGGCGAGGAGGCCACGCAACAGAATCTCGGCATGGATGCGCCGGAGAGCGACGGTCCGGATGTCATGCTCGTCGACAGGCGTTACGCCATGTTCAGGTCCAACGGACGTCTCTATGCCGCCGACCTCGTACGAGCCCGCGAGCGGGTGATGTACGACTCTTACATGGCTATGCTCGGCAACTCGTCGTCGGCCTCGCAGCAACTGCTGTTCCCGGAAACGCTGACCGTATCGAACGACGAGTACGCCATACTCGAGGAGTACTCGGTGGATTTTGCGGCCTTGGGATTCGACATGGAATTCATCGGGGACTGCACCGTATGCGTGCGCGGAATACCGGCCGATGCCTCCGACGAGAAGATCGACGAACTGGTTTACGACATGATACGGGCGCTGTCCGTGCCGCAGGATGCCGCATCGCACCGCCGCGAGCAGCTTGCTGCATCTCTTGCACGGAATGCGGCCGCATCGAAGGGAGTCGGCACCCGACAGGAGGCGGAGACTCTTCTGAAAAGGCTGTCGGCATCGACCGATCCTGGATACTCGCCTTCGGGGAGACCTATTCTGGCTGAGATAACCGCAGACGACATCAAGAACAAGCTATCATAACAATAAATAAAACAGAGACAACGGCATGAACAGATACCTATATACGACACCGCCGATAGTAAAGAACCTCATAATAATAAACATTCTCGTCTACCTGGCGACGGTGCTGATTCCGAAGTTCAACGTCCTTATGGGGACATACGGGCAGTTGTTCTGGGTCGGAAACCCCAACTTCCACTCATATCAGCTCATTACATACATGTTCCTGCACGCCGGATTCGCGCACCTGTTCTTCAACATGTTTGCACTGTGGATGTTCGGCCGCACACTCGAATACCAGCTCGGGTCCAAACGTTTCCTGACATACTACATGGTCTGCGGAATCGGTGCCGCGCTGCTGCAGATGCTCGTCGCATGGCTTTCGGGCGAGACTTATTTCACTTTGGTCGGAGCTTCGGGCGCCGTAATGGGCGTGCTGCTCGCATTCGGCGTGATAAACCCGAACGACACCCTGATAATGTTCCCGATACCCATTCCGATAAAGGCCAAATGGTTCGTCGTGCTGTATGCGCTGTTGGAGCTGTACCTCGGTTGCAGCGGACGAGAGCCTGGCGTTGCGCATTTCGCCCACATCGGAGGTATGCTATGGGGATTCGGATTGCTCTATTATTGGAAAAAACGCAGAAAAATATTCTTCTAAACGATGTCGCGACGCTCGGCCAAAACATCCAACTACTACAAGTCCGCATTCGGGACAGGCAACCGTAAAAAGAGCAGGAAAAGGGGAAAATCAGTATGGATGCTGATCCTCGACATATTCATGCTCCTGCTTACGGTATCGCTGGCCGCCGTCACGATTGCAATAGCGGCGGTACAGTATTTCGACCCGTCGCGTCTGTGGGTGTTGCCAGTACTTGCTCTCGGCGCCCCGATAATATACATACTCGACATTGCTGTTACGCTGTACTGGATAATACGCTGGAAATGGAGACATGTGATATTCGCAGCGGTGTTTGTCGTTCTCGGCACAGCATACCTCCACAGGTACTATAAAATCGACATCACACGCGATTACGGGACCGAATATGTGGAGCGGCACTTCACGAAGGTGATAACCTACAACGTCGCAAACGGTGACGACAGCCGCCTCGTGGAGTATGTCAGGGAGAAGAACCCCGACATAGTGTGCCTGCAGGAATTCCTGACGGAACCCGACAACAAATGGAAGGCTCTGGGAGATAAGTACAAGTCTACAGTGGACGGCACGAGCGACTTCTCATGCGAAATATTCACAAAATACAGGATACTCAAGAGCGGGGAGATAGACACTCTGCCGAGATACAACGGCATATGGGCCGACCTGAAAATCGGTGACGACACCCTTCGCGTCATAAACGTGCACCTGCAGTCGACATCGATAAGTACGGAGGACACACAGTTCATCCAGCACCACGAATACATCTACGACAACGAACGCAACAACAAATTCCGCAACATAGTATCGAAACTGGCCGACAACAATTGCAAACGTGCCGTACAGTCGAGACACATACGCAGCTTCATAGAGGCATCGCCATATCGCGTCCTCGTATGCGGGGATTTCAACGACGTGCCGATGTCATATACATACAGATGCATGTCCGAGGGGCTTACCGACGCATTCTGCGATGCCGGCAGAGGCTACTCGTACACATTCGACGGGTATTTCAAACTGTTGAGGATAGACTACATGCTTGTAGACCCCGACGTGGAGGTGATATCATACGAAGTGGACAACGGAGCCGAATACTCCGACCATTACCCGGTAATGACAAGACTTAAGTTCAACAAACAATAAATCAGGATACGACATATGATTTTGGATTCAATCAAAAACGCGGAACTCTACTATTCGCTCAACCCGCGCCTGCAGACGGCATTCGAGTGGCTGGCAAAATGCAACGTCAAAACGATCTCCTGCGGAAAGCACCAGATAGACGGCGACGACGTCTTCGTAAACGTCATGGAACTCGACCTCAAACCGAGATACGACGCCCTGCTTGAGATTCACGACAAGTACATCGACATACAGGTTGTCGTCGGAGGCATAGGCAAGGAGGAGTTCGGATGGTCCGAGCGCCGTGACTGCAAGAAGCCGAAGGGCGATTTCGATACGGAAAAGGACATCCAGCTCTTCACCGACCAGCCGCAGACATTCTATACCCTGCGCGAAGGACAGTTCACGATACTCATGCCGGACGACGCCCATGCGCCGATGCTCGGTACGGGACACATAAAAAAAATGATATTCAAGGTGCGCAAATAGCCTCTACGGACATACGAACAGATGCGGGCATCCAGAAGGATGCCCGCATCGTTTTTGGCGGTATGATGTTCAATGGATTCGACCGAAGCATCATTACGACACCGAACGCCGTCACCGCAAAACCGGGCCAAATCAATATCTGAAGACGTTGGCCCATCTTTTGGCACCAGGACCGTGCGAAGCGAAGCCGAGATGGAGCCTGCCCTGCTTCATCTTTATGCCCTCCGCCTCCATGTATCCGTTGGCGTCGCTGCCGCATATACCTGCCGCAACCAACGCACTCTCCTCCTCGATGGCCTCTACCCGCGTACGCGGCCAGACAACCTTGCCGGACATGTCGAGCACCGTGACATAGGCTACCGATTTCGGCTGGCTGTTAACCGCCTCACCCTCGAAGAAATAGAGATTGCCGTCCTGTATGTCGAAGCCCTGGAAGGCATACTTGCACAGATTGTCGGCACCGGGTATCGTTGTGGAGAACTTCCCGAGCGGCGTGACATCCGTAAGGTCGTGCGCCTCGATGGTTCTCGTCTCGCTCTTCTGCGTAGTGGACGAATCGTCTCCTCCGTATGTCTGTCTGCTCAGGGTCACACGGCTCAACGGGGTGGCCAGAGCCGCACTCAGACGGTAGAAATAGAAATCCCTGACTCCGGACGCCACTGCCGTAATGCACAGCATGTCGTTGTCCATGTCGATGGCCGGATGTACATTCTTCTTGTTTCTGATATAGAACGTATCGCCGCCCTCCAGTTTCAGCTCCTCACCCGGAGCGTACTTCACACGCGATACGGTGCAGTTCTGGCTGTATGTGCCGTCCGACAGTTTGGTGCCGTTGCTGCCGACCCATATGTAACGGTCCGCTCCGGACTCCTCGACAGCGAAGTTCGTCCCGTGCCCGAACCAGCGCAGGATCATATAGTCCTCCGGGGACTTGTTGGGCTTGCCTCGCATGACATACAGAAGTTCCGGTGCACCGGCCCCGAGCTGTATGTGCCACAGCATACCGTCGCTTCCGACATCGAAGCACTGCATCACGCTGTTGCATTTGAGCACGACAGACCGGCTGAACATCAAGGCTGTGGATAGCGGTTGCGAGAGTTTCTCCGGCAATGTCAGGGTCTGCTTCTCGGTAACAGTAACCGTTATCGAGGAGGAGGCCGAACCGTCGGGGAATGCACAGCTCACGGTTGCCGTCCCGGATGAATATCCGGTGACACGGCCTCTGCCGTCGACACCTGCGATCTGAGGCTTGGAACTTTTCCACACAAGTCCGCACGGGTTTCCATCGGTATCATAAGGCTCATCTGCAGACATACCGTCGCAACAGACACGTATATTCAATTGCCGGGTCTCGTCGATGCATATCGCGATTGACTGATACTCGAATCGGATGCTGTTTGCCGTCCCCGGTTCCGGCTCCGCCTTCGCACATGCGAAAAAGAGCAGGAGAACGCCAGCTGCGACAAAAGCGGCAAACACCTTACGAAATATTTTTCCTTTCATTGTCGGCTTGTTCTAGAATATCGGAATAGATAATGCGACAAGTGTTGCAAAGTTTCATTGAGCGCCGCAAACACTGCCTGAACAACACAAATATAACAAATACGTTCCAGAAAAATAAATTATTCCCGGTTTTCCATTCATATATACCGTCAATCAGGCATGTCCGTATCCTCCAAGCTGCACCGCAATCCGCAACATCGCGCGAAAGAGGCTGAAATGCAGGCGGAACAGGCATGAAAAAGGCGGGAACCCCACATGGTCCCCGCCCTGTAATCATACGCGGTTATAATTACTTCGTAAGGTCGGCTATTGCCTGCTTGGCAGCCTCCACGCCCTGTCCGGCGGTAACCTTGCGGAGGTTCTCGATAGCCTGCTCACGCATCTCCTTGGCATTGTAAGCCGAGCCAATGAGAAGATAAACGTCGCTGCGGTCCTCCTCGTCGGTCTGCGCAAGAGCGGCAGTCTCTCCGAGTTCGATCACCTTGTCGTAATCCTTCTTGTTGTTGTAAGCCTGGAGACGTACCTTCTCGGCAAGTGCCGATGCAGGATTGAGGGCAAGTATCTGCTCCGCCAGAGCGATGATGCCGTCGTTGTTGTTCTCCGACTGCAGCTTGGCAATCTCGTTGTTGGTGTAGAGCGCCATCATCTCCTGTGCCTTGGCGATTGCGTCGGCATACTTGTCGGCCGGCATGCCGCAGATGTTGACATATATCTCCATGCCCTTCTGATACTCTCCGAGCTCGCAATAGCTCATCGCGAGGTTGAGTGCCATATCCGTATTGCGAGGGTTGGCCTCATATCCCTTGGCAAACACCTCGGCAGCGGTCTTGTAGTCCTTGTTGTTGAACGCCTCGCCGCCCTGTGCCTGGTAAACCTTGGCAAGAATCATGTTGGCCTTGGCCTTGGCCTGGCTGTTGCCGTAAAGCTCGGCTTTCTCTGCCGCCTTCGAGAGGTTCTCTATGGCTGCAGTGTAGTTGCCGCTGCTGGCATCGGCAAGACCTATTCCCTGATAGCAGGTAGGTATATATTTCTTGGCTGTCTGCACGCAGTTGAGTACGGTACTGTCCTCAGAATCGATACCGTCGGCTACAACAGCCTCCAACAGCTGAACTGCCTTCGCCCAGTCCTTGGCCTGGAGAGCCGCGACGCCCTCGTTGTATTTGGTAAGGACCTCATTGGAACTCTGGGCCGAAACAAGGCCGAAAGCAAAAAGTGCAAAAACCATCAATACAATCTTTTTCATACTGCTCTGAATTTTATTTTTTATTTATCAATTTTTTAAATAACAGTTCATACAATTGGCAAAGTTAAACTTTTTGTGCGACTTTTCAAAGAGCTATCTCAATTTGGCGAAAAAATCGGTCATAAGTTTTTCACACTCTGCCGCAAGTACCCCGTTCTGTACCTTCGTCTTCGGATGGAGTATCCGCTCCGAAATAGTCGTGTACCCGCGCTTGGGATCGCCAGCGCCATATACGATACGCCCTATCCGGCTCCAGGCCAAAGCGCCGGCACACATGGCACACGGCTCCACCGTGACATATATCGTGCAATCGGGCAGGTATTTGCCGCCGAGAGTCGATGCTGCCGCCGTAATAGCCTGTATCTCGGCATGCGCCGTCGGATCGCACAGCGTCTCTACAAGGTTGTGGCCGCGTCCGACCACTGCCCCGCCCGCCACAATGACGGCACCTATGGGGACTTCTCCGTTTTCTAACGCAATATGTGCCTCGTTTAGTGCCAGACGCATATATTTTTCGTCAGTTTCACGCAACGCTTCCATATTTTTGTTAATTTTGCGAGTTACAAAGATACAACACAGCAACAAATAAACATAATTTTTTATGTACAGGACCAATACCTGCGGCGAACTTCGAGCCGCAGACGTAAATCGCAACGTAACGCTCGCCGGATGGGTGCAGAAGGTGCGCAACCTCGGCGCAATGACATTCATCGACCTGCGCGACCGTTACGGAATCACGCAGATTGTCGTCGAGGAGCACTCCCCGGAGCAGACCAGAAAGGCTGCCGCCGAACTCGGGCGCGAATTCGTGATACAGGTTCGCGGCCGCGTGATAGAGCGCTCGTCGAAGAACCCGAAGATGCCTACCGGCGACATAGAGGTGGCCGCAGACGAGATCACGGTTTTGAATCCGGCCGTCACGCCGCCGTTCACCATTGAGGAGCACTCCGACGGAGGCGACGACCTGCGCATGAAATACAGGTATCTTGACCTGCGCCGTCCGCCGCTGTTGCGCAACATGATTCTGCGCCACAAGATGGCACAGTCGGTACGCCGCTTCCTCGACGCAGAGGGATTCCTCGAGATCGAGACTCCGTATCTCGTGGGCTCGACGCCGGAGGGCGCACGCGACTTCGTTGTTCCGAGCCGCATGAACCCGAACCAGTTCTACGCACTGCCGCAGTCGCCGCAGACGCTCAAGCAGCTGCTCATGGTGGCCGGATACGACCGTTATTTCCAGATTGTACGCTGCTTCCGCGACGAGGACCTGCGTGCAGACCGCCAGCCGGAGTTCACCCAGATCGACTGCGAAATGTCGTTCGTCGAGCAGGAGGACATCCTCGAGATATTCGAGCGCTGGGCAAAGTACATGTTCAAGGATGTTCTCGGAATAGAGTTCAACGAGCCTTTCCTGCGCATGCCTTGGATTGAGGCAATGGAGAAGTACGGTTCCGACAAGCCGGACCTGCGGTTCGGCATGGAGTTCGCCAACGTAACGGACCTCGCTCACGGCCACTCGTTCTCCGTATTCGACGATGCGGAGTACGTGGTGGGCTTCGCCGCAACAGGCTGCGCCACATACACCCGCAAGCAGATAGACGCCCTGACCGAATATGTCAAGCGCCCGCAGGTCGGAGCAAAGGGTCTCGTATGGATACGCATGGAGGCCGAGGGCGGCGTGAAGTCGTCGATTGACAAGTTCTTCTCGGCCGACGAGGTGCGTGCCATTGCCGAGCGCTGCGGTGCCAAGGCCGGAGACATGGTGTTCATCCTGTGCGGTCCGAAATTCAAGACGCTCACGCAACTGTGCGCGCTCCGTCTCGAAGTGGCGCAGCAGCTCGGACTGCGCGACCCGAAGAAGTTCGCGCCGCTGTGGGTAATCGACTTCCCGATGTTCGAGTGGGACGAGGAGACGCAGCG
The DNA here is from genome assembly GCA_944322005.1 of uncultured Alistipes sp. Classification (GTDB taxonomy): domain Bacteria; phylum Bacteroidota; class Bacteroidia; order Bacteroidales; family Rikenellaceae; genus Alistipes. The sequence continues at coordinate 215,663 of CALUNL010000003.1, forward strand.
CTTCTATGCGATGCACCACCCGTTCACCTCGCCGAAACCGGAGGACGTACAGTATCTCGAAAGCGACCCGGGACGCGTGCGCGCAAATGCCTACGACTTCGTATGCAACGGAACCGAGATCGGCGGCGGTTCGATACGTATCCACGATGCAAAGCTGCAGGCGCTGATATTCAAGTGCCTCGGATTCACCCCAGAGCGCGCGCAGGAGCAGTTCGGCTTCCTGATGAACGCCTTCAAGTTCGGTGCGCCGCCTCACGGAGGACTCGCATTCGGATTCGACCGTCTCTGCTCTCTCTTCGGCGGAGCCGACTCCATACGCGACTACATCGCATTCCCGAAGAACAACGCCGGACGCGACGTGATGCTCGACGCACCGTCGAGAATCGACCAGTCGCAGCTCGACGAGCTCTATCTCAGCCTTGTAAAGCCGGAATAGAGGGGACATTTCCGAAACGGACGGGGAGCACGTGCCGGTTTACGGCAGGCTCCCCGCTTTTTTCTGCGGTGCGATGCAGAGAGGATGCGGCCGTTCCCGGACATAAATTGAGATTCCGCATAAATTCATGCTAACAGCCGCCACATTCTTCGGCAGGTCATATTTTTTATTATTTTTGCAATAAAATACAGAGAACCATGTCAGCACCTCTGGCCGAAAGATTACGCCCGCATACGCTCGACGAATATATCGGGCAGGAACACCTTGTGGGCAAGAACGGTGTCATACGCCGCTTCATCGAAGCGGGCAACGTTCCGTCGTTCATACTCTGGGGACCTCCAGGAGTCGGAAAGACCACCCTCGCACGGATTGTGGCGAACGAGCTGCAACGGCAGTTCTTCACCCTCTCGGCCGTAACGTCGGGAGTCAAGGAGGTGCGCGACGTCATCGAGTCGGCCAAGAAACACAAGTTCTTCGACTCGGCCACCCCGCTGCTCTTCATCGACGAGATACACCGGTTCAACAAGTCGCAGCAGGACTCGCTGCTGGGAGCTGTCGAGCAGGGTGTGATAACGCTCATCGGCGCGACCACGGAAAACCCGTCATTCGAGGTCATATCGCCGCTGTTGAGCCGTTGTCAGGTGTATATCCTCAAACCTATGACCGACGAGAACCTCGAACAGCTGCTGCAACGCGCACTGACAACCGACACGGAGCTGCGCAAGCGAGGCATCGAGGTCAAGGAGCGGGAGGCGCTGTTCCGCTTCTCGGGCGGCGATGCGCGGAAACTGCTGAACATAATTGACATCATAGCCAATGCCGCCGACGGAAAGATAACGATAACGGACAGGAGCGTCACCGATGCCCTGCAGCAGAACATCGCCCTCTACGACAAGAACGGCGAGCAGCACTACGACGTCATCTCGGCATTCATAAAGAGCGTGCGCGGCAGCGACCCCAACGCCGCCATATACTATCTGGCACGGATGTTGGCCGGAGGAGAGGAGCCGAGGTTCATCGCCCGGCGGCTGGTAATACTCGCCTCGGAGGACATCGGGCTGGCGAATCCCAATGCGCTGCTGCTTGCCAACGCATGTTTCGACACCGTACACAAGATCGGAATGCCGGAGGCCCGCATAACGCTTGCCGAGACGACGATATACCTGGCCACGTCGCCGAAGAGCAACTCGGCATACATGGCCATAAACGAGGCGATGTCGTTCGTTGGAAGGGATACGACGAACCGTCCCGTACCGCTGCACCTGCGCAATGCCGTCACGTCGCTAATGAGCGATGCGGGATACGGCAAGGACTACAAGTACGCCCACGACTACGAAGGGGGCTTCGTCGATCAGGAGTTCATGCCGGAGTCGCTCGCCGGGCGGCAGTTCTACCATCCGAACACCGGTAACCCGACGGAAGAGAAGATCGCCCGCCGGATCAAGGAGCTATGGAAAGACAAATACAAATAAAGCCATGAAACGCATTATCATCCTCATGACCATGATTGCGGCTACCCTATCCGTCCCCGCCAAAGCGGAAAAGCACACCGAACTCTTCTCCGTAAAGGGCACCGACTCGCTCTATCTCGACCACTATGCGGCCGACGTGGAGGGGCTTCGCCCGTGCGTCATATTCGTATTCGGCGGAGGTTTCGCCACAGGCACGCGCGACAGGGATATTTACCATGATTACTACCGCATGCTTGTCGGCAGGGGCATCGACGTGGTGGCGATAGACTACCGTCTCGGCATGAAGGATGTGTCGAATCCGGGGATATTCGAGACCATATCCCTGATGAAGAACTCCGTCAACTTCGCCGTGGAGGAGCTGTTCGACGCCACCAACTATGTTCTCGGCAAGACCGCGGAGTGGAACATCGACCCGAACTGCATCATCGCAAGCGGTTCGAGTGCCGGCGCAATAACGGTCCTGCAGGCAGAGAACAACATCTGCAACCGGACCGACATGGCCCGCGTACTGCCGGAAGGGTTCAACTATGCCGGCATAATATCGTTTGCCGGAGCGATATACTCCACAAGCGGCAAACCGGAGTGGAAGAACGCTCCCGCCCCGATACTGCTTTTCCACGGCAACTCCGACATGAACGTACCGTACCGCAAGGCCGTACTTCTCGGCATCGGTTTCTACGGGTCGGACTTCATTGCGGAGCAACTCTCGGAGATGCGCAGCCCTTACCTGTTCTACTCGGTAAAATACGAGGACCATTCGCTTGCGGAGACACCGATGACCCACAACCTCGACACCATATCGGCGTTCATCGACGATTACGTGATTGGCGGCGCGAGAATCTGCAAGACGGAATATGTTGAGTTTCTTGACCACCCGGTACGCAAGACCGACTTCTCGCTGTTCGACTACATCGGCTCCAACTACGGAGAGGAGTGACATCCCCGCCGTCCGGCACGGCCGTGTTGAAAACTTTCATTTTCATTTGCCTCTGCGCCCGCATTTCACTATCTTTGTCATCGGTAACGACAGATATTGACAGATGAGACGCATAGGGGTCATATCCGATACGCACGGCACGTTCGACGAATGCCTGCGGGTGTTCCTCAAGGATGTGGACGAGATATGGCATGCCGGCGACATAGGCTCCATAGAACTGGCCGACGAGATTGCCTCGTTCAAACCCCTGAAGGCCGTATACGGCAATATCGACGGCGGTGCGACAAGAATCTCATACAATGAGTTCCAATACTTCACCTGCGAGAAGGTACCGGTGCTGATGACCCATATCGGCGGCTACCCGAGGCACTACTCGCCGAAGGCCGTGGCGAAGATACAGGCCCTGCGGCCGAAGATCTTCGTGGCTGGACATTCGCACATACTCAAAATCATCTTCGATCCGGTATATGACCTGCTGCACATAAACCCGGGCGCTGCCGGCTGTTACGGTTTCCACGACCTGCGCACCGCCGTAAGGTTTTCGATAGACGGCGACCGCATCTTCGACATGGAGATAGGCCAGTGGCCGCGAAGACAATAGCGACAAAATGGAAAACAAAGAGAATATGAAAAAATCGGTAGTATCATCGTTCGATGTCGACCATCGGACACTAAAGGAGGGGCTCTATCTGCGCTCCGTATATGAAATCGACGACAGGTACTCGGTTCGTTCGTGGGACCTGCGCTTCTGCGCCCCGTCGGCACACAAGCCGCTGTGCCCGGGTACGGTACACACCATAGAACACCTTATGGCCTACTATCTGCGTCTGGACGAGAAGATAGGCAAAAGCGTGGTTTCGTTCTGCCCGATGGGCTGTCTGACCGGCTTCTACCTATCCACGACAGGAGACGTCGAGGCCGAGGAGATACGCCAGGCGCTGAAACGCGTATACGAAAACGTATTCCCGATAAAGGGCAGGGAGGATATCGTGGGCCTCAATGAGATACAGTGCGGCAACCCGGCCCTGTACGCCATCGACGAGACCAACGAGGCGATGGACAAATACATCAAGGTACTGTTCGGTTAAACCGCAATATATCCCCTGCATGAACATACTCGTAATAACCCCGAGCCTGCGCGAAAACCGGAGCATGGTTGAGACCGTGTCCCGTGCAGGCAGGACCCGCAACTCATACGAGATCTTGCGTTGCGGAATCGGCAAGGCCTCTGCCGCCGCGCATGTGGCTGCGGCATTGACATCCAATCGCGGCAAATACGACATGGTGGCTGTCGTGGGTTTCGCCGCCGGTTCGCCAGGATTCACCAGAGGCGAGATCGTAATGCCGGACTGCGCGCGATACCATGACTGCGACATTCCGGACGGGTTCGTCCCGGAAATTACCGATCCGTGTCCGCTTGCCGGAGGGGATTCAGTCACGGTATTTACGGGAGATTCGTTCATTTCGGCCCGTTCGGCCGCGGAGATAAGAGAGAGGTTCGGTGCCGACAGGGCGATTTTCGACATGGAGATAACCGCCGTGGCGATAGCCGTAAGGGAGATCGAGCCGACGGTTCCGGTGGTTGTCGTGAAGATGATATCTGACATCCCCGAACTGAACGACAACGAACACTCGTACGAAGAGTTTGCCGATTCCCACAAAGACTTCTCGAAGATTCTGTCAAGACTCGAAAGCCTTTGACCATACGGCGGACGGATGACGCCGGTATATTTACATTGACAGGATTTTGATGGAATCGCGCTCGAGTTGCGCCTTCAGTTCATCGACGGAGGCGAATTTGCGCTCGTCGCGGATACGCTCGCACAGCCTCACCTTCAACCGCCGGCCGTACAGGTCCCCGTCGTAACCGAACAGATGTGTCTCCAGCAGACGCGTTTTACCGTCGACAGAGGGTCTGACTCCGACATTCGACATAGCCGTATACTCCACTCCGTCGACCTCCACGACCGAACGGTAAACTCCGTTCGGAATATCGTCACGGCCTGCTATATCCATATTCGCAGTCGGAAACCCCATCCGGGAGCCCAACTTCTGTCCGTGAATTATCTCCGACTCAACTTCAAGCATATCAAACCTGGTCTGTCAGTTTGCGCACCAGCGAGAACTGCGAGAAAAACTCCTTGGCAAAGACCCTCAACACCGTATAGGAAGGTATGGCCAGAAGCATTCCCAATATTCCGGCGGCCGAACCCGCCAGCAGAATAACAATGAAAACCTCGAGCGGGTGCGCCTTCACGCGCTCGGAGTATATCGTAGGCTGCAGGACAAAATCGTCCAGTCCCTTTATTACCATCAGCGTAGCCCCTATCGTGATGACCGTATGGCCTATGGTATAGCCGTCAATCGGCGAAACCACACCTATGAATACCGATGCTATGCCGCCCATCAGCGGACCGGCATACGGAATGACATTCATGACGCCCATTATCACTGCAATGAAACATGCGTCGCTCACGTGCATTCCGAAGGCCATCATCACAAGCGATATGACTATCATAAGTATGAAGCTCTCGGTAAGCAGTCCCGTGAAGTATCTCGACAGCAGGAATGTGATCTTGTCCAATGCACGCGTGACGTTCTCCTTGTAACGGTCGGGGAACACCGATGTCACCATGGCGTAGAACAGCCCGTCCTCCTTCATGAAGAAGAATGTGATGAACGATACCGAGAAAAAGACCACGAAGAACGATATTCCGATGTCTATTATCGACGAGAATGCGGTATTGATGGTATTGTAATCGAGTATTCCGTGCAGCGAATTTATGATTATGTCCGAAAGGGAGACATGCATCTCCGGCATAGCCAACACCGAAGTTATATGCTCCTGTATTCGTTCCAAAGGCTCCTGTATGCTTGCCAGGGCCGAGCGCAGGTCAAGCGACGTAAGCTCGTATATCTTGTTGACAACCAACGGAACAATCAGAGAGAATATGGCTATGAAGAGGACCCACATGGCCACAAGCGTGAGCAACGATGCCAGCCAGCGCGGAACATAATGGTTGCGGATGTGTATACGCGAGAGTGTGCGCACAAGCGGACGACCGACTATGGCCAGCACGGCCGACACGAGGATATATACCACCACCGAGCGGAAATACCACAGAATGGAGCCTATCACGGCCGCAATGATTATTCCGACCGTCCACTTCAGAACCGCTTGCGGGGTAACGTTCATATGCCTTATTCGTTGTTAAGTCAATCCGACAGAGTCTCGGTACGGATGCCTATTCGTCGTCGTTCTCGCCCTCCACGAATCCGTTGATACGCGCAATCGGGGTCTGGGTTCCGACCACCGAGTCACCGATCTCGACCAGAAGTCTCGCATCCTTAGGCAGGAGAATGTCTATACGCGAACCGAACTTGATGAATCCGCACACATTGTTCTGCTCGGCATGTTCGCCCACCTTCATGTATGATACCACACGCCGTGCCACAACGCCCGCGATCTGGCGGAAAAGAACCTCCTTGCCATACGGGGTCTCGATAACCGTGGTGGTACGCTCGTTCTCGGTCGAGGATTTAGGGTGCCAGGCTATGAGGAAGCGTCCGGGATGGTACTTGAAGTACTTCACAATACCGCCTACCGGATACCAGTTTATGTGTACGTTGGTCATCGACATGAATATCGACACCTGCATTCGCTCTTCGTGGAAATACTCGTCGTCTCGTACCATTTCGGTCACAACCACGCGGCCGTCGCACGGCGAGAAAACCAGATCGTTGTCGTGAATCTTCACACGTCTCGGCTCACGGAAGAACGAAACTATGAAGAACCAGAACAGCAGCAGCAAAAGAGATATGATAATAAGCATAATGCCGTTCTCATGCGCCTCGAGCATATAGTACATCAATGCCCATATCGCAGCGCAGCACACGCCCGACACGGCTATGATTTTGTATCCTTCCTTGTTTATCTTCATGGCAAAAGTCTATTTTCAGAGGTTTCCGACAAGAATCAGGTATGCAAACGCAAACGGCGCGGAGAGAATAAGCGCGTCGAAGCGGTCGAGGAATCCGCCATGTCCCGGAAGTATGCGTCCGGAGTCCTTCACTCCGGCCGAACGCTTGAGCATCGACTCCGCAAAGTCGCCCGCAACTCCCGTCACGGCGACCACGGCGGCAAGGCCTCCCCATACGACGATATCGCCGCCGAGCAGCCATCCGCACAGAAGTCCTGCGCCTATGGCGGCTATCACGCCTCCGAAGAACCCTTCCCACGACTTCTTCGGAGATATGCGCTCGCTCATCTTGTGACGGCCGATGCTTACGCCTACAAGGTATGCAAATACGTCGTTCACCCATATGATGAGGATGTAGGAGAGCATTATCCACGGCTGCCACACTCCGTTGTTGAGGAGCAACGGGATGAACAGGAGCAACGATACGGGCAGTGCCACATACAGCACCCCGAAGAATGTCACCGAAAGGTCGGCTATCGGAGTCCTGCTCCTTCGGGCGAGTTCGCATACGAAAGCGACAGGCACTATGAGCAACAGGTAGAGCAACAACGTCAGCACGACCGCCCCGTCGAACGGGCCGGATATACGGTCAAACTGCATGAATACCGTAAACCCGAGCGCATACATGGCCACGGACGACACCACGCCGATAAACCTCAAAGGCGAGGCTCCGCAACTGCGGCTCAAGCGATAGAATTCGAGCGTACCGCCTATTACAACTGCCAACAGCAGCACACCCCAGCTCCATTTCGACCACAATGCCGCTCCGACGACAAGCGCCGCAAGCACAATGCCGCTCGCAAGCCTAACTAAGAATTCCTTCATTTTATCAGTCATATCCCGATGCTATTTCCCGTCAATTTTCCTTATCTCCGGCCGCTCCTTCAGCTGACACCGTACCTCCAGGCCCTCTGTTTGATTTCGCATCTTCGTTCTCCTGCTCCTCCAGTTCCTTCCTTCCCTCACGAAGTTCGGCGAGTTTCTCTTTCTCTATGCGTTCGCGTTCGATATCCTTCTTGCGTTTGCCGAATATACGCTCAACGTCTTCGGTAAATACGACCTCACGCTCCAGCAGCAGTTCGGCAAGCTGTACGAGGCCGTCCCTGTGTTCGTGTATTACCTTCTCGGCCATCGCATAGGCCGTATCTATTATACGCTTCACCTCGGAGTCTATCTCCTGAGCCATCGATTCCGAATATGGTTTCGTAAGGGCGAAATCGCTCTGCCCCGACGAATCGTAGTAACTCCTCATTCCGACCTTCTCGCTCATTCCGTAATAGGCGACCATGGCATATGCCTGCTTGGTGACGCGTTCCAGGTCATTGAGCGCACCCGTGGAGAGGTGGCCGAAGAATATCCGCTCCGATACACGGCCGGCAAGCAGGGCCGCCAGCTCGTCGAGCATGCACTCCTTGGTGGTTATCTGGCGCTCCTCCGGAAGGTACCACGCCGCACCGAGCGACTTGCCGCGCGGTATGATGGTCACCTTGACCAGCGGACTCGCATTCTCGAGAATCCAGCTTACTGTGGCATGTCCGGCCTCATGGTAGGCTATCGTGCGCTTCTCCTCGGGCGTTATCACCTTGTTCTTGCGCTCCAGTCCGCCGATGATGCGGTCGATGGCCGCAAGGAAGTCCTCCTTCGCAACGAAAGCCTTGTTGTGACGAGCTGCTATGAGCGCCGCCTCGTTGCAGACATTGGCGATGTCGGCACCGGAGAATCCGGGTGTCTGCTTGGCAAGGAACTCACGGTCGAGTTTCGGGTCGAGCTTCAGGTTGCGCAGGTGCACATCGAATATCTCCTTGCGCTCGTTCACCTCCGGCAGTCCGACCTCTATCTGACGGTCGAAACGCCCGGCACGCATGAGCGCCTTGTCGAGAATGTCGGCACGGTTCGTAGCCGCAAGCACGATCACCCCGGCATTGGTCTGGAAACCGTCCATCTCGGTAAGCAGCTGGTTCAGTGTGTTCTCCCGCTCGTCATTGCCCGAGAATCCGGCATTCTTGCCTCTTGCACGTCCTATGGCGTCGATCTCGTCGATGAATACTATGCACGGAGCCTTCTGCTTTGCCTGGTCGAACAGGTCGCGCACCCTCGATGCACCGACACCAACGAACATCTCGACAAAGTCCGAACCCGATATCGAGAGGAACGGAACGTTGGCCTCGCCGGCAACAGCCTTCGCGAGCAGCGTCTTTCCGGTTCCCGGAGGGCCTACCAGAAGCGCACCCTTCGGAATCTTCGCGCCAAGCTCGCGGTATTTGCCAGCATGCTTGAGGAAGTCGACGATCTCCATTATCTCGACCTTGGCCTCCTCAAGTCCGGCCACATCCTTGAACGTGATCCTGCGCGACGGATCGTCCTGGTTGAACTCCTGCGCACGGGCCTTGCCCACGTTCATTATACCGCCTCCGGCGCCCCCGGCTCCGCGCGACATGCTGCGGAACAGAAGTACATACACCAATATGATGACCACCCACGGAAGCCAGGTCACAAGGATGTTGACCCAACTGTTGCGGTTATTGTCGTACTTGAAAGGCACTTCATGGCCAGACTCCCCCACAGCCTTGTCCAAATCGTTGCGGAACGAATCCACCGAGCCGATTTCGAATGTCAGTTGCGGCCCGTTGGCCGGCATACGGCTCAATTCGCTCTCCTTGTCGCTGCGGTAACGCTCCACTGCCTCCTTTTTCAGTCTGACGATTGCAGTCTCACGGTTTTCAACCACTATGCTCTCGACCTCGCCGTTCCGGATCATCTTCTCCACGGTAGTCCAGTCGCTCTGCAACGGCGCACCGTAATCGTTGGAAAAGAGGCTGTAACCTATGACGAACATCGCTATCACCGCCCACAGCCACGTTATCGACGGGCGTATTACGGGCATTCTGCGGTCATTCCGGTTGTTCTGTCTGTTATTCGTGTTTCCCATTGTGAAATTCTTTACTGTGTGACGGATGGCTGCATATCCGTACAAGCCCTCCAATCATAATAAACTGCTTCCGTGCACTAAAATTGTGTATGAAGCAGCAAAAAACATGCGCCAGAGGCAAAACTACACCTCATAATCGTAGCGTTTCATCGGCGCATCGGCCCACAGCTCCTCGAGCTTGTAGTATTCGCGGAGTTCGGTCAGAAATATGTGGACAACGACATCGACATAGTCCATCGCAATCCACAATCCGCTCTGCTTGCCCTCGACGCGCCATACACTCTCGCCGAGCTTTTCGAAGACCTTCTCCTCTATGCCGTCGGCAATGGCCGCAACCTGAGTGGTCGAATCGGCGTTGCATACGACGAAATTGGAGCATATCGCACCGTCAAACCCGCTCAGGTCGAGAGATACAATATTCTTACCCTTCTTGTCCTGAATGGCTTCGACAATAGTTTCAATCAATTTTTCCTCCATATATGCAATATAAAACCTTGCAAAGATATATAACTTTGCAAAGATAGCAATTTTTATTATTGCCGCATATCGGCATGACATTTTTTACGCATACGCACGCAGCGCGCATATGTCATGTACGATGGATTCGAGAAAGACGCATTCAGGAGCCACCGGATATGCCCGTCAGTGATGCTCCGAAGGTACGCTGCGCCGCACCGATTCGGATATGGTGTCGGCCAGGGCGTTGACAATCGATGTCTTGACATAAGTACGTCTCACGGCAAGCGCTATCTTGCGGGATGAGGCGCCTTTGAGAAGCGTCTTGACCTGGTTCCTGCGCTCGGAAGGCACATACTCGACCGCCATCTCCGGAATTATCGTCATGCACGAAGTGCAGTCGACGATGCGCATGAGCGTATCGAGCGAACCCGACTCGAAATTGTAATGTGACGGGACACTGTTCCGGGCCTGGCACAGTTCGAGCACCTGGTCGCGCATGCAGTTACCGACACTCAACAGTATGAGGTCGCGCATGTCTATGTCCTCGATTCGGATATTCGACTTGTTGAAAAGTGGGTTGGTCGGCGATACGTAGGCATAGAAACGGTCGTCGAACAGCTCCCGTTCGACAATGCCCTCGCCGCAGGTGCCTCCCGCCACCAGAGCCACGTCGATGCGGTCGCGTTTGAGGGCGTCAACGATATCATCCGTGATCATCTCGCGTATCTCCAGCTCCACCTTCGGGTATTTTGCCACGAAATCGGGTATGAACCTGTGCAGAAGGTACGGCGCGATCGTCGGTATGACACCGAGACGGATCCGGCCGGCAACATCACCCTTGAGGACGGACACGACCTCCTTGATGGTGTTGTACTCCTTCAACGCCTCCCGCGCCTGGGCAATTACTGCGGCACCGGCCTCGGTCGGGATGACCGGCTTCTTCGAACGGTCGAGAAGCACCACGCCCAATTCGCCTTCAAGCGACTTTATCTGCATGCTCAAAGAGGGTTGCGTCACGAAGCAGTGCTCCGCCGCCACCGAAAAACTGCCGAAATTGGCCACTGCCAAAAGATATTCAAGCTGGATTATAGTCATAGTCGCGCATTAATTGCATATACAAAATTATAAAAAAAACCTATACTTGCAAGAGTGATTCCCCCAATCCGCAATATTTTTCATAGATTTGTTGCTTGTAAACATACGTAAAATACAATGGGTAAAATTATTCTGACCGGCGACAGGCCTACCGGCAAGCTGCACCTCGGACATTTCGTGGGTTCGCTGCGCCGTCGCGTAGAGTTGCAGAACTCGGGCGAATTCGACAAGATATTCATAATGATAGCCGATGCGCAGGCGCTGACCGACAATGCGGACAACCCGGAGAAAGTCAGGCAGAACATCATAGAGGTGGCGCTCGACTACCTGTCGTGCGGCCTCGATCCGGCCAAGTCCACGATATTCATACAGTCGCAGGTGCCGGAGCTGTGCGAGCTTGCGTTCTACTACATGAACCTGGTGACGGTATCGCGCCTTGAGCGCAACCCGACCGTGAAGACCGAGATACAGATGCGCGGATTCTCATCGTCGGAGACCGAAGGCGACCCAACACAGCGCGGCAAGGGCATACCGGTCGGATTCTACACATATCCGATCAGCCAGGCATCGGACATAACCGCATTCGAGGCCACTACCGTCCCTGCCGGTGAGGACCAGGCGCCGATGGTGGAGCAGACGCGCGAAATCGTACACCGTTTCAACTCGATATACGGTCCGACGCTTGTCGAACCGGACATACTGCTGCCGGACAACAAGGCCTGCATGCGTCTTCCGGGAACCGACGGCAAGGCCAAGATGAGCAAGTCGCTCGGAAACTGCATATACCTCTCCGATACGCCGGAGGAGGTGCGCCGCAAGGTGATGACGATGTATACCGACCCGGGGCACATCCGTGTCGAGGATCCGGGCAAAGTCGAAGGCAACTGCGTATTCACATATCTCGACGCCTTCTGCCGCGACAAGCACTTCGCCGCATACCTTCCGGATTACGCGAATCTCGACGCACTGAAGGAGCACTACCGCCGCGGAGGACTCGGCGACGTGAAGGTCAAGAGGTTCCTCATATCGATACTCGAGGAGGTACTCGGCCCGATACGCCAGCGCCGCAAGGAGGCGGAGCAGGACATAGAGGGTGTATACGCAATTCTCGAGAACGGTTCGAAGGCGGCAAGGGATACGGCAGCGCAAACCCTTGAAAAGGTCCGCCGCGCCATGAAGATAAACTATTTCGAGGACAGGGAACTCATAGCCGAACAGTCGGCACGCTACAAGGGCCTGAAATAGTTCCCCGCAAACAGCTATCGCCATGATAGAGCACTCGAACTACATAAAGGCGGCCAAGCGCGAACGCATCTACGCATGGTTCCTGCGCATCACCAAGCGCATGAACGAACGGCAGGTGCTCGCCATTCTCGCCGTATTCGTCGGCGCGCTCGCCGGCGTGGGCACATACCTGTTCGAGATGGTGCTCTACCTCATAAAAAGCTGTCTGGTGAACTGGTTCGACGTCGATACCTACCACTTCCTCTACTTCATCTATCCGGCAATCGGCATCGTCCTCGTGTCGCTGTTCGTGAAATACATCGTCAAGGACAACATATCGGAGGGTGTCACAAGGGTGCTCTATGCCATGTCGAGCAAGGGTTCGCGTATAGCGGGCCACAACTGCTGGACGTCGCTCGTTGGAGGCGCCGCCACGATAGGTTTCGGAGGTTCGGTGGGCCCAGAGGCGCCGATAGTTCTCACCGGAGCCGCCATAGGCTCCAACGTCGGCAAGCTCGCAAGGCTCAACTACCGCAACATAACGCTGCTGCTCTGCTGCGGTGCGGGCGCGGCGATAGCCTCGATATTCAAGGCACCGATTACGGGCGTGGTGTTCGTACTGGAGATTCTGATGCTCGACATAACGTCGGCATCGGTGATTCCACTGCTGATATCCTCCATTACCGCAACGACGATAGCACTTACGCTCCGCGGCTTCGACCCGATAATCGCCGTCACGCTGACCCCCGAGGACTCGTTCCGCATAGCGCAGATTCCGCTCTTCATCGTGCTCGGAATCCTATGCGGGCTCATGTCCTACTACTTCACGCAGACCAACACCTTTGTCGGGGACAAGATACGCGGCATAAGCAACCAGTACCGGAGGTGGCTCATAGGCGGAGTGATACTCGGAGTGCTGATATTCATTTTTCCGCCGCTCTACGGCGAGGGTTACGAAGGATTCCTCTCGCTCATGCACGGCAAGGAGTCGGACCTCTTCGAGAACTCGCTCTTCTACCGCTTCCGCGATACGGAGTGGGTGCTTTTCCTCTATGTGGTGGCGATAATGTTCTTCAAGGTTGTCGCCATGGCCACCACCAACGCCGCCGGAGGCGTCGGCGGAACATTCGCGCCGTCGCTGTTCGTCGGGGCATTCACGGGAGCGTCGCTCGCGATATTCTGCAACATGTGTTTCGACTGGGGTGTCTCGATAACATCGTTCACGCTCGTCGGAATGGCCGGAGTGATGTCCGGAGTGATGAAGGCGCCGCTGACATCGATATTCCTCATCGCGGAACTGTCGAACGGATACGGGCTCTTCATACCGCTGATGATTGTGGCCTGCATCTCGTTTGCCGTCGACTACTACCTCAACCCGGACTCCATCTACACGAAGCAGCTGCGCCTGAACGGAGAGCTCCTGACCCACAACAAGGACAAGTCGGTGTTCGTATTCCTCAAGCTCGACGAGCTGATGGAGACCGATTTCGTGCGTATAAAGGAGAACTACACCCTGGGGGACATCGTCGGCATCATAGCCTCAGCCCACCGCAACATATTCCCGGTAATCGACAACTTCGGACACCTGCTCGGCGTCGTACAGCTCGACGACCTGCGCGAGGACATGTTCAAGCGCGAGAAGTGGGGCGAGCCGATAACCAACTACATGATTCAGCCGCCGGACAAGATTCTCGAAAAGGAGCAGATACAGGAGGTGCTGCCAAAATTCGACCAGAACCACACCTGGATGCTTCCGGTCGTCGACCGCGACAACCGCTACAAGGGATTCATCTCCAAGTCGAGAATACTCAACGCATACCGCGAACAGCTCGTCAAAATCTCGCAATGAGGCAAGGTGCGGCAGACACGGCATATCCATGCCGCAAGGCCATCCGCCCGATGTCTATCGCAGCCCATCACAAGTCCGTACGGCAATGACAGGATAAAATTTTGTCGTGTTTACTTGCAATTTTGTAAATTATGCTTTACATTTGCAGTAGCAACCGGATGAAGTGCGCACCGTCGGGTTGCGGAACATGAACAAACGGACAAACAAAAAAGACTGAATCATGAACAGCAAACTTATGCTTCTGCCCTACCGGGTCAAGGGATTCGGATGGGCGATTCTCGCCGTCGGAGTCGCAGTCGGCGCACTCATACTTCTGGCCGAAATGCTGTCGTACCTTTCCGAAAGCACACCGGCATTGGAGAGTTTCACCCGAATACTCGAAAATGACAATGTGGTACGCATCCTTAACAACGTAGCGCTTATAGGCTCCCTGGCCGGGGCCGTGCTTGTCGGATGCTCAAAGGAGAAGTTCGAGGACGAAATGATATGCGTCATCCGTCTCAACTCGCTGCTTCAGGCATTCTACCTCTACATCGTGGCGATGTGCATCGCCGCCCTGTTCATCTACGACTTCGCATTCTTCTATGTGATGATGGTGGGACTGGTGGCCATGCCGCTGTTATTCGTAATCATCTACCGCGTGCGTCTGTACCGGTTGAAAAAGAGCCTTGAAGATGAAAAATAGGATTCGTGTGGCACGCGCCGAGGTGCGCATGACCCAACAGCAGCTCGCCGATGCCGCGGGTGTTAGCCGTCAGACAGTCAACGCCATAGAGAGCGGACGCTTCGTTCCGTCGACGATGCTCGCGCTGAAGATGGCCCGCATATTCGGCACCTCCGTAGAGAACCTATTCTCGCTCGACGAAGAGGATATCTGACGCTCTTCCGGTCTTTGCGCCGCATGGCAACCGGGCTCTCCGGCCGCCTGCGGCGCAATCACGCATCTATACCCTGCCATCGGTGTCGATTCCGGCCGCCGCGGCCTGCGAATGCTGCTTGCGGCGGGGTATCCGGTATGTTATGCCATCCTTTCGGAAGTTGGCGCCGGTCTGCTTGAAGTGGAATCCCACACCCGCCGCGACACACTGCCGGCGCAGGTCGAGAACCCAGTCGTAATCACACACGCGGGCGTCGTTGCCCGACTCCCCACCAGCTACTACCGAAGATATGCGGCCGTCGAGGTAGCGGGACAGGTCGACCCTTTCGAGAAGCGGCTCACAAATGACGATCCGTTCGGCAATCGGCAGCGACAGGAATATCGGCATGCGGAAATCCGCCATCTCCTGATTCTCGCACGTACACCCTATCGCAACATTCGGATAGCCGTCGCCCCAGTCGTCGGGCAGCGACACGCGGAAGCGGTCGATGCGCTTGGTGACCATGACGAAGTTGCAGTCGCTGCGGTGTCGGATCATCGCCCACGCCTCGCGGCGCCATTCATCGGCCTCCCCGACGAAAAAATCGGATGTGAAACAAGTATAGACCGTCGTGCCGGGCGCGATTTTGTATCTGCCGCGGCGGTCGCGCCGCACCGGCAGCGCAAAATCGGCATTGCGGACGACAATGCTGCTGTCGCCGGAGCCGAACATGGCATCCTGACGGTAGACATAGCAGTGTCTGCAGCCCTCGCTCAGTTTGTGGCATCCGTGCCACGGATTCCAGACGGCGCTGTCCATATGTGAATATAAGGGGAATTTACAACGGATACGAGCCGTCGGCGCACACGGCCGACTGCGTGAGTGTGGTAACCCACAACAGTTTCCCGTCGCGTGAAAGCTCCACCTCCGCCTTGCGGTCGGCATGCGTCCCGTTTATCGACAAGGCAAGTACCGGACGTCCGTCCTCGAAGGTCAGGTCAATCCAGTCGGGCGTCTCGGCCGTAGGACCGGAGTATATCGAGATATCGCAACCCTCCGAATAGTTGGTCAGAGCACCGCCCGTATAGCAGAACTCCTCGTCGGCATAGAGCGTAACATTGTCTGTACCGACCTGCGAGCCGCCCTCTGCAGCCTGTTCGACCGACACGGTGACCATGGTCTCGCCGCATGTTATGTTGACGCCGGCACGACGCACGCGTCCCGACGTATTCGTCCCGAACGTTAGCATTATTTCGTTGCGTCCTGCCACCCCGCTCGAAGGCGTGACGGTAATCCAGGTGGCGTCCAGGCCGTCGGACGACATGTCCACCACACGCGTCTGCCACTCCGCCGCAGCCGTAAAGGCAAACGGTCCCACGGAGGTGCAGTCGGCGGCGACGCTGTTGAACAGCATCGTACGGTCGTAACCGGTAATGGAGTCGGCCTCCTCCTTTCCGCATCCGGAAAAAAGCACCGACAGCAGAGTCATAAATATCGCAAATCTCTTCATGGCAAAATCTCCAAACGGCTTTATTCGGGTACGTATCCCTCATCCTCATATAGGCGCGCTGAACCGGCCGCCGCAACGGCAAGCTGGTCGCAACGGTTGTTCTCCACGGTCTGCGCATGTCCCTTGACCCAGACGAAACGGACGCGGTGTCGGCGGTAGACACGCAGGAACCTTATCCATAGGTCGGGATTCTTCTTTCCGGAGAAGCGCTTCTTCTCCCAGCCGAAGACCCACCCTTTGGTGACGGCATCGACCACATATTTGGAGTCGGAATAGAGCGTAACCGACGAATTCTCGATTTTCAGAGCCTCCAGTGCGACGCATACGGCCATAAGCTCCATGCGGTTGTTGGTCGTAAGGCGGAATCCCGCCGAGAGTTCCTTGCGCAGTTCGCCGCAGATAAGCACCACGCCGTAGCCTCCCGGGCCCGGATTTCCGAGCGAGGAGCCGTCGGTATATATGGTAATCTCCGCCATAGTGAAAAATCATGCCCGCATGCAGGGCGCCTGTATGGCGGCCGCACATGCGGGCATCTCATGATCTATCGTTTCAGAACCTCAAGCTGCTCACGTATGGCCGCAATCTTGGCCTCGGCGTCGCTCTGCTTGGCACGCTCGTTGGCTACCACACGCTCCGGAGCCGACGATACGAACCTCTCGTTCGAGAGTTTCTTCATCACGCTCGCAAGGAATCCCTCATAGTATTCGAGGTCCTTCTCGAGCTTGGCTATCTCCGCACCCATATCGGCATCGGCGCCGTGCGGGATGAAATACTGCGTCGTCTTGACGATAAAGCCCGTGTCGGCCGAATTCTTTTCCGAAACCGCAGTTACGGCGGAGAGGTTGCCCATCTTCACAATCACGGACTCGGCCTCCGACGGGTAGTTCTCGTCGGCGATGACCTTCAGCACCAACGCCTCGCGCTGCGGAACGTTCTTCTGCTTGCGGATGTTGCGTATCGAGGACACAATCTCCTGGACAAGGGCGAAACGTGCAAGCATGTGCTCGTCGACACTGCCCGCCTCCGGCATCCTTGCCACCATGATCGACTCGCCCGGCTTGCGCTCGGCCAGATCGTGCCATATCTCCTCCGTGACGAAAGGCATGAACGGATGCAGCACAAGCATCAGCTGCTCGAAGAATCCCTTGGCCTCCGCAAGCGTGGCGGCATCGGAAGGCGAGCCGTATGCAGGCTTGATTATCTCAAGGTACCAGCCGCTGAAGTCATCCCAGAAGAGTTTGTAGGCCACCTTCAATGCATCGGAGATGCGGTATGAGCGGAAATCGTCGTCGATTTCGGCCAACGCTGACGACAACCTGTTGCGGAACCACTCGCCGGCGATACGGCTGCTGTCGCTCTGCGGCAGCGAAGCATCCACCGCCCAACCGTTTATCAGGCGGTATGCGTTCCATATCTTGTTGCCGAAGTTGCGGCCCTGCTCGCACAACGCATTGTCGAACATGAGGTCGTTGCCGGCACTCGTACAGAGCATCATCGCCACACGCACGCCGTCGGCGCCATACTCGGCAATCAGGTCGAGCGGGTCCGGCGAGTTGCCGAGCTGTTTCGACATCTTGCGGCCGAGCTTGTCACGGACGATACCAGTAAAATAGACATTGCCGAACGGCTTCTCGCCGCGGTACTCGTATCCGGCCATAATCATGCGCGCAACCCAGAAGAAGATGATATCCGGAGCCGTAACCAGGTCGTTGGTCGGATAATAGTACCTTATCTCCGGATTGTCCGGATTGCGTATGCCGTCGAATACCGAAATCGGCCAGAGCCACGACGAGAACCATGTGTCGAGCACATCCTCGTCCTGTCTCAGGTCGGAGAGCGAAAGCGATGCGTCACCCGACTTTTCGCGTGCGAGTTCCAAAGCCTTCTCCGCCGTCTCGGCAACGACAAACCCGCCCTTCGGGAGGTAGTATGCCGGAATGCGCTGGCCCCACCACAACTGGCGAGAGATGCACCAGTCCTTGATGTTCTCCATCCAATAGCGGTATGTATTCTTGTATTTTGCCGGCACGAAGCGGATCTCGTCCTCCATGACAGCCTTTATGGCCGGAGTAGCGAGCTCCGTCATCGACAGGAACCACTGCATGGAGAGCTTCGGCTCGATGGCCGCACCCGTACGCTCCGAATATCCCACGTTGTTGGTGTAGGCCTCGACCTTCTCGAGAAGCCCTGCCTCCTCGAGGTCCTTCTCTATCTGCTTGCGGCAGTCGAAACGGTCCATGCCGACATAGAGACCGACCTTGTCGTTGATCGTACCGTCGTCGTTGAAGATGTCTATCGACTCGAGGCCGTACTTCTCTCCGAGCATGTAGTCGTTCACGTCATGCGCCGGGGTAACCTTCAACGCACCCGTTCCGAACTCTATGTCGACATACTCGTCACGTATGACAGGTATCGAACGCCCTACGAGCGGAACTATGACACGGGCATCCTTAGGAATGCCGGCATAGCGCTCGTCGTTCGGGTTCAGGCAGACGGCCGTATCACCCAGTATCGTCTCCGGACGCGTAGTGGCGACGGTTATGAAGCGGTCGGTACCCTCGATCATGTAGCGCAGGTAGTAGAGCTTGCCCTGCGACTCCCTGTAAACCACCTCCTCGTCGGAGAGGGCGGTCTTTGCGGCCGGGTCCCAGTGCACCATCCGCACGCCGCGGTATATCTTGCCCTTGCGGTAAAGGTCGCAGAACACCCTTATGACACTCTCGGTACGCACCTCATCCATGGTGAAGCATGTACGGTCCCAGTCGCACGAAGCTCCGAGCTTGCGAAGCTGCTTCAGGATTATGCCGCCGTGCTTCTCCTTCCACTCCCACGCATGGCGCAGGAACTCCTCGCGGGTGAGCGAAGACTTGTCTATGCCCTCGCTGCGGAGCTTGGCCACCACCTTGGCCTCGGTTGCGATGGAGGCATGGTCCGTGCCCGGAACCCAGCAGGCATTCAGCCCGAGCATCCTCGCACGGCGCACGAGCACATCCTGCAAAGTGTTGTTGAGCATGTGGCCCATGTGGAGCATTCCCGTCACGTTCGGTGGCGGAATGACTATCGTATACGGTTTGCGGGTGTCAGGCTCGGAGTGGAAAAGTCTGTGCTCAATCCAGTAATCGTACCACTTCTGTTCGATCTCCTGCGGCGAGTACTTGTCTGCGATCTGCATATGCTATATCTAAAATTTTATCACGCAAAATACGTGCGCGTTATGAAACCAATGTAATAAAAACAAACCTGTCCGTACATACGGATGCGGGATTCATATGTTCCGACCCGCAAAATTAGAAAAAAACAATCGAAATCCGAGCAAAATCTCCTTTTTAACTCGCATTAAATCGAAACGCAGCTTTGAGGCATGTCCGATAATACCCGTATGCTGCATTTAAAAGCGCATCAGGCAAATTTATTGTAATAACATGTAAAATTTTACATGAAATTTGTTCTACGTGAAAGAAAAAAGTCTAATTTTGCATAAAACTATCGTCGGCGGCACGTTTCATGTCATTTGGTTATGAAATGAAACAAACATCCGCCGATGAGTTTAATTTTCACTATAGGAGACACTATTTTCATAAATTTTAAAAACTTATGGTTAAAAAAACATTCTTTACGAAGAGCGACTATATCGCTCCGAGCATCAGGGAGGCAATAACCTCTCTGGAATGCGGATTCGCAGCGTCGGCTCCGTTCGGTGCAGACGACTACGAAGACGGAAACTCCGACTGGATGAACTAATGTTAAACTCAAAAAAAGACAAGAATCATGAAAAAATTATTGTTTTCGATGAGTTTGATGTTCGTTGCATTGACTCTCACAAATTGTACTCAGAGCATGAATGAAGAGAATGTCGCTCCTTCCACCAAGGGCGGCTTCAGCTTCACCGTTAACGCCGACACCCGTGCCTCGCTCGAAGGCAACTCCGTGGTATGGCAGACAGGAGACAAGGTAGGATTGGGAGGCGTAATCGCCGACAACACCTACACCACCGTACGTCTCTACGGCTTCAACTATGTGTCGGGAAACACCTTCACCAATGACACCAGCACCTTCACCGCAGACAATCAGTTCTGGGCAATCTGGCCGTTCACCCTCGACAGCGGATACACCGAGGTATACACCGACCAGTACAGCGAGCCTGAGAAGGTAAACGTAACCAAGGCTTATTTCGATGTCGGCTACAGCAAGGCCGGTATAATCCAGAACGGCGACAACGCCGACCACGTTCCGGCCGTTGCCCCTATGTACTGGATGAGCGAAGGCCTTATCAGCCCTGAGAACCTCGCCGTACAGCTTCACCACACCACCGCCCTGCTCGACTTCACGGTTGTCAACGGTGAGAGCGAGGATATCACGCTGAACAGCCTCAAGTTCTACGCTCCTTCCGAGACCAAGATCGCAGGTACGTACTACATCAACCTCTCCAACGGCGAGCTTACCCCATCGGGATCGAACTATGTATACAGCAACGCGACCGTTACCATTGAGAACGCCCCTGTTCTCGCTGCCGGTAAGTCGATGCACGTATACATGCCGGTTGCTCCGTTCAGCGTTGAGGCTGGCGAGACCGTACAGGTAATCGTATCGGCAGGCGACAAGATCTGCACCGTGGAGAAGACCTTCTCCTCGCCGCTGACGTTCGCCGCAGGAACCGTCAATCCGACCACAATCAACTTCGTAAAGGATAACGTGGTAAGCAAGACTCTTACCGTTGCCGAAGTACTTGCCGAGATCAACAACGGTACGCAGGCATTCACCGGAATCAGCATACACGGATTCGTTTCGGCCGTTTCGCCTTCGTATAGCGACAACCTCTCTCAGGGCACCCTCGTTCTGACCGACAACGGCGTGAACTCCTCGTATGCCGGTGTAAGGCTCTTCGACAAGAACCTTGTAGCCCTTGACGGCGTAACCATCGGCGATGAGCTCACCATCAGCCTTGCAAATGCTACAGTAGGCGAGTTCGGCGGCGTTAAGCAGCTCTCGAACATCGTAGGCGTAGACCAGACCGCAGAGGACGTAGTAAGCGTAGACAGCTACGGCAACGAAATCAATGCCAAGGTCGTATCCATCGCCGACTACACTGCAAACGTCGCAGAGTACGACAACGTATACATGGCATTCGAGAACGTTCACCCTGCCGCAGCAGGCGGAAAGGGCAACTCTTCGATAACCTTCACCGACGGAACCAACGAACTGACCGTTTACAACTACTCGCGCTGGACCGCAGGTTCGGAGATAACCATCGCCGACCTTACCGGAACCCTCTACGGTCTCGGTTCGTCCTACAACGGCACGGCACAGGTTGCAAGCACCCAGGTTTCCGACCTCGCTGCATTCATCGACCCTTGCCTGCTCGCGCTCAATTCGGTTATGTTCAATGCCAACAACGGCTCTGCAGGAACCGCTCCTGAGGCTCAGGTTGTAGACATCACCGTTCTCTCCGGATATACGGTTGCCGTAAACGCATCCGACAGCTGGATTAACGCACAGCTTGTCAACGGCAATACCGGCGTTGAAATCTCCGTGGCAGAGTACACCGAGTCGACCGAACCTCGTACCGGCACTGTAAACGTTGTCGTATCGAAGGAAGGTACAACGATAATCACCAAGACCATCGAGGTAACCCAGAACCAGGTAGGAAATACCCAACTGGAGGCCACTGTCGAATTCACTCCTTCCGACCTTACCCTTGCCAACAAGGAGATATCGGGAAGCAAGGACGGCGTAAGCATCCTGCACGTTCAGGGCGACAGCACAACTGCGCTCGTACAGCCAAGATCCGAGTGGAGGGTTTACAAGAACTCCAACTTCACGGTTACAGCTCCGGGCAACATCTCCAAGATTGAGATTGCATACAATACCGGCAGCAGCAACAAATATGTAGTAGCGCTTGAAGTCAACACCGGAAGCTTCACTCTCGAGGGAGCTACCGGAACCTGGACTCCAACCGGCGATACCACTTCGGTTAACTTCCGTGCAACTGAAGCACAGGCCCGCATCGACAGGATTTCCATTACCTACATCCAGTAGATAATTTCACAAGAACAGAAAAGCCGCCAATACTGGCGGCTTTTCTGTTTATTATACCACACACAATTTCTCCGGCAGCCGAATATATCACATGCATAATATTCGCATCGGCATTGCGTTTGAATTACAAGAGAGACGGGATGGCATACCGATATATATTTAATAGGGTTATATTCCCATTTTTCGGCAAAAAGAGTTATCTTTGTAATTTGAATTATCATGTGGAATTATGGCAAAAAAAGATAAAAGCAACAAACTCGACATCGATGACCTGAATCTGCTGCCGGATATTCTGGACAGGAAGCATCAGATGATACCTATCGTATCGGGCGACGACGAGCCGCTCGAAGAGGTCAACGTGCCGAACATACTGCCGATACTGACTCTGCGCAGTTCGGTTCTGTTTCCGGGTGCGATAACACCGATTACCGTTGGCCGGGAAAAAAGCATCGCGCTCGTAAGAGCCGTCAATGCGGAAGGAGGGCTGTTGGGTGCGGTACTGCAGCGCAACAGCGAAATCGAGAACCCGACGCCGGATGACATGTACCGCATAGGTACGGCGGCTCGCATACTGAAAATCCTCGAGATGCCGAACGGCAACCTGACCGTAATCCTTTCGGGACTCGAAAAGATAGAGATCGGCGAATACGTCTCCACGGACCCGTATTTCAGGGCCAAGGTCACTCCGCTCATGGACAGTGCTCCGGAGAAGAACAGCGTGGAGTTCGATGCACTCGTGGATTCGATACGCGACGTTGCACTGAACATCATAAACATATCCCCTTCGATGCCGAAGGAGGCAACGTTCGCGATAAAAAACATAGATTCGAGAAGGGGCATAGTGAATTTCATCTGCTCGAACCTCGAATTTTCCGACGAAGACCGTCAGATGCTGCTCGAGGCGCCTGGTCTGCTTGCACGTTCACGCAAGCTGCTCGAGATACTCATCCGCGACCAGCAGCTGCTGGAGCTCAAGCAGGAGATACAGGAGAAGGTCAAGCAGGAGATAGACAAGCAGCAGCGCGACTACTACCTGCAACAGCAGATGAAAACCATACAGCAGGAGCTCAACGACGGCGATGACGACGACATAGAGCGCATGCGCGAGGCTGCAAAGAAGAAGAACTGGAACAAGGCGACTGCCGAGTTGTTCGAGAAGGAGCTCGGCAAGGTCGAGCGGCTGAATCCGGCCGTCGCGGAGTATTCGGTACAGATGACCTACCTGCAGCTGATGCTGGATTTGCCGTGGAACGACGTCACGAAGGACAATCTCGACCTAAAGTGCGCGCGCGAGCAACTCGACGCCGACCATTTCGGACTCGAGGAGGTCAAGGAGCGCATACTCGAGCACCTGGCCGTCATAAAGCTGAAGGGTGACCTCAAATCCCCGATACTCTGCCTGTACGGACCTCCGGGAGTCGGCAAGACGTCGCTCGGAAAGTCAGTGGCAACCGCACTCGGACGCAAGTTCGGACGCATAGCACTCGGCGGACTGCATGACGAGGCGGAGATCCGCGGCCACAGGCGCACCTACATAGGCGCCCTGCCGGGACGCGTCATCGAGACAATCAAGAGATGCGGTTCGTCGAATCCGGTGATAATCCTCGACGAGGTCGACAAGATTACCGTAAGCAACCACGGCGACCCGTCGTCGGCGTTGCTGGAGGTTCTCGACCCGGAGCAGAACACCACATTCCACGACAATTACCTCGATACGGAGTACGACCTCTCGAAGGTGCTGTTCATAGCTACGGCCAACGACGTCGGTGCGATAAACCCGGCCCTGCGCGACCGAATGGAGCTTATCAGCATCCCGGGATACATTCTCGAGGACAAGGTGCAGATTGCATCGAAACATCTGATAAAGAAGCAGTGCGAGGCACACGGGCTGAAGGAGTCCGACATGGTCCTCTCCGACGGGATACTCAAGAAGATCATCTCGGAGTACACCCGCGAATCGGGAGTGCGTGCGCTGGACAAATCGCTGGCAAAGCTCGCCCGCTCGCGTGCGAAGAACATCGCGTTCGAGGAGGAGTACACGCCGGAGTTCTCCGCAGCCGACATCGAAAAGATTCTCGGAAAGCCGAAATACCTCAACGAGGAGTACGAGATAAAGGATATGGTGGGTATCGTCACGGGACTTGCATGGACACAGGTCGGAGGCGACATCCTCTACATCGAGAGCATCCTCACTCCGGGCAAGGGCAAGATTTCGCTTACGGGAAACCTCGGCGACGTGATGAAGGAGTCGGCGACCATCGCCCGTGAATGGGTGATGGCACACTACGAGGAGCTCGGAATCGACAAGGAGCTCTTCGAGACGACCGACCTCAACATCCATGTTCCGGAGGGCGCCATACCGAAGGACGGTCCTTCGGCCGGCATTACGATGATAACCTCCATCGTGTCGACATACACCGGACGCAAGGTGCGCGAGCGCATAGCCATGACCGGCGAGACGACGCTCCGCGGGCGCGTGATGCCTATCGGCGGCGTAAAGGAGAAGATCCTGGCGGCCAAGCGTGCCGGCATAGTCGAGGTACTGCTGCCGGAGGAGAACCGCAAGGATGTGGAGGAGATAAAGAAGGAGTATCTCGAAGGGTTGACGTTCCACTACGTACGCACCAACAACGAGGTTCTCGAACTTGCACTCGAAAAGAGATGAACGGACTGAAATTCATAGCCATAATACCTGCGCGATACGCAAGTACGAGGTTTCCGGGCAAGCCGCTGGCCATGCTCGGCGGCAAAAGCGTCATAGAACGCGTCTACGGACAGGTGGCAGGTACGGTCGACGAGGTAGTGGTGGCCACCGACGACCAGAGGATATACGATGCCGTCAGGGCGTTCGGCGGAGAGGTGGAGATGACTTCCGCCGAGCACCGCAGCGGCACAGATCGATGCTGGGAGGCATATTGCAGGCACGGACACCCGCACGACATCGTCATCAACGTACAGGGCGACGAGCCATTCATACAGCCGTCGCAGCTGGAGGAGATAAAGAGGTGTTTCGACAGGCCTGGAACCGACATAGCCACGCTCGTAAAGCCGTTCGCACCGTCGGACGGTCTCGAAGCGCTCGAAAATCCGAACTCTCCGAAGGTGGTTCTGGATGCCGGAATGCATGCGATGTACTTCTCGCGGTCGGTTATACCCTACCTGCGCAACGTCGAGCGCACCAAATGGCTCGAGACACACACCTTCTACAAACACATAGGGATATATGCCTTCCGCACGGAGATACTCGAGCGCGTGGTGGCACTGCCGCAGTCGGAGCTTGAAAAGAGCGAATCGCTCGAACAGCTGCGGTGGCTGGAGAACGGATATAGAATAGGAGTCGGAATATCCGACACCGAAACGATAGGCATAGACACCCCCGAGGATCTCGAAAGGGCCGAAAGGTTCCTTGCGAAGCTCGGAAGAAGGTAGAAAGGCGCCATCCGCACGCGGGAGCATACCGGCGTGGCGGACCGTCCGACACAGCAAAGCGACCAACTACAAAAACTACCGTATAATGAAACCCGTATTCATAGCCGGGCCCTGCGTCATCGAGTCGCAGGAGATACTCGACGCAACGGCCGAGCGCCTGGTGGAGATAAACCGGACGCTGGGCGTCGACATCATATTCAAATCGTCATTCGACAAGGCCAACCGCACCTCGATAAGTTCGTATCGCGGTGTCGGGCTTGACAAGGGATTGCAGATGCTCTCCGACGTAAAGTCCAAATGGGGCCTTCGCATCCTCACCGACATACACGAATCGTATCAGGCCGCCCCAGTCGGGGAGGTCGCCGACGTAATCCAGATACCGGCATTCCTGTGCCGCCAGACCGACCTGCTTGTGGCTGCAGCCCGAACAGGCCGTACGGTCAATATCAAGAAGGCGCAGTTCCTCTCGGGCGAGGACATGAAATACCCGTATCAGAAGGCCGTCGAGTCGGGCGCCGCGGAGGTATGGCTCACCGAACGCGGCAACTCGTTCGGATACAACAACCTCGTGGTGGATTTCCGCAACATACCCGCAATGGCAGCCATTGCACCGCGCGTGATCATGGACTGCACGCACTCCGTGCAGCGACCGGGCGCCGCAGGAGGCAAAACCGGCGGAAACCGCGAGTTCGTACCGGCAATGGCGCTTGCCGCAAAGGCGTTCGGAGCTACGGGATACTTCTTCGAGGTTCATCCTGATCCGGAAAAGGCCTTGAGCGACGGGCCTAACATGCTATATCTGAAAGACCTCGAGAACGTAATAAAAAGCCTCATATGACAAATATCGACAACAGAGAACAGATACTGGATGTAGCCCGCGAGGCCATCCAGACGGAATCCGATGCCCTGCTCAAGCTCAAGTCCGGCCTGGGAGACGAATTCGTGAAGGCCGTCAACACGATACTCGCAAGCCACGGTAAGGTCATCATGACCGGAATGGGCAAGTCGGGACTCATTGCACGCAAGATCGCCGCCACGCTGGCGAGCACCGGAACTCCGAGCTTCTACCTCCATCCGGGAGAGGCATTCCACGGCGACCTGGGTATGATATCAAAGGAGGACATCATAATCGCCCTATCCTACTCCGGCGAGACGGACGAAGTCCTGAAAATTGTTCCGTTCATCCATGACAACGGAAACATACTCATATCCATGACGGGAAAGCCCGAATCGGCTCTTGCCAAAAACTCCGACATACATCTCGACGTAGCGGTGGACCACGAGGCCTGCATCCTGCACCTAGCCCCTACAACATCGACGACCGTACAACTGGCCATGGGAGACGCCCTGTCATGCGCGCTGATGAAGATGCGCAACTTCACGGCCATGGACTTCGCACGCCTGCACCCGGGCGGCAGTCTCGGACGGCGCCTGCTCATGACCGTGGGCAACGTCATGCGACGTCACGACCTTCCGGTGGTAGACGAAAACTGCCCGGCAACGGAGATGATCCATGCCATATCGCAGGGCGGACTCGGGCTCATCGTGATATGCCGCGGAGAGGAGATTCTCGGAATCATCACAGACGGAGACATACGCCGCGCCATGGAACGCAGACAGGCCGAATTCTTCAACATCAAGCCTATGGACATAGCTACTCCGTCTCCGAAGATGATACACCCCGACGAGAAGCTTATCGAAGCGGAAAAGATGATGACCCGACATAAGGTCAATTCATTGCTTGTCGTGGACGACAACCGCCATCTGGTCGGCGTAATACAGATATATGACATAAAACTCTGAAACAAAACAACCTAAAACACATATAGATGTCTATACTCAACTTCTTCGCTCCGCCGGCACGCAAACCTCTGCTGCCGGAAGAGAAAATAGACCATACCTACAAGGCGATGCGCCTCAAGGTATTCCTCGGCATATATTTCGGATACGCCGCATACTACCTCGTCCGCAAGAATCTCTCGTTCGCCGTGCCGGACATGATAAACGAGAATCTCATTGACAAGGCGGGAGCCGGCGTGGCGATGTCGGGAATCCCGATCGCATATGCACTGAGCAAATTCCTCATGGGAAGCGTCTCCGACCACTCCGACGCCCGCAAGTTCATGTCGGTTGGACTGGTGCTCGCCTCTCTCATAATGCTTATCGCCGGAGTGTTCCCGTATGCACCGAGCCTGACAGGCGACTATTCCACGACAATCGGAGTACTCTTCGTGTTCATGCTGATTGCCGGATGGCTCTCCGGAATGGGCTGGCCGCCTTGCGGACGAATACTCGCACACTGGTTCTCGCAGAACGAGCGAAGCTTCAAGATGTCGGTATGGAACACCGCGCACAACGTCGGAAACGGCACGCTGGCCCTGCTCGCCGCAGGCGGAGTGGTGATATTCGGTGCCATCGGGATCGAAGAGTCGTGGCGCGCAGCACTCGTATTCCCTGCAATAGTGGCGCTGCTTTTCGCTGGCTTCTGCTGGCTAATGCTGCGCGATACGCCTGAATCATGCGGTTTGCCGTCTATCGAGGATTACCGCAAGGACTACACCGGAGCGAAGGCCTCGAAGGGCGAAGAGGAGAAAATTCCTTTCAAGCGTCTGTTCGTCAACTATATATTCAAGAACAAGCTGCTGTGGCTCATAGCCTTCGCCAACGTATTCGTATACTTTGTCCGTTACGGCATCAGCGACTGGTCGCCAACATACCTGCAAGAGGTATACGGACTCTCGAAGGACGACAGTTCGCTCGCTTTCGCCCTGTTCGAATATGCCGGTATTCCCGGAACCATAATCTGCGGATGGATTTCGTCGAGGTTCTTCCAGGGACGCTGCGCACCGGTGAATGTCATATTCATGCTGCTGGTTTCGGCAGGAATACTGATGTACTGGGAGGCCGGTGCCGTGGCATCGCTGCTCTCCGTTCCGGTAGAGTACGTCATATACACCTCCCTGTCGATCATAGGAGGTGCGGTATACGGTCCTATCGCCATGATCGGCGTACAGGCACTCTCGCTCGTTCCGAAGAATGCCGCAGGCACGGCCGCAGGATTCATGGGCCTGTTCGGATACATGCTCGGCGATGCTCTGCTCTCGAAGATCGTCATGGGTTACGTGGCAAGCAGTTCGCTCGGATGGAACTTCACCTTCGAGATGTTCCTCGTCACGTCGCTGCTGGCCGCAGGCATCTGCACGGTAGCATGGGGCAAGGAGAAACGCATAATGGAGGAGCGTTTGAGGCTCGCCCATGAAGAGCACAAGATATAACAGGAGACAGTCGGGATGTACGCATCGCTCGGGAAATATATCGAACGTCTCGAAGAGGCAGGCGAACTCGTAAGGGTAAGCGCAAAGGTATCCTCGCGCCTCGAGATCGTCGAGATAACCGAACGTATGGCCAAGTGTGACGGTGGCGGCAAGGCCCTGCTCTTCGAGAATACGGATACGGGGTTCCCGGTGGCCACGAACCTGATGGGGTCGGAAGGCCGCATGGCTATGGCCCTCGGCGCAGAGAGCCTCGACGAAATATCGGAGCGCATCGGTGCACTCGTCGGTTCACTCACTTCGCCCAAGGAGTCGTTTACCGACAAACTGCGGATGCTGCCGCTTCTGGGCGAGATGTCGAGATGGCTTCCGCATACCTCCCACTCCAAAGGAGAGTGCCAGCAGGTAGTACACACCGGAAGCAACGCTTCGCTCGACATGATTCCGATTCTCGAATGCCGCGCCAACGACGGCGGGCGTTTCGTCACGCTTCCGATGGTGCATACGGTCGACCCGGACACGGGCATACGCAATGTGGGCATGTACCGCATGCAGGTATTCGACAGCCGAACGACAGGAATGCACTGGCACCGCCACAAGACCGGAGCAAGGCACTACGATGCATACAAGGCCGCCGGCAAAAGGGTTATGCCGGTCTCGGTAGCCATAGGCGGCGACCCAGTATATGCATATTGCGCCACGGCACCGATGCCCGACAACATGGACGAGTACCTGCTCGCCGGATTCCTGCGGCGGCGCAGCGTAACGCTCGTGAAGTGCCTGACGAACGACATATACGTCCCGTCCGACTGCGACTTCGTGATCGAGGGATACGTCGATACGACGGAAGAGTTCGCGGTGGAGGGCGATTTCGGCGACCACACGGGCTTCTACTCGCTCAAGGACGCATATCCGAAATTCCATGTCACGGCCATAACACACCGCCGTGACGCCATATACCCGGCCACCGTGGTCGGTATTCCTCCGCAGGAGGATGCATTCATATCGAAAGCGACCGAGCGAATATTCCTCGCACCGATAAGGCTTGTCATGCAGCCCGAGATAGTCGGCCTGAGCATGCCGGCCGCAGGGTGTTCCCACAATCTCGCCATAATTTCCATACAGAAGAGATACACGGGACAGGCCTCGAAGGTGATGCAGGCCATGTGGGGAGCCGGGCAGATGATGTTCAACAAGTACGCGCTCGTCGTCCCTGCGGAATGCGACGTACGTTCGGCCGACAAGCTGTCGGCGCTGCTCCGCGGCTGCGACATCCGCAAATCGGCAATACGCAGCGAGGGCATCTACGACATCCTCGACCATGCGACCGCCACATGCGGATACGGCGGCAAGCTCGCTCTCGACCTCACCGATACGGAGGGGGCCGCACCGCTGCCGGAGATTCATGTTCCGGCCGAACTGCCGGAGGGCATATCGGCATGCAGGACGGACCTCTGCCCGGAGTGGAGCCTGATACTGTTCTTCGCAACGCCGGATGCAGAGACCGACATCGCCGCACTGCTCGACACGAACGGCATCCGGTGCAATTTCGCTGTCATACTCGACACATCGGCCGCAGAGCTGCCGGCGGAGGACCTGCTGTGGCTTGCGACGGCCAACACCGACCCGCGGCGCGACGTGTCGATACACGGGCGCACGCTGATTGCCGATGCCCGTCCGAAGAGACCCGGCATGAAGGGCAACCCCGCTCGTTGGCCCAACGTGGTCGTATCGTCGGCGGATACAGTCGCCCTCGTCGACCGCCGCTGGGAGGAATACGGCATCGGAGAGTTCATCGAATCGCCGTCGAGACGTTACGCAAGACTGTCATTGTCGGAGGGTGCGGAGTGGTAGGCCATGCTATCCCGTGAAAACATAAGAGGACTGCTTGCCGTCGTGATAATAATCATGCTGACAGTACTCATAGCGCTCGTGGCACGCCCCCGCATAAACAGGTACGCCGCCGGGAAGAGACAGAAACGCGAAAAGGCTGAGCCCGTACGCAGGGACTCGCTTTTCGTGTTCGATCCCAACACCGTGACATACGAGGAGTTGCGCGCCATGGGCTTCGACAAGAATACCGCCGTCGGAATAGTAAAGTACAGGGCCATGGGCAAGGTCTTCGCCATAAGGGAGGACTTCGCACTGTGTTATGGAGTGAACGACTCCATATACGACAGGCTCAAACCCTACATCCGCATCGGCGAAGAGTATGCGGCAAAGCCCAGACCAAAGACCCGTGACACCGTATCCGCAGGAGACGAGAAGCGCCGTTTTGCCCCGAGACCGTTCGAGAAGTTCAGGATAGATACCGTCGGACGGCAATACCTGAGGCTGATAGGCTTCTCGACCCGCCAGGCACGGGCTCTGCTGAAATACCGCGACATGGGCGGCATACGGGACATGGACGAACTGCGCGACTGCTATACCGTAAGCGGTGAGATGGCCGATTCGCTGGAACGCTACGTCATATTCCCTGAACCCGACCCTCACGAAGGGCTGGTGGAGATAAACTCCGCCGACTCGGCCACACTGCGCTCGGTGCGCGGCATAGGCCCTAAAACAGTGGTGGCGATGCTCGAATACCGCAAACTTCTGGGCGGATTCCACTCCACGAAGCAGATCGCCGAGCTGAAATGCGTCACAAAGGAGAATTTCGACCTGATTGTCAAACAAATTTACTGCGACAGTTGCAATATTTCAAAAATTGATATTAACTTTGCGCCTGCTTCGGAGTTGGAACTACATCCGTACATGACCCGCGGAGCGATACGCAAGATTGTCGAACACAGGAAAACGAAAGGAGGCTGGAACTCGGTCGAAGAGATGATTGAAGATGACATATTCGGGCGCGAACAGGCTGCGGCCATCGCACCGTATCTTCTTTTCGTACCGTACCCCTCGGATTTCGATTGAAGACAACAGAAGGAAGGCATCGCAATGGAATCCGGATGCCTGAGGCGGTCGGGAGAACCGCCGCAAACGGAGGGTTCCGAAACGGATTACAAGAAAACAATAAAAAAAGAGAATAGTTATGATCATCATGCCAGTAAAGGAGGGCGAGAACATCGAAAGGGCCCTCAAGAAGTTCAAGCGCAAGTACGAGCGCACCGGAGTGCTCAAGGAGCTTCGCGCACGTCAGTACTTCACCAAGCCGTCCGTAGCAAAGCGCGAGAAAATGGCTCACGCAATCTACGTCGAGAAGATGAGACGCGACGAAGAGGAATAGCATCGCACACAACGAGACGGTTCGAAAGACCGTCCCGTTTTTCATATTTTCAAACAACCCAAAAAAGACTGAACAATGGCAGTACAGAACAACAACGCATCGGTAATATGGGGACTGGTGGTATTGTCGCTGATAGCGATAGCCGTTATCATAGCCCTCATGTTCGGACTCCCGACATACAACGTATGGCAGCAGGAGATGAGCGGCCGCGCCGAGCTGGCCAAGGCCGAGCAGAACCGACAGATAAAGATAGAGGAGGCCAAGGCCAACCTCGAGGCCGAGAAACTCAACGCACAGGCCGAGATCGAGCGTGCACGCGGCGCAGCCGAGGCAATACGCATCGAGAACGGCTCGCTGACGCCGACCTACATCCAGTACCTGTGGGTGCGCCAGCAGAACAACATCCCGGAGAAGGTCATCTACATCCCGACGGAGGCCAATCTCCCTATTCTGGAGGCGAAAAAGTAGCATCCCCACAGCAGCAAAAAATCGCCGGACCTTTAAAAGGCCCGGCGATT
This sequence comes from uncultured Alistipes sp., assembly GCA_944322005.1. GTDB lineage: Bacteria > Bacteroidota > Bacteroidia > Bacteroidales > Rikenellaceae > Alistipes. Next base: position 248,895 of record CALUNL010000003.1, read on the forward strand.
TTCTTTTGCGCTCCCTTTAAGGGGTACGGACATCGGCTACAGTCCGAACTCGCGCTTGATAAGCTCCACCGAGTCGAGCTTCTCCCAGCCGAAAAACTCCACCTCGCGCTCGATCTCGCATCCGTTCTCTATGAACTTCACCGCCTTGCGGTAAGGGCGGTTACCGAAGTGGCCGTACGATGCCGTAGCCTCGAAAATAGGGTTCTTCAGACCGAAACGCTTCACGATGGCCGCAGGGCGCAGGTCGAACAGGCGTCCGATGCGCTCGGCTATCTCGCCCTCGCTTATGGAGAGGTGGTTCGTCCCGTAGGTATTGACGTATATCGACAGCGGCCGTGCGATGCCTATCGCATAGCTCAACTGCACGAGGACCTCGTCGGCAACACCCGCCGCGACCATATTCTTGGCGATGTGGCGGGCCGCATATGCCGCCGAACGGTCCACCTTCGACGAATCCTTGCCCGAGAAGGCACCTCCGCCGTGAGCACCGCGTCCGCCGTAGGTATCGACGATGATCTTACGGCCCGTAAGGCCCGTATCCCCGTGAGGACCGCCGATGACGAACTTGCCGGTCGGATTGACGTGCAGCAGATAGTCGTCGCCGATAAGGGCCGCAAGCGGATCGCCCACACGTTCGAGCCTCGCCTTAACGCGCGGGATAAGGATATTGCGCACATCCTCCTTTATCTGCGAAGCCTCGACATCGTCGTCGTGCTGCGTCGACACCACGATGGTATGCACCCTCAACGGGTGGCGGTTGTCGTCATACTCCACCGTAACCTGGCTCTTGGCATCCGGACGGAGATAGGTCATCACCTTGCCCTCGCGCCTTATGACCGCAAGCTCCTTCAATATCACATGCGACAGGATAAGCGTCGCCGGCATGAGTTCGAGCGTCTCCTTGGTGGCATAGCCGAACATTATTCCCTGGTCGCCGGCACCCTGCTCCTCCTCCACTTCACGTACGACACCGCGATTGATGTCGGCCGACTGCTCGTGGATTGCCGAAAGTATTCCGCACGATGCGGCATCGAACTGATACTCGCTGCGGTTGTATCCGATACGGTCTATTACGCGCCTTGCCGTCTGCTGTATGTCGACATAGGCATCCGAGCACACCTCACCCGCAACTACCACGAGGCCCGTGGTGCAGAGAGTCTCGCACGCAACCTTGGAATCGGGGTCGCGCCGCAGGAACTCATCGAGGATGGCATCCGAAATCTGATCTGAAACCTTGTCGGGGTGCCCTTCCGACACCGATTCCGACGTAAACAAAAATCCCATACTTTAATAATTTTACTATTAAAATATGGAAGGATATGACTGTTGTACAAAAATGCTGTTTTAGCGATTTTTTATTGTGGTTGCAATCAGTCCAAATCTTTCCACATTCGTGGTGCAAATATACAAACAATATCCGAAGCGGCAAATTCCGGCGGCAAAATATTGCATCATCCTGCTACTGCACGCATCACGCACTGCACGAAAACGGCCGCACGCAATGCGCACGGCCGTAACAGGTTTACCGACAACGGATTCCCTTATTCGTCGAAATACTCGTTGAGCAGACGGGCGAGGCGGTATCCGGCATTACGCAACTGGATACCCACCAGATCGCGCGACAGCTCGACCGTATTAGGATTGAGGACCTCCGTATTGAACGGGTTCCACTCGTATATCACGCAGTTGTTGTCGCCGCACTCCTTAACCCAGTCGAGAACGGTTCCCTTCTGCACCTTCTTCACGGCCGACTTTCCGAGATTGTCGAGTTTCTCGGCCATCTCCTCGGCGGAAGCCTTGCCGTAGAGCATGTTCGGCATCTTGTCATACACACCGTGGAAGGTCTTCTCCTGTTTGCCGTTGAGCGTGCAAGGCCAGAAGCAGCGCGGACCCGGTATATACGAGTGTGTCGGGCAGTGCATGTCGCCGACGAAGTGGAGAATCATGCGCAGGTTCATCACCACGGCCGAATCGGTAAGCTTCTCGTACTGGCGCAGGTTGTAGTCGGCCACCCTGACGCCGAGAATGGCATCACCCTTGTACAGACGCGGATTCGGATCATAGTTGTGGTCGGCATCCACATTGTAGGTGTGCCACGACGTCGTATAGGCTATACCCTCATCGTTGCGGTGAATGTCCATCCATACCGCATCCGTCTTGAGGTCGTACGGCATGTACTTGGCAATGTTCTTTTTCGTGCGTTCGGTAAGGTGCCGCTCGGCAACCTTGATTACAATCTCATGTCCGAGCCGTCCCCATGCAAGAGCACTCTGGTTTACCATCGCAGCCGCTGCGACCGCGATAAGCATAATCTTGTACGATTTCATTTCAGGTAATATTAGGTTGTGTGTTATGTGTGTGTCAGATTATGTCGAATGCTATCTCCATCATATCCGTGAACGAACGCTCGCGCTGCTCCGCCGTGGTCTCCTCATGCGTTATGAGCGAATCGGATATGGTGCATATGCACAAAGCCTTCTTGCCGCTACGGGCCGCATTCATGTAGAGCGCCGAAGCCTCCATCTCCACTGCCAGCACGCCCATCTTCTGCCAGCGCTTCCAACCCTCCTTGTCGTCGCTGTAGAAGGTCTCGCTGGCAAGGACATTGCCCACACGGTAGTTGATACCCATGCTCTCAGCCTTGGCCACAGCCTTCGACACGAGCGAAAAGTCGGCAATCGGAGCGAAGGTGCCCGGCAGCATGTACTGTGCGGCATAGTTGGAGTTGTCGCACGCACCCATCGCTATCACCACGTCACCGCAGTGAAGGTCTGCCTGATATGAGCCGGCGGAACCGGTACGTATGATCTTCTCGACCCCATAGAAGTTGAAGAGTTCGTAAGTATAGATGCCTATCGACGAGACACCCATTCCATGACCCATCACCGATACGCGCTTGCCCTTGTATGTGCCGGTGAAACACAGCATGCCGCGCACCTCGTTGACCAGCTGCGGATTCTCAAGATATCTCTCGGCCATGAATTTCGCACGGCGAGGGTCGCCCGCCATAATAACTCTGTCGGCGATTTCGCCGTATTTTGCCCCGATATGAGGGGTCGGTGTCATATCTGCCATACTCTTTCCTTTTACTGTATTTATACAAATATATGTATTTTCCGTCAAAAAAACGAACCCCTCCCCTCTTTTTTTTGCCTCAAACCCGTTGACGGCAAAACATTATGGCACCCGCTATCGGCACATATTGCCGTCCGAATACACAAAAAACGGAGGCCGGATGCGCCATTCAGTCCGATTTTCATTACCTTTGTTGAAAACCGCCAAAAGCACAAGCCATGGATGTAAGAATAGCCGAAGACTGGAAAGAGATTCTCGCTCCGGAGTTCGAAAAGCCGTACTTTGAACAGTTGACCGGATTCGTAAGGGCCGAATACGCATCGCACCGCATATTCCCGCAGGGTCGCAACATATTCAGGGCATTCGACAAATGCCCGTTCGACCGTCTCAAGGTGGTCATCATAGGGCAAGACCCCTACCACGGTGAAGGCCAGGCGAACGGACTGTGTTTCTCGGTCAATGACGGAGTGCAGTTCCCGCCGTCGCTGCAGAACATATTCCAGGAGGTGCATGACGATGTCGGCGCTCCGATTCCCGAAAGCGGCAACCTCGACCGATGGGCCGAGCAGGGAGTGCTGCTGCTCAATGCCGTGCTGACGGTCAGGGCGCACGAAGCGGCCTCGCACGCCGGTCGCGGATGGGAGACCTTCACCGATGCGGTGGTCCGTGCCATAGCCGAACGCAAGAGCGGTATCGTCTACATGCTGTGGGGCAACTACGCGCAGCGCAAGGGTGCGATAGCCGACCCGTCGCGCAACCTTATCCTGAAGGCCGTACATCCGTCGCCGCTCTCGGCATACCGCGGATTTCTCGGCTCGCACCACTTCTCGCAGGCCAACGAATACCTCATAAAGACCGGACGCGAGCCGATACGCTGGTAACATACTTACAAGGCACACAAAAAGTTACTGGAATGAAGACAGGTTCGACCATTGTCATAACATTCTCCCCCACTCACGCATCGAAGCGCGTGGCAAAGGCCGTAGCGCAAGGCGCGGACTGCAACGGCGGTTGCGGAATGCGGGAGATAGACCTCACCCACACGGAAAAATGCGACTGCAGGCTGCCGGCCGATGCATTTGCCGTAATAACCGCACCCGTATACGGCGGCCACATCCCACCGACGGCGCTCGAACGCATGTCCGGCATCAGGGCCGACGGGACACCGGCCGCAATCATCGTCACATACGGCAACCGCGCCCATGAGGAGGCATTGCCGCAGTTGTACGAATTTGTCACCGCAGCCGGATTCAGGGTGATAGCCGAAGGGGCATTCATCGGAGAGCACTCCTACTGCACGGACGAATACCATATAGCCGCCGGACGTCCCGATGCCGACGACATCGCATTTGCCATGGAGTTCGGCCGTAAGATACGCGAAAAGATGGTGTCATTCCCGGATAGCGGAAGCATCCGGACCGTAAGTCCGCAGGATTTCCCGCCCGAGACGACGGATGCGGACATAACGGCGGCGTTCCGCAAGGAGCTGGGCGAGGTATTGCATTCGAAACCGGTGCCGCCCGCACCGGCAACCGACGGCAACCTGTGCATCGGCTGCGGAAAGTGCGTATCGCTTTGCCCTACAGGGGCTATTGCAGCGGGCGACGAACTGCATACCGATCCACACAAATGTATACGGTGCTGCGCCTGTGTAAAGGGATGCCCTCAACATGCGAGGAGCTACGACACCCCGTTCTCGGAGATGCTGTCGAAGTATTTTTCGGCGCGGCGCAAAAATACGGTTATGCTGTAGGCCATGAAACAGAAGATGGCGTCCGAATTCGCGGACGCCATCATTCTCTAATACGGGCCATGCCGACAACATTATGGGAACTATCTGTACTTACGGATAATCTCTATGGTTCTGTCAATCTCTCCGATATAGTACATGTAATTCTGCGAAGACTGTGTATTGGCGATAGTAATAAGGAACTCCAACCCCTCAGGCTCGCCGGCAAGCAGCCGCAGATGCTCGTCCATAAAACCGCCGAAATCCGATGTCTTCTCCTGGCGCCTTATCTGCCTGTATGTAGCGGCCTTCACGTCGGCATTCTCCTGAAACTTCTCAAGCGCCTGATTTTTATGGTCCGCATACACGCCGTAATAGGTTTCGGCAGCCTTGACCGTCCCGTATGCCTTGATTATGTTCAGCACAAGCTCCTTATCCTGGACTTTCTGAATAAGGCCCGACGCCTTGAACATCTCCATGGCATCGTCAGTCAACGTATATACGTCCCATTGGAAAAGCGGAGAGAGATATTTGCGAACGGAATCACAAGGAATGCTCTTCACTTTATTCTTGTTTTCGAAAATATAATTTGCGGCACGCTGATTCAACGCCACCGTCTCTCCCATGTTACGAATACCATCCCTGTTCAGGAGAAGTTCGCTCTCTATCAGCTGCAACGTCTTTTTTATCTCGTTCCGAGTGCTGCGAGCCTCTATCCAGTCATTTCCGACAAAAGTAATCAGTATACCCAGCAGCACTGCTATGAAATTGCGGAAAAAGTCACCGAACTTGTATTCGGCACTTATCTCCTTTATCCTCTTAATAATAAGTCTGGTTTTCATTCCCATATATTTGCAATTACTAAATCATAAGCACATCATTTTGTCGGCCTGCACGGACAAAAAAAGTGCAGTCGTCCGAAAAACGTGACTCCTGCACTCTCTTTCATTGAATATCCGACCGTCAGCCGAGGTAAGACTTGAGCAGCTTGCTGCGCGACGAGTGGCGCAGACGGCGTATGGCCTTCTCCTTGATCTGGCGTACGCGCTCGCGCGTAAGGTCGAACTTCTCGCCTATCTCCTCCAGAGTCATCTCCGAGCAGCCTATTCCGAAGAAATAGCGTATGATGTCACGCTCGCGCTCCGTAAGCGTCTCCAGCGCACGCTCGACCTCCGTCGCCAGCGACTCGTTGATAAGCCCCTTGTCGGCATTAGGCGAATCGGGGTTAACCAGCACGTCGAGCAGCGAGTTGTCCTCGCCGTCGGCAAACGGCGCATCAACCGAGATGTGACGTCCGGCAACCCTCAACGTATCGGTCACCTTCTCCTTCGGCAGTTCGAGCTCCGTTGCAAGCTCCTCCGGCGACGGAGTGCGCTCGTGCTCCTGCTCAAAACGGGCAAAAGCCTTGTTTATCTTGTTGAGCGAGCCGACCTGGTTCAACGGCAGACGCACTATTCGCGACTGCTCGGCCAATGCCTGCAGAATCGACTGTCGAATCCACCACACCGCATATGATATGAACTTGAAGCCTCGGGTCTCGTCGAACTTCTCGGCCGCCTTGATAAGGCCGAGATTGCCCTCGTTGATAAGGTCCGGAAGGCTCAATCCCTGGTTCTGATACTGTTTTGCAACTGAAACGACGAATCGCAGATTCGCCCTTGTGAGTTTCTCCAATGCCTCCTGATCGCCTTTGCGGATACGCTGGGCAAGTTCGACCTCCTCCTCTACGGTAATGAGTTCCTCCTTGCCTATCTCCTGCAGGTACTTGTCCAACGAAGCGCTTTCGCGGTTGGTAATGGATTTTGTAATCTTTAACTGACGCATCTCTATATATTAACTTCCAAAAAACAATCTACCGTGACCGGCCGTCCCATCGCCGTCCGAACCGGGAAGGTCCGTAAATATCCATTTCTCACAAATCACCCTCTCTCGGGACCCTTCCCGAAGCAGTTTTACCCGCCTCTTCCGGCGACGGCGGCAAACGGTCACAGCCGACTGTTCCGTACTACTCCACCACGACAAACGACATCTGGCGCCCGTCCGGATATATACCCTCGATGGAGACCACCTTGTCGGTCATGGCATTGAGCTCGCTCACCGAACGTACCGGGCGGTCATTGATTCCCGTTATGATGAAACCATCACGGACACGCGCCCTGGCCAACAGACCTCCGTTCTTGACATCGGTTACCTGTACGCCGCCGCGAAGTCCCAGGCGCTTGAGCACCTTCGGCGAGGCATCGGCGAACCTGCCGCCGAGAACCTCCATGACATCCACATCTTCCGGAGTGAGTAATTCTGCTTTACCGGCTTTATTACGCAAAGTAACATCAAAATGTTTCACCGAATCACCCCTTTTTACCGATATTTTAACCTTGTCGTTAGGACGATGGCGCCCTATCTGCTCATACAATGTGGCAGAAGAGGTTATCGCAACGCCGTCGATCTCGGTTATGACATCGCCCTTGCGTATTCCGGCCTCATCGGCCGCGCCTCCCTCGGAGACGGATGCAACGTAAACACCTCCGATGGTGTCTATGCCGGTACGCTCACCCATCGCATCGATGAAATCCTGGTCGATGTAGCGATAGGATATGCCGAGCAATGCGCGCTGTACGATACCGTATTCACGCAGGTCGCATACTACCTTCCGGACAATAGTCTCCGGAATGGCGAACGAATAGCCTATGTAGCTGCCGGTCGAGGACTTGATGACGGTGTTTATGCCGACAAGCTCGCCCCTGGTGTTGACCAGCGCACCGCCCGAGTTACCCATATTTACGGCCGCATCGGTCTGGATGAACGACTCGATCCGGAATTCGTTCGGGATAACATCCAAATTACGGGCCTTTGCGCTCACGATTCCGGCCGTAACCGTCGACTGCAGATCGAACGGAGAGCCTATCGCAAGCACCCACTCGCCCAGACGCAGGGCATCGGAATCACCGAACGGAAGCGTCGGAAGCCCAGAAGCCTCGATTTTTATCAGTGAAACGTCGGTTGCCGAGTCGCTGCCTATGATTTTGGCATCGAACGTACGGCCGTCGTAAAGTTTCACCCGGAGCTTGGAGGCATTCTCCGTAACATGGTTGTTGGTTACGATATAGCCGTCTTCGGATATGATTACGCCCGAACCGCCGACCCGGCGCTCGCGGCGCTGAACGCCGCCGTCATCGGAATATCCGCGAGGGATGCCGAAAAACTCGAAGAAAGGATCGAATCCGCGCCTTTCCGATATTACATCTATCTCCTGCGTGACCTCGACATTCACAACCGCCTTGACGGCATTCTCGGCCGCATATGTCAGATCGGGATACGAGTCGGCGCTGTAGGCCGTGAATTGCGACCCGAGAGCAGGTGTATGTGAGACGACCGGACGCTCCACGGTCCGCTCAACATATTCCGCATCCGATGCGGAGTCGATGCGGCGGTCAACGAAATATACGGACAATGCCGTGGCGAGCAATGCTGACACGGCACATGTTCCTGCAAACAAAAATGCACTCTTTTTCATAATCAAAACAAATTAAACAAAAATTCAAAGAGTCCAAACATCCATAAGCAATATCGTTAATCGCAATATACAAAAGTTGAAAATGAAACGGGGTGCAACGGGTATTTATTGCAATACCCGTATTTTTTTTCGATTTGTTTCTTGTCGGGACTCCACTCCGTACACACATATAACATCCTGCCTTACAGCAGTATGCACTACATGCAACGGATCACAGAAGGGAGCGGTCGGAACGGTACTCGGACGGCGATTTGCCGGAACGCTGGCGGAAGAATGCCGAGAATCGGCTCATGCCGTCGAAATTCAGCATGTATGCAATCTCCTTTATCGAGAGTGTCGTGTTTTCAAGCAGGTCCTTGGCCCTGTTGAAGCGCAGCTGGGCCTGATACTGTGCAGGAGGTATTCCCACATAGGACTTGAACGCCCTGCGGAAACTCGTATATCCGACATTAAGCCGTTTCGCAATCTCTTCCGGCGATAGGTTTTCGTCTATGTGACACCTCATCATCTCCCTCGCCTTCGAGATGACATCAGCAATAGGCTTGTCGGAAAGAAGTCTGTTGACCGACTTGTAGAGCATCGAACCGAGCAGATGAACCACAATGCCGGATATGAGTTGCTGGAAACCGGTATGCTCGGCACGGGCGGTGCGGAAAATCTCGTTGTAGCACTCTTCGATACCGAGGCTGTAGCCTATGTGCATGAGCGGTCGCTGCCTCGAAAAGAATCCGGCGGCCACACGCTCGTCCATATCGCGGCCAACAAAGCCGACCCACCACTCGCGCCATCCCGTATCCGGATTCGGCGAATATGCATGGTGCTCGTCAGGAAAAAGGACCATGACCGTACCGGCGCACACCTTCGTCGGAGGGCATGAATCGGACATGAAAACCCCCTCGCCCTCGACAACATAGACAAGCTGGTACTCATCGAGCACACGGCCGCTGCCCACGGAGCTGTACGCAAGCGGGTGCTTGCTAACTGGATAGGCATGGTGCGGCGGAACATTCTGGTATCCCGCCGTAGTGCACATCAGACCCCAACGCCGGTCGTTGGGATTTACCGTCATGTATATGCTCTCGCTTTTGGCCTCGGCCTGAATCATATCTGATGTCAGTGAAATATCACTACAAATATAAAACATTCCCGCCGCAAAACCAACCCATCGCGAAAACTTCTGCAAAACAAGCCATAAAAGCCTGCAAATGCGGTCATATGCTTTTTTATTTTGAGCAAAGCATATTTTTTGGTATTTTTGTGCGTTTGTGAACGTACGCTCCGCCCGTTCGGAACGCCGACAAACAGACCATCGAAAAGATTTTAAACTTATGAAACAAGCCATTCAATTCGGAGCCGGAAACATCGGACGAGGCTTCATCGGAGCAGTACTGGAACAGGCCGGATACCATGTCGTATTCGCTGACGTCAACCAGACGGTAATAGACAAAATCAACGAAGACAAACGCTACACCGTACACATCATGGATGTCGAGTGCCGCGACCTCGTGATAGAGAACATCTCGGCGGTAAACTCTACCACTGATGCCGTTGTCGGGGAGATTGTCAAGTCGGACATTCTCACAACCGCCGTAGGCGTCGGCATCCTGCCGCGCATCGCGCCGGCAATAGCCCGCGGAATAGTTGCCAGAATGGAGGCCGGCATCGAGGAACCGCTCAACATCATAGCATGCGAAAATGCCGTACGCGCATCGTCGCAGCTTCGTGAACACGTAACGGCCCTGCTCACCGACGAGCAGAAGGAGTACTGCAGCAAATGGGTCGGATTTCCCGACTGCTCCGTAGACCGCATCGTACCTCCGGTACGCAGCGAGAACCCGATAGACGTCGTTGTGGAGGCATACTATGAGTGGAATGTCGAGCAGAAGGCATTCGTCGGAGGCGCACCGCACATCGAGGGCATGAACCTGGCGGACAATCTGACGGCGTATATCGAGCGCAAGCTCTTTACACTCAACACCGGACACGCAATCACGGCATACCTCGGAAGCCTCCGCGGAATCCCTACGATAGACAAGAGCATCGCTGACGAACAGATCAGCGCGATTGTCAGGGGAGCCATGCAGGAGAGCGGGCTCGGACTTATCCACAAGTTCGGATTCGACCACGACGCACACTTCAAATATATCGAAAAGATCATCGGCCGCTTCAGGAATCCTTACCTCAACGACGATGTAACCCGTGTAGGACGCGAGCCGCTGCGCAAGCTCTCTGCCAGCGACCGTCTCATCAAGCCTCTTCTCACGGCACGCGAATACGGAGTAGAGACCCCGAACCTCCTGCTTGGCATAGGTGCGGCACTCCGATACGACAACCCGGAGGATGCACAGAGCGTCAAGATGCAGGCGGAAATAGCCGAAAAGGGAATCAGGTCCGCAGCAGCCGGATTCACCGGCCTTAATGAGGACAACCCTGTTCTCGATGAAATAGTTAAGGCATACGAAAGCGTTGTCCGCCAATAACTCCAGAAAAACCTAAAACCGAATCTATAAAATGACACCCGAACAGACAAAGAAATTCAAGTACTGGCAGTGGCGTACCATCATAGGTACGATGGTCGGCTACATCTTCTACTACCTACTGCGAAAGAACTTCTCTTTCGCAATGCCGGGTCTGACGGCAGAATACGGAATATCCAAGACACAGCTCGGTGCAATTCTCACCATAGCGGGACTGATTTACGGTATCTCGAAGTTCGTGAACGGAATGCTTGCGGACTACAAGGACGGACGCTGGCACATGGTTACCGGCCTTACGGTCTGTACACTGACATCGTTCATCTTCGGTCTCGGCGCCAACATCGCCGAGTGGATAACCGGGGCTAGCTACGGCGCGGAATTCGTAAACGTCCTCGTAATCATATTCTCGATACTCTGGATTGTGAACAACATATTCCAGGGATGCGGATTCCCTCCATGCAACCGTCTCATCACGCACTGGGTTCCGTCCAACGAGCTTGCAACGAAGATGTCAATCTGGAATACGTCGCACTCCATAGGCGCCGGAATCGCAGGAATCCTCTGCGGAATCCTGATCATGGGCTATATGGGAACCGACATGAGTTCCGATCCGGAGACGGTGTCGCGCATAGCCGAAAACCTTGAAAAGAGCACCACAGACTCGGCCGTACTCGTGGCCGCCAAGAATGTCGGCGCATGGAAATGGTCGTTCCTCATCCCTGCGTTCATCGGAGTGTTCGGAATAATATTCCTTATCGCCACCCTCCGCGACACGCCTAAATCGGTGGGACTGCCGGAGCTCGACAAGGAGAGCGAGAAGAGCGAGACGAAAAAGGATTCGGCCGAGCTCAAGGCATACATCCGCAAGCACGTCTTCCTCAACCCTGTCATATGGATGCTGGCCATAGCCGACTTCTTCGTCTATGTGATACGGTTCGCCGTACTCGACTGGGGTCCTACGTTCCTCCGCGAGGCGCGCGGGCTGTCGGCTGCAGAGGCCGGATGGACTGTCGTGATATTCGAAGTGTTCGGTGTCATCGGCATGCTCGGCGCAGGATGGATAACCGACAAGGTATTCGGAAGCCGCGGCACACGAACTTGCCTCTTCTGCATGCTCGGAGCCATCATCTCGATCGTAACCTTCTGCCTGCTGCCGGAGACCACATCGCCGTTGCTCCTGCTCTTTGTACTTGCATTCGCCGGAATGTTCATCTACGGACCGCAGGCGCTCATCGGAGTCATCGCATCGAACCACGCGACCCGCAAGGCCGCCTCTTCGGCCAACGGCGTAATCGGAATGGTAAGCTATGTCAGCGTAGCCATATCCGGCGTCGGATTCGGCTTCATCTCCGACCACTTCGGATGGGAGATGGTGTTCGTGACCATGGTAGTAATGGCTGTCATCGGACTGCTCATATTCCTCCCTATGTGGAACATGAAGCGCGACTCATACGGCGAAGACGAAGCCGCTGTAGAATAACGGAAATGCAACATTCGGAAAGCCCGACACCCGCCGCGGTGCCGGGCTTTCCGCGTCATTTGCGGCAAAATATCGCTGCTGCGATTTTCACCCATCCGCAAAATTTCATAATCCGGATAAATTTATCTATTTTTGCATCCCCGAAACAGAGAGCATGTCTCTGTTCCGAATCCCGAAAAAAACGTTTCGAAAATGGCACGTGTAGTGGTAGGTCTTTCCGGAGGCGTCGACTCCTCGGTGGCTGCATACCTGCTGAAGCAGCAGGGACATGAAGTCATCGGACTCTTCATGCGCAACTGGCACGACACCACCGGCACGCTCGAGGGCGACTGTCCGTGGCACGACGACCAGGTGTTCGCCGAGCTCGTCGCCCGCAGGCTCGACATCCCGTTCCATTATGTGGACCTGTCGCAGGAGTACCGCAAGCGCGTCGTGGACTACATGTTCGCCGAATACGAACGCGGGCGTACGCCGAATCCGGATGTGATGTGCAACCGCGAGATAAAGTTCGACGTCTTCATGAAGGAGGCATTCAGGCTCGGAGCCGATTTTGTCGCAACGGGGCATTACTGCCGCAAGGCGGAGCGCACAATCGGAGGCGAGATCTCGTACAGGCTGCTTGCCGGAAGCGACCCGAACAAGGACCAGAGCTACTTCCTCTGCCAGCTCTCGCAGGAGCAGCTCAAATATGCGATGTTTCCGGTCGGGGAACTTCTCAAGCCCGAGGTGCGCCGCATAGCCGAGGAGCAGCATCTGGCAACGGCCAAGCGAAAGGATTCGCAGGGGATATGTTTCGTCGGAAAGGTCGACCTTCCGGTATTCCTGCAGCAGAAGCTCGCCGCCGTCCGCGGCAACGTGCATGAAATATTGCCGTCGTGGCGCGGATACGCACACGCCGGAGACGAAGGGCGCACGCTCGACGAGATGGCGGCGCCGTACAGGTACACGGTCCGCGACGGAAAGAAGATCGGCGAGCACAACGGTGCCCACTTCTATACCGTCGGGCAGCGCAAAGGGCTCGGGATAGGCGGGCGAAAGGAGTCGTTGTTCATAATCGGCACGGACGTTGCCACGAATACCGTGTATGTCGGCGAGGGTGACTCGCATCCGGGGCTTTACCGCCGCGCCCTGCGGATCGAACGTGACGAAGTGCATTGGATAGAGCCGAAAACGGCCGCATCGGTTGGCGAAACGAGGCGTTACGACGTACGCATAAGGTACCGCCAGCCGCTGGAGAAGGCCTCGCTCATCGTACGCGAAGATGCGGTGTTCATCCTGTTCGACCGGCCACAGCGCGGGATCGCCGCCGGACAGTTTGCAGTATGGTACGACGGGGACGAAGTGGTCGGTTCGGGCGTCATTTCGATGTAAAAAACAGATAAAAAGGCAATAATACGACATTAAATATTGCGAATCAGGGAAAATTTGTTATATTTGTTTTTCGGGAAAATCACAACAAACCAAAATATCATTAACAAGAAAAACCAAATCAATCATGGTAAAAGTAAAACGTGTCTACACCTTCGGTAACAAGGAGGCCGAAGGAAACGGCAAAATGAGAGAGTTGCTCGGCGGAAAGGGTGCCAACCTCGCCGAGATGAACCTTATCGGAATTCCGGTTCCTCCGGGCTTCACCATCACCACGGAAGTTTGCGCCGAGTACTACAAGCACGGACGCGAGGCAATCATCGAGATGCTGCGTCCGGAGGTGGAGAGCGCAATCAAGAATATCGAGAAACTCACCGGAATGAAGTTCGGCGACAACCAGATGCCGCTGCTGGTATCGGTTCGTTCGGGCGCACGCGCCTCGATGCCGGGCATGATGGACACCATCCTCAACCTCGGTATGAACGACACCGCCGTGGAGGCAGTCGCAAAGCGCACGGGCAACCCGCGCTTCGCATGGGACTCCTACCGCCGTTTCGTGCAGATGTACGGCGACGTGGTGCTCGGCATGAAGCCGGTATCGAAGGAGGACCACGACCCGTTCGAGGAGCTCATCGACGCACAGAAGGCAAAACGCGGCGTGAAGCTCGACACGGAGCTCTCGACCGAAGACCTCAAGGAGCTCGTTTCGGCATTCAAGAAGGCCGTAAAGAAGCGCACCGGAAGCGAATTCCCGACGAATCCTTGGGACCAGCTATGGGGTGCAATCTGCGCCGTGTTCGGTTCGTGGATGAACGAGCGCGCGATACTCTACCGCAAGCTCAACAACATCCCGTCCGACTGGGGCACCGCCGTATCGGTACAGGCCATGGTATTCGGAAACATGGGAGACAACTCCGCAACCGGCGTGGCATTCTCGCGTGACGCCGCAACCGGAGAGAACATATTCAACGGCGAGTACCTCGTAAACGCACAGGGAGAGGATGTGGTTGCCGGAATCCGCACCCCGCAGCAGATTACCATCGAGGGTTCGAAGCGCTGGGCAAAGGCGCAGAACATCTCCGAGGAGGTGCGCAAGGAGAAATACCCTTCGCTCGAGGAGGTTATGCCTGACGTATACAAGGAGCTCAACGAGATACAGCACCACCTGGAGCAGTACTTCACCGACATGCAGGACATCGAGTTCACGATTCAGGACGGAAAGCTCTGGATGCTCCAGTGCCGCAACGGAAAGCGTACCGGCGCAGCCATGGTGAAGATTGCCATGGACATGCTCCGCGAGGGTCTGATCGACGAGAAGACCGCCGTACTGCGCTGCGAGCCGGCGAAGCTCGACGAGCTGCTTCACCCGATATTCGACAAGGATGCGATAAAGACCGCAAAGGTCATCGTAAAGGGTCTGCCGGCATCCCCGGGTGCCGCAACCGGTCCGGTAGTGTTCTTCGCCGACGATGCAGAGAAGCTCCTGGCAAAGACCGGACAGAAGGCCATCCTGGTACGTATAGAGACCTCCCCTGAGGACCTCAAGGGTATGCTCGACGCTGCCGGTATCCTCACCGCTCGCGGAGGTATGACTTCGCACGCAGCCGTCGTAGCCCGCGGTATGGGCAAGTGCTGCGTATCCGGTGCGGGTGAGCTCGACATAGACTACAAGGCCCGCACCATCAAGGTAAACGGATACACTATAAAGGAGGGCGACTGGATCTCGCTCAACGGCTCCACCGGAGAGGTATATCTCGGACAGGTGGCAACCCGCGAGGCCAATCTCGACGGAGATTTCGGAAAGCTGATGGATCTCGCATCCAAGTACTCGGTACTCAAGGTGCGTGCCAACGCCGACACTCCACGCGATGCACAGCAGGCATTCGCATTCGGCGCCGAGGGTATCGGTCTCTGCCGTACGGAGCACATGTTCTTCGAGGGCGACCGCATCAAGGCGTTCCGCGAGATGATTCTGGCCGATGACGAGGCAGGACGCCGCGTGGCCCTGGCCAAGCTGCTCCCGATACAGCGCAGCGACTTCGAGGGCCTGTTCCGTGTGATGAAGGGATACCCTGTAATCGTACGTCTGCTCGACCCGCCGTTGCACGAGTTCGTTCCGCACACCGAGAAGGAACAGCGCGAAATGGCAGAGGAGATGGGCATTCCGTTCGAGAAGGTCGTTGCGAAGGTCGAGTCGCTGCGAGAGCAGAATCCTATGCTCGGACACCGCGGCTGCCGTCTGGGCAACACCTATCCGGAAATCACCGAGATGCAGGCACGTGCAATCATCGAGGCTGCAATGAACGTCAAGGCTTCCGGAACGCCTGTAAAGGTCGAAATAATGGTTCCGCTGGTTGGAAACCACAAGGAGCTCCGCTACCAGAAGAACATCATCGACAAGACAGCAAACGAGGTATTCTCCGAGCGCAACGACAAGATCGACTACCTTGTAGGTACGATGATCGAGGTTCCGCGTGCGGCTGTCACCGCAAACCAGATTGCAGAGGTTGCCGAGTTCTTCTCGTTCGGAACCAACGACCTTACGCAGATGACACTCGGATTCTCGCGCGACGACATCGCCAAGTTCCTCCCGACATACCTCGAGAAGAACATCCTGAAGAACGATCCGTTCAAGATCCTCGACCGCAACGGTGTTGGACAGCTCATCCGCGAGGCCGTATTCAAGGGACGTTCGACCCGTCAGGAGCTCAAGTGCGGAATCTGCGGCGAGCACGGCGGCGAGCCTTCGTCGGTAGAGTTCTGCCACTACGCAGGCCTGAACTACGTAAGCTGCTCGCCATACCGCGTGCCAATCGCGCGTCTGGCTGCCGCTCACGCTGCACTCAACGAGAAATAGCGGTGTCATGAAGAAATCTGCGCTGATATTCGCAACAGCCCTTACCCTGTTCCTGGCGGCCGTCTCAACGGCGACCGCACAGGAGAAGGGCAATTTCGGTCTCGGCGTACGAAATTCTCTGTACACCCATACCGGACACGGCGCCAAATACGGAGTGGGGCTCTTCTTCCGCTACAACCCGTTCGACGGGATGCGCATTGAGCCTTCAATAATGTATGTATGCGGCAAAAACTGCTCAATTGACCTGGCGGTAAACGTCGAATATATGTTCGGAATTAATAAAACCATGTGGATATACCCGATAGTGGGCTTCGGAGTGAACGAAATAAACCGCTGGTCGGCAAGTTTCAACTTCGGAGTCGGATACGACTGGGCCATGACACGGCACTGGATTCTGTCGGGAAATGTCAAATACATGGTACAGACAGCCGATCACAGATATCTGAAAAATCCGATAACCCCAAGCATAGGGGTGTCATACAGATTCTGACGGCTTACTGCGTAAAACAGTATGATAATGAGCGGGGGAAATATCCCCCGCTCATATTTATAATATGCCATATAATCTGATTCTTACGCGTGGAAAAGTCCGAATACGATAGAAAATAAACAATACTTTTTCGACATTTTTATTTGATTAT
This sequence comes from uncultured Alistipes sp., assembly GCA_944322005.1. Lineage (GTDB taxonomy): Bacteria > Bacteroidota > Bacteroidia > Bacteroidales > Rikenellaceae > Alistipes. The sequence goes on from CALUNL010000003.1 coordinate 266,036, forward strand.
ATCATGTTATTTTGTACTTTTGAGAATGGAAAACCCTATAAAAACGGATATCATGAGAAAATTAATCCTTTCATTGGCCGCTGTCTTTTGTGTATTGACAGTATCGGCTCAGACGGAAAAGTGGTCCGTAGGAGGACGCATTGGTTCAGGCCTCGAGGCCGTAGGACAATATCACCTCGGCACCGTAGCAGGCAAACCGTTCTATATCGAGGGACGTTTCGGTATGTCCTGGACCGACAAAGTTACGCGTACGTACAACGACCCAATCCTCGGCAGCTACAGACTCACCGGAAATGCCAACGCCGCCGGACTTACCGCCAACTTCACCGTATTGGCAGCATGGCGCTGCTTCGAGTTCGGACAGCTTGATGCAGGCGGATTCTTCTCCGATTTCGGATGCGGTATCAATGTCGGAGGCGCCGAGAACTTCGCATATGTAGGAGTCAGCGGTCTTGCCCGTGTAGGATTCAAATTCAGCAGCGTACCGGTAGCATTGTCGTTCGACTGGACCCCGACATTCGGTCCTGACATCATCTACGGACAGGGTATCAGCGATGCCGGTTTCCACGCATACGGACTTGCCAACCTCGGCATCACCTGCACATACTCCTTCTAGGGACGAAGGGATACAAAACCATAAACATGAAACGGGGAGCCTAAGAAGCTCCCCGTTTCATGTTTTCCCCCATCCGGAACTATCTCTTCACCTTGTAGCCGCACGAAAAACGTCCCTTGACAAGGTTCATTATCTTGCCGCGAAGGAGGTTGCGGCGCAGCGGCGAAAGGTGGTCCGTAAAGACCTCGCCCTCGAGATGGTCATACTCATGCTGTATAACACGCGCCGGAAGCCCGTCGAACTCCTCGTCGTGCGGCTCGAAATTTTCGTCGAGATAACGCATCTTCACCCTCACCGGACGCCGTACGTTCTCGTGTATGCCCGGCAGCGACAGACAGCCCTCCTCGAAGAGCGACGTCTCCTCCGAGTGCTCGTATATCTCCGGATTGACGAAGACACGGCGGTATTCGGCCAGTTCCGGATTCTCGTCGCCCCACGGCGTGCAGTCCACGACGAAGAGACGGATGTTCTTGCCTATCTGCGGTGCGGCAAGTCCCACGCCGCTCGCCTCTTCGAGTGTGAGGAACATGTCCTCGACAAGTTTCTTGAAATCGGGGTACGAGGAGTCGATGTCCACCGACCTGTTCCTCAATACCTGTGAACCGTAAATTACTATCGGATATATCATAATCAACAAATTATAATTTTTCTCCCTTCCGGCACGGCGCATGCCGAGCCATTAATTCCAACGGCACATTCCGTGCTATTATTGCAGCGACTCCATATATGATTGCAGTATAATCGTGGCCGCAACCTTGTCTACGAGTGCTTTGTCGCGTCGGGCCATGCGCCCTATGCCGCTTTCGCGGATGGTGCGCTGTGCCATTACCGACGTAAACCGTTCGTCATATAACACCACCCTCTTGTCCGGATATGCCGACCGCAAACGGCCTGCGAGCGGCTCGATGTAGCGCATTGTCTCCGACGGCGAACCGTCCATGCGCGAAGGTTTCCCCAGGACAATCGTCTCGACATCGTTCTCCGCGACATATTTTGCGATATAACGCTCCAACTCGTGCGTCGGAACCGTAGCCAAAGCCCCGGCAATCATCTTCAGCGGGTCGCTCACGGCCAGTCCCGTACGCTTCGTTCCGTAATCTATGGCAAGTATGCGTCCCATATTACCTATACCTCTCCGCGATAATCACAAGGCCTTCGACAGCCACACCTTTCAGCCCTAAATCCTCGCCCGTGGCAACTGCAAGATCATACCACTTGCGGGCCAGCACCGCATCCTGCTTCACGCCATAGCCCCCTGTGGCATAAAACCGCGCAAGTTCCAGCATTGCCTTGCTGCTACCGGCATCGGCGGCCTTATGGAACCACTCATAGGCTCTGTCGTAGTTGCCCTTGTCGTCCTCCCCCATATTGTCGCAGCACATACCGGCATAATACATGGACTTGACATCTCCCTTTTCATCGGCACACATCTCGAACCAGTGCCGTGCCGTAGGATAGTCCTTATCTTTGTAGTAATAGACTCCTGCATTGAACATGCCCTCCTTCGACCCGAGCATGGCAGCCGCAACGGTATATCGCTTGGCCTTCGGGATGTCGGTCCCGACCTCGTCGCAAATGTTCTCGGAATAGTACCGCCCCATTGAGACCATCGCTACGGGATGGCCCTGTTCGCATGCGGAACGGAACCAGTATGTCGCTACCTTATGTTCATCCATATACTCGTATCCCTCGGCAAGGGCGCATTTGGCGTCGGCCAGATTCTGTTCCGCCGCCGCCCTGAAATATTCGAGAGCCTTCGGAAGGTTGCGCTTCACGACATTACCGTCGAGATAAAAGGCTCCGACAATATTCTGCGAATAGCACTCGCCGGCATCGGCCGCAATCTTGAACCAACGGAACGCCTCCGCATGGTTGTCCGCCCGAAGGTACTCCTGCCCGACACGGCTGAATGCATGCACGAAGCCGGTATCCTCGGCCAGACGCTTTAGCCAGTATATCTTTTGCAAACGGTCGGTAAATCCGGGATACCCGCGGTCGAACATCTCTATGATGTTTATTACGGCATCCGTATATCCCATGTCAGCGGCCCTTTTGAGGTAGAGGTATGCATTGCGGTAGTCGCCGCGGTCCATGCAGTCGAGCCCACTGTTGTATGCATTCGCAAGTTCGGCGGTTACCCTAACGTTCTTCTTACGGAGTTCGAACTGTTTCTGCGCTGATTCATACTCCTTTTCCTGCTTCGCTATACGCTCGTTGCATTGGCCTGCAGCCTTGCGGTCTCCGGCCCGGAGATAGAACTCGCGGGCAACCATGCAACTGCCCATATCCCCGAGCGAATAGTAGCAATCGCCCAGACGTGAGAGTATTCTCTTCGAAGATGGGTAGCGGGACATAACCCTCGTGAACTCCTCTATCGCACGGTCGCAATCACGCTGTGTACCGCGGCCGTATAGATAGCAATCACCAAGGACATCGGCATTGTCGTGGTTTCCGCTCTCTTTTGCCTTCGAAAGTAATGCGAATATCGTTGCATATGGAGGATTGGGGATAAAACTGCGATTGTTCAGGATGGATGCCATGGCCGATTGAGAATCGGCGTTGCCGAGCCATGCGGCACGGTTATGCCAATATGCAGCGGAGGCTATGTCGGCGAATCCGAGTGCCTTTTCGTTGTATTGCCTGCCCAGTTCGACACTGTCGGCATGCGAAAGTGCACTCTTGCGAACCTCCTGCTCGAGCTTCGTCGCCAATATTTCATTGGCCTTTTCAAGCGAGTTCTTCACCGACTGATAAGCTCCGGAATCGACCTTTTTGCTCACAATACGGTTGCACTTCTTCTCAGAAACCTTGTCGGCACTCTTCTGCTTTATCGGCACAATCACATCGCCGTTCATGTCGATCGCTCCGAAACGTCCGTTCTCGCTTACGATAAAATAGCATCCGCCATAGACCGACTTATACTCCATGGAATCGTAGCGCGCCTTGATGAGAAATCTGAACGCACGGTCCACAACACCCCACTTGCCGTTCATATTCACAATTGCAAGACCATTATACCAGTTCCCGATGTATGTTAATGCAGGCTTCACCACAAACTTTCCGTTGCGGCCTATTATACCCCATTTACCGTCGGACCTCACAGACATGAACATGGTCGAAGGCCTCTTAATGTCAGCATATTCGTATCCAGATGCATCGCTGCATGAAAAATCGGTAACGAATATCGGTTCGGAAGTCGGTGCTATGCACGAAAGCTTTCCATTAGAAAGAGCAAGCATGGGTTTACCTCCAAATGTTGTTTTGGTCAAGAATCTGTCGTACACCGGAGGTAAGACGAACTCACCGTGCTTGTTTACGGCACCCCACAGTCCGTCCTTATCGGCTTTGGCCGCAATAAGAGGATTCTCCTCAAACTCCATGCGGGTCAAATCCTCGGCAGCAAGCTCGGCAAGCTGTGGTTTCAGAACGAATCTCCCCCGACTGTCGATAATGCCCCACTTGCCATCCGCCTTTACAGCCGCATAACCGTCTTCATAGATGACTCTGGCGCAGTCTTCGAACATCGGAGCTATTTTCCAGTTGGAGGAAGATTTCTTGCTCCACTCCGAGAGTTCCATGTAACCGTATTTCCCGTTTGTGGATTTGGTCCTGATCCAGAAAGATGCAGCCGACACCCGGCCGGCAGCCATGACGGCTGTCATAACGAGCAATGCCAACACTATTCGTCTCATCATAGCATACAATCGGTTCGTTCAACTATGATGACGGAGCATACTTTTAACACATACGCTCCGTCACCTCAAATCATATAATATCTGCCCATACGCTGCAGCCTCAGATGGCCGCATGCTGCGGTTTACAGATGCAGCTTCTTGTAGAGCGGACGGAACGAAACCGCTTCGCCCACCATATCATGCAACCTGTCCATTCCGACACGCTCCTGCTCCATCGAGTCGCGGTGGCGTACGGTAACCGTACCGTCCTCGAGCGTCTGATGGTCGACCGTTATGCAGAACGGCGTGCCGATGGCATCCTGACGGCGGTAACGCTTGCCTATGGAGTCCTTCTCGTCGTACGTGACGTTGAAATCGTACTTCAGGTCGTCAATAATCTTCTGAGCAACGTCCGGAAGTCCGTCCTTCTTCAGGAGCGGAAGCACGGCCGCCTTAACCGGAGCAAGGCATGCCGGGATGCGGAGCACCACGCGCTCCTCGCCGTTGTCAAGCTTCTCCTCGCAATAGGCTGCAGACATAACCTGCAGGAACATACGGTCCACACCTATCGAGGTCTCGACAACATACGGCACATAGCTCTTGCCGGTCTCCGGATCGAAATACTGTATCTTCTTGCCCGAGTACTCCTGATGGCGGCTCAAATCGAAATCGGTGCGCGAGTGGATACCCTCGACCTCCTTGAATCCGAACGGAAAGTTGTACTCGATATCGGTTGCGGCATTGGCATAGTGCGCAAGTTTCTCATGGTCGTGGAAGCGGTAGTTGTCATCGCCGAAACCGAGGGCGCGATGCCATGCCATACGGGTGTTGCGCCACTCGTTCCACCACTTCATCTCGGTGCCCGGCTGCACGAAGAACTGCATCTCCATCTGCTCGAACTCACGCATGCGGAAGATGAACTGTCGTGCGACAATCTCGTTGCGGAAGGCCTTGCCGATCTGTGCGATTCCGAACGGGAGCTTCATACGGCCCGTCTTCTGCACGTTCAGGAAGTTGACGAATATGCCCTGCGCCGTCTCCGGACGGAGGTATATTGTGTTCGCCCCCTCCGACGTGGAGCCCATCTGCGTCGAGAACATCAGGTTGAACTGGCGCACGTCGGTCCAGTTGCGTGTTCCGGAGATAGGGCACGCAATCTCGCAATCCAGAATAATCTGGCGCAGCTCTGCCAGGTCATTGGCATTCATGGCATCGGCAAAACGCTTGTGGACGGCATCGCGGTGTGCGGCGGTCTCGAGCACGCGCGGCGATGTCGAACGGTACTGCTGCTCGTCAAACGCCTCGCCAAAACGCTTGCGGGCCTTCTCGACCTCCTTCTCTATCTTCTCGTCCTGCTTTGCCAGCCAGTCCTCGATAAGGACATCGGCACGGTAACGCTTCTTCGAATCCTTGTTGTCTATGAGCGGGTCGTTGAAGGCGGCGACATGGCCCGACGCCTCCCATGTGCGCGGGTGCATGAAGATGGCCGCGTCGATACCGACTATATTCTCGTGGAGCTTAACCATCGAATCCCACCAGTAGCGCTTGATGTTGTTCTTCAACTCGACGCCGTTCTGGCCGTAATCGTAAACCGCTCCGAGTCCATCGTAAATCTCGCTCGACGGGAATATGAATCCGTACTCCTTGCAGTGAGCAACCAGCTTCTTAAACAGTTCGTCCTGTGTCATGATTGTAGATAATGTTTTCGGTTTTTGTTCTTTGACGACAAAGATAACAAACAATTGGCAGATTTCACTCGCCTGCAAGCGATTTTATAGGTTCTAAAAGGGTGTTGCGGAGATTTATCTCCATATTTTTTCGGTTATTACATAACCGAACGCGCAGCAGGAATGATTTCGGAATGAAAAACCCACCCCAAAATTTGGTTTATATTACAAACTACTTTATATTTGCAACAGAGAAAACCTCAAAGCATAAAGTCTGAAGCCGTGAAGAGAGACGAAAAGAACATGACAATCGACGGGCGCGCCGCTGAACGAAGGTCGGCGGTACGCCACACGGCGATATTCGCCGTCGTATGCGCCATGCTTGCAATCCTCAACCTCGCCACGTCGCCGTATCCGTGGGTTTTATGGGTAATCGGCGGATGGGGATTCGGGTTGGCCATACAATGGGTAAGCTGTATTCTTCCGGAGGATCGCGGGTAAGGCCGTCCTCTCCATGCCACTTCAAATCCGTCCAAACAAAAAACAAGACCATGCAGGAGAAAAAACTTACAGAACAGGAGAGTCTGGAGCTCATAAACTCCATGATCAGCAACACGAGGACGCAACTCACACGCGGAGCCGGGGTGCCGTTCCTCATATGGGGATATACCACAGTAGCCGTATCGCTCTGGGAGTATGCCATGCACTACTTCAACCTCTACTGGGGATGGGGATGGTTCGCCCTGCCCGTAATAGGATGGGCATTGACATACCTCTACTCCCGCCACAGCAAGCGGCAGGAGTATGTAAAGTCATACGTTGACCGTGCCATATACGCCGTATGGACCGTATTCGGAATATCGGTACTGTTCGCATTCGGCGCTGCACTGGTATACAATATATCGATGTTCTTCATGATGACGCTGCTCATCGGCATGGGAACGGCCATAACGGGCGCAATCATAAAGTCGAAGGTCGTAACCGCAGGCGGCGCACTGACGATGCTCTCGTCGACGATATTCGCGCTGCGCCACATGTACCTCCCGGAGGTACGGGAGATGGGGCGCCAGGCCATATTCGCATACTCCATGAACGACATGCTGATATTTGCCGCCATATTCTTCCTGCTCATGTGCATACCGGGGCACATACTCGTCCGCAAGGCAAAGATGAACGACGCAAACAGCAACGGCAATGTTCAGAGAGCTTAACCCACTGCTGCACTCCGAGCTGCGGCTCGCCGTGATGTCGATACTCGTAAGTGTCGAGAGTGCCGACTTCGTCTACCTGCGCAAGCAGACAGGCGCGACGGCAGGCAACCTGAGCGTACAGATAGACAAGCTGCAGAAGGCCGGTTACATCGATGTCGAGAAGGGGTTCAACGGCAGGATGCCTCGCACGGTATGCCGTATAACACGCCAGGGAGTCGATGCCTTCGAGGAGTACGTGAAGGCAATCAGCGAATACATCTCGAGCAAGCCTTCGAGATAGGCCCGTCCAATCAACCATACAAAACGGGCCCTGTACAAAATACAGGGCCCGTCATCTTGCATTTGTTCCCGTCACAGCAATCCCGCCTGACGGAAACTGAACTCACCGTCGGAAGAGAGAATGATGTGGTCGAGCAGACGTATGTCGAACAGCGCCAGTGCCCCGGCGATCTTTCGCGTAAGCGCCTTGTCCTGTTCGCTCGGCTCGGCCGCTCCGGATGGATGGTTATGCACCATCAGCACCTGTGTTGCGAGCAGTTCCAATGCTCTCTTGGCTATCAGGCGGTGGTCTACGACCGTGCCCTGCACGCCGCCCTGGCTCACACGCTGGCGTTCGATGATGCGGTTCGAGTTGGTAAGGTAGAGCACCCAGCACTCCTCGTGTTTCAACCCCTCGATCAACGGGCGGAATATCCGCGCCACGTCGCCGCTTGTGGAGATGGAACCGACGGTATCGGCATCGGCTGCCATAAGCCTGCGTCCGAGTTCGGTCGCCACGGCAAGGCGTTCGGCCTTGCGCAAACCGAGGCCCTCGAACATTCGCAGCCGCGACAGCGGCATGCGCATCACACCGGCAAGCGAACCGCATTCCGAAAGGAGCCGCGCGGCAACGCCCTCGTCGTCCACCAGAAAGGCGACGAGTTCCTCGTCGGTCAATGCACCCGCTCCACGCAAGGCTATCTTGTCATACAAGGCCTTCATGGAGATATTTAGTTGGCTGTTTTATCGGATTTCTCCGCTCTGTCTATCCTGTCGAGCTTGTCGAGAAGGCTGGCGCACACCTCGTCGCTCATCTCATACGATACCGACCGTGCAGCTCCCTGCTCGGCCTCCTTTTTCGATTCGCCGTATCCGTGTCCGGCCTCCAGCCCGTCGATTATGGCTACGGAGTGGAACTGCTGGCGGTTGCGGCACTGGGCATCGTTGCGCGTGCGGAACTGGATGTTGTGGTGGTTCTTCTGCCCCCACTCTATGAGGCGGCTCTTGAAGTCGGTCTCCGACTCGTCGACCTCGTCGAGCGAGAGATAACGGGCATATATGTCGTTTATGAGCAGGCGGTTGACAAAATCGTAACCCTGGTCGAGATAAATGGTGCCCATCATCGCCTCGAAGGCGTCGCCGAATATATGTTTCTGGGTAAAATTGCCCGACTGGTTGCATATGACGCACCTGTCGAGACCGATCTCCCTGGCTATGGAATTCAACGAGGCGCGGGACACGATCTTGGAACGCAGTTTGGTGAGTGCGCCCTCGTCATATTCGGGAAATTCAATGAAAACATAGTCGGAAGTCACACTCTCGATGACAGCATCACCGAGAAACTCCAGACGTTCGTTATTTATAGTCTGCCCGTCGACCGACAGCGATGCCGAACGGTGTATCAGGGCGAGTTTGTAGAGTTCTATGTTATGAGGGACAAAGCCGAACATATCGTCGATCATACGATAGTAAGCCTTGTCGCGTCCGAAATTTCTCTTTATCGGACGAAGAATAAAATCAAACACTGATTTTACAATTTACGGAGGACGATTGTCGAGTTGTGTCCGCCGAAACCGAACGTGTTGCTCACTGCCACTTTGACGTCGCGTTTCTGCGCCTTTCCAATCGTCAGGTTCAACTTGTCGTCGATTTCAGGATCGATCTTCTCAACATTGATGGTCGGAGGGACAATTCCCTTCGTAATGGCCATCACGCATGCCAACGCCTCGACGGCAGCCGTAGCGCCGAGAAGGTGTCCCGTCATGGACTTGGTGGACGAGATGTTCATCTTGTAGGCATGGTCGCCGAACAGCTTCTGCACAGCCTTTATCTCGGCCTTGTCGCCAAGAGGCGTGGAGGTGCCGTGTGCATTGAGGTAATCCACATCCTCGATGCTCAATCCGGCATCGTCGAGCGCATTGCGCATCGACGCAATCGCGCCGCGACCCTCCGGGTCCGGTGCGGTCATGTGGTGTGCATCGGCAGACATGCCGCCGCCTGCAACCTCGCAATATATCTTTGCTCCGCGAGCCTTCGCATGTTCGTACTCCTCGAATATGAGTGCGCCCGAACCCTCTGCGATAACGAATCCGTCACGATCGGCATCGAACGGACGCGATGCATGCTGCGGGTCGTCATTACGTGTCGAAAGAGCCTGCATGGAGCTGAATCCGCCGACCGAAGGGACGATAATCGGAGCCTCCGAGCCGCCGGTAACGATGATGTCGGCCTTGCCCCAGCGCACCAGATTCAGTGCGTCGATCATGGCGTGGTTGGACGATGCGCACGCCGATACCACGCTGTAGTTCGGACCCATGAATCCATATTTGATGGAGATGTGGCCCGCTGCAAGGTCTGCTATCATCTTCGGTACAAAGAATGGACTGAACCGTGGGATTCCGTCTCCCTCGGCCCAGCCCATAACCTCTTCGTAGAATGTCTGCATTCCACCTACGCCCGAACTCCATACGACTCCGACCCTTTCGAGGTTCTCCGTCTCAACATCGATCTTCGCATCCTCGACGGCCTGCGTCGCGGCTATGAGCGCATACTGCGCATACAGATCGTACTTGCGGACCTCCTTGCGGTCGAAATATTTCGTCCAGTCGTAGTTCTTTACCTCGCACGCAATACGGGACTTGAAATTGGTTGCATCAAAGTGGGTAATCGGCGCTCCGCCACTGACTCCGTTCTCGAGATTACGGAAATATTCTTCGATATCGTTGCCTATCGGATTGATTGTTCCTATGCCGGTAATTACTACTCTTCTCTGCTCTTTCATCATGATCTTAATTCGTATTGCGGACTTGTAAAGACGATCTATTTATAATTATTTCGTGTGCTCCTCGATGTACTTGATTGCGTCACCGACGGTAGTTATCTTCTCAGCATCCTCATCCGGAATCTGAAGACCGAATGCCTTCTCGAACTCCATAATCAATTCTACCGTATCCAAAGAGTCTGCGCCCAGATGGCCGGTGAAGCTTGCTTCAGGAGTAACCTCCGACTCTTTAACTCCCAATTTGTCAACGATAATCTTGACGACTTTTGTCTGAATCTCTGACATAACTTTCAATTTTTAGTTAAACATTTATTGTTGGTTGATATCCTTTTCCCAATAAATTCTTCTGTCTTATACGCTGTCCGAAAAAAATTCGGCAACTTCCATCGCCGAAGTTTTATCGGATTCGCACCGCGCAAAAATAACACTTTTTTATTATCTTTGGCATAAGAAAGTAAAGATTTTATAATCTGATTTTACCCGCATCGCTTCAACAGATTGAAAACCAACAACGTAACATCAATGAATCTGCTTCTTATTTCAAATTCCACCAATGCAGGCGAGGAGTATCTCAAATATCCGATGCCGCAGATATCCGAACATCTCAAAGGCATCCGCGAAGTAGCATTCGTGCCATACGCGGCCGTCACATTTTCATATGCGGAGTACGAGCGCAAGGTACAAAAGCGGTTCGACGAGATAGGAATCCGCGTGAGGTCGGTACACCGTGCCGACGACCCGGTCCGTATGATTCGCCGTGCCGAAGCCGTATGCGTCGGAGGCGGCAACACATTCGCACTTGCGAAGAAAATGCAGCAGCAGGGGCTGATGTCGGCGATACTGCGCCGCATAAAAGATGGTGTGCCATATGTCGGATGGTCGGCCGGAAGCAACGTCTGCTGTCCCACCATATGTACGACCAACGACATGCCGATCGTACAGCCGGAGTCGTTCAAGGCCATCGGAGCCGTACGTTTCCAGATCAATCCTCACTACCTCGACGCCAATCCGGCAGGTCACGCCGGCGAGACGCGCGAACAGCGCATTCTGGAATACATAGAGGCCAACAGGAACCGTTATGTGGTCGGTCTGCGCGAGGGATGCATGCTTAAATACGACGACAGCGGACTTCGCCTGATAGGATCCCGGCCGATGAGGATATTCAAGTACGGAATCGAACCTTTCGAAGTGAACGCAGGCGATGACCTGTCGTTCCTGCTGTAAGCACGACGCGGAACCCGACCAAGAGGATATACTTATATTTATATATGAAAACCTCCCTGCGATACCGTCTGCACAGCGGGAAGAACTCCAAGATAGCCTACTATATAAGGCAGGCGTCCAGATGCGCCGTGCCGAAATCGGTACTGCGCCGGCATCTGGACAAGATCCTTGTTGAAGGCGACCGCAAATACCGCTCTTCTGATGTCAGGTCACGCATAGAGTACTACAACAGACTGGCAGACGGCACGCAGATAGGAGCAGGCGCAACCCGTCTGGGGGATTTCGCACTGCGCGGAAACAGCAGTACTTATTTCTTCGATTCATACGAGTTCACCCGATGGTTCGACGACGATCTGCTGTGGCACTATCTGTTCGGAGACATCACCCACATTCCGGAACACCCGTCCATACTCAAGAGCCGCCCGATAGCCGGCGACAATGCCAATTCGGTACTGCTGAATCTGGACAAGTGCCGCCACTTCGTATTCCTGAAGGACCGTATACCGTTTGAGAAAAAGGCCGACATGGCCATATTCCGCGGTTCGGTCAAGGACAACGAGAACCGCATACGCTTCATCGAAAAATTCGACGGTAGCCCGCGTGTGGATGCCAGCAACACCATATCGGGCGGAGGCGGTCACTCCGTATCGAGCGACTCAGGAAAGATGGCGCCCAGGATATCGCTATACGACCATCTGAAATTCAAGTACATAATGGCGCTCGAAGGCAATGACGTCGCAAGCAACCTGAAATGGATAATGTCATCGTCATCGATTGCTGTCACCCCTCGCATGCGTTACGAGACATGGTACATGGAGGGACGTCTGATACCCGACGTGCACTACATCGAAATAAAGCCCGATTTCTCCGACCTCGAAGAGCGCATGGATTACTACTCCTCTCATCCAAAACTGGCTCGCGAGATAATCGGGAACGCCAACGAATATACGCGCCAATTCCGCGATCCCGAACTCGAACGGTACATCTCACTGTCGGTACTGCGACGCTACTTCGAGGCTACGGGGCAGATATCCGATTGAAAACCATCCACTGATTATGAGCGAAACAATGCGTCAGGGGGCCGAAGGCGAGCAGGCGGCGGTCGAATGGCTGCGCGCCAACGGCTACCTCATCGTCGAGCGCAACTGGAGATACGGCCGCTATGAAATCGACATCATAGCCGAGCGTTTCGACACACTACACATAATCGAGGTGAAGACCAGGAAAAAGGGGTCGCTGACTTCGGCGGAGGATGCCATCGACGAGAGGAAATGCAGAGCTCTGTCGCATGCGGCAAAGGCATATATGGCCATGCATCACACACATTCGGAGCTGCAGTTCGACCTGATAGCGGTGGAAACAGGGCATAACGGAGAAAAAACAATACGTTTGGTTGAGAATGCAATACAATACGGGTGGTAATTTTGCAGTTACGGCAAAAAATACATACCTTTGCAAGGTTTTGTAGAAACGGCATATTCAGAGATTCAGATGTGGCTCTACAACATAGGAATTACAGTATACGAGTCGGCCATAAAACTCGCTTCGGCATGGTATCCGAAAGCCAGGCTGTGGAGTGAAGGCCGCAAAGGTCTTCTCGAACGGCTGAAAACGGCCATAAAGCCGGGAGAGCGCATAATCTGGATACACATCGCATCTCTCGGAGAGTTCGAACAGGGCCGCACCATAATCGAGAAGATACGCAGCGAAAGGCCGGAATTCAAGATTCTGGTCACATTTTTCTCCCCCTCAGGATATGAAATCCGCAAGAACTACAAGGGAGCCGACTACATCTTCTACCTTCCTTCCGACCGGCCGTCGAACGCCAGAAGGTTCATGGACATCGTAAATCCGGAAATAGCCATATTTGTAAAATACGAGTTCTGGCTCAACATGCTGGGCGAACTGAAGCGCCGCAACATACGCACGTACATCGTGTCGGCGATATTCCGGCGCAACTCGGTATTCTTCAGGCCGTACGGAGGCATCTGGCGCGATGCGCTCGAGACCTTCGACACGATATTCGTACAGAACGAGGAGTCGAAAACCCTGCTCGCCGAACTCGGGTACGACAACGTTGTGGTGGCCGGCGACACAAGATTCGACCGTGTGGCGCAGATTGCAGCCGGGACGGTGAAGATAGAGCTTGTGGAGCGTTTCCGTGACGGCAAACGTCTATTCGTCGCAGGTTCGACCTGGGGCCCGGACGAGGAGATTCTCCAGAGACTGATAAACGACAACCCCGACATAAAGTTCGTCGTCGCCCCGCACGAGATGGACGAAAAAAGAATCGAGAAGATCATTGCAGAGACGCGTGGCGGAGCCATACGCTACACATGTGCGTCGGCCGATTCAGTAAAAGACAAACAGGTGCTGATTCTCGACACGATGGGAATGCTCTCGTCGGTATACGGATACGCCACATGGGCATACATCGGCGGAGGCTTCGGCGTCGGCATCCACAACACACTCGAAGCGGCCACATTCGGACTTCCGATATCGTTCGGGCCGAACTACTCGAAATTCAAGGAGGCCCGCGACCTGATTACCCTCGGTGCAGCCGAATCGGTGTCATCGTACGATGACCTGCGAGAGTGGTTTACACCGCTGCGTGATGATGCAGAGGCACTGGCAAAGGCAAGCCGCGCTTCAAAGGGCTACACCTCGAAGCATCAGGGAGCAACCGACATATTCGTCAAGACAATATTTTCACACGATTAGCAAGACGCACCTTCTCTCCGGAGTGATGCTGCGTCTCGATTCCCTTGCTTATGCCTTTGCGCATACGGGCAAGCCATACGGCTTTCGTCGGACGCAGCGTAAGCACATACCACGCACACAACACCGCCGTATAGAACCGCTTGCGCCTCTCATCGGCAAACAAGGCATCGACGTTGCCTTCGATATCCGCCCTGACGTACTTGCTGCGGCCTACTCCGAAACTCAGCCGTCTGAAATAGTCCTCCGTAAGTTTCGACTGCGGAATATGATGGTATATCACAGCTCCTGGGACATAATACGGACGTTCACCGATAGCCCGCAGCCTCGAGAACATCTCCGTCTCCTCTCCGCCGGTCAGAGTCTCGCCGTTGCGGCCCAGCATAGGGTCGAAGCCTCCGTGAAGGCTGAATATCTCGCGCCGGAATGCCATGTTACCGCCAGCCGGCACCATCGAAGCCGGGAACGGCCGTATACGGGCACCCAACCTGATGGGGTTGGCAATCATATGCTCGGTATATCTGGTCATCCATCCCGGGCGTCCGTTCTCATACTTTGGAATCACCGGGCCGCCGGCCACATGGGCGATATTGCGATCGAAAAATGATATGTAGGTTTCCACATACTCCGGCACTATGGTCTCGTCATCATCTATTATGGCGATATACTCGCCTACGGAGCTCTCGATACCACGGTTGCGCGCATGCGACAATCCCTGTGCGGACTCATGAACCATACGGATATTCAGTCCCGGATGGAGCCTTGCGAAGGAATTGAAATCATCGACGGTGGAATCGGTCGAGTTGTTGTTGACAACTATACATTCCCACGTCTTCGGCATCGCCGTCTGGGCAGCTACCGACTCAAGTGTACGCAAAAGAGATTCAGCGCGGTTGTAGGTAGAAATTATGAGTGACAATTTCATATTGCACCTGTCATTTTAAACAGCCCCAAAATTATACTTTTTTACTATCCTCTCAAAATATAATAACATTCAAGAAACGTCATTTCGGGCAAATTTCTTATCTTTGGATGTATTTTAACCTAAATTGCCTATCATATGAAACGTTTCATGCTATTTGCAATGCTCCTTGCAATAGGAGTATCGTTCGCCACGGCACAGCCAAAACAGACGTTGGTCCGCGTCAATGTCTCTCCGGACCACAGTGACTGGAACTACACCTGCGGAGAGAAGCCTAAATTCGATGTGGCGGTCGTGACAAACAGCTGTCCGATACCAGGAGTGGAGATATACTATGAAATATCAGAAGACAAGATGCCTCCGTTCAAGAAGGGCACTATGACCCTGAAGGACGGCACGGCAACCATCACCGGATATACGATGAAGAAGCCTGGATTCATGCGCTGCCGCGTGTGGACGAAGGTGAACGGATACAAATACGAGGAGTGTGCAACGGCCGGATTCGACATCGACCGTATAGAGCCGACAACCGTGATGCCGGATGACTTCGAGGAGTTCTGGGCAAAGGCAATAGAGGCCAACCGGAAGATAGAGATGCTGCCGGAGCTCACACTCGTACCAGAAAAGTGCACATCGAAGGTGAACGTATATTCGGCAAGCTTCCAGAGCTTCCGCAAGGGGTCACGCATATACGGCACACTGTGCGTGCCGGTGGAAATAAAGGGGAAATGTCCGGCAATACTCATCGTTCCGGGAGCCGGATGCCGCTCCCGCAAGGGATTCTACGACGAGGCCGAAAAGGGATTCGTTACATTTGAGATCGGAATACACGGAATACCGACCGTACTGAAAGACGAAAGCCTATACTCGGATCTCAAGAACGGCTCACTGCTCAACTACCAGTTGGCCGGCATCGACGACAAGGACGGATATTTCTACAAGCGCGTGTTCGTGGGATGCGCCCGCGCGATAGATTTCCTCGCATCGCTGGACTTTGTGGACGAGAACATGATAGGTGTCACAGGCGGCAGCCAGGGCGGAGCGTTGAGCATAACAACCGCATACCTCAACCCGAAGGTGAAGTGTGCCGCGGCATTCTACCCTGCCATGTGCGACATCGCCGCACGCATTCACGGACAGTCGAGCGGATGGCCGAACGTATTCACGTCGGGCAAGGATACGCTCTCCGAGGAGCGTCTCGAGACGATAAAGTACTACGACGTTGTCAATTTTGCCCGCAAACTCACGGTGCCGGTATTCTTCTCCTACGGTTATAACGACATGACATGCTGCCCGACCTCGGTGACCGGAGCCTACAATGTCATAACGTCGCCGAAATCCCGCATGATCGTGCAGCAGTCGAGGCACTATACGTTCCCGGAGCAGTGGAAGGCACGTTCGAAATGGATGATGGAGAATGTGGTGAAACAGGCTCCTGCGGCGAACTGATTTGTCGCTGCGGATACAAGCCCGATACGACGGGTGACAAAGCGGACGGCGGCCCGAAGAGGCCGCCGTCCGTTGTAGCTGCATATCACGGCATTCCGGTGGCAGCCCAAAATAATTTAGGGCAAAATTTGCATTTGCCGAAAATTTGTAGTACTTTTGCACTTGCAAACGCGGAAAACCCCCTATTTGGGGTTTAAAGATACATCGCGGGATGGAGCAGTTGGTAGCTCGTCGGGCTCATAACCCGAAGGTCGTGTGGTTCGAGTCCCACTCCCGCTACCTTGACGGACGGCACAATCGCCGTCCGTCTTTTTTTGTGTAAAATTCCTGAATTGCCGGCACGTCAGGATACACACATCCCCAAAAAAAAACGGCACATGGCGAATACCAATGCAAAAAATTTCTTATATTTGTATAGAACGTAAAACCCGTGGGAATCATGCCTGCCATATAAACACGGGACGTGATTCCGACAACAAAACCCTCCCTGCCATGAAACGTTCGACATTACAAAAGATCTGTGTCGGATTGACATCCGTCGCACTGCTGCTGTTTCTTGCCTGTCCCGTATACCACAACTCCCTGGAAGCCATTACCGGCTGGGAATTCATAAAGGCCTCTTCGATATTCAAGTATACGTTCATGGTGAACACCGAAGGTCATGCGGAATATTTCCTGTGCTGCCTGCCGCGCCCAATACTTTTCCTGTTGTGGTGTCTCGGAAACATCTCGCTCATGTTCTCTCGCCGGTACAAGATCATACTTCTCGGCATATCGCTATCCATCCCGATGTACATATACATGCTGGCCTCGTCGGCCGCAAACTATACGACGGAATACGTACTCTGGGGAACCTACGTATCGATGGTGCTTACGGCAACGGCATTGGGTATGGCCCTGAAATCGAGAAAAGAGAGCAAAGAGCAGACAGCGTGCGGCAAGACAGCCGAGCTCGACAACGAAGATGACGATCAGGAGGAGTAAGCGGCTATGCCATCGAACGACGGGATGTCCAGCCATATGGTTCCATAAAACAAAAGCGGTACGAATATTGCCTGCGACACATGATACGGATACAAAAAACACGCATTTCGCAAATGGAGTCCCGGTTCATACTGCGATTGCCGGCAGCCATGCAAATGAAATAACATATTTTCTCGGGAATCACACATATAATTACTATATTTGTCCGGTATCGGGAGCACAAGCGTCTTAAGACGACATGGCGACCGTACACAAATGACAACAAAACATAACAAATCCATAAAATGAAAAGAGTGTGGGGAATACTGGCCGCAGTAGTCGTAGTGGCGCTGGCCGTATTCGTATATTTCAGATTCTACTTCGTATTCGGCGAAGGAGTAAAGAGCGGCGAATTGAACTATGTCGTCTACAAAGGAGTGCTGTTCAAGACCTACGAGGGCAAACTGATACAGTCAGGAATCCGCTCCCGCACGGCCGGCTCGATCCAATCCTACGAATTCGAGTTCTCGGTTGACAACGAACGCATCGCCAAGGAACTGATGCTGCAGGGCGGCAAGACGGTAGAACTGCACTACAAGGAATACTTCGGAGCACTGCCGTGGAGAGGCTTCACCAAGTTCGTAGTAGACAGCATAATATCCACAAAGAAAACAGTTCCGGCGCCAACGGCGAGCCAGCCGCAGCCGGATAACCAGCAGCCACAGCAGGACAAAAAGGAGATTGGCAAGACAATATAACGTCATGCAGGCACAAAAGAGTGGCGGCGCGGGAACAATCCTGCGCCGCCATCAATTTATCGCGCCAGCGACAATCACACCGGCACAGCCATCCTGTCGTATCAATAAAGAAAAAGACCTCCGAAATACTTCGGAGGTCTTGCGGTGTGGTGCCACGAGGAATCGAACCGCGGACACAAGGATTTTCAGTCCTTTGCTCTACCATCTGAGCTATGGCACCATATCCGGCAACATGTTTGTCATGTTTGCGGGGCAAAGATAGGCAAAAATTCCGACTTTGCAAACGTTATCGGCAAAAAATACATTTTTTATAACGGCGGATACCGGGTATCAGGTATGGATTCACCCCTCAAGTTCGTCCCAGAAACGTTGCGGGAGCCATATGTTGCCGACGTCGACGGCCTTTGCGAACAGCGGTGCAATCTCCGACGGCGAAAAACCGGCAATGCCGCAACCTATCTCCGTAACGAGAAATTTCAGTTCAGGGTGCCTGCGTGCGAAGTCGATAAACTCATCGACATAAGGCCTTATCGTCTCCACGCCGCCCTGCATGGTCGGGATGGCATAGCTGCGCCCGTGCAACCCTACACCCTCTCCCCATACGGCTCCGAACCGCATAAAGGCAAGCCTTGCCGCACCGCCGCCGTGCATGCCGGCAAGGTTGCTGCCGAAGACGAACACCTCGTCATCGGACAATGACGATATGTAACCGGGAGAGATCCTCATATCCGATGCAAATATATGCATGCCTGCTCTTTTCTGCAAGAGGAGCGGACACTCCGCACCCTCCCGCACACGGAGACCGGAGAACGGCAATGACACGGAAAAAACCTGTCCCAATATCCTCAAAGAAGATATCCGGCGAGGAAAATCCCTTTTTATTTGTTATATTTGTCCGATTAACGACCTAAACATTATGACACGCGAAGAGTTCGACAGAATCATACGGCTTATACGGCAGGAGGTGGTACCGGCAATCGGATGCACCGAGCCTATAGCGGTTGCGCTGTGCGCGGCAAAGGCAAAGGAGACGCTGGGATGCGTTCCGGAGAGCATCGACATAGCATTAAGCCCCAACATATACAAGAATGCCATGGGCGTTGGAATCCCGAACACGGGAATGATAGGACTTCCGATAGCCATCGCACTCGGCGTGACGGTCGGCAAGTCGGAATACGGGCTTGAGGTTCTGTACGATGTGACGGCCGAGGCCGTGGAGGAGGCAAAACGGTATCTCGAATCGACACCGATAAAGATTGCCACCGACAACGACTGCGGTGAGGTGCTGTACGCAAAGGCCACCGTACGATGCGGAGACGACAGTGCGACAGCGGTAATTGCAGGTTCGCACACCAATTTCACATATATCTCCCGCAACAGTGACATATTGCTCGACAAGCGCGGCGGAAGCGGCAGCGACACCGCCGACGAAGGTACTGACCTTACGCTGCGCAAGGTGTTCGAGTTCGCCGAAACGGTGCCTGCCGCCGACATAGAGTTCCTGTGGGAATCGGCGGAGATGAACGTAGCGGCGGCGGAACTGTCATTCAACGGCGATTACGGACACGGGCTCGGGAGGATGCTCCACGACGAGGCCAAATCTTCGATTTTCGGCAATACGCTCTTCACAAAGATACTCTCATACACGAGCGGAGCATGTGACGCCCGCATGAGCGGCGCCATGGTTCCGGTCATGAGCAACTCCGGCAGCGGCAACCAGGGCATATCCACGACCGTACCGGTATTCATATTCGGAAAGGCGCACAACGAACCGCACGAGCGGATACTCCGTGCGCTTACGCTGAGCCACCTTACGGTAATCTACATAAAGCAGAGCCTCGGCAGGCTTTCGGCGCTTTGCGGATGCGTGGTTGCGGCAACCGGCTCGAGCTGCGGTATCACATATCTTATGGGTGGCGGCTACGAGGAGGTTTCATATGCCGTGAAGAACATGGTCGCCAACCTCACCGGCATGATCTGCGACGGCGCGAAGCCGAGCTGTTCGCTGAAGGTAACCAGCGGCGTAGCCACGGCCGTACTTTCGGCAGCGCTGGCCATGGAGCACAGGTATACGACATCGCTCGAGGGCATAATCGACGACGATGTGGACAAGTGCATCCTCAATCTGACCGACATCGGCAAGAACGGAATGAAGGAGACAGACAAACTGATTCTTAACATAATGACCAACAAATGACCGTACTAACCAGAACCATCCTCGCTGCCGTTTCAGCCCTTGTCTGCGCGACAATGGCCGTACAAGCACAAGACGCAGAATTTTTCAAGAAATCCGATTCGCTCTACTATCTCGACATATACCGTCCGTATCCGTCGGAGATGATTTCAAACACCACCCCCGCGCCGAAGGGATACAAACCATTCTACATAAGCCACATAGGGCGCCACGGATCACGCTGGAACGCCGTCGCCTACATGTACGAGCGACCGTTGAATATATTCCTGAAGGCGCATGAGGCCGGAGAGCTAACTCCGCTCGGAGAGAGGTTCCACGACGACTGGCTGAAGATATCGGCCGATGCCAAGGACCGTTACGGCGACCTTTCGCCGCTCGGAGCGCAGGAGCACAAGGGAATAGCGAAAAGGATGTACGAGTCATACCCGGAGGTATTCTCCTCCCGCGGCGGAAAGAAGAGCCGCGTGGAGTGCCGCTCGACCGTCGTTCCTCGATGCATACTCTCGATGGCGTCGTTCGTCGAGGAGCTTTCGCGCCTGGCGCCGGATACGGAGATAACTATGGAGGCGAGCAAGGCAAACGCATATTACCTTGCGCCATACGCGAGCCTCAACAGCATAAAGGGGACGTCGAAACCGCTCAGCGACTCGGTAAGGCGCGCCAACATGCCCGACCCGGAACGGCTTATTGCCTCGCTGTTCAAGAGCGGCAGCAAGGTGGCAGCAGAAGATATAAAGAACCCGAAGGAGTTCATGTTCGACATGTATATGGGAGGGGCGATACTCCATGCGACAAACCATGTCGGGATAACGACTCTCGAATACCTGTTCACGGACGAGGAGCTTGCACAGCTGGCCAAATGCTCGACCATGAGGCGCTACATTCTGACGGGCCCTTCAGAGAGATTCCTCGAAAACATTCTCGACACGTCGAGACCTCTCCTTCGCAATGTCATCGAAACGGCCGACAGGGCCATTGCCAAAGGTGACGAACAGGCGACACTGCGGTTCGCACACGACGTGAACCTCATTCCGTTCATCGCCCTGATGGGAATCCGGGAGGGGTCATACGTCTCCGACGACTACGCATCGGTACCGGCCAACTGGCTGGCCAGCCGTGTCAGCCCGATGGGAACCAACGTCCAACTGATATTCTTCCGCAACAAGAAGGGTGATATTCTCGTAAAGGTTCTGTTCTGCGAGCGCGAGCAGGTTCTCGACGAAAAGGCCGGGACACCCGTAAACGGCGTCTACTACCGTTGGACGGACCTCAAAAAGTATCTCGAATCGAAACTGTAACAAAGCCATAATACGACCCTTATAATGAAAAAGACCGCAAGTACACTATTCATGCTGTTGCTGCTGTCGATACCGACGGCAATATTCGCACAACAGCCAACGCCCGAATTCTTCCGGAAAAATCCCGACTGCATGGGCGGAATATACTATTCGTACCACTTCGAAGAGAGCGAACTGACACCCGTACCGAAAGGATTCAAGCCGATATACATCAGCCACTTCGGCCGCCATGGCTCACGCTGGCACGCAAGCACCAGTTCGTATCTATATCCGCAGGAGGTTCTGAACTTCGCCGCAAAACACGGATGGCTCACTCCTTACGGAGAATCTCTACAGAAGACCGTCGACGGAGTGTGCAGCCGTGCGCACGGCCGTACGGGAGAACTTTCGCAGCAGGGAATAGACGAGCAGCGCGGAATAGCCGAACGCATGTACAGGTCATATCCGTCGCTCTTCAAGGGCAAGGGCATATGCATCGAGAGCCGCTCGTCTTCCGTTCCGCGCTGCATACTCTCGATGGCGGCATTCAACGAACGCCTCAAGGAGCTGAACCCGTACCTCCAGATAAGCCGCACGACCAACCAACGGTGCCAGCAGTACATGATTCCGTCGCAGGGGCGAAAGAACATCTCGCTCGACGTTAAGAAAGTAACGCGTCCGGAGATGGTGAAGGCTGCGAAGATGGTCGGAGAGGAGATTGTCGGAAAGATATTCACGTGCGACTTCCAAAGGATTGCCGACTCGACGTTCATCTCGCTATCGCGGTTCACGCGTGCACTGTACGACGTAGTCTCGACGATGCAGGACACGGAGGGAGATTTGCGTCTGGACGACGTCTTCACCACCGAACAGCGGATGTCGATATGGGAGAAGGTGAATGTCGACCGCTATGCCTCGTTCGGGCCGTCGCTTCAATGGGGCGATGCCACGTTGTACGACGCAACGTTCACGCTCGAAGAGATTGTGCGCGATGCCGACGAGTTCCTCGCGGAGGGCGGACGCACGGCATTCCTGCGCTTCGGGCACGACGTAACCGTCATTGCGGCGCTTGCCGCCATGCAGGTAGAGGGCAAATGCGTCCGTACCGACGATTTCGACAACCTGAAAGATGTCTGGACAGATTTCAGCATATCGCCGATGGCCGCGAACCTCCAGTTCATATTCTACCGCAACAAGGCGGGTGATGTCATCGTAAAGCTCCTGCACAACGAGAAGGAGTGCCGCCTGCCCATAGAGAGCGACATGGCACCCTACTACCGCTGGGACAACCTCAGAGAGTTCATATCGAAGCGTATCGCGGAGATACGCTCCACCCCGATGGCAGAACAACTCCGCAGAAATTCCGCCGAAATAGAGGTGATATCGTACCATAAGGCCATGCAGAAGCGCAAGGCAAAGGCCGACAGCGAAACGGACAAATCCAGAGTGGACAGGTAGCCACGTACGGCAACACACGTCACCGCATTTAATATATATAGGTATGGCCCCGTAATCCGGGTTCATACCTATATTTTTTTGCGGAAATTTGGAAAAATATAGTATTATGTATTGCATAATACTAAAACTTGTATTATATTTGTATCAGAAAAGTAATAAACAATACCAACATCCAATACCATGAAAGAGACAATAAACGTAAATGTAGGTTCACAGGCATTCACTCTCGACAAGGACGCTTACGAGAGGCTGGCGGAGTATCTGGACGACGTACAGAGCAGGCTTGCCGAAGACGAGACCGGCACGATGAACGACATCGAGATTCGTTTTGCCGAAATTTTCAACGAGTTGAGGCCGTCGAAGATGATGGTTATATCCATCGACATGGTGGAGATGGCCATTGCGAGGATGGGACAGCCCGACGAATTCGGACCGGCAAAACGCGTCCGTAAAGGCACCGAAGAGGAGCCGGAGTCGAAATGCACGCTCCGCCGTTCGCGCACCAACCGTTCGATTGCCGGCGTATGCGGCGGTCTGGCCGAGCACTTCGGCTTCGATGCAACGGCACTGAGGTTGATAATGCTGTTCCTCATACTCTTCGGAGGCCTGTCGATATGGGTCTACATAATACTGTGGATAATAATCCCGGAGGAGGAAGTAAAAAAGACAAATACAAAACAGAGGTATGAAAGAAGATAACGTAACTGCACAGATGCGCAAGGGAATAATGGACTATTGCATCCTGTCAATCCTTGCAAACGGAGATTCGTACGCTCCGAAAATCATCGCCGAACTGAAGGAGGCGCAGATGATAGTGGTCGAAGGAACCCTCTACCCCATACTCACACGGCAGAAGAATGCCGGATACCTCACCTACCGTTGGGAGGAGTCGCCGCAGGGACCGCCGAGAAAATACTACTCGCTGACGGAGGCGGGACGCAAGTATCTCGCACTGCTGGACGAGGCCTGGGACAACCTTGTATACCAGATAAACCAGATAAGACAGAAACACCAATAAAAATCAACAGAGAAGATGAAAAAGTCAATCATACTGTTATCCGCAGCGGCCCTGGCCCTGTCTCCGGCCGTAGCTATGGCCTCCGGAGCCGAAGCTTCGCAAAACGGAGTGAAGGTCGTAGAGAAATCCGGCGTAAAGACGATATCCGTCACGGACGGAGAGGAGAAGAGGGACGACGGTGACATCATCATATCCGCCCGCAAGAGCAACATGGATTTCAACAAGATAGAGGTGCGCGGCGGAATAAAGGTCATCGTCGAGGAGCGAACAGACGGCAACATAATCATCCGTGCACACAAGGATCTATACAAGTACCTCGACATGAGCGTTGAGAACGGAAGGTTTCTTGCGGCGCTGGACCATCCGAAAAGACACGGCCAGTTCAAAGGATACGTTGAAATATATATTCCGAACAACTCCAGGATAGACAACATATACGTATCGGGGGCATCGTCCGTATCGGCCAAACCCGTGCTCAAGGCCAAGACATTCGACATCAGTGCCACCGGAGCTTCGTCCGTATCGGCCGACATCGAAACCGACGTGCTGAACGTGTCTTGCAGCGGAGCGTCGAGGTTGGCATCCGACGCCGTAATCGCCGACAAATGCCAGATAACCTGCACCGGCTCGTCAACGGCAAGGCTTTGCAACGCAGGAATAAACAACCTGACTGTAAACAATATGGGAGCATCGACATTCTCCCTGAACGGGCTGAAGTCGGAAAAGTGCACATTCACATGTATCGGCGCATCGAAGATGACCCTCGAGGGCATCGAAGCGGGATACTGCAAGATAGAGTGCTCCGGAGCATCGAAGACGGTGGCGTCCGGCCGCAGCGGCAGGGGTTCGGTATCGTCGATCGGCGCCTCGGCCGTAGACTGCGGAGAACTCGAATACGAGAACCTTGAAGTAGAGGCTTCGGGGGCATCCAAAGCCACGGTACGATGCACCGGCGAACTCGATATCGAGGCCAGCGGAGCATCCAGCATCAGATATGACGGGGGTTGCGCCCTCTCCAGCATAGACACATCGGGTTCAAGTTCAATCAAAAAATTGTAACAGCCATGAACGAAATCAAGAAATGCAGCCTGTCGGGCATATCGTTTACCTTCGACATAAAGGCCTACACCAGGCTCGACGAGTACATATCGTCACTCAAAAAGGCATATGAGAATACTCCGGACGGACCGGAGATAATCGCAGACATCGAGGCACGCATAGCAGAACTCATACTCTCGGCACAGCACGACGAGAAGTATGTGGTGCAGGAACCGCTCATCTGCAACATCATCAAGCAGCTCGGCACCGCCGAGGACATTGCCGACACGGAGCCGGAAAAGAGCGAACCGCGCATCCCGAAACGTCTATACCGCGACGTGCAGAACGGCAAACTGGGCGGCGTATGCGCCGGACTGGGCAAGTACTTCAACATCGATCCGGTAATCATACGGCTCATACTCTTCATACCGCTGCTGCTGTTGCCGATAGGCTCCATCAGCGACATCTGTGCGAGCACGTTCCTGATGTTCATCGTCGGATACATCATCATGTGGTTCGCGGTGCCGGTGGCCAGGACCGCCCGCCAGAAGCTCGAGATGGAGGGCGAGGCGATAACCGTCCGCTCCATCAGCGACAAGACCGGCGCCACGCCGGAACAGACCGCAAAGTCGAGCGTGGCCTCCGCCGTAACGGTGCTCGGGCGCATACTCGTCATCCTGCTCAAGCTCTTCCTCGCCGCAATGCTCTTCCCGCTCGTAATCTCACTAATAGCCCTTATCGTGTCGATAATAGCCATAATAGCGGACTGCACGCCTCTTACCAACGAATTCATGTTCGGAAACATGGGATCGCTGACCGATGTCCTCACGACAGTTCCGGAGGCGCTGGCAATACTTGGCATAACGATTGCACTTATTCCGGTAGCGGTACTCACATACATGTTCATCACGCTGCTGGTGAACAAGCGGCCGAACAAATGGGTGCTGTTGAGCTCGTTGATATTGTGGGTGATAGTATTCGTAAGCACGGTGATCGTAGCCGTAAAGCAGTTCCCGGACGGCATGACCGTGAACAACGGAGGCATAACCATAACCGCCATCGACGCACCGAGCCAGGACCAGCTCGACCAAATGGAAGCGCTGATATACGAGGAGAACGTCGAGAGCATAGACAAATAGAGAATTTTCCTAACCAAAGCATTTTTCATAGTGAAGCCAACCTGCCCGTACAGGTTGGCTTTTTTTGGGTTTTGCACAAATAATTTTTACCTTTGGATGTCGATTCCAAAAAACGCACGACACAAATTTATGGCATCAATAAAGTGCATAGGCATTCTCACCTCCGGAGGCGACGCCCCGGGCATGAATGCAGCAATAAGGGCCGTGACACGCACGGCAATCTACAACGGTTTCCATGTAAAAGGGATCATGCGCGGATACCGCGGACTGATAAGCAACGAGATCATCGAATACCATTCGGAGAGCGTCAGCAACATCATACAGAAGGGCGGTACGATTCTCAAGACGGCCCGCTGTCCGGAGTTCAAGACACCGGAGGGACGCAAAACGGCATACGACAACATGAAGGCCGCCGGGATAGACGCACTGGTGGTCATCGGCGGCGACGGCACGATAACCGGAGCGCGGATATTTGCCGAAGAGTACGACGTCCCGATTGTCGGACTGCCCGGAACAATCGACAACGACCTCTCGGGGACCGACTCAACGATAGGTTTCGACACGGCTCTCAACACCATAATGGAGGCTGTCGACAAACTGCGCGACACGGCGACAAGCCATGAGCGGCTCTTCTTCGTCGAGGTGATGGGCCATACGGCAGGATACCTTGCGCTCAACGGCGCCATCGCCACCGGAGCCGAGGCTGCGATAATACCGGAGGCAAGCACCGGCGACGACCAACTCAAGACTCTCATCGACAACGGTTTCCGCAAGAGCAAGAACTCCGCCATCGTTCTCGTGGCCGAGAATCCCGAAACGGGAGGCGCCATGGGTCTGGCCGAGAGGGTCAAGAAGGAGTATCCGCAATATGACGCAAGGGTCACTATACTCGGGCACCTGCAAAGGGGCGGCTCACCGTCGGCAGTGGACAGGATTCTCGCCTCAAGGCTCGGAGCAGCCGCCATCACGGCGCTCAAGGAGGGCCAGCGGAACGTCATGACCGGAATAAGGAACGGCGAAATAGTCTATGTGCCGTTCTCGCTGGCCATAAGCCACACCAAACAGATGAACCGCGACAATATCGAGCTCGTGAAGGTTCTATCGATATGACAAAACGACTTTAATCCCGACAAATGAAGAATGTTATAGGTATCGGTAACGCGCTTACCGACATGCTGGTAAATCTGCAGTCGGACTCGGTCCTCTCCAGATTCGGCATCGCGAAGGGTTCGATGATGCTCGTAGACAGCAAACTGCAGTCGCAAATCTCGAAATCGGTGGCAGGATTTCCATATTCGCTGTCTCTCGGAGGATCGGCCGACAACACCATAAGGGCCATGGCTCGTCTCGGTACCCGGGTCGGCTTCATCGGCAAGGTGGGAAGCGACACGACCGGAGACTTTTTCGAGCAGGCACTCCAGAACCTCGGAGTGAAGCCGGTGATATTCCGCGGGCGCAACCGTTCGGGCAAGTGCGTATCGCTCATCTCGCCTGACGGTGAGCGAACGATGCTCACCCACCTCGGGGCAGCCGAGGAGCTCTCGTCCGACGAGATAAGCCCGGAAATATTTGACGGGTACGACTGTCTCTACGTGGAGGGCTATCTGGTACAGGACCACACGCTTATCGAGACGGTAATGCATACAGCAAGGAGACGCGGGCTTAAGATAGCGATCGACCTTGCGAGTTTCAACGTCGTGGCGGACAACCTCGAGTTCCTGCACAGGCTCACACGAGAGTATGTCGACATACTCTTCGCCAACGAGGACGAGGCCAAGGTGTTCACCGGCAAGGACGATGCAGCGGATGCCGTACAGGAGATATCGCAGATATGCGACCTCGTGGTGGTCAAGGTCGGAATGAAGGGCGCCATTATAAAACACGGCGACGAGATGATACACGTCGGCATCATGGCGGCGGCAAAGCGCGTCGACACCACCGGTGCAGGCGACTTCTACGCCGCAGGATTCCTGTATGCGCTGTGCGAGGGCATGTCGTTGAGGCAGTGCGGAACCATAGGTGCGATTACGGCAGGCAAGGTCATCGAAGTGGTCGGAACCACCCTCGGAGAGGAGGCCTGGGAACACATATTCACGCTTATAAACCGGGTAAAGACCGAAAAATACCTGTTCTGATGAGAGCACTGCACATATCGGCCATTGCTGCCGCATCGCTTACCGTGGCGATATCCGCATCCGCCAATCCGGACGGGCGCAGGCTGCTTACGATGGAGGATGCGATACTGAACCGCGAACTCGTTCCGAAGAACTACACCGTGGAGTGGAACGCGGAGAACCCGAAAGAGTATTTCACCACGGACGGAGACAAACGTCTGGCCGTGGATATACGCTCGGGCCGCACAAGGGAGGCGGCTGCGCAGAAAGACTCCATTCCGGCGACGACGAAACCTCATGCCGAACTGCGCGGCAACAACATAGTATGGATCTTGGCCGACGGCACGGAACGGGAAGTGACAGCTTTCGACAATCCCGACATGGTATGCGGACAGTCCGTGTCGCGCAACGAGTTCGGGATCAGCGGAGGTCTGTTCCCGTCGCCCGACAACTCACGTCTCGCATTCTACGTCAAGGACCAGTCGCGCGTCGGCGTTTTCCCCCTGCTCGACATAACGACCCGCACGGGCACACTCGTCGAACTGAAGTATCCGATGAACGGCATGGAATCCGAGCGCATATCCGTGGGGGTATACGACACCGTGACGGGAAATACGGTTACGCTCGATGTCGATGACTTCGACGAGGAGCGTTACATAACCAACCTGACATGGTCGCCCGACAGCAGACGCATATATGCGCAGGTGCTCGACCGTGCACAGAAGAACATGCACCTCAACTGCTATGACGCCGTCAGCGGAGAGTTCATGGAAACCCTGCTTACGGAGCACAACGACCGTTTCGTCGAGCCGCAGTACCCGCTCTATTTCATCGGCAACGACAAATTCATATATACGACCGACAACCGCGACGGCTACCGCAACCTCTACCTCTATTCGATACCCGATGCGACGCTTTCGCGCCTTACCGCAGTCGATGCCGACGTGGAGTATGTCGGACAGGACGGCCGCGGCGGCATATATTACTACTCGGCAGAAGTTTCGCCGGTGGAGCGGCACCTCTTCCGCAAGGACCTGCGCAACGGACGCACGCTGCGCCTTACCCCCGACGAGGGATGGCACACATGCACCCTTTCGCCTGACGGGCGCTATTTCAGCGACAACTACTCGTCGTTGAACGTGCCGCGCGTGGTGGCCGTGGCATCGACCGACGGACGTTTCCGACGCGAGGTGTTCCGCGCCGACGACCCGAGCGAAGGGTACAACTACTGCCCCATCGAACTCGGTACGGTAAAGAGCGCAGACGGACGCTACGACAACTACTACCGACTGATACGGCCCAAGGATTTCGATCCGTCGAAAAAATACCCGGTGATACTCTATGTATACGGAGGCCCGCACTCGCAGCTCGTGCGCAACAACTTCCAGGCATCGCTGCGGCGCTGGGAGATGTATATGGCCCAACACGGATACGTCGTATTCGTCATGGACAACCGAGGCACGACCAACCGCGGAGCCGAATACGAGAAGGCCATACACCGGCAGTGCGGCGTATGCGAGATGGAGGACCAGATGGAGGGTCTGAAGTGGCTGATGTCGCACGAATGGGTCGACAGGGACCGCATAGGCGTACACGGCTGGTCGTACGGCGGCTTCATGACCATATCGCTCATGGTGAACCATCCAGACGTATTCAAGGTCGGCGTGGCCGGAGGTCCGGTCATAGACTGGAAATGGTATGAGGTGATGTACGGAGAGCGTTACATGGAGACCGAGCGCACAAACCCGGAAGGATTCGCCCGCACGTCACTCATTCCGCGTGCGAAGGACCTTAAGGGGAAGCTGCTGATATGCCAGGGGGTGATAGACGACACGGTGGTATGGCAGCACTCGCTGAACTTCATCGAGGCATGCATCGAAAACGGAGTACAGGTCGACTACTTCCCTTACCCGCGTGCAAAACACAACGTGATGGGCAAGGGCCGCGTACACCTCATGCAGAAGGTGACCGACTATTTCGAAGATTACCTGAAATAGGCCCGAAATACAAAAAGATGCGGCGGGAGGATTTCGAATGATCCTCCCGCCGCCATGTTTTCCGGCCGTGCCGATGTCACGACAAGGCAATAAGGACAAGTATCTGCGCCGCAAAGATACGCATGAACATCGTCAACGGATATACCGTCGCATAAGCGACCGAGGCATTGTCGTTGGTCGCCACGGTATTGGCATACGCAAGTGCCGGAGGGTCGGTCATGCTGCCAGACAACAGACCCATTATGGAGAAGTAATCCAGTTTGAACAACTTGCGAGCTATGATGCCTGCGATCAGAAGCGGAAGCACCGTTATGACTGCTCCATAAAGCACCCACCAGTAACCGCCGTTGACCACGGAGCTTACGAACGACTCGCCCGCACCGAGTCCCACGGCCGCAAGGAAGAGCGAGATGCCGATCTCGCGTATCATCATGTTGGCGCTGTTGGTGGTGAAGGTAACGAGTTTGTAGCGCGGACCGTACCGTCCGACAAGTATGGCGACAATCAGCGGGCCGCCGGCAAGTCCGAGTTTTACCGGCTGCGGGACACCCGGGAACATGATCGGAATCGAGCCGAGCACCACTCCGAGGAATATTCCGATGAATATCGGCAACAGGTTCGGATGGTCGAGACGCTTCACGGAATTGCCGAGGATGGCGGCAACCTGGTCGAGGTCGTTCTTGCGTCCGATGACAACCACCACGTCTCCCATCTGAAGACGCAGTTCGTATGTAGCAACAAGTTCGATACCGGCACGCACCACGCGGG
This sequence comes from uncultured Alistipes sp., assembly GCA_944322005.1. GTDB lineage: Bacteria > Bacteroidota > Bacteroidia > Bacteroidales > Rikenellaceae > Alistipes. Next base: position 297,281 of record CALUNL010000003.1, read on the forward strand.
TGATGGTCACGTTGTAGTTTTCGCGTATGTGCAGGTCACTTATGTGTTTGCCGTTGAGCTGCGGCTTGGTCACAACAATACGTCGTTTCTCAAGGTTGGATGCAGAGGAATGCCACTGCGATTCGTCTATATGCACGCGCTCGCCAATGAGCGACTGCATCAGCTCCTCGTCCTGGCTGCCGACGACAACTCTCAATATGTCGTTCTCATGCAGTACGGTATCGCCGGAGGCTATCTTCTGCGACATGTCGCCGCACATCATGCGCGCAACGACAAACTTGCTGCGGGCGATGCGCCCAACGTCGCGTATGCTCTTGCCGAATACAGCCTTGTTTGTCACACGGAGGTCGATGCGAACCGTATGTGGAGTATTGCCCCCGCGCTCGGTTACGGCCGCCTCACGGTCAACCTTTATCCTGAAAACCCACCTTATGACAAGCATTGCGAATATAATTCCGAGAACGCCCAGCGGATATGCCACCGCATAGGCCGAGGCGAGAGTATTGTCGGTTTCGCCAATGATGTCCGACATGGTCTGCTGGGCGGCACCGAGGCCAGGAGTATTGGTGACGGCACCGGACATCACACCCACCATCGTCGTAAGGTCCTCCCCCGTAACGGCATGGATCGAATATGTGATGATGCAGCCGAGCAGGACTATCACGCCAGCAAGTATGTTGAATCGCAATCCGCCCTCCTTGAGTGACGAGAAGAATCCGGGACCCACCTGCAGGCCTATCGAGTAGACGAAAAGTATGAGTCCGAACTCCCTGACAAAATCACATATGCGGCTGTCGATGCCGAAACCGAAATGCGACAACACTATGCCGACGAACAGCACCCACGTTACACCGAGAGATATGGATCCGAACCGTATACGGTTCAGAAGCAATCCGAGGGCGATTGTGAGCGAGACAATCAGAACGGCATTGGCTATACCGGATGAAAAAAAGAGATTTGTCAACCACTCCATAACAAAAAACTTAACCTAACCAGACGTTTTACAAAAAACCTCGCAAATATAATGAAAGGCGAGAGGAGAGACAAATGAAAAACGAAGTTTTTATGTCATACCGGCACAAATTATACCCTGCACAATCCGCAATATGGCGAAAATCGAGATACACGTCATTAAAAAACCGACATTACTCATTGCCGGATTCATGCCAGAGCATTATAATATACCGAAAATCAAGAAAAAGAGTATATTATATCCACAGCCGCCAATATATTCGCACTGAGACGAATTCCGAATCGGTGAGCATGGAAATATTTCCATCGAAGGGGTATTTCGCTTATTGAACAACGCAAAGGAATGACTCGCGCATGGCGTTGCGCCCGTCACAGATCGTACGACAGATTGTCGAGCCATTCGATGGTTTCGGAAGAAAGGGTGTCCGTACGGTCCGACCACAGTTTCTGACGGATAAGCCGCCGGCGGTCATTGTCGATCTTATCGGTTATCGGGAACGTCGGCTTCTCAAGCCGCTCCTTGACCTCCCGCAATGACTCGCGGATACGGCGCGTCATGACGTCCGAACGCGACGGGCGACGCTCTATCTCCCACTTGAATCCGTCAAGATATATGGGCTGGTCCTCCGGAATCTTGTCCAGCGGATAGAATATGTAGGTCGGATTGTTGCGGTATGTAATGCCGACTATCTGCCGGTCCTCGACATAAGAGGACATGTCACCGCTCTCGACGTAGGCCAGCATGGAGATGTCAGGCGATCCCTCCTCCTGCATGTAATATATGGTCTGTACGTTACCGTTTACATCGTTGCGGTATATCTGGTTATTCTCGAAAAAGGCACTCATCTCCTTGCCGGTCACCTGGTTGTAGTGCACCGTGTCTATCTCCGCCGCAGTCATTGGCTTGCCCTCGAAATCGGCCCTCACAATCTGCTGGTTGCGCGTTATGATGTGCATCTTCTCCGAAGTGATCTGGTTATTGTCGTTCCAGAGTACCGGCGATATGAACAGATGTATGACCGAATCGATGCTTGTGGCAACGATAGAGTCACACACGGCCTGGAAATCGCTGCGATACATCCTCACGTTGCGATATCCGAGTACCATGCGGTATGTGGAGTCGACGGCAACGGTATCCGCGACAGCCACACTGTCTGCCTCCTCCTTCGGGAAATAGACGGATATGAGCGAATCGAGTATCCGGTTCGTCACCGAATCCTTCATAAACATCTCCGCCCCGATGATCGAATCCACCGAAAACAGTACTGCAGAATCCACGGGCGCCACCTTTATACCCTTACGGGTCAACCTTTCCATCGAACGGCGGAACTTCTCCTCGGCCCGCAACTGCGCCTTCGCATTGCGCACGGAGTCCGCCCTCTCGGCCTTGATCAGAAGCGCAGTACGCTTGGCCTGACGCCTGTCGGCGATGGAATCGAGCTTTATGCGGAGAATCTCCGCCTTGACCTTGCGCACGGAGTCCCGCTCCTTCTTAGCCTTCTCCTTCAACATAGCCCTGCGTTCGGCCTTTGTAAGCGTATCCATCGGGTTGACCGGAAGCGTATCCGCCCTCAAAGAGTCCGTCGCAAGGGTATCGGCCGGAGCCTGTATTTCACCAGAGCTTTCTCCGTCTCCAAGGCCGAGCTTTTCACGCACAGCCTGCGAAGTCTTGTCGGCGCGTGCCTTGATATCCTCCGCCCTGTTCTGTTCGGCATTCGGACCTGTCTCCGATTCAGAAACCGATTCTTCATCCGACTTCTGCTCACCCTTTCTTCTCTTTCCGGACATCTTTTTCTCTGCCTTCTCGGCCATCGCCTTCTCCTCCGCCATACGGATAGAATCGGCACGCTCGGCCGCAGCTCGCAGCGAATCGGCACGCTCGCGCTCGATACGTTCACGGACCGGGTCCCTCGTATAGAGAAACATCGAATCCGAACGCATGAAGACAGAATCGCCCTGCGAGACGTCATAGCTCAACACTATCGGGTCCTTCGTAAGGAAGGCGTTACCTGGTTCCTTCCAGTATTCGCCCCAGTCGCCGAAGGCCATGACCATCTGCGAACGGTCGTCGATCTGGATATTGCTCTTCAGACGTGCATAACCGCTTTCACGGAAGTAGTCGAGGGTATCGCTCCACAACTCCTGATTCTCCGTCAGGATGTAGCCGTTGCGCTTGAGCGAATAGAGCTGGCTGTCGCGGTCGAATGATCCGCAGTCGGCATACAGATACTCGTTCTCCTTGGTATTCCAGATATTGGTATTGTAGAAGAAATTGGCCTTGTTTGTCTCGATGTTGTAAACGACCGAGTCGCCTGTCATGTCATAGGTCTCGTTACGCATCTGTACGTCATCCACACATATGACATCCTTCAGGTCGGCATAGTAGTATCCCCGTTCCGATTCGAGCATGTCCCCGTCGTTGGTCACCACGCCGCCGCCGTAGTACTCGCCGATGTTCTCCTTGGTATTGAACTTGAAATTATAGGTATAGAGTGTAGCGCTCCTGTCCACCACCTTGACTATGCGCGAATAGACATAGGCCTCGTTCAGATCGCCGTTATATTCGGCACGCTCTCCGTAGATATATGTGGTTCCCTTGTTTATGAGGACATTGCCGAAGCACTCGAGCCTACGTTCGGAGTATCTCACCGCGCTGTCGCAGGTAATGACCGCACCGTTGTGGTGCGCAGCGACATTGCCGACAACGATATATATCTTGGAACCGTTGTGGTCGGTCTGACGTCCGAGATCGGACTTGATATCCACAGCACTGCTCTCCCCCTCGGACCGGGCCTTCTGGTCTCCGTCACCGGAGGTGCGCTCCGCAGGAGGTGCCTGCAGATACGGCATTCCCGATGTCCCGGCGAAAACCACGCTCGCCAGAAACGCCAGAACAACCGCTATGGCAACCAAGCCCCTCCGCACGCTACTTCACCCAGTTTTTATTGATGAACTCACCGTCGCGGTATTCAGGCTCGATATATACGTACATCGCATCTATCTTGCGGTTGATCCACTCGTTGAACATGCGCTGCTGCTTGTCGACAAGCGCCATCTGCTCTATGCGCAGATAGTCTTCGTCAAGCGACGCCGGATGCGACGGTATGACCTCCACGAGTTTCACTATCTTGCAGAGATCGTTGCCCATAAGGTCCTTCGTTCGGTATGCCGGGGAGATTTCGCCCTCCTTGAGCACACGTATGGCATTGTAGTCGTCGATGCTCTTTCCGCCGCCGAGGCCGAAGTCCTCCTTCAGGAACTTCGTCGCCGTAAGTTTGGCGTCGAATGCGGAATAGCGTTCAAGCAGGTCGTGGTTGGATACGATTCCGCCGTTCATCTTCGAATACTTGTCGTCGGAGAACTTGGCCGCAGCCGCCTCAAACGTTATGGAATCCTTGCGGATAAGGTCGGCTATGCTGTCAAGCTCGCGCATCGGACGGATGATGTCGTCATCCGAATATGTAGGACGCAACAATATGTGGCGGCAGTGGTACATCTGTCCCTTTTTGTCTATCATCTGTATGAGATGGAAACCGTACTCCGTCTCCACCACCTCCGAAACCTGTCCCGGCTTGAGCTCGGACAATGCGTCGGCAAAAGGTTGTACAAAGCCGGCAAGCTGCATCGGCTCAAGCTCTCCGCCACGGATGGCCGAAGGGTTCACGGAATACATTCGTGCCAAAGTCGAGAAACTCGTCTTGCCGGTAACGATCCTCTCGCGCATTTCAAGCAGACGCTCACGGGTACGGCGCTTGGCGGCCTCCATTCCGGCCGGGAACTTGGTTATGTGTGCATACACATACTGCTCGGCTATTATCGGAAGGCTGTCCCTGCTGATATTCCTGTAATAGCGCTCCACCTCTCCAGGAACGACATTGATCTTACTGATAACCTCCTGCTGCATGGCGGCCGCATAGCTCTGCTCCTCGAAATTCCGGCGCAGGAGCTCACGTATATGGTATATGGCCATATGGTTCTTGCGCTCCAGGGCGGTAATCGAACCCTCCTGATCTACCAAAGCCTGTACACGACTCTCGACATTCTGGTAAACCTCACCGGTATTTATCGACACCGAATCGATAAGGGCCTGGTTGTAAAGCAGTTTACGCATAAGAAGGTTTTCGAGGGCCTCATTCATCGGGTCGCGGTCGGAGGTATAGCCTTCGGCACGGCGCTGCTCGACAATCTGGTTGGCAAGGTCCTCAACCTCGGAGTGCATGATGGCCGAACTTCCGACCACGGCAACCACCTTGTCCAACATCACGAACTTCTTCTGCGCATGCAACCCCGCTACGGCAACCGTAGTCAGGAACGCTACCAACAAGTCTCTTTTCATCTTTATATTCATACCAATCAATTATTTACAATGGAGTCGGCGCAACCCTTAACAGGTTCCGCCACATCTTCGTGCATCACCTTCGCGTGTCCGTTCTCGACAGCGTCATCCAACAGCCGGCGCTCATAATCCCTTATCACCTCTCCCTGGCGCTGGTTGATTATTATGCGGCGGATGTTGTCCCGTACCATAAACAGCGGTGTACGGTCGCCCGGACGCAGTACATCGGTAATGCGGAAACAATAATATGTCCTGTTGTGATGTATCTGCTGTATGTTCCTTCGTGAAAGCATGTCATCGTACTTCACGGACCTCAATACAGGGACATATGACAGAAACTCGGAGAAATCAACCCACTCGTCGAACTCCGTCAACGGGAAATTGTTCTTGCGGCACAGAGCCTCGAAGTCGCGTCTGTCCTCGCTGCGCGAGGAGCCCATAAGCCGCAGCAACTGCTCGCGGCGCGAATATCCGTCGCTGATTGCCACGATGCATCCCTTGACCACAGGCTTTGTCAGCAGGAAATCACTGCTGTGGCGGTTGTAGTACTCCTCTATCTCGGCATCGGTCACCTCCGAGCGCATCTCCGTATCGAGATAATACTGTTCTATCTTGCGTATGAGCAACGATTGCCTGTACTCCTCCACCATGCGGTCGATATCGGCTGCAGACGAAGAGAACATCAGTTCCGCCTGCTGGAGCTTGAGCTGCTTGACCATCCACCGGTCGATGTATGCATCGACATAATCGACACTGTCGGCACCCGACAGGCCTTTCGGCATCATGCGCTGTACCTCGGAGATTCTGAGCGACTTGCGGTCCACGCGCGCAAGAACGTCATCGTCCGAGAACAACTGGGGCGACTGGCGGCATGAGACCGAAACAAGCAACGGCAGAATGGCAATTATCTTTCCGACGTATCTCATATACATTCTGCAAAGGTAAGATTTTTACCGGAATAAAACGCACTTCAGTGCAATAATATTGCCGTGCAAGAAACTTTTAATCCTTTGCTCAATGTCTTATGCCGTCGTCGTAGACTTTGTCCTCGGATTCTTCATGCAACGGGCGCCATACCTGTTCGAAAAACGGGTTGCGGCGAGCCTCCGCGTCGTAATTCCACGGTGAAGGAAAACACTCCGGGCACCAGTGTCCGCCAAGCAGCACCGTCACAGGCGAAGCCTTGAACATATGTCCGCAGGCACACTCCCACTCAAGCGGAGAATCGATATCTCCAACGGCCATGGTGTCCGAAAGACACTTTCCGCCACGAAAAGCCGCCACAGAGCGCATATCGCGTATGGAGAGTTCCGACAGAGGGATCGATTCGTCATATCCGTGATCAAGTACTTGCCGCCTGTCACTTGCCGGGTCGGGCATATCCGGAACATCGTTCCAGTCGGGGATGGCATTCCACCGTTCACGCGAGCCGAAATAGGCCGACACATGCGACGCATCACCGCTTTTTACCCAGTGCATCGTACCGAATCTGCGGTTCCTTGTCAACAGCCCGATAGCGGAACGGATAACGAAGGCCGGAACGAACCTTGCAAGGGAGTAGTACCACGGGAGTGTACGGCTCATGCGGGCAAAATACTCTTCAACCGGCACATTCCCACGGAAATGCAGAATCTCTTCGAGGCGGTCCGAGTCGAGGTACCACTGGCCATGGAAGTTTCCGAGCGCAAACCATTTGGTCTTGAATATCCGTTCCGGAGCGGGACAGGATATACTCTTCATTATCAGTGATTCGAACCGGTAATTGGTAAGCCGGTAATCGCTTCCGCTGCTTATGTTGTAGAACCTGTTCCAGAAATCATCAGGCACACCGTCCTCACATACGTTCGCAAGCAGCCGGCCTGAATCCTCCACCGTAGCCCATTCGAGGACACCGCGCAAAGGGACATGAAACATTATAGGCTCTATCTTCTTCAGTATGTCCGGATACAGTATTCCCGACTGCCGCAGGCTGACCCAGTACTTCAGGCCGGATTCCGTGAATATGCGCTCCGCAAGGCACTTGGAAACAGCGTAATGGTCATATATGGAAGGGCACAAAGGATCACCCGTACGGCCCCAATGCACCGGAGCACGGCGGTCGCCGGTCTGTGCCACACTGCCGATATAGACAACCTTGACCTTATCGGCATCGGGACGAGCCTTTACCGCACGCACGATGTTTTCAGCCGCCGTCACATTCACACGCAGTGCCGTCCTCGGGTGGTAATCGGCCCTCGGAGAGACCATTCCTCCGACATGCAGTACATAGTCGGCATCGCGCACCGCTTCCGCCACATCCTCATAACAGGTAAGGTCCCCCCACACTATACGGAAACCATCAACATCTGCATAACGGGACAGCTTGCGCCGATTCCTGAACGAATCCCTTGCCAACACCGTAACAGCAAATCTGTCGGAACGGGAGATAATTTCACGCAGGCCCGCAGAACCCATAACTCCGGTTGCCCCCGTAAGCATTATGCGTTTTTTCATCGAAATTGCCCAAAAAAAGTTAAAAATGTCGTTTTTTCGCAGGCAAATGTATGGAAAATATGGTTTCCGCAATAGCCTCACGTCCGCAATGCACGCCAATACACAGGCGTTTCGCAGAGATGAAACCCCTGCAAATCACAAAACTCGGCCATTACGTTTTAGAAAACGGCCCGTTCGTTGAAAAGTGAAAAAAATCAGGACAAGGCGCCATTCGTGCGTCCCGACGAAAATACCTTGCGGTATGACTCGATGCAGAACAGGACGAACAGCAACAGCGATATCCCGTAGACGACATAGTAGAGCGTTCCTCCACCGAGCATCTGGTAGAGCGTAAGCCCGTTCATGTCGAAACATATGAGTGCAAAAGCGAATGCGTTGTTTATGGCATGAAGTATTATCGCCGAGAAGATGGATGATGTCCGGACATAGATCGTACCGAGAATCGCACCGACAACTATGCCCGCCAATGCCGTTGCCGGCTCAACGTGCACTATTCCGAAAAAGAGGGCAGAAACCGCTACGGCAATTCCATTGCTCCACCGGCGGCGGAGGGTCTCAAGCACTATGCCCCTGCACAGCGTCTCCTCGAATACGGGAGCCATCACCACAGCCGTGAGACAGGCCCACATGCCGCGCCCGACCCCTTCGTTGGTGACCGACGGCAGGAGGTTCATCAGCGGTTCGAGCACAATCTGTGCGACAACCACCCAGACGATTCCGGAGAGTATGATGTTGGGGTTGAATCCCGATGCCGACCACCTCACCCTGGGCATGCGGCCGCTGCGGAATCTCACGTAAAGGGCGACAAACAACAGCGCAAGAGACATGGACAGCGGATAGAGAATGGCAATGGTTTCACCTCTCAGAACCTGTGTCCGCATATAGCTCTCCACATCATCGGTGGCCAACGACGACACGTCGGGCATCCTCAACCCGAACGACGATGACAAAAAGGCCCCCAGCACCTGCGAGGCGAAGAACAGCAGCAGCATGACGGCGATATCCGTCACGGTCGGAAACTTGCGTCCGGCACCCTGCTCCGGATTATCCCCATGGCTCCGCATGGCCTTGCCTAGTGTTTTTTCCTTGTTGTCCTGCTCCGTCATAATGTCTGCGTATATTGGCGTTACGGGGTCCAAAGATAATCAAATTGGAGGAATCATTATGCAATTTCAATTTAATTTTATTAAATTTGTCCGATATTCGCCATATGCGAAAAAGCCGCAGGCGAAGCATTACACCAACAAAAACGGGAGAAAATGGCAAAGGTTGTAGCACTTGCGAATCAGAAAGGCGGAGTCGGCAAGACCACTACCGCGATAAACCTGTCGGCATCCATAGCCCTGCTCGGGAAGAAGGTCCTGCTGCTCGACGCCGACCCGCAGGCCAATGCGACATCGGGCCTCGGTTTCGACATAAATCTCGACGGAATATACGAGTGCATATCGAACGAAAAGAGCGCCGATGAGGTTATACTGAAGAGCCCGGACGTGAAGAACCTTTGGGTGCTGCCTTCGAGCATAGACCTTGTCGCGGCGGATGCCGAACTTCCGAAAAGGGAGGACTGCCACCATGTGATGAAGAACATAATAGACGGCCTGCGCGACAGGTTCGATTACATATTCATCGACTGTTCGCCGTCGCTCGGCTTCACGACCGTAAACATACTTACGGCGGCCGATTCAGTGCTGATCCCGGTACAATGCGAATACCTGGCGCTCGAGGGATTGAGCAAGTTGCTGAATACCATAAAGATAGTCAAGAACGGATTGAATCCGTCGCTCGAAATAGAGGGATTCGTACTGACAATGTACATGCGCAACCGTCTCAACAACCAGGTGGCCAACGAGGTGCGCGAGCACTTCGGACCGCTGGCATACGACACCGTAATACAGCGCAATATCCGCCTCGGCGAGGCGCCGTCATACGGAAAGCCGATAATGCTGTACGACGCATCGGCGACAGGTGCCGTGAATTACCTGACTCTCGCCAAGGAGTTTTTGAAGAGAAACCGTAAAAAACAATAACATGAAACAGAAAGGATTGGGCCGCGGGCTCGATGCCATATTCGGCACCGGCGCCATAGACGTCAAGGCCAAACCCATGTCGCACATGACGGAGATAGCCATCGGCGACATTGTCCCTAATCCGACGCAACCGCGCAAACAGTTCGACGAGGAGAGTCTCGGGGAACTTGCCGATTCGATCCGCGTACTCGGCCTCATACAGCCGATCACGGTAAAGGCCGAGGGTGACAGGTACATAATCATAAGCGGAGAGAGACGCTGGCGGGCCGCAAAGGCAGCCGGTCTTGAGACGGTACCGGCATATATCCGTGAGGTAGACGACACCAACCTGCATGCCATGGCCCTCGTGGAGAACATCCAGCGCCAGGACCTCAACGCCATAGAGGTGGCGCTCGGATTGCAGCGCCTGGTGGATGAGTGCGGACTGACACAGGACGAACTGGCCGACAAGGTCGGCAAGAAACGCTCGACGGTGGCGAACTACATGCGCCTGCTCAAGCTTCCCGACGAGGTGCAGCTTGCCGTAAAGGAGGGAATAATATCCATGGGACATGCAAAGGCGATCGCCTCGGTCGAGAAGCCTTCGCAACAGCTTCTCGTTCTCAGGAAGTGTGTACGCAACAACCTCTCGGTGCGCCAGGTCGAGGAGCTGGTACGCTCGATGGCCGAGCGGAAAAGAAAGCCTGAATGCCCTGCGGAAGAGGAGTACCCGGAATCGTACACGAGACTCGTCGAATACCTCGAAAAGTTCTTCTCCGAGGACATAAGCATCAAGCGCGGCAAGAACGGAGGCGGAAAAATCGTCATCGGATTTGACAACGACGGCGACATAGAGCGCTTTATAGACCGCTTTTCAAAGAAGAACTGAACCACCGAACCGACAACAGACAGATGAAGAGAGCATTCGGCATGGCAATAACCGGACTGGCGGGCGGACTATGGCTCAAGACATTGGTTCTGGCCGTTGCGCTGTCGTCGTTCGGGGTATCACACGCCCAGTTCCTGCGGCAGCCGCGAGGCCCTCGACAGGTGGTGAAGAGCGGACTGCTGCAGAAGCCCGATTCGGCCGCAATCGCCAGGCGCGACTCGATTCTCGTGGCCGGGCTTGTGGATTCGCTGCTGAAGTTGCCGACGGATTCGCTTCCGTCGGTATCAGACTCCATACGTCTGATGCTTCCCGACACGATACGCCAGACCATATTCCCCGACTCCCTGCAGAAGGACACCGTGGCGCTGACCGAAAAGCAGCTGCGAAGACAGCAGCGGCGCGAAAACCGCAAACCCCTCCTGAGCGACTCAATGGCGCTGCGGAAGGTATGCTGGGCATCGCTCGTGCTGCCGGGATTCGGACAGATATACAACAAGCAGTACTGGAAGCTGCCAATTCTGTACGGCACGTTCGGGGCGTCGCTCGGAATGTTCATCCATGAGAACAACAAGTACAAGCCACTCAAGAAGCAGTTCGATGCGATGACCGACCAGGGACTCAACCGGACACCGGAACTCGATGCCATCCAGACACAGATGATACGCCACAACACATGGCGTCAGATACTGCTCGGAACGACCATAGCATCGTACCTCTACTTCATCGGTGATGCCGCGGTATGCTACGCGACGAACGAAGTATCATCGGTGAACAAGGCAACTACCCTGTCGACGATATGCCCCGGCGCAGGACAGATCTACAACAAGAGCTACTGGCGCGTACCGATCGTAGTCGGAGGCTTCGCCACCACGATCTACTGTATCGACTGGAACAACCGCGGATACCAGCGCTTCAAAAAGGCATACAGGCTCAAGTATGCCTATGACCAGGCACCGGACGACTACCCCAACGGCTCGCTCGACGAGTTCGGCGGGCGCTACTCCGCATCGTTCCTCAAGAACCTGCGCGACAGCTACCGTCGAAACCGCGACCTCTGTATAATCATAACCGCCGGCCTCTACATTCTCCAGATTGTGGACGCGCATGTGGATGCCCATCTGCGGGATTACGACATCTCCGACGATCTGGCCGTAAGCCTGCAACCCATGGTAGACTACTCGTACAACCCGATAATGCGGGGAAACTCCGCATCATTCGGAATGAGTTTGAACTTTACGTTCTGATAGAGACATGAAATTTTACATCAAGACAGCCGCATTCATCGCCCTTGCGATGACGGTCGGCATATCGTATGCGGCTTCGCCCGAGAAGACGCGACGCAAACACCATAAGACAGTCCATGTTCCGGTATACGACACCATCCGCATGGTGGTGACCGACACCGTGCGCATAGTTCCGAAGGCTTCGCCGAGGATCGACACCCTGCGGCTCGAACAGACGCCGGAAGAGATAGACTCGCTGGTAGAGGCATGGAGCGTGATGCAGACCCAGGCCGGAGACGAATCGTTCTTCGGACAATACTCCGAAGAGCTTGAGTCGGAAAAGGCGATGCCGAAAGACTCGCTCTACAAGTCACGTCTGCAGGACCTGGTGTCTCCAGTACACCTGCCATACAACTACATCGTCCGCAACTACATCGACCAGTACCTCAATGGCCGGTGGAGTCCGCTCAGGAACATACTTGCACTGTCGAAGTATTACTTCCCGATAATTGAGCAGGAACTCATAAAGGAGGGACTGCCTGTCGAGCTGCGGGCACTGCCGATAATAGAATCAAACCTGTCGATACTTGCAACATCGAGGATGGGTGCCGTCGGACTGTGGCAGTTCATGCCAGCAACGGGCAAGAATCTCGGGCTGGAGATAAACTCGCTCGTCGACGAACGCTGCGACCTCATCCGTTCAACCCGAGCCGCATGCCGTTTCCTGAAGGACCTGTACCGCATATACGGCGACTGGACGCTCGCCATAGCCGCCTACAACTGCGGACCCGGCAATGTCAACAAGGCCATCGCACGTGCCGGCAGTGAATCCAAGACCTTTTGGGACATATACGACTTCCTGCCGAGGGAGACCCGCGGCTACGTACCAAAATTCATCGCCGCATCGTACGTCTACGCATACCACGACCTGCACGACGTCGACCCGGCCCCGACTCCGGGTTACATAGCCACCGACACCGTCACGGTCGACCGCGTCATGCATCTGGGACAGGTGGCATCGACCATAGACATACCGCTCGAAGCGCTGCGCGCACTCAACCCGCAGTACAAGATAGACATCATCCCGGCATCGCGCAAGACATATTCGCTGACACTGCCCGTAAGCTATCTGTCGGAATATATCGAGAACCGCGACTCCATATACGCAAAGGACTCCCTGTACCTGAAGGAGTACATGAATCCGGCAAACCTCGAGAAGAAACGCGCCGAGGGCGTCGGATACATATACAAGGTACGCCAGGGAGACAATCTGAGCGTCATCGCCAAGCGCAACAGGGTGAGCGTGAAGGATCTCATGCGCTGGAACCACCTGCGCTCGACGGTAATACGCCCGGGCCAGCGGCTGCGCATCGAAAGACCGAAACCGAGAGGATAGACGAATGTTCGACCATGAAGTCATAGCAGCCGTGGCCACCGCCACGGGAGGCGCAATCGCCGTAATCCGCGTAAGCGGCAGCGGTGCCGTGGAGTGCTGCGACCGAATTTTCAAAGGGCGCAAGCCCCTCTCCGAGGCCTTGCCGAATACCGTTCACTACGGCTATATCATGGACGGCGGCCGCACGGTCGACGATGTGCTGGCAACGGTATTCCGTGCGCCGCACTCGTACACCGGCGAAGACTCTGTAGAGATATCCATACACGGCTCCGCTTATATAGCATCCGAGGTGATGTCGCTGCTGTTGCGCAACGGCGCCCGAGCCGCCCGAGCCGGAGAGTTCTCCGCAAGGGCATTTGCCGCCGGCAAGCTGGACCTCTCGCAAGCCGAAGCCGTCGCCGACATCATCGCAGCCGGCTCGCGCGCCGAACTCGCCATGGCCTCGTCGCAGATGAGAGGCGGATATTCGCAAACGCTGCGCGAATTGCGCGGGCGCCTGCTTGAAATAACATCGCTGCTCGAACTCGAGCTCGACTTCTCGGAGGAGGATGTCGAATTCGCCGACCGCAAAAAGCTCGGGGCCATGCTCTCGGAGACAGAAGGCATCGTTTCGCGTCTTGCGGAGTCGTTCCGGACCGGAAACGCCATACGCAACGGCATACGCGTGGCGATAGTCGGAGCACCGAACGTCGGAAAGAGCACTCTCCTCAACCGGCTGCTGGAGGATGACCGGGCAATGGTCTCGGAGGTCGCCGGAACCACACGCGACACCATAGAGGAGGAGATGACAATCGACGACATACGTTTCCACTTTGTCGATACGGCCGGATTGCGCAGTAGCGATGACAGGCTCGAGCGAATGGGTATGGAGCGCACACGCCGAGCAATCGAATCGGCACAGATTGTAATCCGCATGGTGGAGCCGGAGGTAAAGGAGATCGGACCGCTGCCTGAATCCGAAGGGAAACGGGAGATAATCGTCGTAAACAAAATTGACAGGTCGGGCGAACGCAACATTCCGGACGCGATATATATTTCGGCTCGCGAAGGGGTTGGAATCGACAAGTTGTGCAGGGCGCTGCGTTCGACAGTCGATACGGACGGTGTTTACCGCGGTGAAGCGGTAGTGTCGAACATACGCCATTACGATGCACTGCAGAGAGCCCGCGAATCTATTGTAAAGGCACAGGACGGACTTGTGGGCGGCATATCGTCGGAACTGCTGTCGGAGGAGTTGCGCATGGCGACCGATGCGCTCGGCGAAATCACCGGCGAAATCACCTCCGACGAGATTCTCCAGAACATCTTCTCGAAGTTCTGCATCGGCAAATGACGGCTTGTAAACAACCGTAACCAATCATAATCATTTAGAATAAAGTCGCTGTATATCAGCGACTTTTATTTTTATGTACTTTCCAGACCGTATTTGGAAGTAACGGTTTTTATCCATATTTTTCATACGTATTTCTACCGTGACAGAAATTCACGGTTTGCCCAAATATCACAGTAACGCATTAGTTGACGTGTGTTGACAATGGTTTACATGTGTGGACAAAAAGGGAAATTAAAATTCATGTAAAATGGCAGAAAATAGGACGAAAATATGGAAGTAAAAAGAATTTGTCAATGGTGCGGAAAACCGTTCATCGCACAGAAAACAACTACCTGTTATTGCAGCCCGCAATGCTCGAAACGAGGTTACAAACACCGCATGATGGAACGGAAGATGGAGCTGCGCCATATGCAGGAGATGCAGGAATTGCGCTCGTCGCTGGAAAAGCAGGAATACTTCACCTTTTCGCAGGCAGCACGTCTGATGGGTGTAAGCCGCCAGTACATCTACAAACTGGTAAAGGAAGAGAAACTCCGTGCATCCCGGCTCAGCGGAAAAATGTCGCTGATACGGAAAGCCGACATCGAACTCATGCTCAAAAGCAAACCTTATGAACGGCTGGTAGCAAAAAACGACTTTGACATCACCGAGTATTACACCGCCGAAGAGATTGCACAGAAATATAAGGTCAATGCCAAATGGGTATGGACTTATACACGACAGCACAAGGTTCCGAAAGTGAGAATCCGCCAGTTCAACTATTACAGCAAGAAACATATTGATGCTGCCTTTGCCAAATATGAGGTGGACTCTGACCTGACGGAATGGTACACGCCCGAAGATATTCAGGAGAAATACGGCATGACACGTGTCGCCATCCGTTCACACGTCTACCGTAACAACATACCTTCGAAAAAAGAACACGGGCAGATATTCTACTCCAAACTCCACTTCGATCTCTCGAAAAACTCTGCGGAAGAGAGCAAGGCCGAATACTACACCGTCAAGGAGGCAATGGAAAAATTCAACCTCACCCGTAACTCAGTTTATAATATCCTGCAATTCCATCAGATTCCTCGAGAGAAGAACGGGCGCTTCGTCCGCTTCCTGAAAGTGGACTTTGACCGGGTTATGGGTGTCCGTAAGTGACCTGATTATAGGCTACCGTAAATTATTCCAAAATTAATCTTCACTGAAGGTGGTCTGCATGGTTTCATTACAGTGATTTGCCAGCGAATTAATAACAACCATAAAAAATATAACATTATGAACGATTGTAAAACCGTAACACTGAGAACCCGCCCGCTCAAGGGACGGATGTTGTCTTTCTACCTGGATTATTATCCCGGCTACCGGGACAAGGAGACCATGAAAGTGATCCGCCACGAAACGCTGGGCATCTACCTCTATGCCGACCCGAAGAACAAGCGGGAGCAGAACTTCAACGAGGTGATGACCGAGAAGGCCGAGGCGATCCGCTGCCGCCGCTTCGAGTCGGTGGTCAACGAGCGCTACGACTTCTTCGACAAGTACAAGCTCAAGGCCGATTTTCTGGAGTACTTCCGCAGTCAGCTCCGCAAACATGACCCCAAATGGGAGTTCGTCTACCTCCACTTTCGCAACTTCGTACACGGCAAGTGCACCTTCGAGGAGATCGACATCGACCTCTGCAACAAGTTCCGCGAATACCTGCTGACGGCCAACAAGCTCAAGCGCAAAGGACGCATCACGCGCAACTCCGCATCGGGATATTGGTCTACATTCAGGGGGCTTCTGAAAATCCTCTATCGTAACGGACTGATAAAGACCAATGTCAATGATTTCCTGGACAAGATTGAAACGGAGGATGTGGTCAAGGATTATCTTTCTGTGGACGAGCTCTACAAACTGGCCGAAACGCCTTGCAAGAAGCACGGGGTTACTTTCAAGGATTAGTTTATGGTAATGTTAGAGTCGGAGTCGAGGTTGCAAGGCCTCGACTCTGATGGTTTTATAGCCCGATTCGTAGTGGGGAATCAACGAAGATATTGATATTATTGCTGAACAAGACCCCAAAAGAGTGTTGTCAATTGCGAAAAAGTTTCTAACTTTGTAGTGTCGCGTAAGCGGCGTACATATTTGATGAAAGTGTTTTCGCTTTTATCCTTAGTGGTAAAATCTGACAGTTTTCCAGAAACGAGGGTAACGACAACACTCATTATCTGTATTGGTATGCGATTCAAAGTCATATCATATACAGGTGTGGGGTCTTGTAATCGTTTATTCGTTTCGGGTTTTGTCAGAGCCTACCACTAAATAGACGGAACTGCTCCACACTTTCTTTTTGTACTTACCCGACCGACACCCACCATCAAGGAGCAGAATGGTAATTTGATTTGGCAAAGAATGTTAAACCAAAATCATATTACTATGGCAACAAACCGACCTACAAGAACTACCGCCTATACCATTATGGGCGAGATTGGCAACGAAACATTGTTTAATTTCATTCACACTGTATTACCTGTTCGTGAGTTTACTTCGCATGATTTCACAATGCTCTTTCCAGTTCATTTCCCGAATGAGTATGAACGGATGTTGGATGCATATGTCGAGTACGGGGAAACACCGTATCGCAATCAAAAGATTACAAATGCAATAGGTAAATACCTCGGTAATCATCGACAAAGTTTGCATATCGAGAAAATAGGCACAGCAAAGTCAAAGAATATCAATGGAACTGTTTCATCAGCCTCTATATGGCGTAAAACTTTATAGTGATGAAAAACTACATCTTAATATTATGGAGTTGCATTATTTGTTTATTAGGTTGTTCGAAATCTAATGAAGAAGATTTACCTTCTCCTACATTGGAAATAAATGCCCCTTCAGAAATAGTATTTAAGGCAGATGCAACTTGTCCCAATAGTACTATTACGGTTACTACAAATCAGTCATCTTGGACATATTCATTAAATCCATATGATGGTGCAGGCTGGTTGTCGGTTCAACAATCGGGAAATACTCTCAAACTCACCGCAAAAAAGAACGACCTGCCAGAAGAACGAAAAAAGGTTTTTATTACAATATCTGCAGGCAATGCCGAAGATATTTGTATTTCCGCAAGACAATTGGCTCAACAACTACCGGATGATGTATCTGTAACCCCAACGAAATCAACAGTATCTGCCAATGCCAGCAATATAACAGCGACCATAAATTGTGCAGTTGCTTGGAAACTGAACGGAGGAGCATCGTGGTGCGTCCCATCCAAAACCAGTGGCGCCAAAGGAGAGACAATAAGCATTTCAATCGAAGAAAACGAGACCATTTATCCTCGTTCCTGCTCTTACGCCTTTGAAACTTCCAACCACTCTGCAACATTAACTATTACACAACAGGCAAAACCTTTTGCTTCGATAGAATGCTCACGGTGTGAATTTGATTACAACGGAGGATCTTTTACCGTCACAGGCAAAACAAATATTGATGGCGTGTATATGTCCTGTTATAGCAGAGACTGGCTTATTCTCAATAATGAAGAATCATCACAAGATAATGGCGTAACCACCACCATACGACATTACTCTGTTGTGCCCTACGATGAATACGAAACGCGAACAACAAAAATCTTTCTCACGAAGAAATATGACAACTCATTCGAGGATGTCGTTGCAACCATTTCACAAACAGGTCTTCCTGATAAAATCATCACATTTATTGACCCCAAATTAAAAGTGGGGTTATTGGATTATCAGAATTTTCAGTTTGCCACAGGTTTTTGGATTCAAACAACTGGTGATTTGAACATTGACACAAATAGCGATGGTGAAATTTCATTGGCAGAGGCCTATCCTATATATGATGTGAGATGCCAAGGAGTTGGTATTTCTTCGGTCGATGATATTCAGAATTTTCCGAATGTTAGTGCACTATTTTGCAATAACAATGTAATTACTTCTATCGATTTAAGTAATCATAAAGGTATAGGTGGATTATATTGTTACAACAATAGAATAGAGAGTCTTAATGTATCTAATACAAATATTCGCACATTAGATTGCTCGGAAAACTATATTGCCAATTTAGACATCTCTAATTGTTACAATTTATACAACATAAACTGTGACGACAACAACATTCAATCATTGGATTTAACAAATCGTACTCAACTCCAATTTTTATCGCTGAGAAATAATCCTATAACGTCCCTGACATTATCGGGATGCACAAATTTAGCTACACTTTCAGTTGGTAAGGATGGGATTACAATACCTAAATTAGACTTATCTGGCCTTGCAAAATTGCAAACTATTATTTGTATGGGAGAAGTTTCATCATTAATTATTGGACCCGAACATTCCGCATTGACAAGCCTGAGTTTTAGCACCGACAAGAGCACATTTGATTGTTCCTTCTGTGATAATTTATCATTGTTGGGCTGTTCAGATTCTCCTAATCTTTCCATATTACATTTACCAAAGAATATCAAAATTCTTTATATTAGTCGTTGTAATTTTCAACAATTAGATTTAAGTAACTGCCTATATTTGGAGGAATTGGAATGCGCTTCTAATAAAATACAGGAACTGGATTTATCAAATTGTCCTTATCTCAAAAAGGTTAATGTATTAGATAATCCAATAAAGACCATTTGGCTAAAAGAAGGACAAAATGTTGAGATTGTAAAAAATAGCAACTCTGATATTGAGATAAAATATAAAAATTAGCCTCTAAAAAGCTGATTATGTATAAAAACCTCATTTGGGGATATGGCATTGACGACAAATTACCCGATGGGCATTGCTCAATTTTGTTGTTGATTGGATAACTCAAACACTATTTACGACCTGCCAAAATCATTGGCGGGTCGTTTTATTAGATGGCAGTAGGAGAATTTTAAGAACGATTAGAGGCGATGTAGTCAGAAACTCAATAAAATTCATTAACCCTCTATTTCGTACCACTGTATAGGGGCTCCACAAAGACTAATAAAAGGGAGTGGCTACTCCATTGACCGAAACTCATTCGTATAGGATATTGGTTGCGGTTGCTATCATATCCACTCATAGTTGTAACCCGCATCAACATCATGCGCATAACAACTCCTGTAATTCTCGGACTGGCGATGTCCATCATATTGTGTGGAGTCCTGCAGAAATTTTTCTATAATTGGCTGACGAAAAATCCTATCCACTTCTCTTTTGGTGAACAATCCTCTCCTGTTATAGAATCAGAGAGCACCACAGAGCCTGTTTGTATTGCCGAAACACCGCCTACCGAACAACCGGCAGATTCTTCTGAACAGGAGTATTCTCCATCCCCACAGTCAAATCAAGAACCTGTCGTCCCCGATTGTTCCAATGAATCTCATTTGGAAAAGTATGATTCCATTCTGGAAGAACTCAAAGAGAAAGAATTGAAAAGGCAAGTAAAGGTTATGGATGCGATTCGGGAATATGTAACCATCAAGACTGCCCCCATCTCTCCAAAGAGGCTATAGCGACTCTCATTTCCAACATTGAGTACATGGCTTGTGATCAGCCGGAGCTCTACAAACCGATTCGTTCCAATATTGACAATCCGCTACGGTCACCGGGACTTCGTCATCTGGCGTGGAGTGTAGGTGAACGATTGAGAGTACCGTTGGCGAAAAGAGCCGTCTTTATCAAAGAATCATTTCCATACGAACTTGAAAACGCGAGTCATGAATATCTCAGACTTAATTTGCGGGATCAGGTAGCAAGTCAGATTCCAATTGATGTACCTGAAAAGGGAGACTATCGCTTCCATTTGGAAACAGATAACGATGAGTCGTAACAAAAAACGTATGCAGATGAAATAATTAATCCGGTCTGTATTGTTCTGCAAAGCTTCATTGGGTTGGTTCGCAGCATGTTAAACGATTAAAAAGTTATAATATGAAAACAGACCAACTTACATTCAATGACTTGCCGGCAGTAGTCGGCGAACTTTGCGACCGGATAGCAAGCATGGAGAATTTGCTGACAGAAAAACTGTCCAAGCAGCATGAAGCCAAAGAAAACACGCACGTCCCCATGACCGTGCAGGAAGCTTGCGCCTATCTCAAAATGCCGTTATCGACATTTTATTACAAGGTCAAAAAAGATGATATTCCAGTCATCAAGCAAGGGAAACATCTATACATTTACCGGGATGAACTGGACAAATGGCTGGAATCCTCCCGAAAGAATCCGGCTCCGCAAACTTTCGAGGAAGAGAACGAAGCCATGCTCGCTTCCCATCGCCGTAAACCTAACCTTAAAAACTGGTAATGATGGAGAAGACGGACGAAACGATACCTTCACGTGAGGAACTGGCAGTTTTTATAGAGGAAGCAGCCGTGAGCGTCACGAATAACTATGAAGAGGCGCCGGCAGTGTTGATGGTGGATGATGCTGTTATAGGCACATTGGGAAATTTCAGCGCTTCCATCGGGAAAGCCAAAAGCAAGAAGACTTTCAACGTTTCGGCCATTGCCGCATCAGCATTGAGTGGCCGTACTGTTCTTCGTTACCGTTCCATGTTCCCCGAAAACAAGAGGAAGATTCTGTATATCGACACGGAGCAGGGACGTCATCATTGTCAACAGGTACTGAAGCGCATCCTGCGTTTGGCGGAACTGCCGGATGACAAGGTCCCGGAAAATCTGATTATGTTGTCTCTGCGCAAGTTTGCACCAAGAGTGCGTCTGTTGATAGTCGAAGAAGCTATCGGCACCACACCTGATTTGGGTCTGGTCATTATAGATGGCATCCGTGATTTCCTTTACGACATCAATTCATCCAGTGAATCTACCGAAGTTATCTCGAAATTCATGCAGTGGACGGACGACAAACAAATCCATATCCATACAGTCCTGCATCAGAACAAGAATGATGAACATGCGCGTGGCCACATCGGCACGGAACTCAATAACAAGGCGGAAACCATCCTGCAGGTAGAAGTGGACAAAGAGGACAAAGCCATAAGCGTGGTCGAAGCCGTGCACATCCGGGACCGGGACTTTGAACCTTTCGCTTTCCGCATAAACGAAGAGGTCCTGCCCGAACTGGTAGAATCATATCTGTCCAAAGAGAAGAAGAGCGGGCGACCAACTAAAGAACCGTTCGATCCGGAGAGGGAGATTCCAGAGACTGTACATCGTGCTGCAGTGGATGCCGCTTTTGCCAATGGCAATATCGGCAGTTATGATGACTACCTGGAACGTCTGAAGGAAGCTTACGGATTGCACAATGTAAAGCTCGGCTACAACAAGGCAGTCAAGGT
>CALUNL010000004.1 GCA_944322005.1 uncultured Alistipes sp.
ACAGCGCCAGGAGATTCAATTCCTGTATACACTGAAGTGGCCAGTAAAATTAATATTCAGGTTCAAGTTCCGAATACTATTTAACTATTGTACGAGACTGTAAACTAAAGTGTGTCAAGTAAAGGGAAGAAAAGAGATGGCTGCGCCATGAAAATGGTCTCAGCCATTTTTTCTTTTGGCTGCAAATCTTATAAGCAATCCGGTTGTAAAGGTCAGTCCCAAACGGCCACTCCGATCAAGCACAAAATACCTCACTTGGAACTCGAAAATATCCGCGAATCCGGCCTCGATTTTACAGCCCATTTTGGCGAAATAAACCCCGACATGCTCTATCTTTGCAGACGGAGTCCGTCGGGCTCAAAAGAGTTATTTTTGCATCTCTCTATTAGGAGAGTGATAATGGAAGAATAGGTAACTTCTTGAAGTTCCTGTAGGAAAAGAAGCCACGTTCTGGTTCAATGGAGAATTTGCACATGAAAAACTGGAATAAAGATTCAAGAGCGATGGAAATACATAATCTGCTGGATGTCAAATCAAGAGTTGAGCTACGCGAATGGCTGATAAAGAACCATAGAACGGAAAAAGAATGCTGGGTGATCGTCAAGCGTGGAAAGCCAACAGATGATACCTCTTTCTGGTATATTGATGCCGTAGAAGAAGCCCTATGCTTCGGCTGGATAGACAGTACCACAAAGAAAATAGCAGACGGAGTGACTGCCCAGAAACTTTGTCCCAGAAAACCACGAAGCAACTGGTCGGAACTGAACAAGGAAAGATGCCGCAGAATGGAACGCATGGGACTGATGACCGATGCCGGAAGAGCCGTTCTGCCGGATATGTCGCCTGATGGTTTCAACATTGATAAGGATATACTGCAAAGACTGCAGTCCGATCCGGTAGTGTGGAACAATTTCTGTCAATTTCCCGATTTATATAAGAGGATCAGAATTTATACGATTCAGATCAAACGGAATGATCCAGACCTTTACGAGAGTCGGTTGGTCAAATTCATAGAGAATACGCGGAAAGGATTACTCTATGGAGAATGGAATGATAATGGAAGATTATTAAAATACTGAATGATATTAATACATCTCTATTTTTTTTACTACTGTTGCACTACATACAGAAACATCTGGCTCATCAACTTCCCTGTCATGATGAGCATCCTTATCGAACAGCTCATAAATATAACCGATGCCATCTTCTTGGGTCATGTTGGTGAGATAGAATTGGGAGTATCGGCACTTGCCGGGATATGGAATCTTACGTTATTCTGTACCTTCATTTGTACCGACCTGAAAAAGTAGACTTGTATTGGTGACTTTACTTTATCCCCGTATTCATAATATACGTTAATAAAGTAAAGTCAAAATAGGGAAGAAATGAGATGGCTGCGCTTAATTATTCCACATAAAGCTTCATTTATGAACTTTTATTCTTATATTTGTTGCAACAAGTATCAAATTTGAGATGTTGAATAATATATACATACTGACAGACACCGAGCTTTGCAGCAGGATTGCAGCCAAAATAAAAACGGTACGCCTGAAGCAGAACATGTCGCAGGCCGAGCTGGCAGACAAGAGCGATGTTTCCATCTCCACCATAAAACGCATGGAGGACGGGGAGGTAAAGAACTTTGAGTCGCTGATCCGCGTCCTGCGCACCCTGGGCAAACTCGACATCTTCATCCCGCTTGTCGAGGAGGAGCAGTTGAGCCCGAACGAATACTACGAATTGGCCAACAAGGCAAACAAGCCCAAACGCAAGCGGGCATCCAAAGGTTACACAAAAGAGAATAAGGAGGAATCGGAATGGTAGATGTAGCTCGTGTCAATCTATACGGCCAGCCCATAGGTTCGGTACGTTGGGACCAAAGATATGAGGTCGCACAGTTCGAGTACGATCCGGACTTTGTACGACAGGGCATAGAGCCTTCGCCGCTGATGATGCCCGTAAGGGAGGGGCGCGTGTACAGTTTCGGGGAACTCGACAAAACGACCTTCAAAGGCCTGCCCGGAATGCTGGCGGACTCCCTGCCGGATACATACGGCCGTGTCCTTTTTGAGAAGTGGCTGGCCTTAACGGGACGGACCAGCGGCAATGCGATCGAGACGCTTTGCTTTTTGGGCAAACGCTGCATGGGTGCCCTTGAATTCGAGCCGGCCATCGATGCCGTAGATACGGATATCCGGATAGAGGTCGATTCTCTGGTGGATGTAGCCAGAGAAGCCCTTGCCGACAAATCAAGTTTCAACGTGAACATCGGCTCCGACAAGAAGGCGGCCATTGCGGAGATTCTGCGTCTCGGTACCTCAGCCGGCGGGCAACGCGCTAAGGCAATCATTGCCTACAACAAAGCCACCGGAGAGATCCGTTCGGGACAGGTCGAGGCTCCCGACGGGTTCGACTACTACATCATCAAGCTGGACGGCGTATCCGCCACGGCTGGATTCAGGGAGACGGAGAACTTCGGGCGTCTGGAATACTCCTTCTCTCGTCTTGTGAAGGAATGCGGCATCGACATGGCGGAATGCTCGCTGATCGAAGAGAACGGGAGGGCCCATTTCCTGACAAAGAGGTTCGACCGGATAAACGGTGCAAAGGTGCACATGCAGACGCTCTGCGGCATCGCGCACTTCGATTACCGGCTCCTCAGGGCCTACTCCTATGAACAGGCGTTTGCCGTAATGCGCGGGCTGCGGCTTACCTACAAGGAGGCGCAGGAGATGTTCCGCAGAATGGTGTTCAATGTCGTGGTGCGCAACCAGGACGACCACACGAAGAACATCTCTTTCCTGATGGACAGAGGCGGGAAATGGCACCTTTCTCCGGCCTACGACATGGGCTACGCCTACAATCCCGACGGCCAGTGGACCTCGGCCCACCAGATGTCGATAAACGGCAAATTCAGCGGTATCACCAAAGACGACTTGCTCGAATGCGCGGCCAAGAACAACATCAAGAATGCCGCACGGATTATCGACGAGGTTTGCCAGGCAGCATCCGGATGGCCGGAGATCGCCCGGGAGTGCGAAGTGCCGCAAAAGATGATCGAGGAGATCCGGCCGAATATGGTTTTCTTCTGATTGGTACGGTCCGACGGGTTCCGCAACTTTACTTTATCCCCGTATTCATATATACGTTCATTAAAGTAAAGTCAAAATAAGGGAAGAAAAGAGATGGCTGCGCCATGAAAATGGTCTCAGCCATTTTTTCTTTTGGCTGCGACACTTATTAAGCAACCCGAAGGCAAAGGCCAGACAAAACACCCCATCGGCCCACCCAAGATGACGGCCAACAGTCCCGAAAATATCCGTGAATCCGCCCTCGATTTTACAGCCCGTTTTGGCGAAATAAACCCCGACATGTCCTATCTTTGCAGACGGGGTCTGTCGGGGCCTGAAAGGGCTGTTTTTGCCTCTTTTCCCTCTGTTCGAAGGGAACCGATGAAAAAAATAGTTAAATCGACGATTTTTTGCGAAAAAACAAGTAAATTTTTGAGGTTCCTATCTTTTAAGCCGTAAACTATTGATAATCAATGGTCATCTGATGCTGCATCGACAAATAGAGAAACTAATTCACACCGCGTATGACAATTGCGGATATGTTGTCCCATCCGCCGGCACGATTCGCGGATCGGACAAGTTCCCTTGCGATTGAATCGCCGTCCTTGTCAATATTCCGCTTTACAACTCTGCAGATGCGTCTTTCCGACAGTTCCTCGTATAACCCGTCGGAGCACATCAGGCAATAGATGTCATCTCTGACAGGGATTCCCTTGGTGCAGAAATTCACATACAGCTCGTTGGACTTGCTCCCTACGGCATTGATTATCGCCATTCTGAGCGGATGCCGTCTGGCCTCCCGTTCGGTAATCTCCCCGTCGGCAAGCAGCATGTTGATGTACGAATCGTCCTCCGTCATCTGCTTCAATCCTGATGGTCCGCCGACATACAACCGGCAGTCGCCCGCATGACAATAATAGAGCGTATCGTTTCTGATCACAGACACCAGACAGGTGGTCGCCATCCCGTTGAGAAGAGAGTCGGAGGCGGCAACCGTCCTGACCTTCCGGTCGGCAAAGGCGAATGCGGCTGCAAGGCTCTCATGCATCCCGACAATTCCGGAACCGAGGCCATTGTCTTCAAAATACTCCTTCAACGCCATAAAGGCAGTACGCGATGCCGTGCTTCCCGCAGCCGCACCGCCTACACCGTCACACACGGCACAAACTACATCCCGGCCGACGGCAAACATACCGCACGTATCTTCGTTTACCGGATTTACCATACCCTTGTCTGTACATATGCCTATGTCATAAGTCCTGCCTCCTTCACGGATACCGGAGGCTATGCTCCTGCCGCAGTTGAATACAATGCCGATGGCGGCAAAAACGATGAACAGGCTTGCAATCGTAAAATGTTTCATTATTCGGACATTAGGATGATTTACATGACAAAGATAATCTTTTTCCATCTCACATGGAGACATTACAGCAGGATTCTGATTCCGAATGCTGCTTGAGAGCACGTATCGGGTGTATTATGCAGACTGTCAGCAGAAACGGAACCGTCACACGGCTGAAGTCATCCGAAATGCGCCTTCGGTGGCAATAATATCTGATCCTGCAAGGCCAAACTTTAAGTAAATGCATTATCTTTGCAATCGACAAACCCGTAAACACTATGAACGCTATCACTCAAACCGATTTCTCCTTTGAAGGGGAGAAAAGCAAGTATGTAGGAAAAGTCCGCGACGTCTACAACATCGATGACAAATACCTTGTCATGGTGGTTACGGACAGAATCTCCGCCTTCGACGTGGTACTGCCGGAAGGCATCCCGTACAAAGGTCAGGTGCTTAACCAGATTGCCGCAAAATTCCTCGATGCGACCGCAGACATACTTCCGAACTGGAAGATTGCCGTCCCGGACCCGATGGTCACTGTGGGACGCAAATGCGAACCGTTCAAGGTCGAAATGGTTATACGCGGATACCTCTCGGGGCACGCATGGAGGGAGTACAAGGCCGGAAAGAGAACCATCTGCGGAGTAGAGATGCCGGAAGGCATGGTCGAAAACCAGAAATTCCCGGAGCCGATCATAACCCCTACGTCGAAAGCGGCCGAAGGGCACGACGAGGATATTTCGAAAGAGGAGATCATATCTTCGGGACTTGTAAGCCGAGAGGATTACGAGAAACTCGAAAAATACACCCGTGAGATTTTCAAACGGGGAAGCGAAATAGCGGCCAAAATGGGTCTGATACTCGTCGACACCAAGTATGAATTCGGAAAGCGGGACGGCGTCATATATCTCATGGATGAGATTCACACCCCAGATTCATCCCGATACTTCTATGCCGACGGTTACGAGGAGCGTCTTGCCAAGGGCGAGAGGCAGAAGCAGCTCTCGAAGGAGTTCGTCAGGGAGTGGCTTATGGCTAACGGATTCCAGGGCAATGAGGGACAGCAGGTTCCGGAGATGACCCCGGAAATTGTGGCCGGCATCACCGACAGATATGTGGAGCTCTACGAAAACATCACCGGAGAGAAGTTTGTCAAGGCCGATGGGACATCGGACACAGAGGCCATCCTTAAGCGGATTGAGAAGAATGTTTCCGAGTGCCTCAAGGGACTTGAATAGCAGAGCGGCATACATATGGCAAACAAAAAAGCGGCAGAAAATGCCGCTTTTTTGATATTGATACTCCACGAATCATATTGCAATCTCCTCGCCGCGCAGGAAAACGCGCTCTATCAACGGTGTCTGGTAGGCGTATATGAAGAATTCCACCGACGGCATCTGGCGCGTCAGGAAAAAGTTGGCGACCTTCCCCACGGTAACCGAGCCGAAATCGCGGCTCAAGCCCATTGCACAGGCCCCGTTCAGCGTTGCCGCGCACAGTGCCTCGCGCGGAGTCATCCGCATCCTTATTGAGGCAAGTGCGGCCACCATGCGCATGTTTCCCGACGGTGACGAACCCGGATTGTAGTCCGATGCGAGCGCGACGCCCAGACCGGCGCGGATCATCTCCCTTGCCGGCGGATAGCTCATGCCGAGGAAAAACGCGGCACCGGGCAGCAGCGTCGGCGTCGTCTCCGTACCGCGCAAAGCCTCTATCTCGGCCTCTCCGCTGCGTTCGAGATGGTCGACCGAGAGCGCCCCGCAGCGTACACCGACCTGTACACCGCCCGACTCGGCCAGTTCGTTGGCATGAATCTTCGCCCGTAAGCCGAGTTCACGTCCCGCATTAATGATGCGCTCCGTCTCCTCAACCGTAAAGAATCCCTCATCGCAGAAGACATCCACGAAATCGGCCAGCCCCTCACGGGCCACGGCCGGAAGCATTTCGCGGCATACCAGATCGACATATTCGGCCTGACGGCCGCGGTATGCACGCGATACGGCATGTGCGCCGAGGAACGTCGCGCGCACCTCCAACGGCACCGTTTCGCGGATGCGGCGGATGACGCGCAGCATCTTCAGTTCATCCTCTGTCGAGAGACCGTAACCGCTCTTTATCTCCACGCATCCCGTACCCATTGCGGCAATCTCCCGCACACGCTCCATGGCCGCATCGTAAAGCTCCTCCTCGGAGGCATCGTGCAGCCTGTCGGCCGAATTGAGTATGCCTCCGCCACGGCGGGCTATCTCCTCGTACGAGAGCCCGTTTATTTTATCCAGAAACTCCTGCTCGCGGCTGCCGGCATAGACCAGGTGCGTATGCGAGTCGCAGAACGACGGGAAGAGCATCCCCCCGCAGGCATCGACACGACGCTCCACACCCGTCGGAACTCCTTCCGAACGCCGGCCGAAGGCGGCGATGCGTCCATCCTCTACCAGCAGCCAGGCATCATCGAGCGTCTCCATGCGGTCCATCTCATCGCCGCAAAGGCGAAGACGGCCGTGGCGTTCGATACCGAAGATGCAACCTATGTTCTCTACAAGCGTTCTCATCTCTTTTCACGCAGAAACTGCACCGAAGATTCGATATGCGGATACATCACCGTGTCGTTGTCGATGAACGGCACCTTTTTGCGGAAGTCGGCGACCATACGCTCCAACTCCGGAGAGGTGTGCGCCGGACGGCGGAACTCGAGCGCCTGCGCGGCATTGAAGAGCTCTATGGCCAGCACACGTTCGGTATTGAGCACGACGCGGTAGAGTTTTGTAGCGGCATTGGAACCCATGCTGACATGGTCCTCCTGCCCCTGCGACGACGGTATGGAGTCGACCGACGCAGGCATACAGAGGCACTTCGTCTGACTGACGATGGAGGCTGCCGTATATTGCGGAATCATGAAGCCGCTGTTAAGGCCCGGATTCGCCACGAGGAAATTCGGAAGTCCACGCGAGCCGGATATGAGCTTGTATGTCCTGCGCTCGGAGATATTGCCCAACTCGGCAAGGGCGATGGCCAGGAAGTCCATCGCAAGCGCAATCGGCTGTCCGTGGAAGTTTCCTGCCGACACGACCATATCCTCCTCCGGGAATACCGTCGGGTTGTCCGTCGGAGAGTTGATTTCCGTCTCGAGGACGCTCTCCACATAGTCTATCGTATCCTTCGTGGCGCCGTGGACCTGCGGCATGCAGCGGAACGAATACGGGTCCTGCACATGCTTTTTCGGGCGGCGTATGAGTTCGCTGCCCTCCAGCAGACGGCGCACGGCACGAGCCGTAGCCAACTGTCCGCGATGGGCGCGGATTACGTGTACCTCGTCGCAAAACGGTTCGGCACGTCCGTCGAATGCATCGAGCGACAACGCCCCTATACGGTCGGCCCAGTCGCTCAAACGGCGGGCCTGGATGATCGACCATACGCCGTAGGCACTCATGAACTGGGTTCCGTTCAGCAGTGCCAGCCCCTCTTTAGACTGCAGTTCGAGCGGTTCCCATCCCAACTCCTCCAGGACCTCGGAAGCCGGGCGCCGACGGCCCTCGTATTCGACCTCTCCGAGACCGAGCAGCGGAAGGCTCAAGTGTGCAAGTGGCGCAAGGTCACCGGATGCGCCGAGCGAGCCCTGCTGGTAGACCACAGGCAGGATGTCGCGGTTGTAGAACTCGACGAGACGTTCAACGGTCTGGAGCTGCACGCCAGAATATCCGTATGATAGCGACTGTATCTTGAGAAGCAGTATGAGACGCACTATCTGCGACGGCACCTTCTCGCCTGTGCCGCAGGCATGCGACATGACGAGATTGCGCTGGAGCTGCGACAGTTCGTCGGCTCCCACCGATATGTTGCAGAGCGAGCCGAAACCGGTCGTAATGCCGTATATCGGCTGTTCGGATTCCTTTATCTTGCGGTCGAGATACTCGCGGCAGCGCACTATCCGCCGTTTGGCATCGTCGCTCAGGGCGATTGGCATGCGGAGGTCGAGAATCTCCTGAAGGCGGGCGACAGTCAGCCGCTCCGCCGAAATATGATGATGGTCCATGGTCTTAAGGTTCTTTGTTCGTTATTCGTTCAGTGCCTTGCGTATGACTTCGTCGTCGGCGTAGTTAGGGAGCGTCACGCGAAGTTCCGGAGTCCGTTCCATTTCGCGGCGTATGGCCTCCACGGCCCCGTCGTTGCGTGCCCAGCTGCGGCGGGCGATTCCGTTGTTGACGTCCCAGAAGAGCATCTCGCGGATATGCCGTTCGGACTCTGCCGAGCCGTCTATCACCATGCCGAAGCCGCCGTTTATCACCTCGCCCCAGCCGACACCTCCGCCGTTGTGGAGCGAAACCCACGTAGCGCCGCGGAACGAGTCGCCTATGACATTCTGCACAGCCATGTCGGCCGTAAGGTTCGAGCCGTCGTATATGTTCGACGTCTCGCGATACGGAGAATCCGTACCCGACACGTCGTGGTGGTCGCGGCCGAGCACCACCGGCGCCGAAAGGCGTCCGTCGGCAATGGCGCGGTTGAAGGCAAGGGCTATCTTCGTGCGTCCCTCGCAGTCGGCATAGAGGATTCGTGCCTGCGAGCCCACCACGAGGTGGTTGCGTCCAGCCTCGCGGATCCAGTGGATGTTGTCCTCCAGCTGACCGCGTATGGAATCCGGAGCCTCGCGGCGAATCTCCTCGAGCGCCTCGGCAGCAAGGCGGTCGGTCATCTCGAGATCCTCGGGCTTTCCGGAGGTGCAGACCCAGCGGAACGGGCCGAAGCCGTAGTCGAAGAACATCGGGCCCATTATGTCCTGCACATACGAAGGATAGCGGAAACCTCCGCCTTCGCCCGTCACGGCCGCTCCGGCACGCGACGCCTCCAGCAGGAAGGCATTGCCGTAGTCGAAGAAGTACATTCCGTCGGCCGTAAGGCGGTTTATGGCATCGACCTGGCGGCGCAGCGACTCCTGCACGCACTCGCGGAAACGCGCAGGCTCCTCCGCCATCATCCGGTTCGACTCCTCGTAGCTCAACCCGACCGGATAGTAGCCACCGGCCCACGGGTTGTGGAGCGAGGTCTGGTCCGAACCGAGGTCTACCCTAATCCGTTCGTCGGCAAGCCGCTCCCAAAGGTCGACTATGTTGCCGACATATGCCAGCGAGACCACCTCGCGGTCGGCAACGGCCTTGCGGATGCGCGGGACGAGCTCATCGAGCGACTCGTGCAATTCGTCCACCCAACCCTGCTCGTAACGTTTGCGTGCCGCCTTCGGATTGATTTCGGCAATTACCGAGACCACGCCCGAGATGTTGCCGGCCTTGGCCTGGGCTCCCGACATGCCGCCGAGACCCGACGAGACGAAGAGCATCCCGCGCGGCGACGTACGCTCCGCCGTGAAGCGCTTGCGAGCGGCATTCAGTACCGTAATGGTCGTACCGTGCACGATACCCTGCGGGCCTATGTACATGTATGAGCCGGCGGTCATCTGACCGTATTGCGATACGCCGAGAGCGTTCATGCGCTCCCAGTCGTCCTGTTTCGAATAGTTCGGTATCACCATTCCGTTCGTCACCACCACGCGCGGAGCGTCCGGGTGCGACGGGAAGAGGCCCAGCGGATGGCCCGAATACATCACCAGCGTCTGGCGGTCGGTCATCTCCGAGAGGTACTTCATCGCCAGACGGTACTGTGCCCAGTTCTGGAACACGGCGCCGTTGCCTCCGTAGGTGATAAGTTCATGAGGGTGCTGCGCCACCGCCTTGTCAAGGTTGTTCTGAATCATCAGCATGATGGCCGCAGCCTGACGGCACCTGGCCGGATACTCGTCTATCGGACGTGCATGCATCTCGTAGTCGGGACGCAGGCGGTACATGTATATGCGTCCGTATCTGCGCAGCTCCTCGGCGAACTCGCGCGCAAGCAGCGCGTGGTGCTTCGCCGGGAAATACCGCAGGGCGTTGCGCAGGGCCAGCTCCTTCTCGGCCGGAGTGAGTATATCCTTGCGCTTCGGCGCATGGTTGATGGAGGTGTCGTAGGGTTTCGCCTCGGGCAATACATCCGGAATGCCCGCGCGGATGTCGGCTTGGAATTCGGCTAAAGTCATAGGTATGCGGTTTTTACTTCTTTATCTTCTGCTCGACGATGCGGAGCACATCCGCCTCAAGGCGCACGGCCTCGGCGGCCAAAGCCTCGGCCTCGGCAACCAGCGCATCGGCCGCCGCACGGTCCTTGAGCCCGGCGGCATTTATCTTCACGTTCAGGCAGGCCCCGAGCACGGCGCTGCGTGCCGCAAGCGCGCCCACGCCAGCATCAGAAACCGAGTTGGGATTACCCTCCTCCGCCATGGCCTGCACAATCGGGAACACCTTCACGGCAGCCTTCATCGTCCGCAGCGGCACCTGCGTGGCATAGAGCGTAGCCTCCTGCAGCGCCGCGCTGCGGGCCGCCTTCTCCTCGTCGGTGCCCTTCGGCATTGCGAAAACGGCCATTATGCGGTTGAAGGCCTCGGTATCCTCGTCCACAAGGTGCAGCAGCTCGCGCAACAGAACCTGTCCGCGGTCGGCCCAGTCCGAAAACTCCTCCCAGCGGTCGTCCCAGCCCGCCTTGTGCGACGAGAGGTTTGCGACCATCGTCCCGAGAGCGGCGCCGAGAGCACCCATGTAGGCCGAAATAGAGCCTCCGCCAGGAGCCGGGGATTCGCTCGCCGTCTCCTCGGCAAAGCCCTTGCAGGTCATATCTATGAGGCGTTTTTTATTGTTGTCGGCATCGAGCAGGTACTCTATGACCTTCTCCTCCGGCCGGAACGGCTTCAGGTCGTCGAGCCCCATCGACTTCACGGCCAGACGCACGATCTCCTCCTCGGCGATGCCCGTCGAGCGGTGCTGCTTGCGCAGGAAATAACGCCCCGCATCGAGCAGCGCACGTTTCGGCACAAGTCCCACTATTTCGGTACCCGTGACACGCACTCCCCTCGCATCGGCCTTGCGGCACACCTCGTCGAAGGCGACATGCAGCGGCGTGCGGGATATGTCGGTGATGTTCATCGAGACCTGCGCTATGCCGTACTCCTCGATATACCAGCCTATGGCCTTCGTGGCCGGAAGCGTTCCCGGGCGCATGACCGGATTCCCGTCGGCATCCTTCACCACAGGGCCCGTAATCGGATTGCCCTCGCGGACGGGGCGCCCCTTCTCGCGCACGTCGAACGCGATGGCATTGGCGCGGCGCGTGGAGGTCGTATTGAGGTTGAAATTGACTGCAATGAGGAAATCACGCGCTCCGACCGCCGTGGCACCCGTGCGGGATATGGCATCGTCATAAGGGCGGGCACCGAAATCGGGTGCCGACTCCCCGTGTGCGAGCTTGTCGGGCAGCGCCTCATACTCGCCGGCCCGGCAGACGGCCAGGTTCCGGCGTTCCGGACGGAAGGCCGCGGATTCGTAGCAGTATGTCGGAATGTGCAGCTCGTCGGCAATCCGGCGTGCCAGATCCCGCGCCAGCGGCACGCACTCCTCGAGCGTAATACCCGAGACCGGCACCAAAGGCAGTACGTCGGTCGCTCCCATACGCGGATGCGCACCCTTGTGGCGGCGCATGTCAATAAGTTCCGCAGCTCGCTTCACGCCCGCAAAGGCCGCCTCGACGACCGCTTCCGGTTCACCGACAAAGGTCACGACCGTGCGGTTGGTCGCCTCGCCCGGGTCCACATCGAGGACCTTCACTCCGCCGGATGCCTCGATGGCTCCGACAATCTGACGTATCACCTCCTTGTCACGTCCCTCGCTGAAGTTGGGGACGCACTCCACAATCCGTTTTTCCATCTGGTATAAGTTTTCGGGGTTCCTGCTTAAATACATGGCGGAGGGCAAGTACTTCGAATACATGAAGGCAACATGCGCACCGTCTTCCGCCATTTACAAATATAGCCAAAATTCAACACAAAAGCTACAATCCTCAACGGAAAAATCGGTCACGGTGAAAGACAGAAAGTTATGGATGCGTCTCCCATACGCAACAGCCACATGCACAATAGCCGCAAAAAACCATGCCTCCGGTGCGCATTCATGGAATACACACCGGAGGCATCCGTTCTGCCGCCCTCACAAGCAAAATGTGACCGCTGCGGCCTACATATATTTATTCATGTATAAGGCTACATCCGCTTGTAATTACGTGCCAAGCCGCCAAGAGCAGTCTCGCGGTAGAGACTCGGAAGGTCATGTCCAGTCTCGGCCATCACAGCCACCACCTTGTCGAACGATACGAGATGTGCGCCGTCGGAGAGCGTGGCGTAGATATTGGCATCGAGTGCACGGGCCGCAGCAATTGCATTCCGCTCGATGCACGGCACCTGGACGAGCCCGCATACAGGGTCGCACGTCAGTCCCAGGTGGTGTTCGAGACCCATCTCTGCCGCATACTCGATCTGCGACGGCGTTCCGCCGAAAAGCTGGCACGAAGCGGCCGCAGCCATGGCACACGCCACACCGACCTCGCCCTGGCAGCCAACCTCGGCGCCCGAGATCGAAGAGTTGGTCTTGACAACATTACCGAAGAGCCCGGCCGTGGCCAGCGCTCGCAATATACGGATGCGCAGGAAATCACGCGATGTGGCCAGATGGTAGAGTACGGCCGGAACGACACCGCTCGAACCGCAGGTAGGCGCCGTAACTACAACACCGCCCGAAGCATTCTCCTCCGAAGTGGCAAGTGCATATGCATATATCTTGGCGCGTGAGCTCAACGAACCAGAATAGCTCTTCGACTTCACAAAATATGTTGCCGCCTTTCGGGCCACCTTCATGCCGCCCGGCAAAACACCGTCATTGTTGAGCCCGCGCTGTATGGTCTCGCACATCACGGTCCATATATGGTCGAGATAGTCCCATATCTCCGGTCCCTCGCAGTCGTTGACATACTCCCAGAAGGTCTTTCCCTCGCGGTAGCACCACTCCTTGATCTCCGAGATGGAGTTCATGTCGTATACGTTCTGCGAATGCACCTCGCTCATGGTCTCATTGGCCAAAGCACCTCCCCCGACGCTGAATATCGTCCACGAGTCAACGGCCTCGCCGCCCTTCAATCCCTCGAACAGCATTCCGTTCGGATGGAACGGCAGGAAGACGTTCGGTTTCCATACGATCTCCGTCGGTGCAATCGGCTGGAGCACCGAACATATCGCCACATCTGTCATGTGTCCCTTTCCGGTAGCCGCAAGCGAACCGTAAAGCGTCACACGGTAGGCGTCAACATCGTGACAGCGCGCCGCAAACTGCTCGGCCGCACGCTTCGGCCCCATCGTATGGCTGCTCGACGGACCGTTGCCAACCTTATATAGTTCCCTGAGTGATTCCATGGCTATGTTTTATTCGCGCACAAATATATGCAAAAAACCGGACGGGTGAATGTCCCGCGTGGAAGTAAGTTAAAAAATAAAGGTCTTGCGCATGAAATTTTCATATCCATGCGCAAATCACAATCTACAATCATGAAAAAGTCCTTAAAATCATCGGACGGCAAGCAGCGGCACCGCCAATGATGCCGTATTCCGCACCATGACGGATTAGCGTCACCACGGCCGCAGCGGTACATGCCAGAAAATCCTCCTACGGCGTATTTTCGGGCATGTATCATACAATTCTGTGTACCGACATCGGCATACGGTCACCGTTCACAACAAAAAGGCCAAAACAGACAACCTTTTCAGGCGAAGGATTGCACCGGAATCGGCGCTTTATCGCTACCTTTATGTTCGTAAAACCCATAACTGCAAGCCTATGTTCAAAAAAGTGCTACTTACCTTGACTTTGGCGGCCATTTCCGCGTCGATGACCGCTGCAATTGCCGCATCCGACAAGTCCGACATGTCGGGTGACGCCTTCCTGAAACAGGTTCCGGCAAACCGCCTCTACGAGAAGTTCCGCAACCCCGACAAATCATCGCGGCTCTTTGCCCGCTGGTGGTGGAACGGAACACGCGTATGCGAGGACGAGATCCTGCGGGAGCTCGACTCGATGAAACGCGCCGGATTCGGCGGCGTGGAGATAAACTCCATCGCATTCCCCGGCGAATACAAGGATACTCTCGGCTTTGCGCAGGTGCCATGGCTCTCGGAGCGCTGGCTCGACCTGGTGAAGTTCACCGTCGACGAAGCGCACAAGCGCGATATGTACAGCGATCTGATTGTAGGTTCCGGATGGCCGTTCGGCGGGGAGTTCCTCACGCGCGACCAGCAGATAAAGATGATGGCGCTCGGCACGCTCGAATACGAGGGTCCGTGCCGCGTGACGGTACGCACCAAGGACCTCATAAAAAGCGCCACGCCGAAACTGCTGTCGGCGAACAGGGACAAGCTCTCGGAGGTTGTCGAGATAAGGCTCTTTCCGGCCCATATCAAGGAGTTGACCGAAGGTACGCGCGTCGCATTCGACAAGGGTGCCGAAGAGGTGACGTTCGATGTTCCGGCAGGAAAGCACTTCGCATACGTAGTCGTAAAACATACGGGCTACATGGCCGTGATTCACGGTGCGCTCGGCGCACGCGGCCCGGTGCTCGACCACTTCAACACCGAAGCGGTACAGCTCTACCTCAACCACATGTCCGATGCACTGAAGCCTGTTCTCGGCTCCCTCGGCAACAACATAAGGTCGTTCTTTACGGACAGCTTCGAGCTCGAAGGCTCCAACTGGTGCAGCGACATCCGCGAGGAGTTCCAGCGCAGGCGAGGCTACGATCTCTACACATACTATCCGCTTGTCCTAAAGAAGGTGGGGCCTTACGGAAATGAGATCAAGACGCCGTACGGGGCGAAAATCGACCCGGAGGTGATGGAGCACATCTACCGCATACGCTACGACTATGAGCTCACGCTCTCGGAGCTCTTCCAGGAGCGCTTCCTCGACCAGCTCACGGCATGGTGCCGCCAGTGCGGCGTGAAGTCGCGCATACAGGCCTA
Source organism: uncultured Alistipes sp. (assembly GCA_944322005.1). GTDB lineage: Bacteria > Bacteroidota > Bacteroidia > Bacteroidales > Rikenellaceae > Alistipes. Next base: position 15,335 of record CALUNL010000004.1, read on the forward strand.
CGGCAAGGGCTGCACGCCGGTAGAGTCGCTGCTCGACATAGACATTCCGGAGTGCGAGACATGGTACCACAAGGACAACGGCGAGATATTCCCGGACAACTCCATGGCCGGACACGGCTACAAGATGGTGAACAAGTTCGTGGCTTCGGCCGCACATCTTGCGGGAAAGAACGTCGTAAGCTGCGAGGAGATTACCAACACGCGCTTCGTATTCAACGAGACACTCGAGCGAATAAAGATTACGGGCGACCTGAGCAACCTTTCCGGCGTGACACACTCCGTACTGCATGGCTACAACTACTCACCGGCCAACGCCCCGTTCCCGGGATGGGTGCGCTACGGCACATTCTACAACGAGCGCAACCCGCTGTGGCCGTACTTCCCGGCATGGATCGAGTACAAGGCACGTCTGTCGACCGTACTGCGCAACTCCGAGATGCAGACCGACATAGCACTGATGCAGCCACTCGTGGACATGTGGACATACCTTGCGCCGCAGTTCGAACCGTCGCCGAGGACATGGCGCCCGTTCTATGTCAACACGATATGGGAAGCCATCCACCAGAACGGAGGAGGATGCGACTACCTCACCGAGCGGATACTCCGCGAATCGACATTTGCCGACGGCAGGATAAACTACGGACCGCGGAGCTACAAGGCGCTGCTGCTGTTGGAGGTGGAGACAATAAGCCCGGAGACGCTCGAGGCGATAGGACGCTATGCCGCAACCGGCGGAAAGGTATTCTTCATCGGAAGCAAGCCGTCGAAGGCTCCGGGAATGGCCGGCCTCAACGGAGGCGACGCAAAGGTACAGAGCCTTACCGAAACCCTGTTGCAGCAGTACCCGGACAACATACACCTCGTCGAGGCGCCGGAAAAGGGACACCTTCTCGAATGGTACCGTTCGCTGCAGGAGAAATACAGTCTCACGCCGGACGTGAAGATTGCGGAACCGAAGCAGTTCGTCAGCCAGAACCACTACAAGGCCGGAAAACTCGACATATTCTTCTTCTCGAACTTCAGCCTCACGGAGGCGTATACGCTCGATACGGAGTTCAACATCGACCTCAACGGCCGCCGCATGTGGATATGGGACCCGAAGACCGGCGACCGCACTCTGCTGCCGGATACGGGCAAACGGTTGAAACTGCACCTGGAGCCGACGGAATCCCGTCTGATCGTATTCGACAAACCGGTAAAGGGTGTAGAGCCTGCCGCCGCGGAGCCGATTTTCGACACTCCTGACAGCCGCATGGAGCCTGACTGGGACATAGCATTCACCCACTATGACGGAACGAAGAGCGCACTGTCCGGAGTAAAGCCGTTCGATCTGGGCAAGGATGAGCGCTATAACTCGTTTGCCGGACGCATCGTCTACACGACGACGCTCGAAGTATCGCCGGAGAGCTGCACGCACATGGAGTTCGGCATCGAGAACTGCGTATCGGAACTCTACGTGAACGGGGTCAAGGCAGGCACCATCTGGCACGGCCGCCACATCTACGACGTATCGAAACTTCTGCACGAGGGCAGAAACGAGATAAAGCTCGTGCTTACGACCGTTCTGGGCAACTACATGCTGTCGCTGAAGGACAACCCTACGATGGTCAAGTGGAGCAAGCACAAGTACATCCAAAAGATAAACCCTTCGGGACTTGTATGGGGCCCTGCCATATACAGGAAGTAGCCCGGCCATCCCGATTCTGCAAAACGCCCCGGAGCGACATCGCTCCGGGGCGTCGGTTTATCTCCGTCCGAGGCTCCGGACGGCCTTACGGCATCATGTCGACAGTACGATTGCCCTTACGCGGTCGAAACGCCGAGCCGCAAGGTCCTGCGGCGAAATAAGGAAATCAAGCACGCCGCAATCCATGAAGTTGAGCATGAAACCCTCTCCGTCGAAGGAGTCCACCTGCAGCAGTATCTCCCAATCCTCATACGGGTGTTCCCAACTCTCCCATTCGCGGTGCGAAGGTCCGGCAAAGAGGGCATGTTCCTCCACATGCCCTTCGACGGGAGCGCACGAGAAGCGCATCCCCAATTCCGAAGGGTTGACCCGTCCGCCGTCTCCGTCCACGAGAACCACCCTCTCAAAGCCCGGGTTATCTCCAGGCATCCCCGCTTCGGGGAAGAACAGCACGCGCACATCGTCCGTGTCGCTGACATAACCGGAAATCATCTCCGGGTCATCGAAATCGCCGAGATAGTGGCCGATCTTCGCAAAGAAAGAGAGCAGGCCGCGATGCGGCAGGCGGTTTTCGGGATCGTAAGGTGCAAGTTCGCAGAGATTGATCTGACAGACGAACCTGTATTCGCACGGGTCGCCGTCAACGTCCGTGTATGTCGGGTATCCATACCCGACAGGCAAATCGGGATCACCCCAGAAACGGCTGCTGCACAAGGGTGTCCGTTCCGGAGATTCCGACAGTATGATATTCACTGGCTTCATTGCGCTGAACAGCCGACGCCGCATCCGCTCAATCGAAAAGTACGCCTGGATTCATGGCCGAAGGGCTCCGCCACTCGATTCCGTAATCCTCGCGGAGCACGCGCGCCTTGGCGCTCCAGTATGCATGGCAGAAACCCATGCCGCGAGGATGCTCCTCCAGCATCCCGTATATTTTGGCATCGGCCTCATCGATGACACGCTCGTATTCGGCGCTCCACTCCACCGGATCGGTCTGCATTATGCCCGTCTGCTCGATAAGGCCGAACTCCCCGTTGTCGGCATGGCCTATGTTGCGGCGATATAGCGTAATCTCCTTCATGACCGGCTCCGCAAGGTTCGATTCGTGTTCAAGTCCCGCCTCGAGACGGTGAATCAGCATCAGTTCCATATCCAGCAGCCGCAGTTTGAGCCTCGGGTGGTCATGTATGGCATCCGCCATCCTCGAAACGGCCCAATAGAGGTTGTCCAGCATGTGGTCGTAACCCTCCAGGTATCGGGCAATGTCGAGCAGCTCCCCGGCAAGAGACGAATTTTCCCACTCCCTGTCCTGATTGCGCAGGTTCTCCTCCGCCAGCAGCACATCGCCGCAGCAGACCTCCCAGTAGGCGTCGACAGTATCCGCCCTGCCGTCGCGCTCAAGGCCGGCAACGGCCTTGCGGGCCGCATCGAGCTCCGCCCTGTAATCGATATTCTTACCCATAACTTGCATATGTTCGGTTATCATTCCACAACAAAGTACCTTACCGGCTGGAGGTTGTCCGCCGGAGGCGTCTCCCCGGCAGGCAATGCGGAGAGTACCGTCTGCTCGGTACTCCGCTTGCCGTCGATTTCAGGAATCTCATTGTCGAGCACCGACTTCAGGAACCCGACCTCCGCGCGCACCTCCTCACACATGCGGTCTGCCATCTCCATGCACTCGTCGAGAGCCTCGCAGCCCTGTCTGAACAGTTTTTCAAAGTCTCCGGCACCATCCCCGAGCGACTTCAATGCCGCCGCGGCATCCTCACGCATGCCGGAAACCTCCTTAAGTCTCTTTACAAGCTCCTCAAGGCTTCCGAGAACGGACGTGCGCTGCGAGGTCTCGTAAGGGATACGCAGGAATGTTCTCCCGAGGTCGGACTTCATTTTCACCGCCTTGCACGGCGTCCCGGCATCGGTATCCAGATAATATGTACGTATCTCGTACTTCGGCTTCATGCTCTCCGCATACTTCCCCGTCCGCTCGCAGAGTATCGAGACATTTGTGAAGAACCCGTCAAGGCTCTTGTTGCCTGACGACAGCGAAGGGCGCACCCATTCGTTCGCCATGGCCTTGTCGCTCCACGCCGGACGCGTCACGACAGCCTCCGACAACCGGGCCGGTTTCGGAATGTCGAGCGGCAGCCGCTCCTTCGTCAGGGTGATGTCGTAAAAGATGTACTGGCCCGACCAGTTGTCCGTATTCGCAAGCCAGAACATGAGCTGGCGGCAGCCGTCTATCGGCACCGTAACCCTCTGCGGCTCCATGGTCTCGTACAGGGCAATCTTCGCCGCCACCTTGTGGTCCGCGCCTATGAGAAGCGTCTCGGTATAGTCTTTGGCACGGATATGCGGACGGCAGCAGACCACGGTAAACGTTACGGCGTTGTACTCGCCATAGGTATTGAAGGCGGCACACGAATTTTCCACGGCCTCGCCTCCCGCGGCAAGCATGAGCAGCGACGCCGCACCGATAAGGGTGCTCCCGACGACCGCACCGCCGACAGCAACGCTCCCGGCAACGACGGCCGAGCCCACGGCCGCACCGCCGATGACGCCGGCACCGAGGCCGTCCGTACCGGAGAGCACGCCATGGTCGAGCGAGAAGTGCACGCTGGTCTGCAACATGAAGCCCTTGTATATGCGTTTGCCGTTGAGGTCGAAATACCGGCGCTGTGTGGAGCCATCATAGAAAATCTCGTCCTTGCGGTCGGACATCGGGCTGACATAGTGTATATACGGGGCCCCGAGGTCTATGAGGTCGACCGTGTAAGGGCACTCCGGCTTCGGATGCACGAAGAGGTCGTTTTCAACCGGCCTGCCGCGATATACCACAAGGTCGGCGACCCCGTATGCGGCGACATCGAGCGTCGGGGAACCCTGATTCTCGAAACGCAGCCTGCGGCAGCGGTTTATCGGGAGCGTATACTCCCTGTTCGGGTATGTGGCCACAAGCGGTATCTCCGCCACGAGCCTGTCATCGGCATATACGCGCAGCAGGTCGTTGTTCATGGCTCCGCTCTTGCCGATGTAACCGGCCGTAAAGCCGACATGGTCGAACTCGTTGCCCAGGTCGAAGACGGCATACGACGACGTATTGTCGCTCAGGAATCCCGCCTTTTCATAAAGTATGATTCCCTCGCTGAACCTTACTCCGCCCATGGAGAAGGTTATGTGGTCGGACGAGCCGTCGTATATCTGCTTCCGAGTCTGCGCCCCGGCCGCATACGGCGGGATATTGGAGATGAGCCGGCAAACGTCCGGCAGCTCCTTCAGACGCGGGTCAGCAGGAATCACCGTATCGGCCTTCCCGCCCTTTCCGCCCGCTACGCCGGCATCACGCGGGCCTTCGCCCTCGGGATAGACCATTATTTGCGAGATGACGCCGGCAAGTGAACCCGTACTCTGCTCGGAGTGGAACGAGAGCCTCTCGCAGCCCCCGATATCCAGCGTAACCATACGCGCGATGTCGTCGGACTTCATCTCAAGTTCGTATATTATCTTTCCGTCGGCCTCCACGGAAATCCATCCCGACCCGTACTTGCCGTCCGTGTTGTCGGCAGGCCCGACGACGAAACGGAGGAGCGAATATTGTCTCCGGAGGTTGAAATACGCCCAACCCGTATTGTGGCCTATAAGCGCCATGTTCATGTTTGCCGACAGGCCGCAGTCGTACCTTCTGCCGTTCATCATCATCGGAGCGCTCCTGTCCGAGGGCGATACGCACGAAATAATGTTGTTCCGGAAATAGGGCCGCAACTCCTTCACGAGTTCCATCGCCTTCGGCTTCCCATCGATTATGTTTCCGGTCTCCACAGGCTTCTGTCCGGCAGTCCAGAGCGTGGCTTCGGCTATGCCGACAGGGCCGCCTCCGCTGACCAGTACGAACTTCAGCTCGTCCACCCCGGCAAGGTCCATCTCCATGCGCTTCGGAATGCCGTAGGGATATACCAGTTCGTCGACAACCTTGCGGCCGTCGACATAGACGGTGAATATACGTGCTTCGGTATCTATTCCCGTGCCGCCTGCACCGGTATTCGTGTTCGCATGCCCGAGCACGAACATCAGCTTGTCGTACCGGCCGCCGAGGCGGAAGGTGGCATATCCGGGATCTTCGGAGCCCATCACCTGTTTCAGCGTGAACCCGCCGCACCAGTCGAGTCCGCCGCTCATGGCAATGCGCTTGGATGAGGAACCGGTATACTTGTATGCCGTATAGCAATGCGAATCGACGGGCGTATGCGTATTGACAAGATATCTCGTCTGTGCGGAGAGGCTCTGCAGCCCCGCCATCACCGTCAAAAGTACGATTGTACAGATTTTTCCCATAAAACTCTTTTTAACAATTTGCCGATGGCAATGGATCGCACCTGACACCCTTCGCCATCCGGCCATTACTCACTCATATCTCATGCATATGATGCCGGCTATATCCCGCATCCTGTTCCGCGCTCCTGTCATTCGCGCAGTATCTCGAACTCATAGCGCCAATAGTGACGGCCGTCACAGGTATATGACGACGTACGGTAAACGCTCCCGGCGGTGACATTGAAGCGGTCTCCGCCTGCAGAGGCCACAATCGCTCCAGACGGCACGGCATCCGCGAGCCGCAGTGCGCCATGCATCCACTCCGAACTGCTGTCCGGAAACAGCCTGCAACCGACACTGCGAGGATCGAGTCCTATTGAGGACTCCTCGCAATATTCCGAGCGGACACCGGTCACCTCGCAGTCATTCGCGGATATATGTTTCGTCTTCAGGCGTGCTGTCACTGTTCCGAATATTCACTATCAAATCAGGTGCATTGCATGAGATATCGTCAACCGATATTATTCGCAGTGGACGAATTTACGAAATAATTTCCATTTAACACAACATTCCCCCTAAATTACAGCACTTTCCGCAGTTCACGCACAGTGTATGATATCCCAAAAACGGCTCTCCGGCAACGCAAGGCAACGATATGAGGCAAATAAAAAAGATGCACATGCCGTTCCTGCTGCCGGCATATGCACCTTGCAAACCGTGATTGATTCGGCTAATGAGGATAGAGCGGATTTCCCGTTTCATCCACCGTTGTCCAGTCGGTAACCTCCACTGACGGGAATGTTACGGCATCGGCATCGATAATGGCTTTGAAGAGGTAGGAGCTGCCGGCCTGAAGCGCCCCGTCCGGTACCGGCACCTCAACCGAGTACTCATGAGGGGTGGGGTCGTAATTGAGGTTCAGCGACAATGTCAACACCATGGGTGAAGTCGTCTGCAGCGGCAGCATCGTATACTGCGCCGTCAATCCGTTGATTCCCATCGAAGCCGGGACGGTACCGTACTCCGTTGCCGGAGCAATAACGCCCGTAGTCAGATCCATTGTGGCCCCGGTCTGCGGCGGCGTTATGGTTGCGGATACGATCTGTTGCAACGCAACGCCGGTTCCGGCCTCGAGTTCGAATACGACCTGCGTCGCAGAGTGGTTGAAGACAATCGGGACGGTAACCTGCGACCCGCTTACCTCATAGTCGGCACATCTCCACCACAGATAGTCCACACCGTTCTGCAAAGCTCCCGACACTCCGTTGGAGAAGGTCGGCATCTTCGCGGAAGAGTTGGTGGAAACGGCATAGAAGTCGAAAAGGCCGTTGCTCAGATACATCTTGTAATTGGATACGCCGGTAAGCATCCCTGCCTGCTGGGCTATATAGTCGCCCCTGGCCATGGGTGCCGTGCTCGTCGCATTGTCGGTGGCACCGTGATATGCGAATATCGTCACAAGCGTATTTGCCGAGATCGGAGACATCGACCTGGTCATGTTCATGCTCTCGAGCGTGGCATGGAAACCGACAAGATTGGTTCCGTCACCGTCGAGGTTGTCGTTACCGGTATCGCTGCCGCTTTCGCCGCCGTTTCCGGACGAGCCGTTCACCATTCCGTTGCTCTCGATCGTAATGTAGTTCTTGGTGCAGCCGCCCGACAGGAGGGCCATAGCGGAGATGACTGCAACAAACAGGATAGCGGAGTAAAGAGTTGATTTCATAGAGTTCAGATTTGTGATGTCAAATGAGTTTCAATCCGAAGAGTGCAGGCGCAAATCCTGTGCCGCAACTGAAATGTTCCGGAAAGTGCTGCCGCCCCACCACCAAAAAAACAGCGGACGCCCGACATCCGCCGGGCATCCGCCTCCTCTCATGTTTTTGACTTTATGCTTTGTGGTTTTTCTCTATTGCATACTGCGCCCGCAGCCGTCCCGGCCACCTATTTGCCGGTGGAGACATCACCGCCGCCACCGCTTCTCGTCGTTATCTCGATTGCGCCATTCGCCGCCTTGTCGCCATATTTCGAAACGGCAGCCTCGCCCTTCAACACGTTCACGGATGCAATATCCGGAAGATTAACATTTCCAAATTCCCGCACATCGATCTCCTTGCCGTCGACAACCAGCAGCATGCCGCTGTCCATGAGACAGATGTTGTCATTCCATGCGACCATCCCGTCCGTTTTCCCTCCGGAGGTGGACACCACCGATATGCTTTTACTGTTTACGGTCATCTTTCCGGATTTGCCGTCTCCGCTCTCCGCGGATTCCGTCTTCCCGACACTGTTCCACAACATTATGTTGGAACCTTTATCGGAGGTGTTTTTCATGTCGACGTTGAGCTTGGAAAGGCTCTTCCGCAGTAACTCCACCTGCGCGGCAATATCTCCGTCCAAGCCGGCCAGACGCTCGCGCAGCTCCTTGCCGTTCACAACTATCTCGGCACCGGTCATGTATTTCGAATTCTTCAGGATATAGCGGGCGCGGTCGACACTTCGCTCTATGCTCTTTATGTCATCGGCCGACAACTTGTCGAACGACCAGTCAGCCAGTTTTTTCGCACGGAACTCTATGTCCGGCATCGCAGCAGCGGCGTCGGAAACCTTATTGCCGTCGACGATATACGTCATATTGATGCCATTCACCGAGACCGGTTTCCCGTTCAGTGCGTCTAAAAGTTCCTTGTCAACTACAACCACATTATCGGCCGCGTCTCCAGCGGTCACGACAGACGCGGAAATGCTCTCCTTGTTCCCATCGCCATTCATTTCCACAATCACCACACCGCGGGCAATCTCCTCGTCGGTAAGGTTCAGGTTCTTGAGTTCCTCCGCATCAGGTGTCTTGAATACGGCTATGCTCTTGATACTGTCAACATTGATTTTATCGAGAAAGTCTCGGTCGACGCGTACGGAACCGCGAAGTATGTATATCGGCTCCTCCTTGTCGGCGAGGCTGTCGGCAGCTGCCGCCGCAACGGCTTCGGAAGACGTGGTCTCCGTGCCTTGCAAATTCGTGTTCACATAACGCACCTCCGCTGCCCTGGCCGTGAACGAAAAGGCCGCGAGCAGACCGGCCATGACCGGAATTATGGCTGCCATGCGCAGCAGGGCATACCTGCCGCCTGTCTTCGTTGTCATCATTTTCAATCTTTTTTTGGTTAACGAATCACGCAATCCGTTGGCTATTTCCGGACTATAGCCGAACAGATGCTTCAATAGTGTATTCACATATTTCGACGAGTCGAACCCGCTTGCGATTACATCGCTGTCGGCCTCATACTCCTGTACCTCGACAAGACGCCGCTCCGCTATCCATACGAACGGATTCCACCACATTGCCGCCTTCAACAGCCCCATTGCAACACGCTCCACCGAATGGCGGTGCGCGATATGGCTCGCCTCATGCGCGATTATCGTCTCCATATCGGCGGCCGGAGTATCGGCCGACACGTATATCGTACGGAAAAACGAGAACGATGCTATGTTGACGGGGGTCTTTACGATGTCGAAGCGTCCGACCCGCATGCGCTCGCCTTCCCGGCACAGCCTGTACATCCGCACGAACTGCACCGCCATCAGCAGGAGCACCGACACGCAGCCGACAGCATAGAATGCCATTGTGAATGTCATCCAGTCGAAACCGGCCGGTTCTTCGACAACGGCTCCCGACACCACTACATCGCCGGCGGTCACGAGCGACGTATCGACATACACCACCCCACCGCTCCAAACGGGGATTTTGAGCATCGGTATCACCGCCGCCGCCAGCATCGCCAGCGGCAGGTAGGCCCGGCAGACCGAGAAGCGCACCCTGCGGTCGAGCAGTATGCCGTAGGCCACGAGCAGCACCCCGCTGCAGGCCAGTGTTTCGAGCAGATATGCCAACAGTTCCTTCATGGTGCAACCCTCCGTTTAGCGGTTCTTTATCTTTTCGACGATTTCGAGAATCTCGTCCATCTCCTTGACCGAGATGTTCTCCTTCTGCGAGAAGAACGACACCATCTGCGACAGCGAGCCGTCGAAATAGCTCGAAAGCATCGACTTCATAACGCTTCCGGCATATTCGTCCTTCGTCACGAGCGGAAAGTAACGGTGGCTCTTCCCGACGGCCTCGTGCCCAACGAAGCCCTTGTTTTCAAGTATCTTTATGAAGGTGGCGACGGTCGTATATTTCGGCTTCGGTTCCTCCATACGTGCTATTATGTCATTTACGAATCCCGATTCGATGCTCCAGAGGATGCGCATCACCTCCTCTTCGCCGCGTGTGAGTTCGAGTTGTCTTGCTGTCATGGCTGAATATTTTTTTATGCCTGTTTTCACTCTCTGTCGGCCGGTCCGCAACGCATTGTCGGTGCAACCCTCCGACCCGATCCTGCGTATTCCCGCCGGTTTACGGAACAAATGTATATCTAAAAATTTAGATGACCAAATATTTCTACTAAAATTTTAGATAAATGGTAGAAAAATTTTTACAGCCATAAATAAAGCGGCACCAAACAATGTTTGGTGCCGCTTTCGAATCGGTCCGACAGATTCAGCGCAACTCAATACTGTGTGCTACAGGGATTACGCCGCAAAAGTCCGTCGTCTGCGGGAGAACAACCGGCTTCCCGGCTTTGGCCTTCTTGCAAAACATGTTCAGAACGACATCCTCCTTGTTTGTGGAATAGTATACCTCCGCACCCGGAATCTCCTTCCAACCGTACAGGTCCTCTTCCGTGCGGCTGTTCTTTCGGGCAACGATATAAAGCATACCATCGGCCTCCGGCGTTACGACACAACGCGACGAAAGCTCGCCGCTTTTGACATTGCGGACAAGCATGTCAAATCCTGAAAATGCACCAGGCAATACGCTTATCGGGTATCGCCGGTTAAGGAACAACTCCTCACCCTCTCTGAATTTCCGCAATTCGTAACCGTCACCCTCCGCCTTTATCCCGATAGCGGAAATCTCCTGACGGACAATAGGCGGCATATTCGTTCCGTCGGTACGGAACGGAGATGCTGCGCGGAACGGTCCGCAAATTGCATCGGCAACACACATAATTCAATGATTGCCGATGCACAGACTATTATTCAACATCGCAGCTGCGGTTCTGCCTGCAACTCCCTTCGCAGAGGCCCGTGCCGACGGCTTTTCAATTCGAGGAAAGGTCATAGACAGGCTCACGCGCCAGGGTATACCCTATGCCGCCGTGGTAATCTACGGCCAGGAGGAGAAGGGCGTCGCCACAGACTCCCTCGGCGTATTCCGAATCGACGACGTTCAGCCGGGAATATGCCGTCTTCAGGCCTCCAGTCTCGGATACAGGGAGGCGATAACGCCGGAATACGCCGTGTCGGCATCCACTCCGTTCGTCGAAATCGAATTGGATGAGGACTCCTCGCAGTTGGACGCCATAACCGTAACACCGTCGCCTTTGAGGCGCACCCCGGAGAGTCCCGTAAGCATGCAGGTCATCAGCCTGCGCGACATCGAGAAGAGTCCGGGGGCCAACCGCGACATATCGCGCATTGTCCGTTCGTATCCGGGCGTGGCCTTTTCGCCTGTCGGGTACCGCAACGATCTGATAGTCCGCGGCGGAGGGCCGTCGGAAAACGTATTCTTCATGGACGGTATAGAGATCCCGAACATAAACCACTTTGCGACGCAGGGGGCATCCGGCGGCCCGGTAAGCATAGTCAATTCCGACCTCGTACGTGAAATAAACTTCTACACAGGGGCATTTCCGGCAGACCGCGCCGGAGCGTTGAGTTCCGTCCTCGATTTCCGGCTGAAGGACGGAAATGCCGAGAGACAGACATTCAAGGCAACGCTCGGCGCATCCGAAGCGGCATTCAGCGGAAGCGGACACATCGGCAAACGGACGACATATCTGTTCTCACTGAGACAATCGTACCTGCAACTGTTGTTCAAGTTGCTCGGACTGCCGTTCCTGCCCAACTACATCGACGGACAGATAAAGGTACGGACACGCATCGGCGAACGTGACGAACTGGTGATACTCGGCCTCACCGGAATCGACAACATGCGTCTGAACGAGAAGGCCGACAGCGAGTCCAACGAATACATTCTGGGCTACCTACCGCGGCTGTGGCAGGAGACCTTCACACTCGGGGCGACATACCGTCATTTCAAGGGGCGCAGCGTACAGTCCGTATCATTGAGCTACAGCTACATAAACAACCGCAACCAGAAATACCGCAACAACGATACGTCGTCGGAGGAGAATCTGATATTGAAATTGAGAGCCATAGAGGGCAAAGCGACGCTCCGCGCCGACAACAGGACATACCTCGGGCTGTGGACCGTCAGGGCGGGAGCCGAAGTGACCTTCATGCACTACCGCAACACTACCCTGCACCGCATCTATCAGTCAGGCAGCAAGATCTCAAGCTACATGACGAGTCTCGGCATCGCAGGCTGGGGCGGATTCGTCAGCGCCGACTACAAGTCGGCCAACGAGCGCATGACGGCGTCGATGGGCATACGTTTCGACGGCAGCAGCTACTCCCCATCCACCAGCCGCTTCTGGCGGCAGACCTCACCGCGCATATCGTTCTCCTACACGTTCGACGACCACTGGTCGGCAGGAGCAAACGGCGGAATATACTACCGTCTGCCACCGTTCACGGCACTCGGGTTCAAGGAGGAGGGCGTACTCGTCAACCGAGGTCTCGACTACATGAGGGTCATATCCGCCTCGGCCGGAGCCAACTGGCACAACAGGGAGCGCATATCGGCATCGCTGGAGCTCTTCTACAAGCACTATTCAAACATACCGTTGTCGGTCGCGGACGGTATTCCGCTCACGTGCAAAGGCAACGACTACGGAACGGTCGGGGACGAGAGGCTCGTATCGTCGGCCGTAGGGCGCTCGTACGGTGTCGAGATGATGGCGCGCTGGCAAATCCCCGGACGGCTGAACGTCGTAGGCTCGGCCACCGTCTACAGCAGCGAATACCGCAGCGGCCGCAAAAGGAAACTCATAGATTCGGCATGGGACAACCGGTTCGTAATAAATGTCAGCGGCACATATGATTTCAAGCGGGGATGGAGCGTCGGGGCAAAGGTCAGCGCGATAGGCGGAGCGCCGTACACGCCGTACGACGTGGCGCTGTCGTCACTTGTCGAGGCGTGGGATGCAACCGGACGGCCATATTACGACTACACGCGCTACAACAGCGAGCGTCTCGGTGCATTCGCACAGCTCGACATTCGCGCCGACAAGGTTTTCTACTTCAAGAGGTGGATGCTGGGCATATATGTCGATCTTCAGAACGTCACCTTCAGCAAGATAAAACTTCCCGACGTGCTCGTAAGCACCGGAGTCATCGAAAACCCCACCGCCCCTCCGGCCGAACAGCGATACGTGATGAAGAGCATCAAGCAGGAGAGCGGCACCATCATCCCCACCATAGGCATTACGGCGGAGTTCTGAAACCGCATACCGATGCCGTCCTTTCAAAAAGAAGGCGGACGGGAGAATCTCCCGCCCGCCTATCGGTCATTCCGTCATGCATGAAGCAAACGGCGAACGAACGTCCTATTCGTACTCCATTGCCAGGGAAGAGGTCAGCGACTCGGTCTCAGCGGAGTTGGTCACATAGTAAGAGCCCTTCTCGTTCTGAACCGAAACGAACAGCAGCAGGTTGCAGTTGTCCTTGTTCCACGAGGAGTCGAGGTTTATCGTGAACAGATAGTCTGCGGAGTCACCGGCATTCAAGAGGCCGATGTTGTGTCCGAGATAGCTGTTCGAGCCCTCAACCTTGCTGTCCGCACGGCGCAGCACATGGTTGTGGGTATTGAACTCTCCCTCCATTCCGTAGTTGGTCTGTTTTCCGGTAAGTCCGTCCTCGAGCACCCATGCGCCGACACGGTATTTGCCGGTCTCGCCTGCCTTCACAACCATACGCACGATAAGCGTATTGCCGTCAAGTGCCGTACGCGCGGCAATACCGGCCTTGGCCGGATTTGCCATCATATCCTCGATACCCTCCTGCAGATATTTCAGGTTGGTGGCATAGTTGTACGATCCACCGAGAACGGTATAATACATATCGTAAAGAACATACGGAGCACCTGTTATACCGAACGAACCGGCCACATCGTCAGACGGACCGAACGGGTCGCCCGGATAGGAGTGGATTGCGGCCAGAGTGAACCTCGGCGCATAGTTCTCATCAGCCAGCATGGCATCGAGCGGAGCTATCACGAACGGGCAGTATCCGCATCCGAGGCCGGTGAACTGCGATATCATCACACGGTGCCTGAACGAAAGGTTGTCAGGCTGCGGGTCTACCGGGCGCACCGGTATGGCAGTATTGACGCATGTGACGGTCAACGGATTGGCAATTGTATTGGAAGTCTTGTAGGAGATCCAGAAGGAACGCGTCTCCGCAACCGACGAGGAGTAATAAGGCAGCGTGTATTCGATGCCTGTCTCCGATGTGACGGCAGTGGTAGGCAACGTCACCTTTCTGTTGGTGTCGTTGTCGTATATGTCATAATCACCCGCATTGAGTACCTGGCCGTCGAAACGGACAACAAATACGGCACGGTCGACATCGGCCTGCACAACCGTGGTCGAAAGGGCCGACGTAAGGCCCGTCTGGTCGTTAGGCTCCACATTTATCGTCTCGTTAACGGCGGAAACCAACAGCACATCGGACTTGTACTCGGCCTCCTCACCCTCCTCCGGAGCCGGATTGACGTAGGTCACATAAAAGCGATAGTCGCCCGGTTCGGTAGTCGTAAACCGCATGTCCGGCATCTCTACAACGGAGTTGTCATCGGCATTGTAGAACACGACGTCGGCCGAAGTAAGAGGATTGCCCTTGAAACGGACATCGAAAACGGCGGCATCCTTACCGTCGGCGGCAATGGCCGATGGTGCTACCGTCACACTGAAAATGGAGCCCTGGCCGCCGCTGTTGTCATCATCGGCTCCCGCTCCCTTGAGGCATGAAACAGTCGAGAATCCGACTGCGGCAAGCAGAAGCGCTTTGCCGAACATTCTTGCTATCATACTCTTGTTTTTTTAGAATGAAGATGTTATTGCAATATTGAATCCCGTATATGCAGGAGAGTAGCGGCACACTCCGCCCGAGCAAATGTAGCCGGCACGGTTGCGGCCGTAGCTCAACTGTATGCGGGTACGATTTTTCGTATAGCTGAATCCTCCGTTGTAATAGTTCTTCTTCGTGGTGCCGAGATTGTACATGTCGCTGACGAAGAAACTCCAGCGCGGAGCGAGTCCGAACTCAACGAGTCCAGCCACCCAGTCGCCCTCGTATTCGCCCGAAAGCAGGTACTGCACCTCGGCGCGGAGCGACTTCTTACGGTCGAACTTGTACGAAACGTCCGCAACGAAGATATTGGAGATATATGTCCGGTGCGTGAATCCATGATTCGGATTCCACTCCTGCATCGAGAACAGCAGCGACGTCTTCAGTTTCTTGTTCCACTGCCTCTCGACATCGACATTTATGTCGCGCCACAGCAGTTCACGGTTTCCGGATTCCGACTGCGAAGCACGCAACGTATAGAACGTGGAGAAGTTGGCGTGGAAGTTCCAGTAGCGGTAACGGTCCGACTTGCTGCGGTACGAATAGTACACATCGACCTGTCCGCCGATCTCGCCCTCTACGTTCACCTGATAAGGGTTCAGGTTGGCCAGCATGTATGTGTACTGACGCGTCAGAGCCGGCAGGTAGTTCAGGGCATTGCCCGTACCCGTTCCGTAAAGCGAAATGAGCGTTCCCATATTGTCGAGCATACGGAATGTTCCGGAGATGCTGAAGCCTTTGTAGTGGTATCCGACCTCACCAAGGGCGGCCATACCCTCAACGGCACGGTCGACCGTAAGATTCGGCAAGTCCTTGCTCTTGTGGACATATTCGCCGCGGAAAGTAAGACCCTTCCAGTCGAAATTCAGGCGTCCCGAAAACATGTCAAGGTTCGGGGTAGTCAATCCGAACATTTCCGCGAAATTAATCTCCGAGTCCTTGTCCAGCGCCTCGTAACGGTTGAGATAGCTTCCCTCAAGGAATAACTGGGCGTTCTTCATGCCGAAGATATCAGCCAGCGATACGCTCAGATCAAGACCACGGGCCCATGAGCCTGCATATTTGGTATAAAGTCTCGGACGGCCGTAAACGCCCTTCAGCGTTACGTATTTTCCGAAACGATAGATACCCCTGACACCCTCCAGCGACGTGTTTATTCCGAGTTGGCGGTCTTCGTAGCTGCGGAATATGAGACCGTTTCCGAACTGGTCGAACACATTGCCGACAAGCACCTCGAAATTCTTGTCCTGCCACTGGATATACTTTGACGAGAGGCAGAAACGGTAGGCACCGTCCTGCTCGCCGAGCTCGTATCCCAGGAGTGCCGGGAGGTATGCATCAACCTGTATGCCGGCCGAAAATCTCTTGTAGGTGTAATCGACCTTCAGATAGTTGTTGGAGCCGAAATGGTCATCATAGGCGGTACCGAGCCCCTTGTCGTCCACGTAGACTATCGTATTGGTCTCGAAACTACCGGTCAGCTGTCCGTCACCAAGCCTAATCTGGGCATCTGCGACAGCAACACAGCAGACACAGACTATCAACGATAAGATTCGTTTCATTGCTTCTTCTCCTTACTGATTTCGATTACCTTGTCCAGAAGCAGCTGCTCGCTGCCGGGAGTGTAGCCCGAATGCGAATAGACAATGTTGCCTTCGGCGTCGACGACATAGCTCTGCGGCGTAAGCGACACATTCATGGCACGCTTCAACGTCTGGTTGACATCAAACAGGCAGATGAATTCCCACCCGAGCGACGCCACTTTGGCCTTGGCTGTCGCCTTGAGCCGCACGTCGTCGATCGATACGGCGACGACATCAAAGTCGGCCTCCTTGCGCCAGTCCTCCAACTGGTCATTTATAGCATTTAGTTCCTGTATGCAAGGCTTGCATGCGATCGACCAATAGGCGATTATCAACGGTTTGCGGCCTGCCAGCGAAGCGGTCGATACAATCTCTCCGTCGACATTCTCTATTTTGACGTCCGGAAGCGACTGTGCCGAGACCGCGGAAAATGCCGCCACAGAACACAAAAGAAAAAACAATTTCTTCATATATCCATCAAATTTAATCGGTTATGAAAGTTCAAAACTTCAAAGCCGATAAAACCGCACAGAAACTCCCCTTTCGGAGAGTTTCTGCCCGGTTTATCAGTATCGGTAAGCTAACGTTTGCCGTACCTCTTCTCGGCCAGCGACTTGACATTGGCCTTGAGTTCTTCTGCAGTTAACAGACGAGCCTTTACCTGCTTGTGTGCGACAGGCGCCTTCGTCGGCATGATCGTCCTGCTCTTGGCCTTGGTTACAGGGGTAACCTTGTAGAGCGACATCAGGCTTGCAGGATCGGCAATTCTGAGGGCATTTGCAAATGCGGCCGCAGCCTGCTCACTGCTATCATCTCCCGTCCAGCCTCTGGTCAGAGTAAGCGGTGTAACAATCCTTGACGAGAACTGGTACACGTTATAGTAGAAACGTCCAGGATTGAGATAGTATGTCACATCGTTGTAAACAAGAGGGTTGATGGTTATTGTATTGCCATCGGACGAAACCTCTGCAGGGAAGTATCCCGTCTCCGCCTTGTTGTTCTCGACAATGTACGGCAGAGAAGCCTCGCTGCTTGCACCTACAAGATGGTACTCATATTTATTCCAATATGTCAGCGGAGTGAACTTGTTTACATTGAACGGAACTGATACGGAACCGTCGGCTGCAATCTGGAGGTACCACTTCGGACCGAAGTCAAATACAGGAGACTCGCTGTCGAATCCGTTATAATCCTCAGAGATGAACAGGTCGTACGGCGATGCATACTCAAGATAGTCGCTGTAGGTTACAACCTCCATCGACAGGCCCTGGCAGAGCAGGCGGTTCTGGTTGCGGGTCTTCTGGTTGAACAGATCTACCGATGCCTTGAACACTTCATACACAGCATCAACCTCCTCCTTGGTCTTGTAAGGAGTATTCTCGTAGTAGCGCTGATATACCTCCTCCGGAAGCGTAGCCTCATAACCTACATCTCCTATGACAACCTTGCAGGTCTTCGTCTCGGTTACATCCTCATAACCCTCTACGACACCGATGTATCTCTTGTAGGATATCGTTGCGGAAGCGGTCCACTCGCCCAGCAGCGATGTGAAGAGCTCGGAGGTTACCGGAGTAGCCGCAGGCTCCTGTATGGTCCTGTTCTTTGCCCAAGACGGTTCGCTTGCAGTGCCCTCGTAATTGTAAACCATTACGCCGAGGTAAGTCTCTGAATCCTCGCGGGACGAGAACGGTATGTTCAGACCCTCGTCGGAATTGATTGCAGCGATCTCCTCACTGGTGAGGCTGTATCCGCGCTCGATAAGGTCGGACTCGGTGTAACCTCCGGAGATACTGCTCTCCCATTCACGCTTGTAGTTGCAAGCATACATGCCGGAGTACGCATCCTTCGTAGGGCTCTTGACATTGAACCACACCTCGTAAGGCGATTCCTCGCCGGACGGGTTTGCGATGGCGGTAACTTCAACGGTCGGAGCAGGCTCGGTAGGATCCGGCATCTGGAACGCCTCGGAGTAGTAGAGCTGCGTCGTACCCTCGTCATTACCCATTGCCGTTACGAACAGGTAATATGTAGCCTCCTTGTCGATGTAGAAATTATCCTCGAGGACGATGTCCACCGGCTCTCTCGAAGAGTTGACATAAAGGGTGTACATCGCGCCAGGAGTTGTCATATACCACTGCAGGTTGGCAGGGTCGTTGTCCAGCATCGTAAGGACATAGTTGTATGTATTCTCGTCAAGAATTACATAGCAGAATACAGCCACATTGTCATCCGGGGCAATGGATACGACACCTCCGTTCGGACGGAGATTCATGGTAATGCCGAGATCGGCCTCCAATGTCTCCGGCGCCTTGGCAGTCACAACAGTCGACTGGTAAAAACCGCTCCAGTATTTGGACTGGTCACTGACATCAATACCGGAATACATGTCGCTCCAATATGACTCCTGATCAAACAACGGGCTGTAATAGCCCTGTCCGAAGCCCCATGGATGCTCACCTTCGGCAAACTCTCCGAACATCACCTTGTACTTTCCGCCCGGAACGATCGGGTCATAGTAATAAAGATATCCGCCCTGAATATCATCCTCTACAGGATTACCGCTTTCATCACGGACAAGTGAGTTGTCGTAATCAAAATTGAAAGTGGTCGTCTCGGTGATGTAGTTATGATAAACCTCGTCGCTGAGGTTCATCATGTCAGCATCGGAATACATCATGGAGTTGGATACATAGTTTACAATATCCGTAAGTCCCCATTTAACGACGTTTCCGTTCTCGGCAATGCTCTCAGGCAGCTTCAGGCGCAGTTTGAAACTGTCGTAGTCGATATCGAAAACGGACAGGTCCTCCGAGAAATCGACAGTTGCAACAGCCACCGAAGCAACCTCCGAATAATAGTCTTCGGAATCGGTTATACCTGCGAAATAAACCACATAATCGCTGAGAGGATCGAGTCCCTTTACGGTTACGGCGTTATCACCGTCCTTACAAGCGATACCTCTGGTACCGGTAGCGAAGACAACCGCCGGTTCCGGCTCTGCCTCACCGGCCTTGTATGCCACATAGGCAGCCTCCACGATTTTGGTCGTGGTAAGCGTTATGTCGGCAGTCGTGGAAGAGGCCGAAACCAACTCGGCCGAAAGCTCAGGGACAGTCACGCTCCCGCCATCATCCTTCACACATCCCGTCATTGCATATCCCATAACAATGGCAATGGCAACGACATTCAAATAACGTAAAATACCTTTCATAAGATTTGATTTAATAGTTTGGAGTTTTTAAATGTTCGGGTACAAAATACATCATTTTCTACGCCCAAAAATACAAAAAAAATTTTTTTAATAATTGTATGAAAACACAAAATATTAACATTTTTTTAACCGCATCTCCCTTTCCGCGCGTGCGCGACTATATTGCAAAATACTTGTAATCAAATATATACAAGCACATTTACAGCTTCTGTATGCTTCTCCTGTTTTCAGTCGTTTTTCTACAAACAGGCGGTTGAAAAACAAGCCATTTTTTTGATTATTTTTGAGACGCGAAAAATTACGCAATGGACAACTTTGCAGCGATAGATTTCGAGACAGCCAACCGAGAACCATGCAGCATATGCAGCATTGGGGTCGTCGTAGTGCGCAACGGCATCATATCCGAAAAGATATACAGGCTGGTACGGCCAAAGCCGTGTTTCTACAGCCGCTTCAACACATCCGTGCACGGACTCACACATATGGATACGGCCGACGCCCCTGAATTTCCCGAGGTATGGAAGGAGATTGCGCCGGCGATAGGCTCGCTGACACTTGTGGCCCACAACAGCCGCTTCGACGAAATGTGCCTGCGTTCCGCATTCGCATCATACGGAATGACATATCCGGAATATCCGTTCAAATGCACCTGCACAGCCTCGCGCCGCACATTCGGGCGGGCACTGCCCAACCACCGGCTGCCGACCGTAGCCGCCGCATGCGGCTATGACCTGACCAGGCATCACAACGCCATGGCCGACGCAGAAGCATGCGCAATCATTGCAATGAAAATATTGTGAGGGACAATCACTTGTGCTGCATCAGTCATTGTCGGCCAAGTACTTTCCCGGTATTTACGGCGTCCTTACGAACAAAGATATTTGCCATAATTTTGCAATATAAAATTAAAATTTAATAATTTTACATTCACGATTCTTGACGCATAAGGCAGATATGAATACCGACTACGAAAAGATACTGACAGAAAAGATATCAATGGGCGAGGAGGGCGCGTTCAGAGCCCTGTTCAACATATATTATCCGAAAGTACTGACGTTCATAACATGCATAGTCAAGGAACAGAGCGACGCCGAAGATATCGCACAAGACATCTTTGTCAAGATATGGGAACGGAGGGAGATGCTTCCCGACCACGTTACTTCTCTCACCGGCTACATATACAGGATGTCACGTAATGCGGCATTGAACAAGTTGCGCAGGAGCGCCAATCTGCAGTACGTGTCGGAATTGGACCAGCACGTCTCTGACTATTCCGAATCGGCCTCCGGGACAGAGATCGAGAACGAATACTATGCCCGGGAAAAGGCGCTGTTCATCCGCCTCGTGGTAAACCGCATGCCGAAACAGAGACGGCTCATATTCGAGATGAGCAGATATCACGGTCTCGACAACCAGTCAATAGCCGACATACTGCACATATCCAAGAAGACCGTGGAGAACCATCTTTCGCTGGCGCTTAAGGAGTTGAGGGAAGCGTTGGCCATCTTCGCCATGTTCTTCTTCATGCAATAGCGGTCTTTTATTGTACGGGCATTGCTCCCGCGCTGTTTTTTTCATAAAAATTTGCTGTTCCGATTGGGTGTAAATCGGGTTTCATGTGTCTTAATATTAGAACGCACACGAAAAACGAACCCGCATGTCGAGAATAAGGCAGATCATAGACCGCTATCTTGGCGAGAACCAACCCGAAGACATTAAAAAAGACTTCTTCGAATGGTTCGATGCCACGACCGACCGCAAAGAGAAAGACGAAGCGCTGGAAGAGTATTGGGACTCTCTTCGCCCGCATCTGTCGCTCGACGGTAGCGACAAGGCGTACTCCGACACGAAGGAGAAAATACGCAGAAGAAACTTTTCCAAATCGACCCGCCATGCCGCATGGCAAAGGATATTGCGTGTCGCCGCAATATTTGCACTTCCTGTTGCAGCCGGCGCACTCACATATGCCGTCATGTCCGCCAACACAAAAGAGACCGTGTGGCTCGAGGCTTCGGCCGCATACGGACAGACACGCAGCGTAGAACTGGCTGACGGTTCACAAATCACAATCAACTCAGGCAGCAGGCTGATATATCCGGCCGAATTTTCAGGCGACGAGCGCCGCATATTCCTGTACGGAGAGGCATATGCAGACATAGCCAGCGATGCGGAACGCGAGTTCGTACTCTCGGCCAACGACATCGACATACTCGTGCACGGCACGTCGTTCAACGTCCGGTCATATGCAGACGACAGCGAGGTGGAGGTGGCGTTGCTCGACGGTTCAATCGACCTGCGCACGAAAAACCTCGAGAACAACTGCAGTGTCAGGGTCATGCCAGGCGAACTCGTCAAGCTCGACAAGCGCTCCGGGCAACTTTCAACAGTCAGATTCCCGAAAGGTACATTCACCCCAGGTCTGGAGGGAAACAACCTTACGTTCATAAACTCGAGGCTGTTCGACATAGCTTCACAACTCGAGCGCACATTCGACGTGCACATAGTAATAGATGATTCCGAGCTCGGCAACGAGCGCTACTACTCCGCATTCGTAAACAACGAGTCTCTCGAGCAGATACTGTCGGCATTGCAACTGAACGGAAACCTATATTATAAGAGAAGCGGCGATACCATACATTTTTACAAGAACAAAAAAGGTCGGACGTAATCCCTCCCCACCACAAAACACGATTGAAAACATATGACGCCCGTCGGGAACCGGCGTCCCCAATAACCTAAATCTACAAAAACCTAAACTACATGAAAATCAAACTTCTACTCTTCACGCGAATGCGGCTGATCGCGGCAATCGCGGTGTTGTGTGCCATGTCGGCGATTCCGATAACGGCGCATGCACAGAAAGTAAGCCTGAAGTTGCAGAACACAACGGTTCAGCAGGCGATACTCGCACTGCGGCAACAGGGCTATTCGATTTCAGTAAAGGCCAACGATGTAGACATGTCGGCATCCGTGTCCATCAACGCGGAGAATGCTGATCTGCAGAGTGTGGTCGATGAAATCTTCAAGGGCCAGAACGTACAGTGTACGGTCAACGGCAAGAGCATCCTTGTATCAAAAAAGGTTGCCAAGAACACTGAAAAACAGAGCCAGGTACACATTCAGGGCCGGGTTAACGACGCATCTGGCAAACCTCTCATGGGAGTCACGGTATGGATTGAAGGTACAACCATCGGAACGACTACCGACAGCGAGGGAGTATATCGCATAGATGCCCGTCCGGGTGACATGCTCGTATTCTCGTATATAGGATACGACGAGATCAAGGAGCCGGTGGGACAGCGCAGCAACATCGACATCAGCATGAAGGAGACGCCGCTGTTCATGGACGAGGTAGTCGTTGTCGGTTACGGTACGCAGTCTAGAAGAACGCTTACCACGGCAATCTCCAAGATCGACGGCTCGGAGATATCCAATGCACCGGTTACCTCCATCGGAGATGCCTTGAAAGGAAAGGTTTCGGGCATGCGCGTCGCATCGAACAACACCATAGCCGGAGAGTCGCCGCGATTCCTCATCCGAGGCGGTTCGTCCATCACCCTCTCCAACGACCCGATAGTCATCGTCGACGGAATCACCCGTGACATGGCCGACATCAACCCGAACGACATCGAGTCCATAGAGGTGCTCAAGGACGCTGCATCGGCCGGTATCTACGGAGCCCGTGCATCCAACGGTGTAATCCTGATTACCACCAAGAAGGGTTCCGCACATCAGGGTCCGGAGATCGTATTCGAGGGACAGGTCGGATGGGAATCCCCTTCGCGCAAATGGAACCTGATGAACTCGCGCGAGTTCATATCGTTCGTACGTCCGGCAATCGCCGAGGGTCCGAATGCACTTACCGTGCTGTCGGGAGCCAATGCAGCCGGTACCGGCAACATCTCGCCGGGTTCTACCTTTACCACCCGCTACCTGAATCCGGGTGAGGAGGTTCCGGCAGGATACCAGTGGATGAACGACCCTCTGGACCCGAGCAAGGTCATAATATTCACCGACCGCAACTACCAGAACGACTGGTTCGGCAATGCACTCTGGCACAAGGAGTACGTAGGCGTCAACGGCGGTAACGACAAGCTCCGCTATGCAGCTTCCGCAAGTTACATGAGCGACGGAGGAATGGTTGCAATGAGCGACTACAGCGTCTTCACGATGCACGGAAACACCTCGTTCAAGATCACCAAGAATCTCGAGGCATCCACCACATTCGACCTTTCCCGTTCGAAGAAGCATCCGCTCATAAACAACTACTTCAACGCAATAGGCCGAGGCATCATGATGGCTCCTACGCATCGCGACTACGACGACCAGGGCAACATGGTAACCGGAGGAACCAACGTCAACCAGCAGACGGCAGCCTACTACGAGAAGTATTTCGACCGTGAAATGGCATACAGCCGCATGACCGGAAACTTCAACCTCAAGTGGACCATCATCGACGGTCTTACCGCAACGGCACAATACGCGATAAACGACGTGAACTACCGAGGAAGCTACTATGCATATGCAAGCTACATATCCTCCACCCGTTCGACGACAGAGACCAGAACCGAGACCCTGAGGGACAACTTCACGGCATATCTCAACTACAACAAGACCTTCAAGGACATGCACCATGTAGACATCACGGCCGGCTACGACTACATGATGCAGCACTACTGGTACCTGACCGCAAACTCGACCGGTTCGTCGTCCGACAAGGTGCCTATCCTCGACTCCGGCGTCAACTTCACCGCATCCAACAAGGACACCCGCGAATGCCTCATATCCTACTTCGGACGTGCAAGCTATGACTACGGAGGCCGCTACATATTCTCGGCTACCGTACGTGCCGACGGTTCGTCGAAATTCGCCAAGGGCAACCAGTGGGGATACTTCCCTGCAGGTTCGGCTGCATGGGTAATCTCCGAAGAGCCGTTCTGGAACGTATCCTCGAGCAAGATCAACACCCTGAAGCTCCGCGTATCGTACGGACAAACAGGTAACAACGGAATCGGCCTCTACGACGCATACGGAGCATTCGACACCGGAAACATCTACAACGGACAGTCCACCATCCTGCCGTCGGCCATGCAGAACAAGGATCTCAAATGGGAGACCACAACGCAGCTGGACGTAGGTCTGGACTTCGGAATGTTCAACGACAGACTCCGTCTGGTTGTTGACTACTACAACAAGCGTACGGACAACATGCTCATGTCCATCACACTGCCTGACACCGGCTCGCTCGGTTCGATGAAGGCCAATGTCGGAAGCGTGCGTTTCTACGGATTCGAGGTTGAGCTCTCGTCGGTCAACATCCAGAAGAAGAACTTCACCTGGACAACCGACATCACATACTCCTACAACCGCAACCGCGTGCTCTCGCTGCCTGACGAGTACAAGTACACCGACATCAACGGCAAGGATGCATGGCGTATCGGCGGATACACGATGAGCGAAAGCGGATACCGCTTCGGCGGAACCGCAGTCGGCGAGGAGCTCGGCCGCATCTACGGATACAAGATTTCCCATATCATCCAGTCGCAGGCCGAGGCTGACGCAGCCCTCTACGACACCCAGTCGCACGGATACCGCCGCAGCGACGGACAGTCGATCGCCGGACGCAAGGACATCGGTGACTATGAGTGGTGCAACCGCCAGGGTTCGGCCCTTACGGCAGACGGCAAGGAGCAGATCGATGCAGAGGATATGTTCCTGCTCGGAAACGTGATGCCTCATTCGGTCGGAGGAATCCTGAACACCTTCCGCTACAAGAGACTGACGCTTTCCGTATACTTCGACTTCGCTCTCGGACACTCCGTATACAACTACATGAAGTCGCGTTTCTTCCAGAACACGCTCGGAAACTGCAACTCCAACCTTGACAAGATGGTTTACGACTGCTGGCGCTATCCGGGTGACACCAACGCGAAGTACGCACGTTTCTTCCCGAACGACCCGGACTACGGTAACCGTAACTTCTCGCGTATATCCGACTTCAACGTTGAGCGCGGCGACTACCTCTGTCTGCGTGACGTATCGATCTTCTACGACCTGCCTGAAAAGTGGGTGCGCAAGCTCGGCATGAAGAAACTGACCGTGGGTATTACCGGAAACACCCTCTTCTACTGGACTGCAGTCAGCGGATCTATAAGCCCGGAGACGGGAATGGGTACCGGTGCAGACGACAGCATGTACTCCGTTGTATCGACCGGTGCTTCGGCCAACTCAAGCATCGCGCCGGCTACACGCAAGGTGCTGTTCAACCTCAAGATAACATTCTGATGCAGGCAACACTGATATATAAAAGACAAAGAAGAATATGAAACACAGAATCATAAAATTCGCACTTATCGGAGTTGCCGGTCTGGCGATGACCGCCTGCCACGGCGACCTCGACATAATGCAGGACAACCAGCTCTCGGCAAGCAACATGTGGAAGGATGCCAGTGACGTAACGTTGTCCACATATGGAATCTACTACCGAATCCGCGAGAACTTCATACAGGACGAAATAAACATGTTCTACTGGGGAGAGGCACGTGTCGGTGACTACATGTGGGGGCCGAGCCTTATCTCGCGCGTACAGAACGGAAACATGATAGACGTGCGCAGCAGCACAATGAGTGCAGCGACGACCTCTACCAACTGGTCCAAACTCTATACGGCAATCGACCAGGCGAACGCCGTTCTGAAATATGCGCCGGTTGTCCCGATGAAGGACGACGAACGTGGATTCGCAATAGGACAGGCTTCATTCGCCCGTGCATACTGCTACTTCTGGGCAGCAAGGCTCTGGGGTGACGTACCTCTCAACCTGCAGCCGATAGAGTCCATCAGCCAGCCGGAGACCTATCCTACCAGAACGCCGAAGGCGGAGGTATACGCACAGATAGGCCGCGACATACAGACCGCTCTCGACAACAAACAGTATCTCGGCACGGACAAGTATTTCGCAACGGCCGACGCTGTCAACATGCTCAAGGCTGAATACGCCCTGTGGATGTACACGCAGCAGAACGGCGGCGACACATACCTCGACATGGCAGAGGAGGCGCTCAACGAGATAGGCATAACGCCGACCAGGCTGTTGAGCAACTATGCAGACGTCTTCTCTCGCGACAAAAAGCGCAACACCGAGGTGATATTCGCACTCGAGAACGACCAGAACGAAGGTCTGACCGGCGGATACTACATCTACTACTGCTACCCGAGCAACCTCATCGCTTCGTCGTACCGTCAGAACCCTGTTCCGATCATCGCCACGCAATGGTGGAGCTACTCGCAGAACTTCGTTGACCTGCTGCGCGCCAGCAAGAACATCAACGGCGACATGCGCGTGGATTGCAACATGGGTGACGGCGACTACGGCGCCGAAGGCGAAAACATCACATGGCCGAACAAGTTCCTCGGCGACATGTCGGGTGACGTGATGGTACGCGACTGCGACCTGCTCTACTACCGCTACGCACTCGCGGTGATGATGGATGCCGAGCTCAAGTACTACCAGAAGAACTACTCCGGAGCACTCGCATCGCTGAACATAATAGCCAAGCGTGCATACGGAAAGGAGAACTTCTATACCGACACGTCGGCCGAAGCCGTACGCCAGGCCCTGGCAGACGAGTATCTGTTGGAGTTCCCTTGCGAAGGAGTGATATGGTGGGCCCTCATACGTCTCGACAAGATCTGGGACTACAACCCGGGACTTGACAAAAACCGTGTGAACATCCTGCTGTGGCCGATCTCCGCATCCGCCCGCAACAAGAACAACAAACTCGAACAGACCGAGGGATGGAGTTAATGTGAAACAACCTAAAACAACAATGAAATGAATACCAGATATTTCAAATTCACCAAATGCGCAGTACTCGCGCTGGCGCTTCTGGCCGTATCCTGCATGAAGGATGATACGGACGGAATGGATACCGCCACACGCGTTTCGCTTTCGCCCGCACCGGTTACGTTTACGGCCGAGGGTCTGACGGAGTCCGGCGCCGAAAGCTATGTCGGCGTAGTGGTCGTCGCACAAGGTTCGAAGCTCGTCGATTTAGGCTGGGAGGCCTCCGTCGAGGGTGACAAGAGTTGGGTAGAGGTCAATCCTACGACCGTAACGTCCGACTTCTCCGACACATGGGACGGCAGCATAACCACCGTATCCGAAGCAGGAATCGAGATCCGCGTAAAGCCGAATACCGAATACCGCCGCTGGTTCAACCTGCTCATACACGTAGGGGACGGCAGCGTGATTCCGTTCGAATTCATGCAGCTCGGCGAGAAGGCCGATGCGGCAGTATCGTCCGAGACGAAGAACGTCGAGTTCGTTGCTGCAGGCGGAGAGCAGACCATTCTCTACACCACCAACATGGGTGAGGTATACGACTTCGAGGCCACCTACGACGACATAAGCTCCGACTGGCTCACCTGGGAGGCAGACCACTCGGGCGAGGTCAAGCTGAAGGCCAAGGAGTGGACCGACCGTGAAAACATACGTACGGCCGTATTCTCCATAATCGTAGGAACCGACGAGACGAGCAAGGCAAGACTCGACATACCTGTCACGCAGCTCTCGATGGACGACTACTACTACATGTACGGACCGTCGTGCGATGAGATTCCGATCGAGAACGCCATACAGCTCACCAAGCGTGAGAAGGGCATATACTTCGGAGACGCATACTTCATGAACAGCACGGACGGCACCAACACCGTCATGATCAACCACAACTCCAGGACGCTCACCTATCCATGCTATGCACTGGGCGCCGACGGCAGCATCGTGGAGATAGCCAACGAGCAGGCCAGCGCTCCTGCCGGACCGGAGATCGACATCGACGGACGCCGTCTGATAACCCTCAACTTCAACGACATGACATGGACGTGGAGCCGCATTACGACGGCCAACTGCATGCCTGACAGCGAGGTTGCGAACTACAAGACCAAGTCCTACATCGCCCGCGACGGTTCGATGAAGACATGGATGGTAGAGTTCGTGCGCTGGGACGGCGGCGACATCTATCCGAAGCTCGGTTCAGCGATGATTCCTTCGGCAACGGGTGTAGGAGCCGCAGGAACCGGAGGATATGCTGCAGCCAACTTCCCGACGTCGTGGAACGACCCTAACATGAACATGAACTACGAGTCTGCCGAGATTGGAGGCGCACTCTCCGGAGCCAGCGAACACGGCCGAATCTACACATTCGAGGAGATGGTCGTAGGTACGCCGCGATTCGGAATCGGATACTCGAGATATGAGACACTGCCTGCAGGCTGGACCGAGGGCTGCGAGGTTGTGGATGCGCTGGGCGACCGCTTTACGGTAGAGTACATAAAGCACACCGACAAGTCCACCTTCACCGGCGACAATGACGTCGACGAGGCCAACCACCCTACGCTCACATGGCAGATTCAGGGTATATGCCCTTACGGCTGGCACATCGCCAACGCGGCTGACTGGATTGACATAGCATATGCCGCAAGCCAGGCCTCCCCGGGACACACCTACCCTATGCGCGAGGACCAGGTTACGTACAAGCAGCTCACCTCCACATCGGGTTCGACGTCATCGGGAGACACTCCGGTATCGGCGCGCGGAATAGGCAACTTCGCAGCATGGCTGAGAAACTCCAACTGGACCGGCGGAGCGATATCCGACGGAGCCGAAGAGTTCGGATTCAACTACTATCCTCTCGGATGGCGCTATATGACGCAGGGATACCAGTGCTACGGCACCCGCTGCCAGACTTGGGTTCCGCTGATATACTCCGATGCCGCGGCATTCCGAATCAACGTGATGATAAACAACTCCGTCACCTCGATAGAGATGGCGAACCTCGACAACGGACAGGCCATCGTGGCATTCCGTTGCGTGAAGAACTACAGGAAGTAATTTCCTCCACGGCCAACGGGGCCCGGCATTTCCGGGCCCCGTAACCGTTATATGACACGCCGATGGAGCCGGATAAATGATCAACATTCATCATAAGGATGAAATCATGGAAAATTTACGACGACATTAGACAAAAAACGATTAACTTTACAACATAATACAAACAACAGATTCCATGAAACCATTGAGAACACTATCACTCCTCCTGATGACAGCCGCAACACTGGCATTTGCCGGTTGTAGCAAAGAGGACCCACAGGGACAGCCTTCGTGGGGAGGCGGTGGCGGAGGCACGGATACGCCGAAACAACCGGGTCCATGCAGCAACATGATCGTAGCACACCGGGGAGGTTCGACTGAGGCCGGCACGACAGCTGCTCCGGACAACTCCATCTCATCACTGCAATATGCGATGACACTCGGCTGCTATGCATCCGAATGCGATATCTATTGGACAGCCGACAATGATGTCATCGTGGCACATGCCGACAGCCAGTGCAAGATAAACGGCCTGCACCCATGGGAGGCGACCGTAGAGGAGATACGCGCGGCCGGTTCGCTGCCAAACGGAGAGAGGATTCCGACACTCGCCGAGTACATCGACGCAGTCATGGCACCGGGAAGCTGCACGAAACTGTGGCTCGACATAAAGAACATAACCTCACCGTCATCGCTGCCTCAATATCCGATAGAGGCATGCCGCCGGGCCTGTGAGATAATCAAGGAGAAAGGGGCACAGAACTTCGTGGAGTTCATATGCACCGGCAATTCGACAGTCATGGCGTCATCGTTCGGACTGGCAACGGCCGAGAACATCCCTATCGGATGGATGTCCAACTCATCGGCACAAACCTATAACTCCAAAGGTTACACGTGGGCCAATCTCTCCATCGAATACATCAGCAAAAGCGGTAATGAAAGCGGCAAACGGACGATAGACGAGTTCTACAACCTCGGAATACAGTTGAGCGTCTTCAACGTGGACACGGATGCAGACATACAGTACTACACATCCCAGAAGGGCAAGTTGAAGGCAATCTGCACCAACTACCCTCGCAAGCTCATCAATGCGATGAAATAGCTCCGCCGCAAGTATATAATCGGCAAGCGATGCCGGCAGAACTCCAAGATTCTGCCGGCATCGTTTTGTTCGGAAGATGACGTATTGTCACCGCAAGCGACACTTTGTCCGCCACGTCAGTGACAAACAGTGACAACATAAGACAACATTTCACACTCCTGGCCTTGGCACGCAGTTTGTCCGTAATACGGTCGGAAGCCGGAAATGATCCGGATTCCGGGAATTATAAAGACTAACAAAAAAACATAGGAGGACAAAATTATGATGCCAGTAATGAAAAATCAGAATTGGTTACCGAGTCTGTTCAACGATTTCTTCGGTGACGAGTGGGTTGTAAACAGGGCCAACAGGCTCTCTTCACCGGCCGTGAACATTATCGAGAACGAGAAGGATTTCCGCATTGAAATCGCTGCTCCGGGTATGACCAAGGAGGATTTCAACGTTCATGTAAACGCACACGACGAGTTGGTAATCTCTTTGGAAAAGCACACCGAAAACGAGCAGAAAGGGGACGACAAGCACGCCAAGAAGGGCACATACCTTCGCCGCGAGTTCTCGTACAGTTCGTTCCGCCAGAGTTTCGCACTCCCGGAGAATGTCGACAAGGACAAAATCGAAGCCTGCATCAAGCACGGCGTCCTTACCATCGACCTTCCGAAGAAGGTGGAGGCAAAAGAGGTTCCGGCAGAGCGCAGGATCGAAATCAAATAAAGTATCCGGGCCAATTGCTCAAAAGGGTTTCCGCTATGAAGCGGAAACCCTTTTTTATTAATGCATATTTCAGACATAAATGCAATAAAACAACATAAAATATGCATAAAAACAGCAATAAGATGCGACATTTCGACCATTTTAGACGCTTTGTTTTACATCAAAACTCATTGTCTAACACTTCATTCAAACTCAAATGGCTATGAACTTTACCAAATCATTTGCAAAAGTATTCTCCCATGGTTTTCTGATGCTTGCCGCAGCGGGAATGCTATCTTCATGCGAAAAGGCCGAGGCCCCGGAAGGAGGCAGCTTCGGTCCTGATCCGGATGCTCCGTTCACATGTGAAGCGCCTACGGTATCGGCCTCCATGGCTACGCTAATCATCACGCCCGAAAGCGATTACTCCGGATACTACTATTTCGACATCATGGAGAAAGATGTATTCATAGCCGACTTCGACAACGATCGCGAAGGGATGATAGAAAGGCTCGAGATGCAGATTTAGGCAATCGGACAGCAGAACATCGAGCTCGGAAATGTCGCCTCCATGGAGGAATTCGTACAGAACTATGTCGTCAGCGAAGGTTCCGAATCGTATGTATACAAAGGACTCGACCCGCTCACGGAGTACTGCGTATGGGCCTGCGGAATGGACCTCCAGGGAAAGGCCACCACACAGGTGTTCGTAATAGGCGAGTTCGAGACTATCGATGTCGAACACTCAAACATGACGTTCGACATAGCATATGACCCGGCAACATACACGCTTACGGTAACTCCATCGGCAAACGAGGCTTACGTCTGGGCACATCTCTCCGCAGATGACTATCAGACATACTTCAACTCTTCGGCCGATGAAGCTGTCAAGGATCTGATCACCAGCTACATCGAGGACGATGCCCTCGAGAGCAACCTCGTGACCGGACCTGCATCCAAGAGCATGATCCTCAACGCCGCCGTGGGCGAGAATGTGGTGATTGCAGCCGGATACAACGACGGCATCACCACCGACATAGCAGAGTACAAGTTCAATTTCGAAGGAAATCCTTCGTCGACAATCGAGGGCGACGTGGATACGACACTCGGTTTCTCAACTTCGGCATTCTACTCCAACTGGGGAGAGCTGAAGGAGGGTCTCGACCAGGTTACGATGGTACTCAGCGACTACGAGTCTCTCGAACAGGTTTACATCGATCTCTGGATGCCTCACGGAGAGGCAATCGCCGGAGAATACACCATCAACAACACGAACGAAGCCCGTACTGTGATAGCAGGCCGCATAACGGAATCGCTCAACCCTTCGTTCTTCGGCAAACTCGATGAGGAGTCATGGGAGATCAAGCAGTATGCATTGCTCGAATCCGGAACGATGTCCGTATCCGGTGACGACATGACAATGATGTACACGGTGAACATCGACGCAACCTCCGGCGACATCTCCGTCAAGGTCAACTTCACGGGAATGATGTTCTCGGCCTCTTCGGCCTCGGCAAGCGTACAGCCTCGCAACCTGAGCACCGCCATCAAACTGTCGGAGAAGTCGAAGAGCTCCGCATTCGGCAAAAAATCAAAGGTTTGTGACAAGGTTTTGAAGCTGTCGTCCGCCAAGCGATAGCCAGCCGGGCATACCACTTTGACATAAGAACATATCTTCAACCGGATACCGGTCTGTAAGCATGAAACGGTCCCTGCAGGAATACTGCAGGGACCGTTCGTTTGCGCCCACACCGGCAACGACAAACGTATAAGACATAATACCATTGTATTCTGTGGCACGATATTGGGATATGAAAACCGGACTGACATGTGCCGTTACGAACGTTTATTACGCCAAAACGGACAAACAGACCCGCTCCATGTTTTGTAATTTTGTTTCCGTTCTAAAATGTCATTCATGAACCGGTTTTCGAGAAAATACGTTGTTACGGCAGCCGATATAGACACAGACTATCGGATAACCATACATTCGGTCCTGTGCTATTTCCAGGACTGTTTCGCGCTCTATCTTGCCAAGCATCACCTTGCAGCCTTCGACCTGGCCGACCGCGACATAATGTGGGTCATCTCCGACTTCAATGTCGAACTGTCGGGAGACAAGCCTCTGTGGTCGGAGCACATAGAGGTAGAGGTATGGATTAGCGAAGTTACGACGTTGAGACTGTATGTCGATTTCAGGCTGCGGAACAACCACGGACGCATATTCGCTTCGGGCAACAGTTGCTGGAACACCGTTGTGCACTCCACCAAGCGCATCACGGCATGCGACGCCTTCGCCTCGCAACTCTCCGTGTGCGATGAACTTGCGCTCGGGGCACACCGCAGGCAGGATTTTCCCCAACCTACGGAACTTGTATCCCAGGTCACGCACAAGATAAACATCTCCGACCTCGATTTCAACGGTCATGTCGGCAACCGCAGTTATCTGGCAATAGCGGCACAGACGGCTCCACAACAGTATGTCGCTTCACACACATTGAGATTCGTCGGTGTAAAGTTCATGCGGGAATCATTCCTGCACGACGAAATAGTGTGCGAACTGCACCGCTGCGGCAATGAAACCGACAAATACATCCATATAATAAAACGAAGCGACGGGAATATCGCTTGCCGCATATATTCGGAATGGGGCGCAAATACCGATCAGCGTAAAATAAGCGAATGCCTGGAGCGCAACGACACGGCAACCGTATAAGTGTTTCGCTACTCCACGCAATAAAAAGACGGCCGCCGGCATCCTGTATGCCGGCGGCCGCAAACATTGGTCAAGGCCGGACTATCCGAGACGTGAATCGACCTTGTCCCAATCAACGATATTCCAATACGACTTCACGAAGTCTGCACGGCGGTTGCGATAGTCGATATAGTATGCGTGCTCCCACACGTCTACCGTAAGCAGCGGACGCAGTCCGGCGCGGAGCGGATTTCCGGCATTCGGTTCCGCCACAATGGAGAGTTTGCCACCTTCGTCGGCCACGAGCCACACCCAACCGGAACCGAACAGTCCGACAGCTTTCTCCGAAAATTTGGCGATAAACTCATCGACGGATCCGAAATCACGTTTCAGCAACTCCTCGAGACGGGCCGGAATCGGTTTCTGCGACGGAGTGAGAGTATCGAAGAAGAAGATGTGATTCCATGTCTGTGCGGCATTGTTGTAGACGGCACCGTCCGCCTCGCAGATTATCTTTTCGATCTCCATATCCTTGTACGGAGTGCCTTCGATCAGTCTGTTCAGATTGTCTACATAGGTGCGGAGATGTTTGCCATAATGGTATTCGAGCGTCTCCCGGCTCATTGCGGGCGACAGCGCATCCATTTCATATGGAAGCGCAGGTACTGTGTAAGTCATATCAATATTATTTTTAAGGTTGTCTGACAGTGTTGCGGCTACGGCGCACCTTTCACGGCCGCCGTCTCCGTTATGGACGAGAATGTATCCGTTGAGATAGGTTGCGAACATCAGCCACAACATATACGGCACGAATAGCCACGCCGCAATACGGCTGCGGCCGTAGGCATATACGATATATGCGCATACGAGCACATCGAGCAGTAGTATGTCGAGCAGGCCCAGCATCGGGTTACGGAATGCGAAAAAGAGAACGCACCACATGAAATTGACAAACAGCTGCAGCATCCACAACGCTACTAGCGACCTGTCGCCGCGGGACAGCAGATATCCGAGCGACAGCCCGACAAGCAGGTATATGACGCTCCAGGCTATCGGAAAAACAATGTTCGGCGGCGTAAGCGGCGAGCGTTCAAGTGTAGGATACCACTCCTGTATTGACCCCGACTGTATGTACGAGGCAAGCCCGCCTACGGCAAGGCAAACCACGACAGGGACAAAATACGACAAAAACTTCTTCATATCTTTTGCAGTGTCATTGAAACAGCATTACAGTCCCACAACGTTACAAAACCGATGCTTAACGGTATTAAAGATATAAAAAATATCACAATAAATATATAACTTTCGGAAAGTTCCGTCATTGCGGAATAATATACGCGACCATAAAAGGACAATAAAAGCCATGAAAAACAATCTGTTAAGCGAAAAACTCGTGTTCAACGGCGATTCG
The DNA here is from genome assembly GCA_944322005.1 of uncultured Alistipes sp. Taxonomy (GTDB): domain Bacteria; phylum Bacteroidota; class Bacteroidia; order Bacteroidales; family Rikenellaceae; genus Alistipes. The sequence continues at coordinate 50,962 of CALUNL010000004.1, forward strand.
GTCGCACCGACACGCCTGCGTCTGTGCAGCTACGATGCCAATGAAATGTCTCTGTGGGAAGGGTGTTCGGCCGACGAGCTCGAGACGCAACTTGTCCAAAAACGCATAAACTGGCTACAGGTATGCGGCTTCTCCGACACGGAGACCATCCGCAGGATATGCACCTTCTTCGGCATAGATTTCCTCGTAATGCAGGACATACTCAACACCGAGCACCTGAGCAAGGTGGAGGAGCACGACACCTACAACCTTATAATAGCTAAACAGATAACCGCCGACGACGTTCTGCACATCGGAATAGTACAGGGAGAAACATTCGTACTTACGTTTCAGGAGCGTTCCAACGGCTTCTTCGACGACGTGATACAGGCCATACGCAGCAATGCCCTCAAGTTCCGCTCCCGCCAGTCCGACTATCTTCTGACAGTGCTCATGAACAGCATAGCGGCCAACTACATGTCAGTGGCGCGAAACATCGGGGACGATCTCGATGACCTTGAGTCCGAACTGCTCTCCTCGACCGTCGACCGCGACATCGGCATACAGATACAGACACTGCGGCGCCGCTACATGGTTCTCAAACGCACTGCAATTCCGCTGAGGGAGCAGTACCAGAGGATGATCCGCGGAGACTCGCCTCTCATTCACAAAGCCAACCGCGTATTCCTCAACGACGTGAACGACCATCTGGCCAACGTTGCGCAGAGCGTGGACATATGCCGCGAGACGCTCTCCTCGCTCATGGACCTCTACATCTCCAACAACGACCTTCGGATGAACGACATCATGAAGCGCCTGACGATCGTATCGACGATATTCATCCCCCTGACATTCCTTGCGGGCGTATGGGGCATGAACTTCAAGTACATGCCGGAACTCGAATGGCGCTACGGATATCCGGTGGCATGGGCCGTGATGATTGTAATCGGAGTGGTGGTGTATCTGTTCTTCCAGACCCGGAAATGGAAATAGACAAAACGGGAGAGGCTGCACCTCTCCCGTTTTATCCATACTCTATGCGGCGCCGCTGAAACGCACCGCTCCATACCGTCATCAGGCGGCCTTCTCCTCCTCGTAGCCGTCGGCCTTGGCATTCCACATGGTCAGCAGTGTGAGCATTCCAAGGAAAGCCATCACCAGAATGGTGACATATGCGCCATGCCAGCCGTAATGCTGTGCGACGTATCCGAAACCGACTCCGGAAACCAGCGTGCTCGCATAACCGAATATGCCGAGGATTCCGTTGGCCGTTGCCGAGGCACGGTTCGTGGCCTGATTGGCTGCGGCCACTCCCAGAAGCGCCTGCGGGCCATAGATGAAGAATCCGATGAACATGAACGGAATCATCATCACCCACCACGGCGAACCGGCAGGAACCGCCCAGAACAGCAGGAACGAACATATGGTTCCTATCATGCAGAAGACGCATGTGCGGTGGGCCCTGTTCTTGAATACGTGGTCCGTAACCCATCCGGCGACAACCATTCCGATGTTTCCACCTATGAATTCGAATACGATACAGAGCGTCGTCGCCATGGCAAGCGACAGTCCCTTCGACTCCGTAAGCAGCGTCGGGCCCCAGTCAAGAGCCGCAAAACGCACCACGTAAACGAAGAAGTTGGTTGCGGCAAGCGTCCAGATAAGCCTGTTGCCGAAGACCTTGCGGCGGATGAACGCCTTGTACTCGGCGCTCTCCTCCGGCGTACGGACGATTACCTTCTTTTTGCCGACCACCTCCGGCAGACCGACATCCGACGGAGAGTCCTTCAATGTCAGGAACAGACCTATCGAGCCGATTAAGGCAATGACGGCCGGGATTATGAAGCACCAGCGCCATGCCATATAGTGGCTTGCAAACGATATCACCTTCGGATCGGACACCTCAAGTCCGAGGTTGGAGGCTATGGAGGCCACCACCTCCGGATTGCCGCTCATGTCGATTCCGAGGTGCGGCATGATATACCAGCCGCAAAGTCCGAACACCAGGCCGGCGCCTATCGAGTGCGACATGTTCCATATGGACATCTTGGTGGCCAGCTCCTTCGGAGGGATCCACTGCGTAAGCGTCTTCGTACACGGAGGCACTCCCATTCCCTGCAGGAAGCCGTTAATCACCCAGGCTATACCCATGAAATATACCAGTACACCCGTAAATGTGAGCTCGGCTCCGAAACGCGAGGCCATCGCGACAATCCATCCGGCCACCATGTCACTGCAGCCGAACAGGATGTTCACCACGGCGCACAGGAACAGTCCGAGCGACATCACGATACGCGCACTGTTACGGTCGGAAATGATACCGTTGACAAAGCGCGACAGTCCGTATATCACGCCATTGAGCGTGAGGAAGAGTCCGAGCTGAACCTTCGATATTCCGAAGTCGGCCGTCAGGCCCGGCATTGCTATCGAGAAGTTCTTGCGGACAAAGTAATAGAGCGCATACCCCACCATCGTCACGATGATGGTGCGCACCTGCCAGTACTTGAATGATTTCAGTGTCTTTTCAACCATAAGGCGTCCCGATTACTTTACCTCCCAGACGCCGCCCTTGCCGAACAGACGGTCGACAAGCTCATCCATGTATCCGCAGCGGTACACTATATCTATATTCGCAAAGCGGCTTCTCATGTAAGGGATATAGGTGAATGTCTTACGGAAACGCTCGCGGGTGACGCCGATGTGTTCCGGCTCGTACGGAGCACCGACCAGGCGCAGATTCTCGCGCACCTGCTCGAACGGTATTATCTGATTGCGTATCTGCTCCTTCAGGGTCGGCCATGCAGCCTTGAGAGCCTCGAGCTGACGGCGCAGCTCACCCTTCTCCACATACTTTTCACGCGTCTCCTTCAATGCACGTGCAAGGTGTCCTGGCTTGCCTTCGAATATTTCACGCACCTCACGCTCCTGCTCGTCCCAGCTCTTCCATGCCGCAACGCACTTGTCGACATCGAGCGATGCGATATCCTTCTCGAGAAGGAACTCGATGGATGCCGTGGAGGCCAGCGTTCCGATACCCACCTTGAAGCCGTGCGACACATGCTTGCCCTCGAAGCAGAGGTTCTCCATGTCCCAGCAGTGGGAGAACTGGTGCTCGGTTCCCGATGCCGGACGGCTCGACTGAAGCGCCTGCATTGCGAAACCGCTCATAAGCAGACCCTCCGACAGGCGCTCGGTCATCTCGACATCGCCTGCATGTACGGCAGCCGGTGCAGCCAGGGACTCACGCAGGCCATCCTGCACGAGGTCCCACGAGAAACGGTCTATCTTCTCGTTGCCCGTTACGTCAGCAAACATCCAGTCGGCACCCGCAGGAATCTTTGCGATGAGATCGGCGTATCCCGATGCGGCAAGCTCCTTCGGAGCGGCTGCAGCGATGACCGGATCCATTACGAAGCCATAAGGGGCAGGACAATTGAAGGTCTGCTTGTTGCCATCCTTGGTTATGGATGCTCCGTAAGCCGTGTATCCGTCCATCGAAGCGGCCGTGCCGACGCACATGTACTTGCGGCCGACAAGGTGCGACACATATTTCGTAAGGTCGTTTATAACACCCGATCCTACGGCAATTGCGCAGGCGTCCGTAGCATCCATATGTGCCTTGAGCTGCTCTACGTATTTCCACTCGGCATAGAGTTCCGGGTCTGTGAATATGAACGGCTCGTCATGAGGGACATTTGCCGATTCGAGCGATGCCGCAACGGCCTTTCCCGCAACCTCCCATGTATTGAGGTCGGCAACGATTATCGCCTTTTTCCCCGGGAACAATTTAAGGAACATCTCGGCGGTACGCGCTACGGTTCCCTCGCCGATAATCAAATCTTTGGTGTCGGTAGTGCGCTTAAGCGCATTTTCAACTTTATTGCTCATAAGGCTTTTGTTTTAATATAAATTATGTTGTTCTATTCCTTCTCTGTCTTTACCTGTCCGTAATAGGCGTTCTTGCCATGCTTGCGCTCGTAATGCTTCATCACGATGTTGCGGTTCATGGATATTGACGGATTTATCGAGAGCGACAGTGCCGCCATGCGTGCCACCTCTTCGAGTACCACGGCATTGTGAAGCGCATCCGCAGCGGAAGTTCCCCAGGCGAACGGTCCATGGTGCTTGACGAGCACGGCCGGCGTATGCATCGGGTCTATCTCCCGGAAACAGTCGGCGATGACATCGCCCGTGGAGGCCTCGTAGGAGTCCCTGATCTGCTCGGCGCTCATCTCCTCCGTACACGGAATATCGCAGTAGAAGTGGTCGGAATGGGTCGTTCCTATGTTGGGGATCGGAATACCCGCCTGCGCCCATGCAGTGGCATATGTGGAATGGGTATGCACTATACCGCCGACTTCGGGGAAATGACGGTATATCGACACGTGGGTCGGCGTGTCCGACGACGGGCGCAAGTGTCCCTCGACGACCTTCCCGTCGAGATCAACGACAACCATGTCGTCTGCGCACATCTCATCATACGAGACTCCGCTCGGCTTGATTACCACAAAGCCGCTCTTACGGTCTATTGCCGAGACATTGCCCCACGTAAGAATAACAAGGTTGTGCCTGACCAAATCGAGGTTTGCCTCAAGCACCTTCTTCTTCAAATCTTCCAGCATATCTGTTCTTATTATTAATTTATCCTCTTGACGCGCCCCATGCGCAACTTCTCAACCGGAATATGGCATGAAAAGGCATTCGCAACTCACAAAAATAGCAATAAAAAATTAAAAACAAGAAAATAGAACAACAAAAGAAAAGCATTATGACATGTTGTTGCTATTTTTTCGTATTATATTACACAAATTCATAACCGTTCACAAAAGAAAAGCCGGATGCAAGACATCCGGCCTCCGTATCCAAAATCCGTCATTTCTTCGCCGACACGGACTCAAGATAAGCCTTCATGCGATCCGGGAAATCAGTGGATATATATGTCACCCCATGCTTTATGGCCCAGTCGGTGACCTCCTCGTTCTCGACCATCCACAACGTTGTGGCAATGCCGAGTTCGTTGGCCTGCGACACTATCTCCGGACGGTTCATCATCACGTTGAGATTGTACGACAGTCCGCCGAATCCCTCCTTCTTCGCCACCTCGGCATCGACACTCGTCCAGAGGTTGCTCGACACGTATGTTATGCAGTTTTCCGGAGCCAGACGCACGAATTCGCGACATGCGTGACGGCTGAACGAGATGAACTCCATCTGCTCCATCACGCCGATCTCCTTGCAGAGAGCCACCACCTTTTCAGCCGCTTCGGTCTCGAGCTGCGGCGTTGCATGCTTCTTGAGTTCGAGAATCAGTTTCGTCTTCGGGTCCTTCTTGCCCTGCTCGAGCCACTGGCGCAGGGTCGGTATCTTGTGGCCGTTCTTAAGTATGACCTGCGATATCTCGGCCCAAGAATTTTTCTGGGCGTCGAGTTCCGAATTAATTTTCGGTCCATGGAATACTATCAACTCACCGTCGGATGTCATGTTTACATCGAACTCAACACCGTAAACGCCGAGGCGCTGGGCATTGGCAAGGCTGGAGATGGTGTTCTCTTCCGAACCCGGAGTCTTGTAGAATCCTCTGTGTGCAACGATTTTAGGTTGTGCGGCTGCCGACACGGCAATGGCCGACAAAAGTACTATAAGAATCTTTTTCATAAACAAGGTTTCAAGTTTTCGGTTTCATGTCTGCCAAAGTTACTAAAAAATCCCATACGTTGACACGGCACGGCATGCCGCATCAAAAAAAATAGTCCGATAAATTTGGACGGAACCGAAAAGTGTATTACCTTTGCTACCCGATTCGGGAACGGATCTTCATGGTGGATGTAGCTCAGCTGGTTAGAGTGACGGATTGTGGTTCCGAAGGTCGTGGGTTCGAATCCCATCTTCCACCCTTAAAGAGAAAAAGCCTGTTGCGTTGAACGCAGCAGGCTTTTTTCATCTCTTCTCCGCCTCTCCGCCGGACATCAATTCTTCACCGGCACGAGTTCCACCGCCAACGTCGACGCCTTGACGGCACCAGCCTTCATCGTAAAACCAATCCTGCATGTCCCAGGATTCGGGGCATCGTAGTCGTGCGAAGGTTCGTTCGACATCACGAAAGCCCTTACATTGCGTCCGGAACAGGCCCTTACCAGAAGTCTCCTGCCGCCGGATACGAGTTCTATGGTACGGTCATCGATTATGCGAGGCTCGGCGGTGGTGTTCATCGTCCAGCGTACCGTGCGCCGGCTTCCGTCCGTCAGCACCGTATCCTCCGTCCGCACCGTACCGGCAGCATCCACGGTTATCCTGCGGGTGGCCTTATCGACGCCGGAAAGCAGCGTCGAAAGGTCGAACTCGGCGCCATGCAGGCTGTCCGTATCTATTAAGGCTGTCATCTCGGCCCGGCCGTCGCGTAGGAACGGCCCGTCGTCGACCGTAATCGTATTGTGAGCACCTGCCGTCAAACGGAAGACCGACCATCGCGGACCGTCCTGACGGCTGTCGAAGAGTTTTATGCCCCGCTTCTCAAGAGAGTAGTAGTTCTGCATGCCGAGGTCGACAGCCCAGCGGATACCGCCCTGCTCGTACACGAACGAGCCGCCGTCCATATGGGCGTGCGAATGTGACGGCGAACCGCCCTTTGCGGCAAGGTACACATCCTCCGGCCCCCAGCCGCTGCGGTATATGAACAGAGGCATCGCACCACGTCCGCACCAAAAATTGCGCTCCGGCGGCTGCACCCCGTCCAGATCGCACCTCGAGGCGAAGAGTATGGCAAACGGAAGCATCCGCCGCTCCATGAACCGCAGTCTGACGTCATTTCTGAGCCTCTCGCACTCCTGCCATACGAGACCCGTATCCCCGCTCTCGGCGGCAAACCAGAACAGCAGACCGTTTATGTCCGCACGGGGGCCGGCATCCGAAAAGTTGAAGCAGCCTTGCGACGGTGTGACCATGAAGTTCATGAACTCCGCCGAGCGCATGAAACCCGCCATATCCTCCAGGCCGGCATCGAGGCCGAGCGCAGAGCGCAGGGACTCTATGAGCAGCACCTCATACCATGTTCCGTACGACCAGTATCCGAAGCCTTCAGGATATATCCCGTCCGGTGCATAGCTGCGCATCGAGCGGGGATTTGTCTTCAGTGCCTTAACGATTACTGAACGGCACAGCTCGGGTTCGAGATCGCATACCGCCAGTGCGCCCATGACAAGACCGGCATTGCAGACCTGATTCCAGTTGTTCGTCGCACGGTAGAACCACATTTGCCGGTCCTCGTCGGCACCGAGGAGTCCCTTGTATATTATTGCGCGCGCAATGCGGTCTCGGCTCGACTGCGGCAGTGCATCGTAGAGCCAGTCGTAGCCTATGGCCAGTGCTGCCGTCATCTCCCCCACATCGAGGAAGTGCGACGGGTTCCAGTCATCGAACTCCGCCGCCGCGAGCATCTCCTCCTCCGCCCGGCGCATGTATGCATCATCGCCCGTAAGGCGATAGACGTAGGAGCAGTACAACACCCTCTCAAGCACCTTGCGCGACACCTGAAGCAGGCGTTTCCCCTGCTTTCGGCGTTCACACACAGGCTCGAGAAGCATCTCCGATGCCCGTTCGACGACATATCCGTTCATGCGCGCAAGCACACCGTCGTTCCGCAGGCGTTCGCGCAACGCCGGCATGGAGTCGCCGGCAATGAGACGCGGATGAGGAGCCGGACTCAGCCGGTCGGGCAGCTGCCCGCAGGCGTTTCCGTGCATGAACAGCATGGCTGATGCAAGCACAATGAAGATTCTGGTTACCATGGTGGCCGTGATGTCAGTTGTATTGACAAATTTAAGGAATCTGTGCCAATTTGTCAACCGCGACTGACAGCCGCAACGGTTTTTTGGCAGAAAAAGCCTCCCGCAGGGGCTTTGGCATATCAATTGATGGAATCACGGTCGCAAACGGAAAGTTCAAGGATTTTAACAGGAATTCTAACAACAACTAAAAAGATAACGACTATGAACGTAAAACCACTTTCAGACCGAGTATTGATACTCCCCAATCCTGCCGAGGAGAAGACGGCGGGAGGTCTCATCATTCCGGACACCGCAAAAGAGAAGCCGCTTGCAGGCAAGGTAATAGCTGTCGGCCCGGGCACCTCCGACATCAAGATGGAGGTAAAGGCAGGCGACCAGGTCCTCTACGGCAAGTATGCAGGCACCGAAATCAATGTCGAGGGAACCGACTACCTCATAATGAAACAGTCGGACATTCTGGCCGTCATAGGCTAATGCAACACAAGGTCTAACGAAAAAAAACATTTTACGGATATGGCAAAGGATATTAAATATAATGTAGAGGCGCGCGACCTTCTGAAGGAGGGCGTCGACGCTCTGGCCAACGCAGTCAAGGTAACGCTCGGTCCTAAGGGACGCAACGTCATCATCGACAAGAAGTTCGGCGCACCGCAGGTAACCAAGGACGGCGTTACGGTAGCCAGGGAGGTGGAGCTCGAGGATTCGTTCGCCAACATGGGCGCCCAGATGGTCAAGGAGGTAGCATCGAAGACCAACGACGACGCCGGTGACGGCACGACCACCGCAACGGTGCTCGCACAGTCGATTATCGGCGTGGGACTGAAGAACGTAACGGCAGGCGCCAACCCGATGGACCTCAAGCGCGGCATAGACAAGGCCGTCGAGAAGGTTGTGGAGTCGCTTCGCGCACAGTCGCAGGAGGTGGGTTCCGACTTCGCCAAGATCGAGCAGGTTGCAACCATATCGGCCAACAACGACAACACCATCGGAAAGCTCATCGCCGAGGCCATGGCCAAGGTGAACAAGGAGGGTGTGATCACCGTCGAGGAGGCCAAGGGAACCGACACTCACGTGGAGGTTGTCGAGGGAATGCAGTTCGACCGCGGCTACATTTCGGCATACTTCATCACCGACACCGAGAAGATGGAGGCACAGCTCGAGAAGCCGTACATCCTCATCACCGACAAGAAGATCTCGACCATGAAGGAGCTCATGGGCGTGCTTGAGCCGGTTGCACAGAGCGGCCGTTCGATGCTCATCATCGCCGAGGACGTTGACGGCGAGGCCCTGTCGGCACTCGTAGTGAACAAGCTGCGCGGAACGCTCAAGATAGCGGCATGCAAGGCTCCGGGATTCGGCGACCGCCGCAAGGAGATGCTCGAGGATATCGCTGCCCTTACCGGTGCAACCGTCATCTCGACAGACAAGGGCATGAAGATCGAGGATGCAACGCTCGACATGCTGGGATGCGCCGAGAAGGTCACCCTCAACAAGGAGAACACGACCATCGTCGACGGATGCGGCGACAAGAGCGCAATCGAGGCTCGTATCGCACAGATCCGTGCAGGCATCGAGGCTTCGAAGTCGGACTACGACCGTGAGAAGCTGCAGGAGCGTCTGGCCAAGCTTGCCGGAGGCGTTGCGGTACTCTACGTCGGTGCGGCCACCGAGGTCGAGATGAAGGAGAAGAAGGACCGCGTCGAGGATGCACTTGCTGCAACCCGTGCTGCAGTCGAGGAGGGTATCGTCCCTGGAGGCGGTGTTGCATACATCCGTGCCGTCGAGTCGCTCGAGCAGATGAAGGGCGACAACGAGGATCAGACCACCGGAATACACATCGTCAAGCGTGCCATCGAGGAGCCGCTGCGCCAGATTGTGACCAACGCCGGAGGCGAGGGTTCGGTCGTAGTAAACAAGGTTCGCGAGGGCAAGGGAGCATTCGGCTACAACGCCCGCGATGACAGATACGAAGACCTTCTCAAGGCCGGCATCATCGACCCGACGAAGGTTTCACGTGTGGCACTCGAGAATGCGGCATCCATCGCATCGATGTTCCTCACCACCGAGTGTGTGCTCGCCGAGAAGAAGTCCAAGGAGCCGGCTCCGGCAATGCCTGCCGGCGGCATGGGCGGGATGATGTAAAAAGAGCACATCCCATGAAAAAAAGGGTATCGGAAATTCCGATACCCTTTTTTTGTTGCGCTGGCGACAGACTACCTGCGGCTGTCTATAACCTTGCAGATGCGGTCGAAGACCTCCTCGATGGTTCCGAGGCTCGGCACCTTCTCGTACTTGCCCTGCGCCTTGTAGTAGTCGGCAACGACGGCGGTCTGGGCGTTGTAGACCTTGATGCGGTTGCGGATCACATCCTCCGAGGCATCGTCGGCACGGCCCGAAACCTTTCCGCGAAGAAGGATACGCTTCACAAGCTCCTCCTCCGGAACATCCATATAGACCATCAGTCCGACTTCGAGTCCGCGGGCGGAAAGCATGCGGTCGAAGGCCTCGGCCTGGGCCGTCGTACGCGGGAAACCGTCGAAAATGGTACCTGCTACATCGGCGTGGGCGTCGAGATAGTTCTCAATCATGCCGACAACGAGTTCGTCCGGCGCAAGTTCGCCGCGCTCTATGTATCCGTGCATGCGCTCGCCGAGCGGAGTCTTGGCGGCAATCTCGCCGCGTATTATGTCGCCCGTGGAGACGTGGGCAAGGCCGTAATGCTTCTCCAACAGCTCCGACTGCGTACCCTTGCCGCAGCCCGGCGCACCGAAAAGTACAATGTTAAACATGGTTCAGATGCTTTGTTATAAAATTAACAGTGCAAATATAGGCCATTTTTTCGGGATTGTCACACATACGGCAAAAATATCGGAAAAAAGAGCGCCTGCGAAGCGGATATGTGGCGCCAATTAGGTATCTTTGCATGTTAAGGAATAGAAAACAGAACCGTATGAAGGGACGCACCGAAATATCGGAACTCGGCGAGTTCGGGCTTATCGACGAACTCACGAAGGGATTCAGGCCGTCGAATGCGACGACGCTGGAGGGTATAGGCGACGATGCCGCCGTAATCGAGGCCTCGGGCGACGAGGCGATACTCGTGTCGAGCGACCAGATGCTCGAGGGTATCGACTTCGACCTCACCTATTTCCCGCCGAAACACCTCGGCTACAAGGCCGTCACGAAGGGAATAAGCGACATAGTGGCGATGAACGCCACGCCGCAGCAGATCACCGTGTCGCTGGGCATATCGTCCAAGATTTCGGTCGAGTTCCTGCGCGAATTCTATTCGGGAGTCGAGTTCGCCTGCCGGGAGGCGGAGGTAGATCTCGTCGGCGGAGACACGTCGGCGTCGCTCACGGGCCTCGTCATAAACGTCACCGCCATGGGCCGCGCCCGCAAGGAGAAGATAGCCTATCGCCGCGGGGCGAAGCTGCACGACCTCATATGCATAACGGGCAACCTCGGCGCATCGTACATGGGCCTTCAGCTGCTCGAACGCGAGAAGCGTGTCCTCGAAGGGGTGAACGACCCGAAACCGAAGTTCGACGGATACGAATATCTGCTCGAGCGCTACCTCAAGCCGCGCGCAAGGTACGATTTCGTGAAGACGCTCGACGAGGAGAACATGGTACCGACCTCGATGATAGACCTTACGGACGGCCTTGCGTCGGACATGATGCAGATATGCAAGGCGTCGAAATGCGGAGCGAGAATCTACCTCGAGCGCATGCCGCTGGCCCGCCAGACAACGTCGCTGGCCGAGGAGATGCACATAGACCCGGTCGTTGCCGCGCTCAACGGCGGCGAGGACTACGAGCTGCTCTTCACGGTGCCGCTTTCGGAGAAGGAGCGCATACTCGGCCTGGGCTGCATCGACATCATCGGCCACATCACGTCAGAGGAGAGCGGCTGCCTGCTGGTCACCCCGGACGGAGGCGAGATACGCATGAAGGCGCAGGGATTCAAGGAGAAGGAGTAGGGAAAGCCCTTGCGGAGCGTTCCGTGCGGCATCATGCCACCCAATAATAGAGCAATGCCCATGTAATGAAGCGCGCGCACTTTCCGACTAACATCCAGAATGCCATCGGGACGAACTTCACGCGATAGAATCCGAGGGCGACGGCAAAGACGTCGCCGATGAAGGGCACCCATGTGAGCAGTGCCACTATCGGGCCGAAACGGTCGATGAAGTGTTTCTGCTTTTCGAGGCTTTCGCGCTTGACGTGCAGCTTCTCGATCCACTCCCACTTGCCGATACGGCCTATGCCGTAGGAGGTGAGTCCGCCGAGCCAGTTTCCGACCGTCGCCACCGATATGGCCAGCGGAGCGTCGGCTCCGGCGGCAAGCATCCCCACCAGCAGCACGTCGGCACTGAAAGGCACCACTGTCGCGGCGAGAAACGACCCGATGAAGAGTCCGAAATACCCGAGTCCCAATAACCACTCCATATGCTGTACGTCCGGATGGCTCCCATTGGGCAAATGCGCTGCCACGGGGCACGAAATCCGCGTCAAATATAGGGATAAATGCAAAAAAATCATCGCTTTTTGTTTGGTGAACGCAATTTTTGTATATCTTTGCCACGCCAAATATCAGGCGAACGTTTAAACAACAAACAATTATGAACAATTACGAAACCGTTTTCATTGTCACTCCGGTCCTTTCCGAGGCACAGGTAAAGGAGGTTGCTGACAAATTCCAGGGTGTAATCACCGAGAACGGCGGTCAGATTGTGAATTTCGAGAACTGGGGTTTGAAAAAACTCGCATACCCGATTCAGAATAAGACCACCGGCTTCTACTTCCTGGCAGAGTTCACCGGCGAGGGTTCCATCGTGGAGAAGCTCGAGACCCAGTACCGCCGCGATGAGCGTATCATCCGTTTCTTAACTTTCAAGCAGGACAAGTACGCTGTGGAGTATTCCGAGAAGCGTCGCGCCAAGCTTGCCAACAAAAACAAGGAGGAGTAAACCATGGCACAGGAGAACAATCAGGCAGGCGAACTGCGTTACCTCAACCCGGTATCGGTCGATGTAAAGAAGAAGAAGTATTGCCGTTTCAAGAAACTCGGCATCAAGTATGTTGATTATAAGGATGGAGAATTCCTGAAGAAGTTCCTCAACGAGCAGGGCAAGATTCTGCCTCGCCGCCTTACGGGAACCTCGCAGAAGTTCCAGAAGAAGGTCGCACAGGCCGTAAAGCGTGCGCGTCACCTTGCAATTCTGCCATTCGTAACCGATTGTATGAAATAAGGAGGGGCTGCTATGGAGATAATACTTATCAAAGACGTCGAGAACCTGGGCTACGCCAACGATATCGTAAACGTAAGGCCGGGATATGCCAACAACTACCTCATTCCTAACGGACTGGCCCGCGTAGCCACCGATTCCGCAAAGAAGGTGCTGGCAGAGAACCTCAAGCAGCGCGCCCACAAGGACGCCAAGATCCTTGCCGATGCACAGGCACTGGCAGAGAAGCTTGCAAACCTTCCGCTTTCGTTCACCGTCAAGGCCGAGGATGGCAAGATCTTCGGTTCGATTACCTCCGCCGACGTTGCCGAAGCTTTGGCAGCGAAGGGCATCGAGGTCGACAGGAAGAACATCAGCGTAGAGCCTATCAAGACCGTAGGAGAGTACAAGGCCGCCATCAAGCTCCACAGGGAGGTGAAGGCCGAGGTATCCCTCAGCGTTGCATCAGAGGAGTAACCGCTCCCGCGACAATATCACGAGCAGGTCGTCCGACAACGGACGGCCTGCTTTTTTTCGCCCGTACAACCCCGCTTCACTCCCGGACATGGAGTGCCGGCAAATGCCGCAGGTACGGTATTTGCACCGACGGCCAAAGTTCAAACATCCGGAAAATACGGCTGTAAAAACCTCGGGCGGAATACGTCCGCACCTTGCACTGCTACTGTGCAACACGATTTGGGCATGCGACTACCCCTTCTACAGCCTCGTGCCCGGCAAATACGTCACGCCTCTTGCGATGGCCACCGCCTCGCTCGTCGCGGCGGCAATGGATGCCGCCATTGGATGTACACGGTATAGTCTCGACAGATAAAACGACGGGGAGAACTCAAAAGTTCTCCCCGCCATCATATCAATCATATTGAGCCTATCAGTTGTAGCCTACATATACGGATTTCAAAATGACGCCATTTGTACCTACACTCCAACTGCTTCCCTTCGCTCCGTCTGTGTAAATGCATATGCTCGACACATCTCCCAATGTAAGGGTTCTCGATATCGTCTGGAACGAAGCTCCTCCTCCCGGCAACAATCGTGAACCGGAGAGTACCGTAGCCTCTCCCGAGGCCGATGCGGAAGAAGATGCAGACACATATACGCTCGGCTTGTAATTTCCCGGTATGGAACCGCCGTATGCATATGCCTCCAGAGAAACATTCACGTCAAACGAATCCCCGGCAATATGGAAGGCAGGAAGTATCGCATATGCCACAGTCGTATTAAACCTCAACGTATTGCTATCTGCCGTATCCACATTGCTTACGCTCCATCCGGTCGGATTAGAACTGCTGAACGATGTAATAGAATACGGTATACCGGTTACATGGACGGTGTATGAAGGGGTGCTCATCACATAACCGTTTTTGAGGGTTATGTCGATGCGGCTGTCATAGCCGCCCCATGCGAGGTTGCCGGCGGAGAACTCCGAACCGATATTTCCGGCAAGAGTCGAGGCGCCGTAGTGAAGCACTACTGAATTGACAAGGTTCGATACGACATAGTCGTCATTGACCGACACCGACGCATAGATTGTACTGCCGTCGAGACCGTTGTCCTTTGCAACGCTGCCGTTGCTGTTGTAGGATGAGCGTATGGTATGCGAAGCGATGGCCAGATCACCCGTTACGATTACCTTCTGCGCCTCGGCCACGACCTCCGTACCGTCCGAAAGCCTTGCGTAAGGCACCACCGAATATTCGCCGCTCGAAAGGCCGCCGACCTCCATATTGAACGTAAGCGATGTCTCCTGCGATGGATATACCGTGCCGTTGACCTTCACGCCGCGCTCGGCCACCTTGTCGGACGAAATGCCGGCAATGCGGATATTGCGGGCATAAAGGGTTCCAGGCTCAAGCTCCGTAAGATTATTGCCTATGTAATCGGTGTACCACGACGTCACATCCTCCATGGATATGGATGCCGGATCCCACTTCACGTTGAAACCCGTACGAGTCTTTGCCCTGAAGGTCTTGCTGCCGACGGAACGTGTAACCGAGGAGCCGGAGTCGTCTGTCAACACTATCGTAAGTGAGCTGACGGTAACAGGGGCCACCTCCAGCCTGTACTCGTAATAGTCGCCCACCTTCGCCATCGACGAAAGGTTGTCGGCCGTAATCACGTTGCTGCTTCCGGAGAACGAGAACGAAACGTCGGCGAGCGAACCGTCGTCGCCGGTGGTTGCCGAGAACGTTCCGACAATCGGTACGTCGGCCGTAACGGATATGGACCTCACCGGTTTCGGCGTGACGCCGTCATTCTCGAACACGCGGATGGCGATTGCACCGTTGAGCGTCTTCATCGAGACCTGCGTCAGTGCATCCAGCGTCGTCTTCGAATCGGACGATGCCCACAGGTACGGCGTCCACTTTCCGTCCTGCACCGACGGTATGGTCAGGTTGCAGGTAGTGGTACTGGAAACATTCCCAAATGCTGTCGCAGGCAGTACCGTAGATGTGGAAATAGTCGAGTAGGCAGCAGGATAAACGAAGTGAAAATAGCGCTGGTCATCGACGTATGTCGTAACATTGCCACCGAAAACGGCGGTATTGGTGCCGTCTCCCTTTACAAGTTCAATGGTTTCACCCTCCTTGGTCTCCGTTCTGCCGAGGGGTACCCACGTCTCCGAAGAGACCTTTCCCTGTACTATCTTCATCTGGTCGCCGGGCTCCCAGTATGCCTTCAAATCGGCATCGTACGACGCCCTCGTATCGGTCTCATCCGCTCCGACACCAATCTCCGCATATCTGACTACAGCTTCCGACGCAGCGGGAGCCTGAGCAACATCTTCCGTTGCCTCCTGCGCACAACCTGTCGCAAGAGCCGCCACACAGATGGCACATAGAGTCCTTTTTGTAATCATAATATCGTATTTGTTTGATTGCCTTTTGATAAATATTCAAAACAGATTCTCGGATGACTAATATGTATCATCGAATCCGTCATCCTCACCGTCCTCAAACCCTGCACCGGCAGTCGCATAAAAGCCACGTTCGCAACATATATACTCCACTTCAAGCATCGGAGCAAAATAAGCAAGTTTTTTCATATCTGTTTGTTTTATATAAAGTTACAACTATATTTGACAAAAGTAACATTTTAATCAGTTACTTCAAATATTTTTCAACGAAACAGGCTTTTTGCATCACAAACAGCATATTGCATCCTGTTTGTGACGGGAATACGCCGACGGGACTTCATGTTGTTTTTTGATATTTTTGTCTTATATTTGTGATCTTACACCTTAAATCGACGACCTATGAAAAGATTGAAAGACTATGTTTGTCCGGACCTGTACGGATTGTACGTCCGCACCGAAAAAGGCTTTGCCGATTCACAGACAGCAAAAGAGAACCCGGCATTCGAAGAGGGCCAGTCATACGAAATATAATAATATATATATCATAACAATGAAAAAGAGATTCGCCATTCTGATGTGCGCGGCAGCCGCAGTCGCTTCCGGATGCACAAAAAAGGAGGACACCGCGAAAATTACGGAGGTGAAAGATGCAAAAGTGGTAATATCGGCATCGATACTCGACACCAAGGCGGAATACGACAACGGTATGAAATCGGGATACTGGAACAGCACCGACCGTATCGGCGCATACCTGTACCGCAACTCTGGAAACGGATATGCGGCACAGGCTACGAACGTAACATACACCAACTCCGGCGAGGACCGCTCACCGGTAGCGGAATTCACCACTGACTCGCAGTTCGGTGTGGCTGAAGGCGACGTCATGGTAGGATACTACCCTTTCGACGAGGCACAGGCATCGACCGACGCCTCCGGAAGCGCCGGATTCTCCGTATGGAGGGAGTTCGAACTCCCGTCGCAGACGCAGACCGGCAACGGCTCGTCGGACCACATAGGAGCCTACGACTTCCTTGTGGCCACTCCCGTACGGATAGAAAAGAGCATGATCTCCGGCTCTGACGTGAACGTGCCGTTCACATTCACGCACGCCTTCTCCGCGATAAAGTTCGTCGTGAAAAATGACTTCACGCAGAGTTTCTCCGTACGCAACATAGAACTCACGTCATCCGACACGGGCAGGGCCCTGTCCGGCAGATTCAGCATCGACATAGCCAACTCCACAGTGCGCGGCGTACAGACGTCGAACAGCGTAAGGCTCGACGTATCGCAGGCCGGCACGATCGCACCCGGTTCGGAGTTCGTCGGATTCATGCTCATAAACGACTCTACGCTTCCTGTCGCATCGACAATATCGATAACGACGAATATCGGAATCTTCAAGATAGAAATCGGAGACGAGATGGAGTTCAACCGCGGATTCGTGCATACCGTGACATTCTCCGCCAGTGATGAGACCCTCGACGACATTTTCGACACATCAATACTCGAGAAGTGCATCGGAAACTGGAAGCTTGATTCGTTCTGCGGCTCGACCGCCGAGCTCGACATATACATGTCACTCAATGACGACGACTCGTTCGTGCTCTACCAGCGTTCGCCGGAGTACGAGCCGACCGTATTCCGCGGCACGTACACATTCGACACGGTTGACAACGTCTTCAGCGGCACATACTCCGACGGTGTGCACTGGGCGACGAGCTACCGGGTCGAGTCCGTCAGCGACGAGACCATGACATGGGTCAACACCGCAAATGCCGATGAGGTATCGGTATATGTGCGTTCCGAGATTCCGTCGACAATGCTCCAGAAACTCGGCATGTCGTCAATCTGCGCAAAACGCTTCCTGTAATCATAAAACCGCATAAAACAGAAGAACAATGAGAAAGTTGACAGCAATATTCGTACTGTTCGCATTTGCGGCATGTACGCAGGATTTCGACGAAAACAGCATCTCCGTATCCACGGGCGCAGGCAAAGCCACGGTCGTGCACTCATCGGAATATGCCGCAAACGGCAGGATGGTGGTCAAGTTCAGGCCTGAATCGGAGCAGAAGATATCCGCAGCATCACGCGCAGGCTCCACCACCACCGGAATCGAGAGCATAGACATGATCCTCAACGACATCGGAGCCATATCCATAGAGCCGGTATTCGTACTTACAAAGCGTAACGAGGCAGCCGTGAAACGCGCCGGTCTCCACCTGTGGTACGAACTCACGTTCGACGAGAACGCCGACCTCGACAAGGTCGCCGACCGTCTGGCCGCCGTATCGGACATATCGGTCGTACAGTTCGACGTACGCGTAAAGAAGAATTTCGACCGCCGTCCGGTTGCGCTGGATGCGGCGCAGAAGGCCATGGCGGCAACACGCGCCGGCAGCGCACCGTTCAACGACCCGCAGCTCCATATGCAGTGGCACATGATAAACGACGGTGACAAGACCGTGACAACCCCTATCAAGGCCGGTGCCGACGTGAACTGCCGCCAGGCATGGGAACTCTGTGCGGGCGATCCGTCCATCGTGGTTGCGGTAATCGACGAGGGTGTGATGTACACGCATGAGGACCTCGCGGCGAACATGTGGGTGAACACCGCTGAGCAGGGCGGCACAAGAGGAAAGGACGATGACGGGAACGGATACAAGGACGACATCTACGGATACAACTTCGTCGCCAACTCCGGAACCATAACATGGAACAAATACGGGGATGTCAGCCACGGCACCCACGTAGCCGGCACCGTGGCGGCAGTGAACGGCAACGGAATCGGCGTCACGGGCGTGGCCGGAGGCACAGGCAACAACGACGGCGTAAAGATAATGTCGCTCCAGATATTCTCCGGGGAGGACGGTGCCACATCGTCCATGACGGCAAAGGCAATACAGTATGCGGCCGACAACGGCGCAAACATAATCCAGTGCAGCTGGGGATACAACTCTTCCGAGTACAACGAATACCCTGGACCGGCATCCGACCGCGAGTTCGGCTACAGCTGCTCCGCCGAAAAGGAGGCCATTGACTACTTCATCGCCAACGCCGGCTCGGAGACCGGGCCGATGCAGGGAGGACTCGCCATCTTCGCCGCAGGAAACGAATACTGCGCCGTACCGGGTTATCCGTCGGCATACGAGCCTTGCGTCTGCGTCACGGCAATGTCGGCCGACTTCACCCCGGCTTCGTTCTCCAACTACGGTCCGGGAGCCGACATAGCGGCACCTGGAGGCGACTCCGACTACGCCAAGGGCAACGAAGGCACGATACTCTCAACGCTGACGGCCGAAGAGGGCGACTACGGATACATGGAGGGTACGTCGATGGCATGTCCGCACGTCTCGGGCGTAGCCGCACTCGGACTCTCATATGCCGTTAAGCTCGGCAAGAGGTTCACCGCCGACGAGTTCCGCTCGATGCTGCTCACCTCGACAAACGACATCAACCAATACCTCACCGGAACCAAGAAGTACTATTACTACTATGCGGCATACGGCACCCGTTACCCGGAGACCATGAACCTCTCCGAATACAACGGCAACATGGGCAACGGATACGTGGACGCATACAAGATGCTCCTGCAGGTGGAGGGAACGCCTTGCATCACCGTAAAGGCCGACGCATCCCAGACCTCGAGCATCGATCTCTCGACATTCTTCGGATCAGGAGCGTCATCGCTCAAGTTCAAGAGTGCAACGGCCTCCGAAACGGACAAGACGGCGGTAGGGATGACCTCGCTGTCGGTATCGGGCTCCGACGTGGTTGTCAAGTGCTCGAAACCGGGCGTGGCCGTCATAACCGTAACGGCACTTGTCGGCGGAACAAGCGAGTCATCGAACTCCTCCCCGATAGCCACGGAGGTCTCCAAGAAGTTCGCGCTTGTGGTGCGTGACGGCGGCACCGCATCCAACGGAGGATGGCTCTGATACGGCACTTCGCACGCTTCGGCAGGCGGCGGGTTCGCGGTTGCGGGCCCGCCGCCCGTCTGCCGTACGGAACCGTTTTTGCACATACTGCGAAAAAATTACTATATTTGCACGGCAACATTTCCGCAAAACAGACGTTTTAAGGAAAACTGGACAGAACAATGGAATTTTTCTCCGGCATATTCAACTTCATACGACGCAATCCGCTCACATGTTCCATACTGCTGTTGCTGATGGTGGCAGCACCCGGAGTATTCGGAGTATTTGCCATCATATTCATCGTTGCGGTGCTTCTGATAGTCATTTCATGGGCACTGCTCCTGTGGCGCATACGCGGCACACAAAAGGAGATGGAGAGGCAGTTCCGCGAACAGGGTTACGAAGAGTACGGACAGCGCGAACAGTACGAATTCGGACGCAAAAAGCGCGAGGGCGAGGTCACGGTAATCGAGACCGAGGCCACACGCAAAAAGGTCAGCGACGATGTCGGCGAATATATCGATTTCAAGGAGGTCAGGACACCGGATTCCGAAAAGGGGAGCGGAAACTGACGCAGAAAGCCGACTGCACCTGGGTATAACGGAAAAACATTAGTGCCGTGCTAAAGATTTTCGAACTTATAGGCAGATACTTCATCCTGATGGGCAAGGTCTTCTCCCGTCCGGAGAAGATGAGCATATATCTGCGCAGGGTCGTGTTCGAAATCGAGGCGCTGGGAGTGAACTCCATAGGCCTTACGGCAATCATCTCGGTCTTCATCGGCGCGGCCATCACCCTGCAGATGTCCATAAGCCTCGAGTCACCGTTCATACCGCAATACCTCATAGGATACGCCACACGCGAGACGATGACCCTCGAATTCTCGTCGACGGTCGTGGCCCTCATCCTCGCCGGAAAGGTAGGATCGAACATCGCCTCCGAGATCGGCACGATGCGAATCACCGAACAGATCGACGCCCTCGAGATAATGGGCATCAACTCGGCCTCGTACCTCATCCTGCCGAAGATCATCGCCACGGTGCTCTTCTTCCCGTTCCTCACGCTGCTCAGCATGATGATCGGCATCATCGGCGGTTACGGAATAGCCTTCTTCACCGGCATAATGGTTCCGGCCGACTATGTGGAGGGACTGCTCTACAGTTTCGTACTGTGGGAGGTGATCTACTCGCTCATAAAGATTGCGGTGTTCGCATTCATCATCACCTCCATATCGGGCTTCTGCGGATATTACGCCAAGGGCAACTCGCTCGAAGTCGGCCGCGCTTCCACGCGGGCCGTGGTCGCAAGCTCGATTACGATAATGATATTCAACCTCATACTCACCCAATTGCTGCTGACGTGATACGCTGCGAACACATATACAAGTCGTTCGACGGCAGGACCGTGCTCGACGACATCTCCATCGAGTTCGAAACCGGAAAGACGAACCTCATCATCGGCCGCAGCGGTTCGGGAAAGACCGTGCTGCTCAAGACGCTTGTCGGGCTCCACGAGCCGGACTCGGGAAACATCTACTTCGACGACACATGCTACACGTCGCTCTCGTTCGCCGAGCGCAAGAGGATCCGCAAGGATGTGGGCATGATTTTCCAGGGAGGTGCGCTCATCGACGCGTCGACCGTATACGAAAACGTGCGCCTGCCGCTCGACCTCTTCACCGACAGCAGCGAAGCCGAGAAGCGCGAAAGGGTCGACTTCTGCCTCAGCCGTGTGGAGCTGTCGAACGCCCACGACCTCTACCCTTCCGAGCTATCGGGAGGAATGATCAAGCGTGTGGCCATAGCGCGCGCCATAGTGATGAACCCGCGTTACCTGTTCTGTGACGAGCCTAACTCGGGCCTCGACCCGCAGACGTCGATCGTCATAGACAACCTCATACACGGCATCACCAAGGAGTTCGGCATAACGACCATCATCAACACCCACGACATGAACTCGGTGATGGAGATTGGAGAAAAAATTGTATACATACACAACGGCCGCAAATGGTGGGAGGGCGACAAGGAGGGGATACTCTTCGCCGACAACCGCGAACTCAACGACTTCGTCTTCGCATCGGCCATGGCCAAACGGGCCAAAAGCAACATAATGCGCTGATTTATATTGACATAGGACAGAGTTTGACGTCCGCCCGGGGAGAAAGTAAAAATTTTTAAGTTTTTTTTGGTTATTATATACAAAGTATATAATTTTGCAGCGTTAAAAAAATAACAGATAAGCAGATTCGTTTTTCAAACAATAAAATTAAAAGATTATGTCACAGATTAAGATTGGTATCAACGGTTTCGGTCGTATCGGCCGTATGGTATTCCGCGCAGCCTGCACCCAGACTGACAAGTATGATGTAGTAGGTATCAACGACCTCTGCCCTGTTGACTACTTGGCTTACATGCTCAAGTACGACACCATGCACGGTCAGTTCAAGGGCACCATCGACTACGACGTAGAGAAGAGCCAGCTCATCGTAAACGGCAAGGCCATCCGCGTAACCGCAGAGAAGGACCCTGCAAACCTGAAGTGGAACGAGGTAGGCGCAGAGTACGTTGTTGAGTCCACCGGTCTGTTCCTGACCGAGGAGAAGGCTCAGGCCCACCTCGCAGCAGGCGCCAAGTATGTCGTAATGTCAGCTCCGTCGAAGGACGCTACCCCGATGTTCGTATGCGGCGTTAACACCGATACCTATGCAGGTCAGAAGATCGTTTCCAACGCTTCCTGCACCACCAACTGTCTGGCTCCTATCGCCAAGGTCCTGAACGACAACTTCGGTATCACCGACGGTCTGATGACCACCGTTCACTCGACCACCGCAACCCAGAAGACCGTTGACGGCCCTTCGATGAAGGACTGGCGCGGAGGCCGTGCCGCTTCGGGCAACATCATCCCGTCGTCGACCGGTGCCGCAAAGGCAGTAGGCAAGGTTATCCCTTCGCTCAACGGCAAGCTCACCGGTATGTCGATGCGTGTTCCTACGCTTGACGTTTCGGTTGTCGACCTCACCGTAAACCTTGCAAAGCCTGCAAAGTACGATGAGATCTGCGCAGCCATGAAGAAGGCTTCGGAAGGCGAGCTCAAGGGTATCCTCGGATACACCGAAGACGCAGTCGTTTCCTCCGACTTCCTCGGCGATCCTCGTACCTCCATCTTCGACAAGGCTGCCGGTATAGCACTTACCGACACCTTCGTAAAGGTTGTTTCGTGGTACGACAACGAGTGGGGTTACTCGAACAAGGTTCTCGACCTCATCTCGGTAATGAAGGCTTACAACAAATAATCGGTAAAGCCATATAAAAAACAGGTCTGAAGATTTCAGACCTGTTTTTTTATGCCAATTCCGTGGCGTTCCGCTCGGAACGGTTATTTCTCCGGCACGTCGAAATGGAACGTGTACGGAAGTCCACGTCCCGGTTCCACAACGAAGTTGTCAACAACAAAATTTATGTCGATACTCTTCTCTGTGAGCTCCTGACGGTGGTTGTCCTTACGGTTCGGCTCCAGCAGGATGTTTATCTCCTCGAACGGCCGCAATTCGTACGTCCGCACATATGTATATTTCTCGCTGTCATTGCCCGGAGCCTTGGTTATGCGCACCGGAATGCTCGACTTGTTCACGAGTTTGAACAGTATACGCTTCGAGTTGAACTGCACATCCTCAATCTTCACGCAGGCTTCGAACAGCGGACGCAGCGTCTGCTCGCTTCCGTATACCATCTCCTCGGCATAAACCGCAGTGCGCCGGTTGAGCAGAGCCTCGCGTACTCCCTCCTCGCTCTTCTCGGCGGCAAACACGAGGGTTATAGGGCGATGCTGGTCCCGCATATAGTCTATCATGTAGAAGAACGGAGTGTGACAGTCTGAATTACCAAGCATGGTAATGCCGCGGTCGAGCGCCCAACGGTGCGCCTCCGGAGAGTACCCGCAGAACTTGTTGTAAATCTCGATGCCCTGCATGTAGCCTTCGTTGTATAGACGCTCATGTGCATCCCACCACTTGGTCTCGTTCGGAGCCTGTGTCTCCCAGTTCGGATGATTCCACATGGTGAAACCACCCTGGCGCTGTGCCTCCTTCAATGCGGCACGGGTTACAGCTTCATTGTCCTCTCCTTCGGCCTCGGCAATTTCACATATACGGTCGCAATCCTCCACAAAGAGCATGTTCCAGTGTCCCGGCGGCATTCCACGCGAAATCTCACCTCCATGAATCACTATGAGGTCGTCTCCGGCCGCACTCTTTGCAATCTCATAAGACATGTCACGGCTGAAGTTGTCCGGGTTAATGACACCCCGCTTCAACTGTCTCAACAGGCGTGTGTCGACATGGTCGGTGATGGCAATCACATCCAACCCCTCCCATATAGCCTCCTGGACGCGCGTAGTCGGCCATACCGATGCATCCGAGAATACGGTATGGATGTGGAAGTCTCCCTTCAGCGTCTTGTAACCCTCCACATCGGGAATGACTATCCGATTAGGCGTGGTCGCCCCGGCAGAGAAAACTGCGGCAATGGCGACAGCCACAAGCATGAATAATTTTTTCATAGGCATATGAGTTTTGGTTTATTGGTATCCAAATATAGCGAAAGGTGAGCGCAAAGGCAAACGGGGGAACAAGATTTTCGACATTTGTCTGTGCCGGACCGCATCCTATATCATTCAAATATACGGAAAAATGAGTGCATATACAAATAAAAATACAGTTTTATGGTCGTGCCATACACATATATAATATTTTACCGTATCCCGAACACCGAAAAGCAGAGTTGATTGCGTGAGCAAAATGCATGTTTGATTTGGAATATTAACGGATTGTTTTAGCTTATTAAATTATTTTATTATCTTTGCAAAAGATCACCAACCATCAATGCCCGACGGCAAGATGGGAAAAAGACCCTCTATGAAACTACATCTCATCGTACCGGCAATAGCCGCATTAGTATGTGCTTCCTGCGAAAAGACTCAAGAAGAAGATCCGTTTTTCAAAGAGCCGGTACCCGAAACATTCGAATTCGTCAATGCAACTGTCTCCTACTACGGAGATACATATATGTCCGGTGTATCAGACCTATGGCTTATAGAGCTGACTGACGGCACATCGCATGATGATTCCGGGAATACGGAATCGGGTTACCGCATAAATATAAGTCTCAACTCCAGAACCGGGCTTGACGAAACGCCGGAGTTGGCCCGACTTGAAGGCAATTACCGTATGCCATCCAACTCAGGAGACATGTCGGCACTTACATATAACCAGGGATACCTGACGGAAGAGGATCGTCCGAACGGTTCCGTGACAATCCCGGCCGGTTCGTATCTGATCCATGAAAACGACGACTACGCCAGCGCAGACCTTCTCCGGGAAGGATATTGCTCGGTCAATGTCGATGACAACGGCACTGTGACGATCGAGGGAATAATGATAGGCACCGAATATCTGAAACGATATTTCAAATATACCGGTACGCCGACAGTAACGGACCGTACAGACGGCGACACTTCGGCAGTTCCCAACACGAACCTCACGGGAGATATCGAACTTTCGTCTCTTTCGGCTACCAGACTTGTAGACAAAGGCGACAGCTATTATCTCGGAGATCAATCCTACCGCAATTTCGAATTCTATATAGCAGACGAGGGAATCGACCTTTCACAACAATGGCCTGGAGGGGATGGAGAACTCATACGTCTCGAGATCTTCGTGCCATGGGAAACAGACCCTACCGACGGAGTTCCGGCCGGGACATATACCGTACCGGAGAATATCCCGCCATCGGGAGGCATATATAAAACCGATATCGTGCCATTCCGAATAGTGCCGGGTTATCCTGATAAGTTCACTAACAATACCGGAACCTGGTATCAATACATGGAAAACGGCAAATGGGTGCGTTATGCCCGTATTACCGGTGGAACGGTGACCGTCGAGAGGCCAGAAGGCAGATACCGCATAACGGCAGACCTTACCGACTGCGGCGATCCGGCGCATCACGTGACATTCACATGGGAAAACTGATCACTCTAATATATTTCCACTTAAAAAACCTTTAATATGAAAAGATTTTTATTCATGCGTATGGCCATGACGGCATTTGCAATCGCTGCCGTAATGGTATCATGTCAGAAGACCGACAACGGCAATCCAGACGACGGAGGAGAGACAACGGGACTCGAGGCTCTCAAAGAGAACACCGTTACCGTCAACGGGACAGACAAAACCCTGACTGGAGTATTTGTCGACGAGTTCAGTGGATACATAATGATAACTGCGACCGACGCTCCGGGAGCCGAGTCTTTCGACTGGCTGTACGAGAACGAGGCCGAGTATATACAGATATTGGTATTGCCGAGCCTGTGCAACAAGGAGTTCGACGTATTGACCGAAACCGACAGTTTTTCCATATTCAGCACCTATAAGGATGCTCCTCTGGTCGATGGCGTAGGAACGGGATTCACCGAGGGTCTGGAGTCCGGTCTCTGCCGTGTGAACTTCGACGGTGAGAATGCAGAGATGTTCGCCGACCTCAAACTCTCGGACGGCAGCACAATCTCCGTCAGAGGCGCAGGCAAATTCTCCGGAGAGGCACCGAATGAGAGCTATATTGACAGAAACGGAGACAAAGATCCGCTCCGTGCAGCCTTCTATTCGATTGAATCTGGAACCGCAATGTTCTATTTCACTCCGGCAGACATCGAATATTTCGAAGAGATAGACGTTGCAAGCTACTATGTGGCAGTGATCATTGACGAGGAAATGCTTTCGAGCGGGCAGACAATAGACATCAACAGCACAACGGAGAATTTCCAGATATACTATGTCGACAACCTCAACGAAGAGATGGCAATAATAGGCACAGACAAGACCAATGGTGCCACCGGCACATTCTCCATTGCCAAGTTGGCCGGCGAAGCCGAGTTCGCAGCAACGATGGATATAGACTTCTCGGCAGATCTCTCCATATCGCTTGATTTCAGCGGTGTTTGCACTGACATGTACGCCGTACCTGAAAAGGAGAACGAGTTCACATACGACGGTGTAACATCGGCCATAGCTTCCGCCCTCGTAGACACTTCCGCAGAGCCTTGGGTGATCTGGCTGTCGTCAGAGAGCGGAGTTACCACCGTAGAGGGCATGCAGTCGGCAGACGCCGTAAAAATAACCGCACCTGAAGAGGCATTCTCCGGAGAGCCGGTAGGTTTATCAACCTATAAAGAGACCCTGTCTTTCGCATACAAGGGCATCGAGTGGAATTACAACAACGATGCACGCGGAACTCTGACCGCATCGCTGGATGGCACCACCTTGAGCGTCGAGTTCACAAATTACGATAACCTGAACGGTTACTACAGCGGTGAGGCTGTCGTAATAAAATAAACAGACCATCATGAAAAAGTGGTTCATCAAATACGGAACGGCTGCGCTGTTGCTGGGAGGTATCATATGCCTCCCGGCATGCAGCACCGATGATGACAATGGCAATAAGAGTTATCCCGTACTCGGTACATACGAACTCGACGGAGAAGAGTACGAAATCGTAAGTACGCGTTACAGCAACGACGGAACATATATGATGTTCTCCTTTACCCCATTGCCGCCGCATGTCGAAATGACGACATATGCAGCATTCGGCATCAGGTTATACTGGCTCAACAAGGAGGTGAACATACATGACGTCTACCATAACGACGACTACATATTCGTATACGAAGACCCTGTAAGGTACTACTCGCAATACCGGCGTCTGACGGATGGAACATTCCATGTCAAGCAGAACAGCGAGAGCAACTTTACCGTAAAGCTCGATCTCATCCTGCCCGACGGAATTCCGTTCAAGATGGACTACACTGGCGATTTCCAGTAATCGGCCGCTCCGCCCAACAGCAATGTCCCGCCAGGGATCACATTACGGAGTATCCGGAATTGAGAGCAGACGGCACAATAAAAATAAAAAACATACGGGAGCAATCTGATGTTGCTCCCGTATTGTTTTTACAGTTACGCCTTAACGGTTGATTAACGCGAGAATGCTGTTTTAAGTCTCTCCACAAGACCTGTGCGGATGGTGTTCTCGGTCGAAAGAATCATGTTCTTTATCGCGAGCGGAGTCGATTTGCCGTGTCCTATGGTTACAGGAGCATTGACTCCGAGCACCGGAGTGCCGCCGGCAAGTTCGTAGTTCATTCCGGCCCAGAAATCATTGCCGAGACCCATCTTGCGGTTGATGTAGTAGAAACCTTCGGAAATCTTGAGCATCGTATTGCCGACGAATCCGTCGCAGACCACCACATCGGCAACCTTGCCGGTGAAGATGTGCGATGCCTCAACGTTACCTACGAAGTTGTAGCGTCCGGCCTCGCCGCTCTGACGCATGAGTTCGTATGCGGCCTTCGACTGTGCATTGCCCTTCGTCGCCTCCTCTCCTATGTTGAGCAGAGCGACGCGCGGATTGGCAACGCCCGACACCGACTCGGCGTAAATCGAGCCTATGAGCGCATACTGCTCCAGAACCTCCGGCTTGCAGTCGACATTGAGACCGATGTCGAGAATCAGCACCGGCGTGCCGGCAACGGTAGGGATGGAGGTGGCAATCGTAGGACGGATGACGCCCTCGATAGGCTTTACGGCATACATCGAGCCTACCATCATCGCTCCGGTCGAACCTGCGCTGGCAAATCCGTCGATGGCGCCCTTTGCCAGATATCCGAATCCGACCGTGATGCTCGAATCGGACTTCTGCTGGAAAGCCTTGGCCGGATGGTCGCCCATTTCGATTACCTCCGTAGTCGGCACTATGTCGAAACGGGATGCATCACAGCCCTCGTCGGCGAGCAGACCTATTATACGGTCCCGGTCACCGAAAAGCACTATGCGCGAATCCTCACCCACAGCCTCGGCTGCCATTACGGCACCCTTCACGGCCGCTTCGGGTGCGAAGTCGCCGCCCATTGCATCTAAACCAATCTTAACCATTGGAATCTGTATTATATCCGTTAAACAAAAAAAGCACTATCTCTTGCGGTAGTGCTTTCGGCTTTACTCGGCCGCCTTCTTCTCGATGGCCAGCTTTCCGCGGTAGAATCCGCACTCCGGACAAACTCTGTGATAGAGTACCGATGCTCCGCAGTTCGAACAGGTCACTACCGTAGGAACGACAGCCTTGTAGTGAGTTCTTCTCTTGTCGCGCCGCGTCGACGACGCTTTGTGTTTAGGATGTGCCATAACTGTGTTTAATATTTAAGTTTCAATATCTTCTTTCCTCCTTCCGCGGAGGCCGTATTCCATTGCGTTGCGTTGTCTCCCACCCCGTATCCGGGCTTTCTGCATTTCACTCCGCATCCGGGACATTCTCCGCCGGCGTGAAGCGGCCCATCATGTCCGGATTGCACTCACCGTCGGGATGTACGCGGCGATAAGGCAGCGAGATCACGATGCTCTCGTATATGTACTGCGCCAGCGGCAACTTCTGGCCCCTGGCTATCCACATCCGCTCGCCGTCATAGTCGCTCACGGTATCCGAGAAGTGCACCGACAGATCCCCTTCGAAATCGACCGGTATGCTGCAATCCTCAAGACAACGGTCGCACTCCACCGTGACGGCACCGTTTATGGAGACATGGACACCGAGACATGATTCCGAACGGTCAAGCTCCACATCCGCGATGCAGTCGCCGCCCTTTATCTCGTTCGACTCCATGGCTTCGAACAGCGAATCGTCCACCTTGAAGGAGAACCGGTGCAGGCCGTTGGAGAGCGGAGCGTAGTCAATCGAATATTTGTCCTCGATATCCATTTCGCATATTTAGGTTGCAAATGTACTATAATTTCGCAAATTGTGCAAAGTTTTACGGCCAAAGTTAGTATATTTGCGCAAACAGAGGCATACGGGCAATGGAAAAAGGCGAATCCTATGCGATAGAGGTCGAGAGCGGCTTCAAGGAGTTCTGGCGCTACAACATCGCCGTCACCTGCGGCATGTTCGATGCCGACGGCACGCAATGCGGGTTCCGATCGGCCGAAAACACCGTTGCACCGGCAGGGAGCAATCTCGAAAGCGCACCCGAAGGCACCCCCGTGCATCGCAGGCTCTCCTTTACGGCCGGCGACTGCCACCACCTGCTGATGTATGTCTACCTCATTCCCAACACCCTTCCTCCGAGCACGCGCATTGCCGACTGCAAACCGTTCAAGGTGACCGTCAGGGTGTCGTACGAAGGCACTGAGATAGTGCACATGACTCCATCCGTGAACCAATGGTCAGGCGCAAGCATTGAGATACGCGCCGACCGCCCGTGAACGCCTCCATCCGAAGACTGTACCGTCACTTCTCCGCAGGCTTGCGTCCCTGTCTCATCTCGCGGCGGCGCGTAGAGCCCTTCACGCTCCAGCCGAAGTTCCCGATGTAGCGTCCTATTCCGAAATACTCGCCATGCGAATAGCACAGCAGTCCGGCACGCCGCATGTCGAGTTTGCCCGTATCGGCATCAAGCAGCGACTCGTCCACCAGCACATTCACGACATCGGCAATGAACATGTCGTGGCTTCCGAGCGGCACAATCTTCTTCACGCGGCATTCGACCGATATAGGTGATTCGAGTATGGCCGGAGCCTTCACCACGGCCGACGGTTCCGGAGTGAGCGAGCACGCGCTGAACTTGTCGAAATCGCGGCCCGATCGCACCCCGCACCAGTCCGTGGCCTCGGCCAGCGCCTCCGTCGTAAGGTTTATCACAAACTCCCCCGTTCGCTTTATTATCTCATACGAGTGGCGTTCCGGACGTATCGACACATAGCACATCGGCGGTTCCGAACATATGGTGCCGACCCATGCGGCCGTCATTATGTTGTACTCTTCTGGCGAGGCACCGCAACTCACCATCACTGCGGGAAGCGGATATACCATAGTTCCCGGTTTCCAACTGCTTTTCATGACTTTATGCTTTCGGTTCAACAATCTGCATCCATGCGTACGGCCTCTGCGGCCGGGCATATGCAAATATACTTATTTTTCGCGACCGTCCTGCCGCAAATTCGATGCAAAACGCTATCTTTGCCGTCAATTGAAAAACGACACGAAGAGAACCTCATGAAAACATTTGCAACAGCACTGGCAGTAACGACGCTTCTGCTCTCCGGCTGCGCCGAAAGGGAGAAGGTCATTGAGATACGTTATACGGCATCGCCGACAATGGAGGTCGCCCTGATGCAGGAGGATGAAGAGGGTGTACTGCACCGTATCGGAGACACGCTCCGCGGTGTCAGGGTAAAGGTCGACGTGAACGACGTGCGCACATCCGACAAGAGAAGGTACCTGCGCGTGGAGGATGACCGGCGCAACCTGTTCATCGAAGAATCGGCACTGACTGCCGACCGCCGCAACGCGGCACAGGAGAAGAGCATGTTCGTCCGTACGCCGGCCACGATAATCGGAAATCTTGAAACGTCCGAAATCGCAGGCTTCGCCGACAAGGGGTCGAAGCTGGATATTCTCGGATGCGACTCCATACGCGAAGACGGCAGGGTTGTGACATACAAGGTACGCAAGGGCAAGACCGAGGGCTACGTCTACGGCAAGTACCTCGTATTCGACAAGGCTTCGGCAATGCTCCGCTACAAGGCCGAGAAGTACGATCCGATACACTCCGCCATCAAGAATCCGTTCGGCGGCGGACGCGCCATAGGCTGCGACTTCTACCCTACCGAGCGGGTGTCGTTCCCGGACAACCGGATGCCGGAGTCGTGCTACTCGCTCTACCTCAACATCTCGCCGGCCGTACTGTCGAACATCGAGGAGTACATCGCACTGGCCAAGCAGACGCGCATAAACACCTTCGTCATCGACATCAAGGACAACGAGTGTCCGGGCTACAAGGCCGAGGCCATGCGGCTCTACTCCCCGACGAACCACCGCCGCGCCGGAGACAAGGAGAAGCTCTACCGCCGCGTGGTAAAACGCCTGCACGAGGAGGGTTTCTATGTCGTCGGGCGAATAACCTGCTTCAAGGACTCCTATTTCGTCAAGGACCACCCGGAGTCGGCCATAACGGAAAAGG
Organism: uncultured Alistipes sp.; assembly: GCA_944322005.1. Classification (GTDB taxonomy): domain Bacteria; phylum Bacteroidota; class Bacteroidia; order Bacteroidales; family Rikenellaceae; genus Alistipes. Next base: position 82,810 of record CALUNL010000004.1, read on the forward strand.
CCACCGGACAGCCGTTCAAGCACAACAAGGCATACTGGCCGAGCGCATATGACCGCCGCGTATGGCACTTCAACGTGGCTCTGGCGAAGGAAGCCGTCGAAAAGTTCGGCTTCAACGAGATAAACTTCGACTACGTACGTTTTCCCGACCGCATGACGAAGGTCGAGGATCTGATAGACTACCATAATATATATGGCGAGTCGAAGGTTCAGGCCATACAGCGATTCGTCATGTATGCCTGCGACGAGATACACAAACTTGGGGCATATGTCTCGATAGACGTCTTCGGAGAGTCGGCCAATCCGGGCTACACGACGGCCTACGGGCAGTACTGGCCGGCATTGTCGAACGTGGCGGACGTGATGTGCGGAATGCCATACCCCGACCACTTCTCGAACGGATACTACGGCATAAGCAAGCCATGGAACCATCCTTATGAGATTCTGTATGCATGGGGACAGCGCGTACAGGACCGCCAGGCCGTAACGCCCACTCCGGCCAAGGTGCGCACATGGGTACAGGCATACAATGTCATGCGCCATGTAGACCGCAACGGCATAGAGTACAATGCCGAGAATGTCGAGAAGGAGATAAGGGGCCTTTTCGATGCCGGGCTCACCGGGGGATATACCACATGGCTCTCATCGTCGAACATCGAGAAGTACCGCTCGCAGGCCGACGCCTTCAAGATAGACTATTATGCCGAGTGGAAGCGCAAGAACGGGAGATAACCGTCAGTCGCAGACAAAGGCAACGGCTGGAAATCCAGCCGTTGCCTTTTTTATGCTTTACCGCCGCAAATACCGGAAAACGAAAGCCTCAACCCGCAAAATAGGTATAAATACTTAAACCATTTCAAATTGTATGTACTATCTTTGTCTATCTTCGCCTCCGAAACAGACAAACAAGATGAAGACACTACTCACAACCTTAAGTTTTACGCTTCTGTCACTGTCCACGGTGGCAGCACAGGAGGCACCTGAAAAAGCGCAGGCGACATCCTCAACCGAAATCAATACGGAGACGGCAAGCATGTCGTCGACAGATTCGTTGCGCATGCGCGTCGAAAAGCTCGAAAAGAAGGCACATGTCCTGAACAAGATCAAGCGCCATCTCGACATCAGCGGATACGGCCAGGTCGGATATGAGTGGAGCAACGACGGCACATCGTCGTTCTATATCCGCCGCGCAAGGGTCTCCCTGTCCGGAGAGATATTCAAAGGCCGCGCCGGATCTTCGGATTACCGTCTGCAGCTGGATTTCGCCGGCAGCCCGAAGATACTCGACATATATGTCCGTTACCGCCCGTTCAACGAGCTCGGCATACAGATGGGACAGTTCAAGATACCCGTATCCATAGAGAATACGGACTACTCACCGCTGAAACTCGAGTTCATCGACTATTCGCTTGCCGTACAGAGGCTCGTCCGCATGAGCTGTGACGAAATTTCGGGCATCTCCTCGTCGGGCCGCGACCTCGGATTGCAGCTCTACGGAGGGTTCGTCGACCGCGGCGGCTACAACCTCATAAGCTACAACCTTGCCGTATTCAACGGCAACGGCATCAACCTGCGCGACGACAACAAGAGCAAGGATGTGGTGGGACGTCTGATGGTCAGGCCGGTAAAGGACCTTGTCATAGCCGGATACTACCAGTTCGGAGAAGGCACCTACACCTATGGCGAGGACACGTTCGGCAGCTACGCCCGCCTGCGCCGCTACGGTGGCGGAATCTCGTACGACTGCAGGGACTTTTTCGTACGCTCGGAGTATATCGGCGGAGTGACCGGACCGCTGCTCTCGGAGGGAGCATACGCCGCAGCCGGATACAAGTTCCTCGGCAAGGGTTCGGTTGTGGCCCGCTTCGACTACTTCGACAACGACAAACGCGACAACCAATATGAATTCAACTATACGGTGGGCCTGAACTACCGGCCATGGAAATTCCTGCGACTGCAGCTCAACTACACGCTCCAGCAGTACTGCAATTTCGGAGAGGGCAATATACATTCGCTGAATTTCATGGTATCCGGAATATTCTGACACCGCCTCACAAAACCACTCTGCACACTACATGAAAAACATTATTGCGAAACTCAGAACCGAAGACTGGATGACGGTAGTCGCCGGAGCCGTGATACTGCTGCTGGCTTCGCTCTTCCCGTCCTACATGCCCAAAATGCCTAAGAGCCTTGCCACGGCGCACTCGTGGGGCGAAGCTGCATACATGCTCGTATCGCTGCTTCTGCTCACCATCCTCTGCCAGGTGGCGATGAAGCGCAAGGTATCGGGAATATTTCTGTCTCTGACGGCCATATTCGCCATCGCCCTTGCCGCACAGGCCGTATCCGAAATCCCGCTGCTCAAGGAGTGGGGGCTGGAGCCGGTATTCTTCTCGGTAATCTTCGGACTGGCGATAAGCAATATCCTGCGGGTACCCGACTGGCTGCGTCCGGCCATACAGAGCGAGTTCTACATCAAGGTAGGCATCGTGACCCTCGGTTCGACCATACTCTTCGGCGAGGTGATGAAATCGGGAGCCTTCGGCCTGGCACAGGCGCTCATCGTCGTGTTCACGGTATGGTACTTCGCATTCGCGGTATCGCGCCGCATGAAGGTCGACGACGAAACGGCAACCATGCTCGCAAGTTCCGTCTCGATATGCGGTGTATCGGCCGCAATAGCCACGTGCGGAGTCATCCACGGCGACAACAAGAAGCTCTCGTACATAATATCGCTCGTGCTGGTATGCGCCATTCCGATGATGTACCTCATGCCATGGCTCGCGAAGGTCATGGGATTGAGCGAGGAAGTTGCCGGCGCATGGCTCGGCGGAACCATCGACACCACGGGAGCCGTTGCGGCATCGGGCACAATGCTCGGCGAGCGTGCCGCACAGACGGCAATCATCGTGAAGTCGTCGCAGAACGTCCTGCTGGGAGTTGCGGCATTCGTGATATCGCTCATGTGGTCATACCGCGGCCAACACAAGGAGCAGAGACCTACGGTCGGCGTGATATGGGACCGTTTCCCGAAGTTTGTCGTGGGATTCATCCTCGCATCGCTCGTATTCAGCTTCATGTTCGATGTCGGAGAGGCGAAGGCGATAGGAAAGATCACCAAGGGATTCACAAATACGCTCTTCAGCATAGCGTTCGTATGCGTGGGCCTCGAGACGAAGTTCAGCGACATATTCTCGCGCGAAAACCGCAAGACATTGTGGGCGTTCCTGTCGGCACAGGGATTCAACATCATAGTGACGCTGGTGGTGGCATACCTGATGTTCGGAGTATTGAAACCGGCATTGAGCTGACGGCCGCCTACGCAAAAAAAGAGACCGGTGTACGCTACACGTACACCGGTTTCCTATTTTTCAGCCTTGCGCAACTCCCTCTCCCGCATCCGGCGGTCACGTTTCGGATTGTGCCGTTCACCCTCGCTGTTGCCGCTGCGTGAATCGCGTATGGTCTGCTGACGGAACGGCTTCCTGCGGTAACGGTCATATACGAAATCGTGGTTCCGATGGTTCAGCCACGGCTCACGTCCGTTTATAACCACCTTGTAGCATGAGTAGATGTCATACGAGGCGAAACGCTCCGGAAGCTCGGCCGCTTCCACCCATCTGCCCCTCTCCTCGACACGGAACACCGAACGGGTGACATCGTAATACACATCCATATCGGGTATATAGTAGAACTCCGCATACTCATATCCTGCAGGCCCCCAGTCCGGCTGCCGGTCCCGATTGTCCCGCGCCTCCTGTGCCGATGCCTGCAATACGGCAAGCGACAGCATGACCGTCGCAAAAACATTTCCAATATTCATAGCCATAACTCCTGTATTTACATGAAATATTACCCTGTCAACTCTTGTTCCCGCATCTGATTCCGGAATCCGGGGCCGGAGCCTTACGTTCCGAATCGGTATCCGGCGCCATCGCCGCTCCGTTGTGGTACATACATATGAGATTGTTGATCATCTCTATAAGGTTCTGGTTCTGTTCCTGTATGCGGTTTATGTGCGACATCAGCTCCGCAGTCTTCGACTGTTCGGCTTCGAATGCCGCCAGTATCTTGTCCTTGTGCGAGAGCATGAAGTCTATGCAATTCTGGTACCTGCGGTTCATCTCCATCTCCCTCTCCGACAGGTCGGCAACCGTCTGCATGAGTTTCATGTTCATGTCGGCGAGACGCTGTTCCATCGGTTCTACCACAGTTTCCTGGCCGGTGCCTGCCTTCGGCTGCATGCGCACCATGTCGCCGCGCCCCGTCAGGAGCCAGGCCACATTAAGTTCGGGATAACGTGCAACAATCGCATCAAGCCTTTTTGAGGTTATGTTGCTCTTAAGATTGGAGACATAGGAGTTCGGAAATCCGCACTCTATCTCAAACCGGCGTACGGAGATTTTCCTCGATGCGATGAACTCCATCAACCGTGACTTCAAACTGTTTTCCATGGTAAGGGTTTTGCTTCAGGTAAAAAATTATGTCCGGAAAGTTGCAATATTTAGATTATAATTATATATTTGTGTATAGTATTTAGATATATATTCTAAATATACTGCAAATATAATCAAAAAATATATAGCATTGAACTAAATAGAATATTTTTTACATTTTTAGAACATTTTTTCAAACAATATCGTTCCTCATGACAAATTCCACAAACAAACTTTCGACGCCGGATGTCGTGAAATTCACCGAAACCGCAAACTGCGGCATACGTTCCGTCATGCTGTCCCGAATGGCGGTCTGCTACCTGCTCAAGGGGCGAAAATACATATACTGCGGCGACATCTGCACCGAAATAAACGAGGGCAACGTATTCATACTCGATGCCGGCCTGCACTATGAGGAGAATACCGTATCGCCCGGCGGAATATTCGAACAGATAACATTCTATCTCTCTCCCGAAACGCTTCAGCAGATACTGTTATCGCTCAGCACGGCATACGGGCTGGACTATAGCAACAACCACACGTGCGACAAGTGCCGTACGCAGAACTTCGTCGCCGAGGAGGCATCGCCCGCCCTGCGCGACTTCTTCAACAGCGTGAACCAGTCGTTCCGCCAGAGCGGCTTCCTGCACAACGACATCTGCCAGCGCATAAAGCTCAACGAACTCGTGTACCTGATCCTCGCAGGCGAGGACAATTGCCTCAAGAGCAAGGTGCTGACAAATGCCGACGCTGCAAACGGCCATTTCGCAATGGTCATATACGACAACGTATTCAACGGGATCTCGATCGAAGCGCTTGCGCAGCGTACCAACAAATCACTTACTTCGTTCAAGAAGGAGTTCAAGCGCCAGTTCGCCACAACTCCGCACAAATGGTTCATCGACAGGAGGCTCGACCGTTCGAGGGTATTGCTGCTGTCGACAAACAAGACCATATCGGAGGTCGGTGCGGAGTGCGCATTCTCCAACATATCGCACTTCATAAAGCTGTTCAAGAACAAGTTCCACGACACTCCGGCCGTGTTCCGCCAGAAACACGCTGCATCAGCCTCCGCCGCACGCGAAGAGGCAGCGGCAGAATGTGCCGCCACGGCCAAATAGCAGGAGGAACAAACACGCAAGCGGCGGTGCACCGTCCTGGTGCACCGCCGCCCGTTATCCGGTTACGTCATCAGCACCCTTCAGCCTTGCGTTCGCCGAGCGCAATCATGATATTGCGCGAATACACCACAAGTCCCGTGACCTGCCCGAGCAGGTAGGCCCACTTGCATCGTATCACGGCATAAGGTATTATGAGCAGCGAACCGGTGAAGCTGATAATCCAGAAACCTATCGGGAGTATCGACTCGCCCCTGCGCTGCGAATATATCCACTGGTATATGAACCTCAGCGAGAAGACCAGCTGCCCGACGATTCCGTATATGAAGAGCCACATCGGGATATCCGGCTCCACGAACAGGTGCTCCATCGTAAGGTCCCAGTGGAAAATCAGCAGCCACGCCCCCAGCACAATCGGCGTGAGGAAAAACAGCCACCGCAGCGTGAAGTGCATCTGCTGCCACGATCCCTTCGCATGGAGATTCCACACATAGACATAATAGGCGACAATCTGTCCGAGTATAATTACGAAGTCGTTGCCGAGCCATCCGTAAAGGCAGAGCAGGAACGACGCCGCCATGCTCATCTGCCAGAATATGACGGGAGATACGACCTTCTTCGCCCGTTCCGACAGAATCCACTGCACAATCATACGGCCCGAGAAGAGCCCCTGTGCGAGAAGACCTATCAACTCTACGGCCAGTTTTCCCATAATCGCTATCTGTCGAGATTACTCTCCCCTATACGGTATTCGATATAACGCTTGGCCATCCAGCGGTAGCCGAAGCAGTCGTTGAACGGTCCGACGAGGCGGTTCCACAGGTGGTATTTCGAAACACCCTCCGTGCGCGGGAAGTGGCGCACCGGCACCTGCTTCACGCGGCATCCCTCCTGCAGCAGGATCAGTGCAGGCAGGAAGCGGTGCATGCCGTTGAACATCGGTATGCGCTTTGCACAGTCGGACCAGAGTATCTTCAGCGGGCAGCCCGTATCGTCCACCCCGTCGTGGGTGAACATGCGGCGGAAACCGTTGGCTATGCGCGACTGCATACGCTTGAACCAGCTGTCCTTGCGTCCGGCGCGGATTCCCATCGAGAGCTGATACTCCGCCAGGTGCGGAATGAGCAGCTCGAAATCCTCCGGCGTAGTCTGAAGGTCGGCGTCGATGTAGCCCACATAGCGCGAAAGCGCCGTGTCGAAGCCTGCCTTTATGGCGGCACTCAAGCCGCGGTTGCGCTCGAACGACAGGTAGAACATGTCGGAATTGCGCGCGCACATGTCGCGGATTATGGCAAGGCTTCCGTCCTTCGAACCGTCATCTACCAGCAGCACGCAGCAACGGAGCGAAGCGTGCGACATGTACTCCTTCATCGCGCGTTCCACGCGAGGCAGGCTCTCCTGCTCGTTGTATACAGGCACGATGATGGTCAGTTCATAATTCTGCGTAGGATTATTCATCTTCCAATATCTCTTTTTTCTTATCTCCTATGACATATATTCTGTTCGAGCCGACCGTGGCGGCGGGTTCGCGCTCCGACAGCCAAGCTGCGAAAGCCGCATCGCGGCGCGGCGCACGCTCGTCGACCAGAAGCACCGTCGGCTCGGCAACGGCATCCAGCGCCTCTATCGATCCGATCTCCTCAGGGCTTGTGCCCAGATAGACATCCATGTTCTCCGAATAACGGAACCCGTACTGCGCATATTTTGCGATACCGGTATTTTCCGCCTCGCGGCACAACTCTCCGAGTCCGATCCAACGGTTGAAATACGGTATTGCGGGAGTTGCCGCGGCCACGGTGCCGATTATCGCCCATGCGGCTATCACGATTCCGCTGGACGCCCTGTTGCGCACCACTTCGACCACCGCCCATATGCTGCCTGCTGACAGAACTGCAACGGCAATACCGGCCCAGACAGCGGTCCCGACAGGGATATCGCCGAACATGCCGCTGTTCAAAGCCCAGACGGCCGCGCCGGGTACAAGTGCGAAAACAACCAGCGGCAAGCACATCGCCGCCTTGACATACCAGCGCTCCTCCAGTCTTCGCAGCCACATCACGCAGAGATACACGAGGAACGGATACATCGGGATGAGGTATATGTCGAGCTTGGCGCTTATGACCGAGAGCATAACCGTCGAGGAGACGACGGTGGCGATAAAGAATCTCTCGACATCCGTGCAGACGAATTTGCGGGCCAGGCCGGTCACGAACACCACGATATAGAGCAGCGACCACGGAGCCATGGCCATAGGCAGCCGCATGAGGTAGTACCACAGCGGAGCCTTGTGGTGGAACGAGTTGACACCGCGGCCGACGGTCTGGCGGAACAGCAGGTCGGATATGTACTCGCGCCCGCCCTCGGCATAGACGCAACCCCACCATGCGGCACAAAGGACAACAAGCACCAGGAGCTGTCTCCATCCGAGATATCGTCCGAAGGTGCGCAGTTCGCGCTTCCACGCAAGGAACGAGGCAATCGCCGCAAGAGGGATCATCACCCCGTACGGGCCTTTGGTGAAGAGGGCCATGAATATCAGCACGGGCAACGCCCAACGTTCGTACCCCTTCGCCACACCCTTGTAGAGGCGGTAGAAGACGAACAGCGACAGTACGATGAAGAAGGTCATCAGCATGTCCATCCGGAGGACCATGCCGGCGCCCAGGAACATTCCGGTGGTGGCAAGAGCCATGTCGGCGGCATATGAGTTGGGTTTGTCGCTCTCCATGCGCACCCACCGGTCCATCACGGCCATAACGCCGATCATCGGCAGCAGGCTGAACAGCCCGACAAACCACATCAGCCCGTCGCCGAACAGCCAACGTCCGAGCATCACCAGCCACATGTACAACGGCGGCTTGTCGGCATACGCCTCACCGTGGTTGTAGAATGCGAACAGCGAGCCGTTTTCGATGGCCTCGTCCGCGATGCTCACGTACTTGAGTTCGTTAGCTGGCGTGTAGTCTCTGACAATGAACGGCAGGAACAGCAGCGCTGCGATTATAAGATGACGTAATTTCATGTGCCGATGCAATCTCCGCCGAAGCACACGGGACAACTGCCGAAAATGCTGTACACGAAGAAAGTATCTGCAAAATTAAGAAAAATTAGGACATATAGCACAAACCGGCCAATAAAATCGGCTATTTGTGGAGCAGCCGCCAGCATTGCGGAGAGTTGCAGCCTGTTGCGAAGAACGATGTGCGATTTTTGACAGCCATACTCTTGACCGGTTCGGAGTAATGAACTATATTTGTGGTTGGGACAACGAAAAACAAAACACAAAAACATATTCTGTAATTATGGAGAATCTGAAAACCGAATTCGCCGGTCTGAAACTTCGCAACCCGATAATCATCGGCAGCTGCGGACGTACGGCCAAGGCACAGAACAACAAGATACTCGAAGATGCCGGAGCGGGGGCCATCGTACTCAAGTCCATGTTCGAGGAGAACATCCTCATGCAGGTGCAGGGCATGTCCGACGACTCCTTCCATACCGAGGCTGCGGACTACATGCACGGATACCTGCGATCGAACATGCTGCAGGAGTACCTCGAGCTCATACGTGCGAGCAAACGGATGTGCACGATTCCGATAATCGCCAGCATAAACTGCTACAGCGCCGGTGAATGGGCCGATTTCGCATCGCAGATCGAGCAGGCAGGCGCCGATGCGCTCGAGCTCAACGTCATGAGCATCCGCACGTCGAAGGATTACCGCGACGGCGAGTTCGAACAGGAGCACATCGACATCCTCTCCTCCGTGCGCAAGTCTGTCAGGATTCCGATCATAGTGAAACTCGGTTCGAACCTCTCCAACCCGGTAAGTCTGGCGGAGCGTCTGCATGCCTACGGAGCGGCAGGCGTTGTGCTGTTCAACCGCTTCTATCAGACCGACATCGACATCGAGAAGATGGAGTATGCATCGGGCAGCGTCTTCAGCAACGAGTCGGACCTCTGCACACCGCTTCGCTGGGCGGGAATCGTCTCGGCATCGGTACGCAACCTCGACGTCGCCGTGTCGGGCGGCGTACACGACGGTGCAGCCGTCATCAAGTCGATTCTGGCCGGAGCATCGGCCGTAGAGGTATGCAGTGCGATCTATCTCAACGGCGAGAAGTGGATTGGCGATGCACTCGAGCAGGTGTCGCAATGGCAGGAGCGCCACGGATTCGGCTCCGTGTCGGAGTATTGCGGCCGCATGAACGCCGGCACCGCGGAGAATGCCTCGAGACTGGAGCGCACGCAGTTCCTGAAATATTTCGAGATGCACAGGTAGCCTTCACATACGGTCCGGCGGAGCAGAAACGGGCACTGCCGGACCGATTTTTTCACAAATCGGGAATAAAAAGGTGCAAAAAATTTGAGAAATGTTTTTTTTATACTATTTTTGCACCGCTTTAACGCCATAAATGCTGTTGTAGCTCAGTGGTAGAGCACTTCCTTGGTAAGGAAGAGGTCACGAGTTCAAGCCTCGTCAACAGCTCTCGGAAGCGACCGTCAAAAAGACGGTCGCTATTTTTTATCCATACCGCCGCCGCACCTCCGTCCTGCCGGCTACGTCCGCAAGCCTCCGAAACATAAAATATCGTAATCCGCATCGCTCAGAATGCGGAAAAACATTTGTCCGACCGGATTTTTTGCTTAAATTTGTTAAGTCAAAATCTCACCCGTAATGAAAAAAATCCTTATCATCGGTGCCGGAGGACAGATTGGATCCGAGATGGTACCGTTCCTGCGGTCGATATACGGCCCTTCGAATGTCATTGCAACGGATGTACGCGAATGCAAGTCTCTCGCCGAAGATGGCCCGTTCGAAGTACTCGACGCGCTCAATGCAACCAACATGGCCTCCGTCGTGGCCCGTCACCACGTTGACACCATATTCAACCTCGTCGCACTGCTCTCGGCCGTCGGCGAGCGCAACCCGCAGATGGCATGGGGCGTCAACATGGGAGCCCTGATGAACTCACTCGAGGTAGCACGCCAGCACCACTGCGCGCTCTTCACCCCGAGCAGCATAGGCGCATTCGGCCCGTCGTCGCCGAAGGACAAGACTCCGCAGGACACCATAATGCAGCCTACGACGATATACGGAATCTGCAAGGTCACGGGAGAGCTGCTCGGCAACTACTACAACCACAAGTACGGGCTCGACACCCGCTCGATACGCTTCCCGGGAATAATCTCGAACAAGACGCTCCCTGGCGGCGGCACGACCGACTATGCAGTGGAGATATACTACGATGCCATAAAGCGCGGAAAGTACACCTGCGCCGTCCCGCGCGACGTCTACATGGACATGATATACATGCCGGACGCACTCAAGGCCGTGGTGGAACTGATGGAGGCCGACCCGGCAAAACTCCGTCACCGCAACAGTTTCAACATCGCATCGATGAGCTTCACGCCGGAGATCATAGCGGCGGAGATAAAGAAGCACATTCCCGAGTTCGAGATGTCATACGACATCGACCCGGTCAAGGAGGAGATTGCACGCAGCTGGCCTAATTCGCTCGATGACACCTGCGCACGCGAGGAGTGGGGCTGGCAGCCGGACTGGAACCTCGAGCGCATGACCGTAGACATGCTTGACGCCGTAAGGCGCAAGTTCGAGGCGGAGAAGGCGGCCGCCGAGTAGGCCAGGACCTGCATGAAACATGAAAAGGGACGGAATTCCGTCCCTTTTACATTTATATCATATGCGGATCGTCAGTTGATGCTTTCGCGGCGCGTTGCCGGAGTGCGCTCCTCGGGCGTATCGGCTGCCATCTCATCCTGAAGCCTTATCATCTCGACCAAGTTGCAGCCATCATCCGCATAGGATCCCTCATAACGGTACTCTATGGGCATGTTCCACTCAACCTGCAAATCGAGCAGCGAAGAGGCTATCGCCGAATCGTACCTGCGGCCCACGGCAATCACACCGTCCACGTCGGTATACTCCGCAAAGAAGACCACGCCGAGCACAAGATCGAGGTCACACGGGACATACTTCAACTGTATGTTTGCCTCGCTGCACCCGCGGCGCAACAGCGGCGAGTAGACCTCGGCGGCGATGTTCATTACATCGGCACCGGAGTCGTTACGCGCAACGACTATTCCGATCTTCATCTCCGAGGGTGACACAATCATCTTGTCTCTTGTCGTCTTTATATCTGAAAATTACTCAGTCTCTGCAGCACCGATGAGTTTCTCGGCGTCGCGGGACTCTATGGATGCCGGATAGTCGGAGAGAATCTTGCGGTAGCACTTCAGCGCCTCGGCCTTGTCGCCGAGAGCCTCGAGAGCCAGACCCTTCTTGTAGAGATAGAGCGGAGTCGTAAAGTTGTTCTCCGAAGCCTCCACGGCCTTTCCGAACATCTTCACGGCCTCGGCGTAGTCACCGTTCTCGACGGCGATATCACCGCGCAGACCGAAGTTCTGCGCATTCACTACGGCGCCGGGGATACCCTTTACGCTCTTGTATCCGGAGAGGTACTTCGCCGCATTCTCCAGATCGCCCAGACGGAGGTAGCATACGCCGGCATAGTGCTTGGCAAGGTTGCCGGCCGGAGTCGAACCGTACTGCTCGACCACATCGAGGAAGCCAGCCCCGTTCTCGTCTCCGTTGAGTGCGAGCGAGTAGTCGGGATTCTCCCCGTCGAAACGGTACTGCGCCTCAACGATGAGCTCCGATGCGCGCGATGCGTTGCGGTCCACAACAAGTTTCTTGTAGGCGTAGCCTGCGGCGACTATCAGGACGATAACCACCAGCGCGGCGAGGACCTTTTTGCCGTTTTTCTCAAAAAATAATTCGGTACGTCCCACAGCCTCTGCTACGACTGCATCCCGAACGTCTGCAACTTTTTTTGCCATGATTTCTGCGATATTTTTAATTCATTTTTTCCTTCAACCGACAAAAATACACTTTTTTAATCAATATACAGCCTCTCCGGCACTTTTTTTTGAGTGCCAAACGATAGTTCGCAATAAATTCGTACCTTTGGAGGGAAGATGCAACGCAAATGTACCTCAAAAAACTGTCGCTCATAAATTTCAAGAACCTCGCACAGGAGACGATCGCGCCCGACGAAGGCATAAACTGCTTCGTCGGAGACAACGGAACCTGCAAGACGAACATCATTGATGCCGTATACTATCTGTCGATGTGCAAGTCGTCGCTCCCGATGAGCGACGGGCAGTGCGTGCGCCACGGCGAACAGTTCTTTGTCCTCGACGGCGAGTATGTCAACCGGGACGGCCGGCACGAACAGGTAAGCTGCTCCTTCACGCGCGGCGAAAAAAAGGTATTCAAACGCAACGGCAAGGCATACGAACGGCTTTCGGACCATGTGGGACTGATACCGGCCGTCATCGTATCGCCGTCCGACTCGATGCTCATAAGCGATGCGGCGGAGGAGAGGCGCCGCTACCTCAACGGTTTCATATCGCAGCTGGACAAGGAGTATCTGCTTGCCATGATGCACTACAACGCGGCTCTGGCCGAGCGCAACAAGCTGCTGAAAATATCCTCCGACGAACAGATGCTTTCGATATACGACCGTCAACTGGTCTCCTACGGCAGCAAGGTGCACGAGGCGCGCGGACGATATGTCGAGAGGCTTGCACCGGCAGTTGCCGAATATTACGGGCTGCTCTCCGGAGACCGCGAGAAGGTCGAGCTGCGCTACCGTTCGGAGCTGAACGAAACGCCGTTCGCCGACCTGCTCGCCGCCTCACGTGGTCGCGACATTGCGAACGGGTTCACTACATCCGGCATACACCGCGACGACCTCGTATTCGGAATCGGCGGAATGCCGCTACGCAAATACGGCTCGCAGGGCCAGCAGAAGTCGTTCATCATAGCACTGAAGCTCGCACAGTACAGGGTAATCCTCGAACAGAGCGGAGAGAAGCCGATACTGCTGCTCGACGACCTCTTCGACAAGCTCGATGAGGGGCGCGTCAGGGAGTTGATACGCCTTGTCGCCTCCGACGGGTTCGGGCAGATATTCATCACGGACTGCAACCGCGAAAGGATGCAGCGCATACTCGAATCGGCAGGCTGCCCGCACCGGATATTCAACGTCACATACGGAAGGATCACGGAATGAGAAAGACCACACCGAGACCTATAGGAGAACTGCTCGACGAGCTGTTCCGCAGTCCCGACATAGCGGCCAAGATAGCCGAAGGGTCGCTGCCCGACACATGGCGCAAGGTGGTAGGGCCGAAGATAGCCGAGCAGACGCGCTGCGTAAGGCTCGTGCGGGGGACGCTCTACGTACACCTGTTCTCGAGCGTCATGAGGTCGGAACTCATGATACAGCGTCATGCCCTGGTGAAGGCCATAAACGACAAGGCCGGGATGGAAATCGTAAGGGACATCGTGCTGCAATAGACCAGATGGCACAAAAAAAAGCGGCCGGATGCTGTTGGCATCCGGCCGCTTCTGTCTTCCTGCACCCGCTAAATGAATATCAGCTGCATGACCACGTATACTGGCAGCAGTATCACGAGCGAGAACTTGAACATGTAACCGAAGAAGCTCGGCATCTTCACTCCGCTCTTTTCGGCGATGGCCTTTACCATGAAGTTCGGGCCGTTGCCGATGTATGTCATCGAGCCGAAGAATACCGCTCCGAGTGCGACTGCCTTCAGAAGAGCCTCCGGTATACCGGCAACCAGCGCAACCCCGTCCGCCGCAGGAGTAAGTCCCGAAGCCACCGTATGGAAAGCCACGGCCGTAGGTGCATTGTCGAGGAACGAGCTCAACAATCCCGTCGAGTAGAAGAACTGCCACGGCTGCGTCAGTCCGAGCGAATGGGCATTCTCCCGCAGGAACATCAGCGCCGGGGTCATCGTCACAAATATTCCTACAAATACCACTGCAACCTCGATAATAGGTCCCCAGGTGAAATGGTTGGAGCGACGCACCCACTTCTTGGTCGTCGTCAGAGACAATATTATAAGCACTATAAGTACAATCTCTCGCAGGAACTTAAGAAAGATAGGAGCATCCTCCCTACCCATTGCCGGAATACGCGACTCGTTTAAAAATGCCACAGCCATCACTATTCCAACTACATAAAATGCATTTACAACACCTGAAACCGAAATACGTATCGACTCATCCGTATCTTCGGTAAGTGGCGCCATTTTCGGCTCCTTACGGTAATAGTACCTGTCCATCATGTAATATATGACAATCAGCACTGCGCCGACAAAACCCCACTCCGGGCCCATATGTATAAACCACTCGATAGGCGCACCGCGCAGATAGAGCAGGAACAACGGCGGATCGCCGAGCGGCGAGAGCACGCCTCCGCAGTTTGCCACCATGGCGATGAAGAACATCACCGTATGGGCCTTGTATTCGCGCTGCTTGTTGATCTCAAGCAAAGGCCGGATAAGAAGCATAGCCGCTCCGGTTGTACCGATAAGCGATGCAATGGTGTATCCTATGAACAGGACAACTGAATTGACCAGTGGTGTCGCCGTCATATTATAGCG
This sequence comes from uncultured Alistipes sp., assembly GCA_944322005.1. Classification (GTDB taxonomy): domain Bacteria; phylum Bacteroidota; class Bacteroidia; order Bacteroidales; family Rikenellaceae; genus Alistipes. The sequence continues at coordinate 97,862 of CALUNL010000004.1, forward strand.
TATGCGTATGCCGCCCGTGACGACGAACAATGCGCACAGCAGGATTATGAACGGGACATAGTCATAAAAGATCTGCTCCGCCAAGGCCTCCCCGAATCCCGCATATACGAGATAACAGCTGGTAGGTATGGCAAGCACAAGGGTTACGATAAGTTTGTTTAGGTTTTTTTCCCAAAAGTGTCCGGCGACCAACGGAGCGACGGCAATCGTCAGCAGCATCAGTACGAACGGAATCAGCATCCACCACTCTACATGTTGCATATTCACCTGTTTTTTTTGTTTGTATACTAATAATCCGCCGAAGCGTACGGAAGCACGCACGGCATCGGCCTATGTTGTCGAACAATGTATGCCCATCTCCTCCACCCTTCCGGCAATCTTCACCAGCTCCTCGTGGGTCACCTTCTCAAGGGTATGGCACGGAGTATCTCGGTCGATGGAGTAGACCATCACACTGCGGGGTGCAATCTCCTTCAGCAATTCGAGCCATGCAGCGACCTCGCGCTCCGTGGTATTGTCGAAGCTGCGGCCGCCACACTCCCCTCGCAGGAACATCGTCTGCACCGTCAACCTGCTGCCGAACTCCTTCATAAGCTCTACTGTACGCCTCACGCTGTAATCTCCGCATGGATTGTTCATCGTCCTCACTGTCTCATCAAAGGCGGAGTCGAGTTTGAGTATGTTGTTATCGACCTTGAGAAGGGCACGCCTCACCGAAGCGTCGCCGATGCGGGTCGCATTGCTCAGCACCGAAACCTTCGACGTCGGTGAAAGACGGTCGCGCAGGCAGAGCGTGTCATCTATTATCCCCTCGAAATCGGGATGCATCGTCGGCTCCCCGTTCCCGGCAAACGTTATGACGTCGGGCAGAGCGCCCTCCGATGCCATTCGCTGCAACGTCTCTTCGAGTGCAGCGCGTACGCTTTCGCGGGAATTTAAGCCCTCCCGTCCCCGATTGTCGGCATTCCACCCGCACTCGCAATATACGCAGTCGAAACTGCACAGTTTGGAGTGCAGCGGCAACAGGTTGACCCCGAGGGACAACCCCAGCCGGCGCGAATGTACCGGACCGTAAATTATATTCGGATACAAGGCTGTCATTGCTTGTCTCGATTTATTATATCCAACTGCTGGTTTACCGACTCCTCATGTATGGCACTTACGACCGAACGCATGAACCGTTCACTCATTCCGGCACGGACTCCCATATCCACTAATCGAGCCATGATGCCGCCATAGCGCTCGGCCTGGAGTACCGATACGTTGTTGTCCCGTTTGTATTCACCTATACGGCGCGAAACCTCCATGCGACGTGCCAGAGTATCGAGCAGCTGGTCGTCGATTGCATCCAGCTCCGCGCGCAGCTGAAGCAGAAGGCTCTCTTCGGTACTGCTTGTACGCGGAGTGAGCACGTTCAGCATGGCACCGAGGTCGGCAGGCGTAATCTGCTGCCGGCTGTCGCTGCGGGCATCATCCGGTCTCACATGCACCTCGACAAACAGGCCGTCGAAACCGAGGTCCATGGCCTGACGGCTTATCGGTTCCACAAGATCGCGCCGGCCGCCGATATGGCTCGGATCGCACAGAAGCGGCAGATCCGGCATCTCGCGGCGCAACTCCATAGGGATGACCCATTGCGGATGATTGCGGTACATCCCGCAATCGTATATGCTGAACCCGCGATGTATCGCACCGAGGCGTTTCACTCCGGCATTGGAGAGCCGCTCCAGCGACCCAATCCACAACTTCAGATCAGGCGTAACGGGATTTTTGACAAATACCGGGACATCAACACCTTTCAGCGCGTCCGCAAGCTCCTGCATGGCGAATGGATTGGTCACAGTGCGGGCCCCTATCCACAACGCATCCATGCCCGCCTTCAACGAAGCCTCGACATGCGACGGAGTTGCCGTCTCGACCATCACAGCCATTCCCGTTTCGCGGCGCACGGCCGCAAGCCACGGCAGACCGGTCTCGCCTACCCCCTCGAAACTTCCCGGCTTCGTACGCGGCTTCCAAAGCCCGGCTCTCATGGTCCTTATGCCGAGCGACGAAAGGGCCTTGGCCGTCTCCATGCACTGTCGTTCGCTTTCGGCGCTGCACGGTCCTGCTATAACCGGTATTTTGCCCGTCTCGGCATCAAAAAGTCCCAAATCGCACAATCTTGTCATAGGCATTGCTAAAACACAGCAAAATTAACAAAATTTTCTTAAATTTTTCGTACGTTCAATCAATAAAAGACAAACGGGGCAGGATGGCAAATTCGGAAACTCCGTATTGTCTCTGTCCACTTCCGTATTTTCCTCGCCCTGGCCACAATGGAGTCGGTTTGGTACAGCCGAACAGCGAAAACTTCATTTTCCGTTTGTCTCTGCGCTTGCCTTTGCTTATATTTGTAGCACATTGCACATACGGAGCGGTATTTCACGCACGACGGAATCAGAGCCTCTGTTTTGCAATAATTTATTCACTGAACAATGCACCGACACAATTATTAACCCATTTAACCTGTATTATCATGAACACCAGCAACAACGCAGGCAAGATGAAAAAGATAATTATTTTCGCTGCCGTTCTGCTTGCGATATCAGTCATCATGCTGCTGCTCCCTGCACGAGGAAGAGACACCGGCCATGAAGAGAAGAGTCCGATGAAGGTCATATTCGACACCGACATGGGCAACGACGTCGACGACACGATAGCACTCGACATGCTCTACAAGTACCAGGACGAGGGCATTATCGACATCATAGGCATCATATCGAGCAAACGCGAGGAGGGAAGCGTCCGCTATATCGACATCATGGGCACCCTTTACGGATACGGCGACATCCCGCTCGGTATCGTAAGGACATATCCGGACGAAGGCTACAAATGCGCCGACAAGCGCCTCAACTTCGCCGACCATGTCGCCGCCGGAGGCGATTACCGCCACTCGATAGAGGACTACGGGGCTCTGCCCGACGGATACCTGCTCATGAGGAGGCTGCTGGCGGAGTCCGACGCGCCCGTAACCATAATAGCCGTAGGGTTTTCGACCAACCTCGCACGGCTGCTCGAATCCGGACCGGACGAATATTCGCCGCTCTGCGGCAAGGAACTTGTCGCAAGCAAGGTGGACAGACTTGTGATGATGGCCGGCAACTTCGACAGCGAGAGAGCCCTGAGAAAGAAGGAATACAACATATACAACGACCGTATGGCCGCCACACGCGTCTGCATGGAGTGGCCGACCGAGATACTCTTTTCGGGATACGAAGTCGGGAAACGGATACTGTATCCGTACACGGCCCTTGAATCCGGTTTCGGCTACGCTTCACCGCATCCGGTCACGGAGGCCTTCGGGTATTATGCCGAGATGCCGTACAACCGCCCGATGTGGGACCCGACTGCCGTAATCATGGCCGTGGAGCCGGACCGCAAGTACTTCTCGCTCTCCGACGCGGGATACGTAACGGTCGACCAGGGCAGCAGGACCGACTTCACGACAGACAGCCGTTCCAACCGCCGCTACTGCATCGTCAACGATACCCAGTGCATGAACATGATGCGCCGCATCGTGGAACTGACATCGAAAACGCCGAAAGCTTTAGCCAACGCGGATGGCGAGCACGGGGAAAATCTATAAAAACGGCAGAGGAATGCCCCCAAACATGATCCAAAATGCCGTACGGAGAGCATTGCCGGAAATGTTGATAATTTGTCGAAAAGGTTTGGCAATATTTTCGATTAATCTAATCTTTACCTTTTAATTTTGTATTGAATACCCGTTCCGGAGAGGAGCCTGGTACCCAAGCTACAATGCAACATAACACATTGAAAATGAAAGATAAATCTACCAAAAACCCTGAAAAGGTCAACTATGCGGATGCCGTCGCCAAGTCGAAGGAGTACTTCGGCGGAGACGAGCTTGCCGCAACGGTATGGGTGAGCAAATACGCCCTCAAGGACTCGTTCGGAAACATATACGAGTCCTCTCCGGAGCAGATGCACCACCGTCTGGCATCGGAACTCGCCCGTATCGAGAACAAGTACGCAAACCCTGTTGCGGAGGAGACGATTTTCGAATTGCTCGACCACTTCCGCTACATCATCCCGCAGGGCGGTCCGATGACCGGAATAGGCAACAACTTCCAGGTGGCGTCGCTCTCGAACTGTTTCGTCATCGGACACAAGCATCCGGCCGACTCCTACGGCGGAATCTTCCGCATCGACGAGGAGCAGGTGCAGCTCATGAAGCGCCGCGGCGGCGTGGGGCACGACCTCTCTCACATACGCCCGACCGGAAGTCCGGTCCTCAACTCCGCACTCACCTCGACCGGTATCGTGCCGTTCATGGAGCGCTACTCCAACTCCACGAAGGAGGTGGCGCAGGACGGACGCCGTGGTGCCCTGATGCTCTCGCTCTCGATAAAGCACCCCGATGCCGAACGCTTCATCGACGCCAAGCTCGACACCGACAAGGTGACCGGAGCCAATGTATCGATAAAGGTAGACGATGAGTTCATGCGCGCCGCAATCGAGGGACGCACCTACCGCCAGCAATTCCCGATAAACTCCGACAATCCGAAGGTCGTACAGGATATCGATGCGAAAAAACTTTGGGAAAAGATCATACACAACGCATGGAAGTCGGCCGAGCCGGGAGTACTGTTCTGGGACACCATAATCCGCGAAAGCATTCCGGACTGCTACGCCGACAAAGGCTTCCGCACCGTATCGACAAATCCTTGCGGAGAGATTCCGCTCTGCCCGTATGACAGTTGCCGTCTGCAGGCGATAAACCTCTACAGCTACGTGGACGACCCGTTCACGAAGCAGGCGAAGTTCAACTTCGACAAGTTCCGCAAGCACATTCATGTGGCCATGCACATGATGGACGACATCATCGACCTGGAGCTTGAGAAGATCGAGCAGATAATAGCCAAGATCGAAGCCGACCCGGAGGATATGGATGTACGCCAGGTGGAGCTCAACCTCTGGCACAAGATCAAGGACATGGCGCTCAAGGGACGCCGTACCGGTCTCGGCATAACGGCCGAAGGCGACATGCTCGCCGCACTCGGCATACGCTACGGTTCGGACGAGGCGCTCGACTTCGCGGCAGAGGTGCACAAGACTCTTGCCCTCGAGGCATACCGTGCTTCGGTCGAGATGGCCAGGGACCGCGGGGCATTCAAGGTATACGATGCGGCCAAGGAGGCTGCCAACCCGATGATAAACCGGATAAAGAAGGCGGATCCGCAGCTCTACGAAGATATGGTGAAGTACGGACGCCGCAACATTGCGATGCTCACGATTGCCCCTACGGGAACGACATCGCTCATGTCCCAGACCACATCCGGCATCGAACCCGTATTCCGTCCGGTATACAAGCGCCGCCGCAAGATAAACCCTTCGGACAAGGACGCCAACATAACCTTCACCGACGAGCACGGACAGGCATGGGAGGAGTTCAACGTATACCACCACAAGTTCGTGGATTGGCTGCGAATCAACGGATACGACATTTCGCGTCTGCAGGATATCAGCGACGCCGAACTCGACAAGTGGGTTGCGGCATCACCTTACCACAAGGCGACGGCCAACGACATCGACTGGGTGGCAAAGGTCAAGATGCAGGGTGTCATCCAGAAATGGGTAGACCACTCCATATCGGTAACGGTGAACCTGCCGAACAACGTATCGGAGGAGCTTGTCGCAAAGGTCTACCAGACGGCATGGGAGTGCGGATGCAAGGGCGTTACCGTATATCGCGACGGATGCCGCGAGGGTGTGCTCGTGGACAAGAAGAGCAAGAAGCACGACTCGAAATGCGAATCGCCTACGGGAGCCAACAAACGTCCGAAGTCGATTCCGGCCGATGTCGTACGCTTCAAGAACGGAAACGAGAACTGGATTGCATTCGTGGGAATCTACGAAGGCCGTCCGTACGAGATATTCACCGGTAAGATCGAGGAGGACGCAATGTTCATCCCGCCGAAAATCACCCACGGAAGCATCCTCAAGGTGCGCGAGGAGGACGGCACGAAACGCTACGACTTCCAGTACACGGACCGTTACGGATACACCAACACCATCGGCGGCATATCGCGTCTGTTCGACGAGAGTTTCTGGAACTATGCGAAGCTCATCTCCGGAGTTCTGCGCTACGAGATGCCTATAGAGAAGGTCGTTTCGCTCATCGACGGTCTGCATCTCGACAGCGAGAACATCAACACCTGGAAGAACGGTGTACAGCGCGCGCTGAAGCAGTATATCAAGGACGGCACGCACTCCAAGGGCAAGTGCCCGCAGTGCGGACAGGAGAACATGGCCTACCAGAACGGCTGCCTCACCTGCATGTCCTGCGGATACTCCAAGTGCGGTTAGCGGGCCGGCACCACGGTGCACGAAAAAGCGGCGTCCGAAACATTCGGACGCCGCTTTCGTTTCGGCCATGCATGACCGTAAGTGAGAATTGTCAGATGATACCCTGGTCGAGCATTGCGTGCGCCACCTTCATGAAACCGGCGATGTTTGCTCCCTTGAGGTAGTTGACATAGCCGTCAGGCTGCGTTCCGTACTTCACGCATGCCTCGTGTATGCTCTTCATGATGTAGTGCAGGCGCTCGTCGACCTCCTCGGCCGACCACGATATGTGCATCGCATTCTGCGTCATCTCAAGTCCCGAAGTGGCTACGCCGCCGGCGTTCACCGCCTTGCCCGGGGCAAAGAGAATGCCGGCATGCTGCAGCTCGGCGATAGCCTCCGGCGTACATCCCATGTTGGAGACCTCGGCCACGCACCACGTGCCGTTGTCCAGCAGTTCGCGTGCATCCTCTTTGGTAAGCTCGTTCTGGAATGCGCACGGAAGGGCGATGTCGCACTTGATGCTCCACGCCTTCTTGTCCGGGATGAACGTTGCATCCTTGAAACGCTCTGCGAACGGAGCGACGATGTTGCGGTTCGACGCGCGGAGTTCGAGCATGTAGTTGATCTTCTCGTCGGTCATGCCGTTAGGGTTGTATATCACGCCGTCAGGTCCCGATATGGCGATAACCTTCGCTCCGAGTTCCGTAGCCTTCTTGGAGGCTCCCCATGCAACGTTTCCGAATCCGGAAATGGCAACCGTGGCACCCTTGATGTCGCGGCCGGCCTTATGCAGCATGTGCTGTACGAAATAGAGGGCTCCGTAGCCGGTTGCCTCCGGGCGTATGAGCGAGCCGCCCCACGTCATGCCCTTTCCGGTCAGGACGCCGGTATTGTACTCGCGCGCCAGCTTCTTGTACATTCCGTAAAGATAGCCTATCTCGCGGCCTCCGACGCCCACGTCACCTGCAGGGACATCGGTGTCTGGGCCTATGTTGTTCCACAGCTCAAGCATGAATGCCTGGCAGAAACGCATGATTTCAGCATCGGACTTGCCCACCGGGTCGAAATCGGAACCTCCCTTGGCACCGCCCATAGGCAGCGTCGTGAGGGCGTTCTTGAATGTCTGCTCGAATCCGAGGAACTTGAGCATCGACGGATTCACGGCCTTGTGGAAGCGCAGACCGCCCTTGTAAGGACCTATCGCACTGTTGAACTGTACGCGGTAGCCGAGATTGGTCTGGATGGTGCCTCGGTCGTCGACCCACGTCACACGGAAGGTGATGATCCGGTCCGGTTCGACCATTCTCTCGACGATTTTGGCCTGTTCGAACTCCGGATGGCAGTTGTAAACCTCCTCTATGGATTCGAGGACCTCGCGCACCGCCTGCAGATACTCGCTCTCGCCCGGGTGCTTGCGTTCGAGGTCGGCCATAATGTTGTTGACGTTCATAAGAAAGTATGTTTTAAGTTGGACTTGTTGGTTCGCTTTGCCAGTATGTTACGGTTGCGTCATTACAAATATAATCAAATTTATTACCGATTGTAACTCGAACCGATATTTTTAATTCCGAATCATAACCTGTCGGGCGGATATGGTTAACGAATCTCGTCTAAACCGCACCCCACTCCGTCAAATTTCGACCAGACGGTGCTTCATGGCGTAGACCACGAGGCTCGCGGTATTCTTGCATCCGGTCTTCTCGAGAATATTGGCCCGGTGCGCATCCACCGTCCGCTTGGATATGAACAGGCTGTCGGCAATCTCCTGGTTGGACAGGCCTCGGCATATACCGAGCAGCACGTCGGCCTCACGTTCCGACAGGTTCTCCGGAATATCGGAATGGCCGCTGTGCAAGACGCTGGATATGGAATCAAGCAAAGCGGCACAGAAGTAACTGCCGCCGGACATCACGGCATCTATGGCCGCGAACACCTCGTCGATGTCGGAGTCCTTGAGCAGGAAGCCCTTCGCACCGGCATCGACCATCCTCGAATAGTAGTTCTCGTCGCCGAACATCGACAGGCATATGACCTTCAGATCCGGATTATGTTGAAGAGCCTTAACCGTAGCCTCGTCGCCGTTCATGTGCGGCATCGATATGTCCATGAACACCACATCGGCTTCGAGCTCCGGCAGGGCGGCGACAAAATCCTCCCCGTCCGAGAACACGCCTGTGACAACGCATCCGCGGACTCCGTCGATCAGCCCCTTCAGGCCGTTGCGGAACAACGTGTGGTCATCGACCAGCACGACCCTTACCCCGGTTCCTGCGCCTTCCATTTTCCACACCGTTTTTCGACTCCTCGCTGCCGCGGGCATTCACCTTTACCGTGGCCCTCATGCCTTCACCCTTCCGGCTGTCTATGACGAACGTGCCGCTGAGCGAATTGACGCGGGAGGATATGTTGGAGAGTCCCATGCCGCAGTCGAGCATCGCCTTCGGGTTGAATCCGCGCCCGTTGTCCGAGTAGTCGAGCTTGAGCTGCGTCCCGTCGAACGACAGCGACAGGTTGATGGCCGAGCACCCGGAGTGCTTGAGCGAATTGTTTATGAGTTCGCATATCACCCGGTACATAATGACCTCAACCTCGTTGTTGAAGCGCTCCGAACGGAGGTTGGTGGTGAACCGGATGTTCACGCCGTGCAGAGACACGCTGCGTGAGATGAAGCTCTGCACGCCCTGCGCAAGGCCGAAATCCATGAGCACCTGCGGCGACATGTTGTTCGATATCTCGCGCACGGAGCGTATGGCCTCATCTATGACGAAAGCCGTATTGTTGAGTATCTCGCGGTTCTGTTCCGACAACTCGCCGCGCGACAGAGCCGACAGCGACATCTTGGCCGACGAGAGCAACGGGCCGAGCCCGTCGTGCAGCTCCTTCGAGAAGTTGAGTCTCGAACGCTCCTCGGTCCGCAGCACGGCCGTGAGTATGCGTTTGTTGAAGAGCTGGCGCTGACGGTCGAGACGGTCTATGTAGTTGATCAGCCTGTTGGCAAAGAGCACCGCAACGGATATGCACAGGGAGATGAGCGTACCGAGCGCGATAAACACGGTAAAATCAACAGGCCTGCCATCCAACATCACGAGCTGGCACACCCGTTCCGCCGTAAGGGCCACAAATCCCACGATACAGAGTATCCATATCGAATTGTACTTGGTACGGCGAATCAGCCGTATGGCCAGAATCGTCGCAATGATCTGCAAAACAAGGACGATACCGAGCAGTATCTCCCAACCTATATACGATCTCATGACGGCTTCCCTCCCCTATTATTTTACAAACGTCAACCGACTAAAAAATATCCAATATCTCGCCCAGCCTGCGCATATGGCCATATGCCGTCATGTCCACCTGGACCGGCACGACTGCCACATAACCGTTGGCAAGAGCCCATTCGTCGCTTTCGGAAGCATCGGGCTCCTGATTCTCGAAGCGGCCCGTCATCCAGAAATACTCGCGGCCGTTAGGGTCTTCGTTACGGAAGAACCTCTCGCGCCAGTACCCTTGAGTCTGACGGCACACCCGCATTCCGAGAATGCGTTCGCGCGGTATTGACGGCACATTTACATTCAGGCACAGCGATTCCGGCAGCGAGTCGCTCCCGAGTACCGACCCGACTATCTGCCGGCCGAACTCCACCGCCGCATCGAAATCGGCATCCTCGGAGTGGTCCGTAATCGAAAGCCCTATGGCAGGCACATTGTAGAACGACGCCTCCATGGCAGCCCCCATGGTCCCGGAATAGAGGACGCTGACCGCGGAATTGGTGCCGTGATTTATTCCGGAAATAACGAGATCCACATGACGGCCGGACAACAGGTAGTCGAATGCGAACTTGACACAGTCGACCGGCGTCCCCGACAACGAATATACCTCCACACCATCCTCCTCGCGCACTTTCCTGGCAAACAGCGGATTGTATATCGTTATCGCATGGCTCATCCCGCTCTGCATCTTCTCCGGTGCGACCGCTATCACACGGCCGAATCCGCGAGCCAGTTCCACTGCCGCGGCAAATCCCTTCGACGAGAATCCGTCGTCGTTGGTTACGAAAATCAGTCTCTCCTTATCCATCATGAGAGCAAAGATAATAAAAAACGCCGAAGAATCCGACCGGAGGCAAAATAGTTCTCACGAAAAACCGGCATCGTCACAAACCCGCAACTCCGGACACGCATGAAGCCACAGCTTTCCCGCATACGGTACGACATCCGATGCACGGCGGCACGGGACGGCGGTTATGCCGTCGCATGAAGCAGCTTCAAAAAAAGGATTTATATTTCACTTTTCTTGAAAAATTTCGTACCTTTGGGTGGTTATATCGAACAAGCGCCGATTAGGACAATGGCCGGCAAGGAGATAATAGACACGCTGTACGCTGATGTTCACCGTCTTATGAAACTGCATTCCGATGCGGTGAAACGGGCGGAGGAACTGCACAGGATAAACGAAAAGCAGGCTGCGAAGATAAGGGCCCTGCAGGAACAGGCCAAGCGTGACAAAGAGGAGCTGGCAAGACTGGAGATGGCGGCGGCACTCAATGGGAGCGACCGCGACAAGTCGGCGGCGAGGGCACAGGTAAACCGTTTATTGCGGGAGGTAGACAAGTGCATCGCGCTGGTTTCGGACAGGATATAACGAAGTTCGTATGGACGGCGAAACGTTGGAAATAAGGCTGAAGATCGCAGGCAAGACCTACACCATGCAGATACCTCCGGAGAAGGAGGAGGCATATCGCCTTGCGGAGAGAGTCATAAACCGGCATGTGGCCGAATACGAAAAGGCGCGGCTCGACGGATACGGGCCCATCGATTATCTGGCGATAGTCGCATTGCAGCTCGCGGTTTCGAATATCCGCATGACGCAGAGCCGTCAGGTGGGCGACAGCGACCTGCAGCGGATCGCGGAACTGTCGGATGCGTTGAAGGAGCATCTGAACAGATAGGCGGTGAGGCGATAAGGCCCCGCACGAGAGGCGTGACTGGCATATGCCCGCGTTCCCGGGAACGGACTCAGAACCGGATGGGGAGGGGTAGAAGGACGCCTGCGAGACACGGAAGAGGAGGAAATCGTAACGAACGAGATAAGGTTCTTTAACATACGACATAACAGGAAGATACCCGCATAGATTCCTTAAGCTTTGCGAAACTGAACACTTTTTACATTGGGGTGGACTCATTACGTCAAAACCAGGCCTTGTAGCCCATGTGGTGAGTACGAGAGTACCGATGGAAGGTTGCGATGCACTGCAAGCCCCACACTTGACTAATCGGCAGATTCGTCAAACGAGACAAGGAATCCTATGCGGTTTTTTTGTTGGCGCACGCCGCCGGCAATATCGACCGAATGCACATTTAACACATATAATACTTAAATTCTTTTATGGAGATAATAATAATTGCGGTAATTGCCGTAGTCGTTTCAGCCATAACGGGATTCGCGACCTATTATATGGTAAAGTCCCACTCGAAGGACATACTTAAGGACGCGGAGAACGAGGGTGAAATGATCAAGAAGGAGAAGATCCTTCAGGCAAAGGAGAAGTTCATACAACTCAAGAGCGAACACGACAGACAGGTCAACGAGCGTAACCAGCGCCTGGCCCAGAGCGAGCAGCGTGCGAAACAGCTGGAGAACCAGCTTCAGAACCAGCAGCGCGAACTCGAACGCAAAATGGCCGAGAACGACCGTCTGAAGGAGAAGATGGACAGCCAGATTCAGGCGCTCGAACACAAAAAAGAGGAGCTGGCTCAGATTATGAACGAGCAGAACTCGCGCCTGGAGCAGATTTCGGGCATGAGTTCCGAGGATGCCAAGAACATCCTCATCGAGAACATGAAGGCCGAAGCCAAGAGCGAGGCGGCAGCCTACATCAACGAGACGGTGGAGGAGGCGAAACTGACAGCTACCAAGGAGGCCAAGCGCATCATTGTGACATCGATTCAGAGAGTCGCGACCGAAACCGCCATAGAGAACTCCGTGACGGTGTTCAACATCGATTCCGACGAGGTCAAGGGACGGATCATCGGACGCGAGGGCCGCAACATCCGTGCGCTCGAGGCGGCAACCGGCATCGAGATTATCGTCGACGACACGCCGGAAGCCATAATCCTGAGCGGTTTCGACCCTGTACGCCGTGAAATAGCACGCCTTGCACTTCACCAGCTCGTGACTGACGGACGAATCCACCCGGCACGCATCGAGGAGGTGGTGGCCAAGGTCAAGAAACAGATTGAGGAGGAGATTGTCGAGGTCGGCAAGCGTACGACGATAGACCTTGGAATCCATGGTCTGCATCCGGAGCTCATCCGCCTCATCGGCAAGATGAAGTACCGCTCATCGTACGGACAGAACCTGTTGCAGCATGCACGCGAGACGGCAAACCTCGCCGGCATAATGGCTTCGGAGCTCGGTCTCAACCCGAAGAGCGCACGCCGCGCCGGACTGCTCCACGACATAGGCAAGGTGCCTGACAACGAACCGGAACTGCCGCACGCAATAATCGGCATGAAGCTCGCCGAGAAGTACAAGGAGAAGCCGGAGGTATGCAATGCCATCGGCGCACACCACGACGAGATCGAGATGAGCTCTCTCATAGCGCCTATAATACAGGTTTGCGACGCCATATCGGGAGCACGCCCCGGAGCACGCCGCGAGGTCATAGAGTCCTACATCAAACGACTGAAGGAGATGGAGGACATCGCTCTCTCCTATCCTGGAGTGGTAAAGACCTACGCCATACAGGCCGGACGAGAACTCCGCGTGATTGTCGGAGCCGACAAGCTGTCGGATGCCGAATCGGAGGAGCTGTCGCACGACATAGCGAAGAAGATACAGGACGAGATGACATACCCTGGACAGGTAAAGATCACCGTCATCCGCGAAACACGCAGCGTAAGCTACGCGAAATAGAGCCGGTTCGGCAATGGAACAGGGAGGATGCCCGGTCGGGCATCCTCCCTGTTCATTTCATGCATACACCAGAGACGTCAGAACGGCAAATCGTCACTATCCGACGAAGACACCGGATCAGGCTGTGTCGGCATGGGTGCAATGTCGGCACTGTCAACCCGATCCTTCGTCGTAGAATCCTTCGGCTTCAGCCGCCATGCTCGCACATCGGTATACCAGCGGCCGTTGTACTCGCGCGACTCGACATTGACCGAGACATCGTACATTGCCCCGAGTTTCAACAGAGCCACATCGCTCGGGCGATTGAAAAAGGTCACGCAAATCTTGCGCGAATACTCCTGCGGCATCTCGAATACCACATCCTGACGCTGCCAGTCGCCGCGCGTGGAGGTTCCGCTCGACGGAGGCAGGATTTTGTAAACTATACCTTCGAATTCCATATTTTAACAAAATAGAAAAGCCTTTACTCCGATAGCAAATATACGAAATTTCCAAAAAAACAATAAAAAATTTTTTATTTAGATACAGAATACATATATTTGCAATACCCTATTAATCAACAACAAACACAAATTCACACATTAAAGTTACAAAAAATTCCCCCCCCCATAAAATACTTACAATTTAAAACCAAATTCTCATGAAAAGACTTCGACTATTAATTACCGCAGCACTTTCCGCAGCCGTCATGTTCTCATGTACGACGGACGTTGAGACACTCGATGTCACAGAAGGCGGCGGCAAAACGATTCTCAAGGCCACTTCCGAGTCCGTGACCCGGACCACGATGGGCGACAACCACTCCGTAATATGGAGCGAAGGTGACCAAATCATGCTATACGGCATGAAGGGCTCGTCATTTGAAGAGGCAGACACCTTCACCCTGGTTTCCGGCGCCGGCACCACCGAGGGCGAATTCGAAGGTCTCATCCTCAACGAATACGAAACATACATAGGAGTATATCCGGCAGAAATAATCGACGGATTCATGCGCACGGAAGGAGTCGAGATAATACTCAACCCCACCGTCACTTTCGACGAGCTCAACTTCATCGACAAGGCCAATCCGATGGTCGCCGTAAGCAGCGACCTCGGCACGATGACATTCAAGAATCTGTGCGGAATTCTGGAGGTGAAGATAACCGGAACCGGAACCATAAACTCTCTGAAGATATCCGTCGGCAAGGGGGAATATATCGCGGGACTGTTCTGGCTCGACCCCAATACATGTACGCTGACACCGCATTTCGACGGCTCCATATTCCACAACGCAGGTGTCAACTACTCGTCCGTACATGCAACCCTGGCAGAACCGATTACGCTCTCGTCCACACCGCGTTCGGTCTATGCGATTCTGCCTCCGGGCACATACCACGACCTCTCCGTCCAGACCATCGACGATACGGGAACCCTTACCAACCGCACCGCGACCAAGGAGATAACGATAAACCGCTCGCAGATAACGACGGTGACGGAGTTCACCCACGCCACACAGACCGTACCTTATGCGGCATTGGAATATTCGACCGATTTAAGCGACTTCTACGTATCCTTCCTGAACATACAAACGAACTCTCTCTGCAACGGGTTATATTACATGGATATGACGCGCAGTGAGTACGACAGCCTGATCGCATCCGGAAAGACGGACAAGGATATAGTGCTCGGCGGACAGTTCGCAGACATCAAGGATATCTCCAGCAACAATCTCAGAATATATGTCTACAGCAATCCGAACACCGAGTTTGTCGTCCTGTGCGCTGCCGTCGACGAGAACGGCGAGATACAGCAGGAGGTTTCGAAATGCACGTTCACCGCACCGGATGTACCGTACACCGATGACATACAGGCGAGCGTAAACGAACAGAACACCGTTATTTCGGAGAACTCAATCTCTCTGGCCATAGACACCAATCTGGAGCGAGGAAAAGTAATGGCACAGGTTATACCAGACTCAGATATAGAGTACTACAATCCGAGAATACTGGAGATAAACACCGTTCTCGGCACATACTACAAAGGCGAAATCGGCGAACCGATAGAGTTCACCGGGCTGATACCTTCGACGGCATACACCGTATACTACACGACAACGGATGCTGCCCCATGGATATCGGAGTTCATCAACGGAGAGGTAACCACATATACCAGATATTCGAACATGGCAACCTACAAGTTCACCACGGCGGCACATACGCCTTCCGCCGCGACCGTATCGCTTGAGGCAACGGACGTAAAGGACATCACCGCCACCGTTACGGCAACTCTCTCCGAGGGCTCGAAGAAGATAAAGTACACCTGGGACTATGCAAGCACCGGATATCCGATATACGCAGACTATGTGGCGACATACGGTATCGAGCTGATTGCGGAGGAAGGATCCAATACCATAGCCATAAATCTCAACACGAAGGAGGAGACCGGATACGTCGTATATGCCATTGCCTACGACGAGAACGACTCCTACGGTGTAATGACACAGACCTCCTTCACCACGACCGCGCTCGTTCCGGTACAGGACCCTGAATACGCCAAGTTCCTCGGTACATACGACATGACATACACCTTGTCGGGTCAGGGATGGCCCGAATCCAGGCATACCGTAACCATATCGCAGGATGTGGAGGGCCGCTCGTTCCTTATCACGGGTCTGCTCAGAGACGAAATGGCGACACAGTATCTGGTACCGAACACAATAAGGGCAACATACTCCGATGGCAAGCTCATGATTCCGTGCACCAACCTGGGCACGGTAGGCGATCTTGGCCAGGTACAGCTTTACATGCTTTCAAGCGATGTCACGTACATATTATACAACGAAATGGTTTCTCTCGAAACGGAATACAACGACGGCGTACTTACTCCGAAGTACACCAACCTGAGCGACGGGCTCATGTACGACGGACTCTATTTCGATACTGCATACGGTGCATTGGACTATTACGCGAACATCGTACTCACAAAGACAAGCGATGTCGCCGGAACATCGTCAGCCAGATAGCATACGGATAGCCAAAGAAAATGTATAACAGACTAAACGAATTTTGAAAATGAAAACGAAATACACATCTCCATACATCATTCCGATGGAAATCCGGATAGAGAAGGGATTCATCATAAGCACGGAAGGCTTCGAGCAGGGAGACGAAGTGGATCCGGGATGGGAGTAGACCCCACTGTATTCATAACCATAAAGCAGCGCATACGGCAGGGATTGGGGTCCCTGCCGTATGTCATTCATGGCCGCGAGCGGTCGACACGAAGTCAAAGGGTATCGGCATGAATGGCATGCCCATATGTTCATGCCGTAATAGCAACGCCGACAGTATTGTATTTTGCCGTAGCGGAAAACAAATCCGGAAGCGGGCACGGCTTCCGGACAGGACAAAAAAAATCGGGCTGCACTTTCGCGCAGCCCTTTCTGATTACTTCGTCGTTACGACTCTCTTCTCCTTGATGCGGGCCTTCTTTCCCGTCAAGTCACGGAAGTAGTAGATGCGTGCACGACGAACAACGCCGGACTTGTTCACCTCTATATGGTCAATGTGCGGTGAATAGAGCGGGAATATACGCTCAACGCCCACGCCGTTCGAAACCTTGCGGATGGTGAACATCTTGGTCTTTCCCGAACCCTTGATCTGAATTACAGTACCGCGGAAGCTCTGGAGACGTTCCTTGCTTCCCTCGACGATACGGTAGGTCACCGTAATGGTGTCTCCGGCCTTGAACGATGGGATGTCGGCATCGGTTTTCGGCCACATCTTGTCGTTCACGAGTTTGATTAATGAATCCTTGTTCATTGTTGCAACAAAAATTTGGTTAGCCGCTCAACATTGTCGCTGCGTTAGGCCTACCATATGGGGACATTGCCCCGTAATCCCAAGACATCGCGGTGAAAACCACGGACTTATACGGCCACCCACCCAATACAAGAGGTTGATACGTGCGGCAAATGTATAAAAAATTATCCAAATAGCGATATACGTGCAGTAAAAATTATGCCCCCGCGTTCCGGCATCTGCCCCCGATACGGGAGGCACCCGTATTTCACTGCTGATGAAAATTTTGGCCCGAAGGGTTTGCGGATGACGATTTTTTATTATCTTTGCGGTCGCATTAAGTACTTAATAAAAACACGAGCAAGATGAAAAAGGGAATTCATCCGGAAAATTATCGTTTAGTGGCATTCAAGGACATGTCGAATGACCACGTGTTTTTGTGCAGGTCCGCCGTTGCGACAAAGGAGACCATCGAAGTCAACGGCGAAACCTATCCCGTGTATAAGATGGAAATTTCCAACACCTCGCACCCTTTCTATACGGGTAAGATGAAGTTGGTGGATACCGCCGGTCGCGTCGATAAGTTTATGAGCCGTTACGCAAAACGTTACGATAAGAAGAACAACAAGTAATACTGTTTGTTCTCGGAAAAAGCGGGACATCCTTTCGGGTGTCCCGCTTCGTTTTGTGCATCCGCACCGGCTGTCAGAAGTGCCTGAATGCCCTTACAAAGAGTTTGTCACCCTTGGCCCCGTCACCCGTATATGGTTTCTCCACACCCATGTGCGAATAGAATGAGTACTTCGGATCGGAAGACTCCGTGGAGGAGTGATACAGCATGATGTTGTTCAACACCTTGCCGCCATTGGACTTGAGCGTATCGTTGATGCTCTTGCGCACGGCGCGCTTGAAAATCGTACGGGAGCCGCCGTTATATACGGTACCGAGCCTCCACAGTTCGTTTATCGACGGCAGAAACCATCCGTCGCCCTTGCTGCGACACCACTCGAATGCCGGGAAATCGCTCCACGACAACCCGTTGTCGGCAATAAACCTCTCCACGGCCGCCATATTGGCCACGCCGTCGTCGTTGTCGGTCGCGCCCGTTGCCTCCATATCCCGGCGAGGAAGGTCACACCACGCGAGGCAAGCCTCGTCAAGCGACATTATCAGGCCGTGAGCACCGTTGTCGGTCGTAATGACAACCATCCCCGTCGCGCCATCTTCCGAATATATGTCCCCGACATTATATCGCGGCACATCCGCAGAGGGAGCCTCCGCCGACACCTCCGCAACGGATACCGGCGGACGAACAGGCCCGCGCCACTTCTCCGGAGTCTCCGCATCGGCTGCCGGAGCCTTTTTCTTCTTCGGACCGAACGTATCGCGTTCGCCGTCCGGATACTCGATGTACTCTATCTCGCTGAGCGGAATCTTGTATACCGGCGACTCCGTCATGAAACGCACGTAAGTAATTCTTTTGCCGGTTATCTCCAGCACCTTTACACGAACCTTCGTACCGTCGCGCTTGACGAGAAGGTCCTGTGCCGATGCCGCACCCGCACACAGCAGTGCGGCAACGAGTATGATTGCCAATCTCTTCATATCGTTCTTTAATCCGTACAAATATACTAAATTCTGTAAAATATATTGTATATTTGCAAGGATAAAGCGGCCCCGGCCGACGGCGGAACGGCACAACTGCCGCAACCGGAAAACACACCCGAAATATGGGAGGCAGGGGCAAAAAGAATCGGAATGGGACTGTTCGACATATTCAAAAGCAAAAAGAGCGAGCCGCAGAGCCCCGAAACGGAGCATCAGCGTCAGCAGGAGCTCAACGAAGGGCTCGAAAAGACCAAACAGGGAATATTCTCCAAACTCACCCGTGCCATTGCAGGCCGTTCGACGGTAGATGCGCAGGTACTCGACGATCTGGAGGAGGTGCTGATAACCTCCGACGTGGGTGTCGACACGACGGTCAAGATCATACACCGCATCGAGGAGCGCGTGGCGCGTGACAAATATGTCAATTCACAGGAGCTGCATGCCATACTCCACGACGAGATAGCACAGCTTCTGGAGGAGGCCGAGGGTTCGGAGGAGAACTTCGGGCTCGGAGTCAGGGAGGGAGTTCCGTACGTGGTCATGGTCGTGGGAGTCAACGGCGCGGGCAAGACCACCACGATAGGCAAACTCGCCGCACAACTCACCAAAGCGGGCAAGAAGGTCTTCATAGGAGCGGCCGACACGTTCCGTGCGGCGGCCATAGAGCAGCTCGGTGTATGGGCCGAGAGGGCCGGGGCGACGATGATACGCCAGGAGATGGGTTCCGACCCGGCATCGGTGGCGTTCGACACACTGAAGTCGGCCGTGGCAAACAAGGCCGACGTGGTTCTCATCGACACGGCCGGACGTCTGCACAACAAAATCGGGCTGATGAACGAACTCACGAAGATACGCAACGTCATGTCGAAGGTCATCCCGGACGCACCGCACGAGGTGATGCTCGTGCTGGACGGCTCCACGGGGCAGAACGCCTTCGAGCAGGCGCGTCAGTTCACGCAGGCGACGCAGGTAACGTCGCTCGCCATAACCAAGCTCGACGGCACGGCCAAGGGTGGCGTCGTCATCGGTATCAGCGACCAGTTCCATGTCCCCGTGCGCTACATCGGAATCGGCGAGGGCATTGACCAGCTTGTGGTCTTCGACCGCCGCAAATTCGTGGAGGCGCTCTTCGGCAGCGCCAATTAAACTGCGAAGGGCGGGGACGGCAGCCGTTCAGGTTTTTCTAATTTTGGGTAATGAAAAAAATCAATGTCATAACACTCGGGTGCGCCAAAAACCGCGTCGACTCCGAACACATTGCGGCACAGCTCGCCGCATCCGGATACGAAGTCGTTTACGACAGCGACCGCACCGACGCCAAGACGGTGGTGATAAACACCTGCGGATTCATCGGCGACGCCAAGCAGGAGAGCATCGATGTCATCCTGCGCGCGGCCAAAGCCAAGCAGGAAGGAAGAATAGAGCATCTGTTCGTAATCGGATGCCTGAGCCAGCGCTATGCCGACGAGTTGCGCGGAGAGATTCCGGAGGTCGACGAATATTTCGGCGTGAGCGACTGGGAGGGGATAGCGCGCTCACTCGGTGCCCAATACCGCACCGAATGCCTTACCGAGCGCAAACTCTCCACACCTAAGCACTATGCATACCTGAAGATATCCGAAGGCTGCAACTGGCGTTGCGGCTACTGCGCCATACCGCTCATACGCGGACGCCACATCTCGGTACCGATGGAAGATCTGCTCTGCGAAGCGCGCAAGCTCGCCGAATCGGGTGTAAAGGAGCTGATCGTAATAGCGCAGGACACCACATACTACGGAATGGACCTTTACGGCCGGCGATGCCTTGCCGAACTGCTCGAAAAGCTGTGCCGCATAGAGGGTATCGAGTGGATCAGGCTGCATTACGCCTACCCCACCGACTTTCCGGACGACGTAATCGAGGTCATGGCGCGTGAGCCGAAGATTTGCAAGTACCTCGACATCCCTCTCCAGCACATAAGCGACAACCAGCTGTCGCTCATGCACCGCCGCCACGACAAGGCGCAGGCGCTCGAACTTCTGCGCCGCCTGCGCGAGAAGATTCCCGGAATCGCCATACGCACCACGCTTCTGGTTGGCTACCCGAACGAGAGCGAAGAGGATTTCGAGGAGCTGAAGCGCTTCGTGGAGGAGCAGCGCTTCGAACGCCTCGGCGTATTCACCTACTCCGAGGAGGAGGGTACATTCTCCGCCACGTCGCTCAAGGACAACATCCCGCAAGGGTTAAAGGAGCGCCGCGCGGAGGAGATAATGCGGATACAGAACGGCGTATCGGCCGACAACAACCGCCGGCGCATAGGCAACGTCGAACGCGTAATCGTCGATTCGCGAGAAGGCGACTACTATGTGGCGCGTTCGCAGTACGATTCACCGGAGGTCGACGACGAGATACTCATCGACGCCTCTGAAAGAAGGCTTCGCCGGGGTCAGTTCTATACGGTTCGCATCACGGACGCCGAGGACTACGACCTCTACGCGACCGTAATTTGACACGACTGAAACAAAACTCGACTATATCATGGGCAAATACATTCTCAAGGAGGTCACGACGGAGAGGGACGAACAGGTCTGGCTCCACATGGACCGACGCATCTACAAGGGCAACCGCAACTGGGTATGCCCTCTGGACAACGACATCCTGAAAATATTCGACAAGAATCACAATGAGATGTTCATCGGCGGCGAGGCCATACGCTGGACCGCCTTCGACGCATCGACGGGAGAGGCCGTCGGCCGAATCGCGGCATTCTACAACCGCGAGATGGCCGCGCTGAACGACCAGCCTACGGGCGGATGCGGATTCTTCGAGGCCATCGACGACCAGGAGCTGGCCAACGAACTCTTCGACGCTGCACGTCTGTGGCTCGCAAGCCGGGGCATGGAGGCGATGGACGGCCCGATAAACTTCGGTTCGCGCGACGCGTGGTGGGGCCTTCTCGTACAGGGGTACGAGTTCCAGCCGCTGTACGCCAACCCGTACAACCCGCCATATTACAAGGATCTGTTCGAGAACTACGGTTTCCAGAACTACTTCAACCAGAACACCTACATCTGGCGCATATACGACGACAGCCTCAACTCGGTGGTATACGAAAAGGCCAAGCGCGTGATGTCGACTCCGGGATACCGTTTCGAGGACATACGCAACGCCAACCTCGAGGAGGCGGCCGAGAACCTGCGAATAATATACAACAAGGCGTGGTCGATGTTCTCCGGCGTGAAACCGATGGACAAGGAGGAGGCACAGGAGATGATGCAGTCATTGAGGCCCATAATCGACCCGAACATCATATTCTTCGCCTACTTCAACGACGAGCCGATAGGATTCTTCGTCATGGTTCCGGACCTCAACCGCATAATCGGCAAGTTCAACGGCAAGCTTAACCTGTGGAACAAGCTGCGCCTGATGCTCGACCTGAAACTGAAGCGCTGCGACCGCATCTTCGGCATCATCTTCGGCATCACGCCGGAGTTCCAGGGCAAGGGCGTCGAGTCGGGCATGATGCTCCACATACTCGAGACATACATCCGCTCGGACCGCAACCACTACAAGACGATAGAGTTTGCATGGATAGGCGACTTCAACCCGGTGATGAACCGTATGATAGAGAGCTACGTTTGCGCCACCAAGCACAAGATGCATACCACGTACCGCTATCTGTTCGACCGCACCAAGGAGTTCCACCGCTGCCCGCGTCTGGGAATACGCCGCAGGGAATAATGACCGGAATATGAACGACAATCTAAAACAAACATAAGACAATGAAAACCACAGCTTTCACAAAGTACCACATCGCCAACGGCGCCAAGATGGCCGAATTCGCCGGATTCAACATGCCGATAGAGTTCACGGGCATCAACGACGAGCACATGGCCGTACGCGAGGGCGCCGGCGTGTTCGACGTATCCCACATGGGCGAGATATGGGTCAAGGGCCAGCGCGCGACGGAATTCCTGCAGCGCATAACCACCAATGACGTATCGAAGCTCTACGACGGAAAGGTGCAGTACTCATGCATGCCTAACGGCCGCGGAGGCATCGTCGACGATGTTCTCGTCTACCGCTTCAGCCCGACGAAATACATGCTGTGTGTCAATGCCGCCAACATCGACAAGGATTGGGAGCACATCTGCCTCCAGGGCCGCGAGTTCGGCATGGAGCCCGGACGCGAACTCGAAAACGCATCGGACCGCATATGCCAGCTCGCTGTACAGGGGCCTCTGGCAATGAAGATCGTACAGAAGATGTGCGACGAACCGGTCGAGCAGATGGAGTACTACACGTTCCGACAGATGCCGGTGGCCGGATGCGACGCAATCCTCTCCATAACCGGCTATACGGGTTCGGGCGGATGCGAGATATATGTGCGCAACGAGGATGCCGACCGTCTCTGGGAGGCTCTGTGGAGCGCCGGCAAGGAGTTCGGGCTCAAGAACATCGGTCTCGGAGCGCGCGACACACTGCGTCTCGAAAAGGGTTTCTGCCTCTACGGCAACGACATCGACGACACGACCTCCCCTATCGAGGCCGGTCTCGGATGGATAACCAAGTTCACCGAAGGCAAGGACTTCATCGACCGTGAGGCCATGGCCGCCCTCAAGGCCGAAGGGCCGAAGCGCAGGCTCGTAGGATTCAAGATGATAGACCGCGGAATACCGCGCCACGGATATACCCTCGCCGACACCGAAGGCAACCCGATAGGCACGGTTACCTCCGGCACCATGTCGCCTTGCCTGAAGGTCGGCATAGGCATGGGATATGTCAAAAGCGAGTTCGCCGCCCTCGGCACCACCATCACCGTGATAATACGCGACAGGCTGTTAAAGGCCGAGGTGGTGAAATATCCGTTCGTATAACGCATGGACGGGCGCCGCAAGTTTCGGCGCCCTCCACGCACCGGACGATACGGCAAATCACGGAATTAAGCATTTATCCCAACAAGTTGCAAAGATTTTGTTTTGTTTTTAACATTTTTTTATATCTTTGCAGTCGCAACAGGGAGGAATTCCTCCGGAACTGCACAGGAAACGGCGCAGGGATGCGCATAAGAGAAGTATCCGAGGGCCTGTAGCTCAGTTGGTCAGAGCAGCGGACTCATAATCCGAAGGTCGGGGGATCATGCCCCTCCAGGCCCACAACAAAGCAAAACCGCTCCTTATTCGGAGCGGTTTTTTCATTTACATCGGGATCAAGAGAGATTTTGCAGTCTGCGAATCCACGTCCTTCCCGGTAAGTTTCCCCCAAAAAGCGGAATCCACACATCGCTTTATGCCTCCCATACCTATTTATAATTAATAAAGACGGACCTCAGAAGCCCGGCACACAGTTTTCCGAAGGGTAACTCTGTTACTACGTCCCGATAAAAATCGCAGCCCTCCGTCAGGTGATTTCACCGCAATCTGCATATCCATGCAGCATATTTATGCATAAAAACAGCATATTTAATCACATTACATTTCTTATCACAATGCCGTCAGAAGCGAGCGCGACCGATTTTACCTTTCGAATGTCCGATAATACCCAACAACGATATATTAACATACAAAGCACTATTATACAAATATTTACGCCCCAGCGCCCAAACTATAGGCATGGCGCACGGACCGAAGCTCGTTCTGGTTATTGCAAATAGATATACGGCTTATCACGGCCAGCAGTGCTTTCAAACAACATATCGGCCACAGAAACGGTTTTATGGCTCATTTTTACAAGAATTAATTAAGTTATTAAAAAATTTTCATTTCATATCATAACCTTGACACCCCGTTTTTATAACAAACCGTAACCACAAAGTAAAATTTTGCAATATTTCTGTTACAACTGCTGTATTTTTATTCAAAAATATTTGGTCTTCGCCACAGATATTCCTATCTTTGTTGCGAAAAATGTTTTTACAATACACTAAACTTTATGCTTATGGTTAGGAAAATTGTACTATCACTTGCTGCAGTTCTGACGATGTGCTTCGCCGCATCGGCGCAGAACAGGCAAATCACGGGTACGGTAACCGGAGAAGACGGCAGACCGATAGCCGGAGCGACAGTCGTCGTGGATGGTACCACAATCGGTACTAATACCGACGCTCACGGCCGCTACACCCTTGAGGCCCCGGAAAACGGTACTCTTATCGTTTCGTTCCTCGGCTACAAGGACGAGTCGATTGCCATCAACGGCAAAACCGAAATCAACGTCGCCCTCAACGAGCACGTGGAGTCTCTGGACGATGTCATCGTCATAGCCTTCGGTGAGGCAAAGAAGGAGGCCTTCACCGGTTCGGCAAAGGTGATCTCCTCCGATGACCTCATCAAGACGCAGTCCTCATCCGTATCCGACGCCCTTGTCGGAAAGGTTGCCGGTGTGCAGTTCACCTCTACATCCGGCCGTCTCGGAGCAGGACAGAACATCAACGTCCGCGGTCTGGGTTCCCTCTCGGCAGAAAACGACCCTCTTTGGATTGTCGACGGCGTGCCTTACGGAGGTGACATCAACAACATCAATACCGCCGACATCGAGTCCGTCAGCATTCTTAAGGATGCAGCATCCAACGCACTTTATGGTGCCCGCGGTGCCAACGGTGTCATCATGATTACCACCAAGCGTGCCAAGATGGGCGATGCGAAGGTGACGTTCGATGGCAAGTGGGGCATGAACAACAAGGCCCTGCGGAGCTACGACCTCACGGAGACCGCCGGCGAATACTACGAGATGCACTACAAGGCACTCTACAACAACTACCGCCTGAACAGGGGTTATTCCAACCAGGAGGCATACATGGCAGCCAACACGGCACTCGTAGGCCCGGCAACGGGCGGAGGCGTAGGCTACAACGTGATGACCTACCCTGCCGGTCAGAACCTCATCGGCGAGAAAGGCCGTCTGAACCCGCTCGCGACAGAGGGACGTCTGGTTACCGACTCGAAGGGCAACCAGTTCTACCTCAAGCCAGACAACTGGCTCGACGCACTCTACAAGAACTCGTTCCGCCAGGAGTACAACGTAAGCGTTTCGGCAGCGACCGAGAAGTCCAACTTCTACGCATCGTTCGGTTACCTCGACAACGACGGTATCATCGACGGTTCGAGCATGGAGCGTTACACCGCACGTCTGCGTGCCGACTACCAGGCCAAGAAGTGGCTGAAGGTGGGCGCCAACATGTCCTATACCAACTTCACATGGAACAACGGTAACTCGGCGGACAGCGAGGGTGCCAGCGACGGCGGCAACGCATTCGCAACCGCATACCAGATTGCGCCTGTATACCCGCTCTACATACGTGACGCCAACGGCAACATCATGGTGGACAGCAACGGTTTCCAGATATACGATATCGGTGACGGAGCCAACGGAGGCGCACTTCGTACCAACGGAGGTACGAGCAACGACCTGCAGGACATCCAGCTGAACAAGTATCTCAGCGAGGGCAACGCCTTCTCGGTAAACGGCTTCGCAGACTTCCTGCTCTATAAGGGTCTCAAGCTGACCATAAACGGAAGCACCACCGTCGACGAGACCCGTGGAACCACCCTGCTCAACCCGTACTACGGACAGTTCGCAACCTCGGGCGGTGTCGTATCGAAGTCCCACGGCAGGACATGGGAGTACAACCTCCAGCAGCTGCTCAACTACAACAACACCTTCGGTGAGCACACCATAGACCTCCTCCTCGGACACGAGATGTACAGCCTCAAGAGCTACTATGTCGGAGCAAGCAAGAGCGGAATGTTCTCGTATGACAATGACGAGCTCGACGCCCTCATCACCGACGGCAGCAAGGCGACATCATACATCACCCAGTACAACAACGAGGGTTACTTCTTCCGTGCACAGTACGACTACGCCGAGAAGGTATTCGTATCGGCATCGTACCGTCGCGACGCTTCGTCGAAGTTCCACCCTGACCACCGCTGGGGTAACTTCTGGTCGGTCGGCGCCGCATGGCTTATCAACCGCGAGGGATGGTTCAACGCACCTTGGGTAGACCTTCTGAAGATAAAGGCTTCGTACGGTTCGCAGGGTAACGACAACATCTCGCCTTACCTCTACACCGACCTCTACTCCATCTCCAACGACGGTAACGGCAACATCTCCACCATATTCTACCGCAAGGGTAACGAGAATATAACGTGGGAGACCAACGCCAACCTCAACGTCGGCGTGGAGTTCGGGTTCTGGGGCAACCGTCTGACCGGTAGCGTCGACTTCTTCGACCGCACCACGACGGACATGCTCTTCGAGCTTCCGGTTCCTTCGTCGCTCGGATACTCCTCGATATGGACCAACATCGGCGACATGAACAACCGCGGTGTCGAAATCGACCTGGCTGCCGATCTCATCCGTTCGAAGAACGTACTGTGGAGCTTCAACCTCAACATGACGCACTACCGCAACAAGCTCGTACGCCTGCCTGACGACTACAAGCAAAACGAGATCGACGGCAAGTGGGGTTATATCAGCAGTTCCTACTTCCACGGAGAGGGACTTCCGTTCTACACCTTCTACATGCCTACATATGCTGGTGTTAGCGACAACGGAGAGTCGATGTGGTACACCTACAACGACCAGGGCGAGCGCGTGACGACCACCTCCTACAGCGAGGCTTCGGCCAACGGCAAGGAGCTCCAGGGAGATTCGACCCCAGACCTCTACGGTGGTTTCGGAACGTCGTTGAACCTCTACGGAGTGGATCTCTCCATATCGTTCACCTACCAGATAGGCGGTCTCGTATACGACTCGGGATATGCATACTTCATGAACTCGCCTATGGGAACCAGCACGGGATTCAACTACCACCGTGACCTGGCCAATGCCTGGACTCCGGAGAATCCGAACTCTGATATTCCGCGATTCGTCTACGGAGACCAGTATACCAACGCAACTTCGTCGCGCTTCCTTACCGACGCGTCGTACCTGAACATACAGAACATCACGCTCGGCTACACCCTGCCGCAGCACATCACACGCAAGTTCTATGTAGACAGGCTCCGCATATACCTTGCCTGCGACAACGTATGGTACTGGTCCCGCCGTCAGGGTCTCGACCCACGCCAGGGCATTACCGGTGGAAGCAACCCGTTCTACTATGCACCTATCCGCACCATATCGGGCGGCGTGACCATAACCTTCTAACAAAGTTGTGAATTATGAAGATGAATAACATATTGAAAACAGCAATCGTACTGCTCGGCGCATCAACTCTCATGTCGGGCTGTATCAAGGAGACCTTCCCGCTTGAGGGTGTCGCCACCGAGGAACAGGTGAACGAATCCCCTTATGCAACCTCAGGACTGGTGTCGGCTATCTATACCTCACTCATAACCAACTACATAGGCATAGGCGACCACATCGACTTCGGTTATCCGGGCATATTCGGTGCGACCGACCGTGCGGTAGGCGAGGTATTCCCGGTATCGGGCAACCTCGAGGGTGGAAACGTATACGCGGACCGCTGGCAGCCATGGCAATACAACATTCTTCTCGGCCCAACCGGAGCATTCACTCCGTTCACATGGTACAACTACTATTCGTTCATCAAGTGTGCCAACGACGCCATAAGGGGAACCAAGAACTCCACTACCGAAGCCGGCAAGCAGAACTACGGCCTTGCAAAGGCATTCCGTGCACTCTTCTACCTCGATATGGCGCGTATGTACGACCCGCTTCCGGCAAAGGCTCCTGCAAGGGCATCATACGAGACCGAACTGGAGAAGGTGAAGGGACTCACGGTGCCTATCGTAACCGAGGAACTCACCCAGGAGGAGGCCACGAACAATCCGCGTGCAACGCGCGAGGAGATGTTCGAGTTCATTCTCCAGGATCTCGAGGATGCGGAAGAGCTTCTGCAGAACTACAAGCAGACATCGGTAAGCGTACCGTCGCTGGCAGTCGTTTACGGTCTTAAGGCCCGTACATACCTCTGGCTCGGCGGATTTACCGAGACCTATGAGAAGGTACCGACCGGCAACGACGCATACCGCCTCGCAGCAGAGTACGCCCGCAAGGCAATCGATACATCCGGATGCCAGATCATGAACGAAAGCACATGGCTCGGGACAGGCTTCAATCTGCAGAACAACTCCTGGATGTGGGGCATGGTTCAGTCCACCGATACGGTTCTCAACAACCTGCTCTCGTGGGCAGCACACATGTCGCTGGAGGCAATCTACGGTTACGGTTACAATGCACAGCCCGGAATACAGGTTGCCAGCTATGACCGACTCTCGAATACCGACTTCCGCAAGCGTGTATTCGTAGGTCCGGACCGCAAATACTCCAAGTATTCGGATCTCACTTCACTTACCGAGGAGGAGTTCGAGACGATAGCACCTTACGCATCGTTCAAGTTCCACACCAACGGAAGGGAGAAGACGAACTATACGACTGCAAACGTTGTCGACATACCGCTCATGCGTGTTGAGGAGATGTACTTCATCGAGGCAGAGGCTACAGCCCACTACGACGAGGCTACCGCCCGCACCCTGCTCACCTCCTTCATGGCAAACCGTGACCCGTCGTACAAGATACCGGCTGCCTACACTCTGGTTGACGAGATCATGTTCCAGAAGAGGATAGAGTTCTGGGGAGAGGGTATAATCTACTTCGATTTCAAGCGTCTCAACATGAGCATGCAGAACGGCAATCCTGGAACCAATGCTCCGCTGGAGGCCCGCTTCAATACCGACGGCCGCGCTCCTTGGTGGAACTTCTGCATACCGCAGTCGGAAACCCAGAGCAATACCGCCCTTGCAGGAAATAACAACCCTGACCCTACTCAGACGGTAACATCAAATTGATGCAAACTGATGGGAATTACTTATAAAGTAAGTTTGTAAATAAAAATAGGCTGTATGAAAAATCTTAAAATATTATATCCCGTACTGGCTTTGACTGCAGGCCTTCTCTTCGGAGCCTGCGAGAACAAGGATTTCGAAGCCGGTCCGGCAGCAAGCGGTCCTCAGGTATATTTCCCTAATGACATTAGCGACTATACCGTAGAGACGACGGATACATCGATATCGGTACCTGTAAACAGAATTGTTGCCGATGAAGCCCAACAAGTAACCATTATCTCTGGTGATGAGTCAGGTTTGTTCACAATTCCTTCGAGCGTATCATTCGAAGCTGAAAAGACATCTGCCGAACTCGTCATAACCTTCGACCCGAACAAACTCAGTGACGGAATTGCATACCCGATTTCGTTGCTTATCGCCGACGAGGACAAAACTACCGAATACGGCAACCGCCAGGTGACATTCAATGTCCAGCTGTGGCCGTGGGAGCTCATCAAAGGTCCTAACGACGAAGAGACCGGCAAGTTCCGCGATGACTGGTTGACTGGCATGTTTCCAAATGCCACGAACGCCGAGGTTGACGTAAAGATCAACAAGCACAAATCTCAGGAGGGCGTATACATGATCCAGGATATGTACGGATGGAGCTTCCTCACCGAGTGCTTCAAGATGACGCAGGATGAGATAGAGGAAGAAGCGGGCCTTACCTTCAAGTCCGCCAATATCGTGATCGACGCGAGCGACCCGAATGCTGTGGTTATAGAGAATCAGTTCTCCGGAATAAACGATGCGGCACCGGGATACGGCGACTACTACATACGGTCCGTACAACCGGGAACACTGGTTGACGGTATCATAACATTCCCTAAGAACGGACTTGCTCTCTTCTGCGACGGAGGCGGCTTGTATGCCAATGCGAACGGATTGTTCCGTATAATGCTTCCGGGTGTGGTAGACCTTGACTACTCTCTCAGCATGGAATACAAGGGCATGGTGGTAGCAGCCGACAATCAGACAACGCACGCCGTACTCGGACTCACATACGGAGCTGATGTAAAGGAGATCAAATACGTCGTAGCCTCGGGTGACGTTACAGCCAACGTTGCGGAGATCGCGGCTACCATTGTAGACGGCTCGGCACAGAACATCGGAACCATCAGCGATCTCGCAGAAGAGGGAATGGATGTTCAGATTTCGCTCTCCGTAGCCGGAATATATACAGTAGTAGCAGTTCCTGCCGCATCCGACGGTTCGCTGCAGGGTGATGTAGCGGTTGCATACAAGTTCTACTTCCCTGGCATGGGCGGCGAGATCAAGGATTGCAAAGTATCCGTAGAGGCGATGAAGGTCAGCGAGCACCCTGAAGCTTCGACCGATGAGAATACGAAGGATCTGGCTGACAGCGAGGCCATCGCATTCAACATATCGGGAGAGGACCTCGAGTCTCTGACGCTCCTTGTGGCCGAAACTGCAGCCGTAGAGGATATGGCTTCGAACGATGAGGAGTTGGCCGCACTGATACAGGAGTATGGCAATGACTACTCCGCTGCCATAGCTGACATAAACTCCAACGGCTATGCATGGGACGTTGCACTTAA
Source organism: uncultured Alistipes sp. (assembly GCA_944322005.1). Taxonomy (GTDB): domain Bacteria; phylum Bacteroidota; class Bacteroidia; order Bacteroidales; family Rikenellaceae; genus Alistipes. The sequence goes on from CALUNL010000004.1 coordinate 128,903, forward strand.
CCTTGACCAGAAGACCTCCTACACCGTAGCCGTATATGCCAAGAACATCTACGGCAGCACGGCAGTAGCCAAGGCCACGGCAAGCACGGCCGAAATCGTATATACCGGAGAACTCGCCATCGGCGACTACACTCTCACCGACCCTACCGGCTCCTACGTATCAGAGTGCGTGGTAACCATAGACCCGGTAGAGGGCAGCGACACCAACTTCTACGTCAAGAACTTCGGAATCGAGGACGGCTTGTCATACGAGGCTGTATACGATCCAGCAGCTCACACCTTCTCCGTCACCGGAGTAATGAAGGGATATGAGGAAGAGGGCAGCCTGTTCGGAAGCATCATAGGCGTCTTCAACTCGAGCCAGGGCCTGTACTACGGAATCGGTACGATAGATGCCGAAGGCTACATATCTGATGACCCATGTGTATTCACCGTGGACGAGACGACCAAGCAGCTTTCGGCACTTACAATCGACTATGCTGTATTCGTAACCGACTCGCAAGGCCAGATTGCCGGCTCGTACAACTACTTCACTGCAGCCGGAACAACCATTGCCTACAACGAGGCAGCAAGCGGAAGCTCCGTATCGCTCAACAGCAAGAAGGCAAAGGGCGTAGTTCCGTTCAGCAGCACGCAGGTCATGAAGACCAACGTTATAAAGGTTTCCATGAACAAGGCTTCTGGATATATTCAGAAAACTGCATCTGTCGGATACAAGACCGTCGAGGCGAATGTCGAGAAGTTCGCCAATAACGGGACATTCATTCCTTCCAAAACACCGGCAAGGAAGTTGATCAGATAATCCGAAACGAAAGGTCACAGCCCGGCATCGGAAACGATGCCGGGTTCTGTGGTCTTTTTACGGGCCGACCGTAATCGGCAATAACAACAAACTCATTTGAAACCGTTTATGAAGAGAATCAAATTTTTATACGGAATTTTCTGCACAAGTGCCCTCTTGATATCCGTCTCTTGCGTCAAGGATATGACGGAAGAGGTGGTATCTTCGAAGAACGACAACACCCCCTCGAGCAAACTTATTTCAACATCCACCAATGCGGTCGAAGGCCAGTTGCTGGTATATTTCGACGATGAGGCAATCGAATCGATTGAGAGCTCGGTTACCCGTTCGGGAAACACACGTACCGGCATCAACAAATTCGACAATATCCTCGACCGCATTGGCGTAAAGTCGATTCAGCGACTGTTCCCGGTTACCGCCAAGCATGAAGAGAGAACGCGCCAGGCCGGGCTGCACAAATGGTACATCGTTTCGTTCGATGAGAGTGTCGACCTGGACAAAGCGGCAGCAGACATGGCCGAAATTTCCGAAGTGAGCTACGTACAATTCAATACAAGGCTCTCTCTCATCGACGGAAACCAGTCCGCAAGGGAACAGGAAGCAGTACCGTTGAGTGGATCGGGAGATGAACAGTTCAACGACCCTGGACTCGTATACCAGTGGCACTATATCAACAACGGCAACACAGAGATATACTCCAAGATCAAGGCCGGTGCCGATGTCAACTGCAAGGAGGCCTGGAAACTGTGTACGGGTGATCCGCGAATCGTTGTCGCCATAGTCGACGATGCCGTAAAGTACGACCACCCGGACCTTGCCGCCAACATGTGGACAAACGAAGCCGAGATCAACGGAAGCGACAATTCGGATGACGACGGAAACGGCTACAGCGATGACAAATACGGCTACAATTTCGTGTTGAATACCGGCAAACTTGATCTGCGCGCAAATTTTGACGCATCACACGGCACGCACGTTGCAGGAACAGTATCGGCTGTCAACAACAACGGAGAAGGAGGTTGCGGAATAGCCGGAGGAAGCGGCAACAACGACGGAGTGAAGCTGATGTCGTGCCAGATATTCCGGTACAACCCAGCCACGGGCAAGACTGAAGGAGGAAGTGTAGATGTCGTGTCACGCGCAATCAAATATGCGGCTGACAACGGTGCGTCGATAATACAGTGCAGTTTCGGTATCACCGCCGGAAATGTAACCAGCGACAGCACATACTCCACTGTCTATTCGGCCGAGAAACAGGCCGTGGACTACTTTGCATCCACAAGCAACTGCGAAGCACTCGAAGGTGGTCTGACGATATTTGCAGCCGGAAACGACATGATAGGCATGTCAGGATATCCGGGAGCATACACCGATTTCATATCCGTAACTGCAATGTCGTGCGACTATACCCCGGCATACTACACCAACTACGGTCCAGCCTGCAACATCGCAGCGCCGGGTGGAGACGAGTGCCAGTCGCTTCTCGAGACCGCGTACAGATCCTCAATGTCTGCCGTATACTCCACCCTGACAAACGGACGTTACGGATACATGCAGGGAACATCCATGGCATGTCCGCACGTATCAGGTGTAGCGGCGCTCGGTCTGTCATACGCGCTCCAGCTCGGCAAGAAATTCACCCGCAAGGAGTTCTACACGATGCTTCTCACATCGGTCAACGATATCGACCAGTACTGCACAGGAACAAAGCAGTATATAAACAACGTCGGAAGCGTTTCGACTCTCAACCTGAGCCAGTACAAGGGGCAAATGGGTACAGGTTACCTCGATGCATTCCGCATGCTCATGAACATCCGCGGTATCACATGCATACCTATCGTTCCGAAAAATGACATACAGACATTTGACGTGCAACCTTATCTGAGCAACAGTGACACCGAACTTAAAATATCCAAAGTGGAGATATCCAAGGAAGATATGGAGAAGCTCGGAATAACCCAGAATATAACCATATTCAACAACAAGATGCTCATAAAGTGCACGAAGACGGGCTCTGCCATAATCAAGATAACGTTCACGGCCGGTACCAACAGCAACAACGGAATGAACGGAATGTCCGTAACCAAGGAGTTCGCTCTCGTTTCCCGCAACTCGCACGCTAACAATGGCGGTTGGTTGTAAACAAATGTACGTAAAACATAATAATATCATGAAATACATCAAATCAATACTTGTGGTTCTCGCCTGCGGACTGGCTCTTGTCGGATGCAGCAAGAGCAGCAACGGAGGTGGAGACGACGGGGATATCTCATACGGCGGCTCCGTGATAGGAACGTGGCATATGGTTTCTTGGAGCAATGTCGAGACCGGTGCCGACATATATCTGGCAATAGAAGAGGATGGCAGCTTCACGCTATACCAGCGTTACACCGAGCCTTTCTATCAGAAGTTCGAGGGAACATACTCATACAACGACTCCGTCCTTTCCGGTTCCTACGATGACGGCGTAGCCTGGGCCGATTCGTACAACGTGTCATTCAACGCCGACAACACGAAAATGACAATGGTACGCGCATCCGACCAGAACGATATCTCGGTGTACGAGAAATCAACCATTCCGGACGAGATCCTCTCCGGCATGATCGTACGTTCGAGCATCGACTTCGACGGGGATAGCGTAAGATTCCTCTAATACGGCCTGGTGTCCGTGCAGGGGTCGCTCCCCTGCCGGCAATTGGGCCAACAAAAAAGGTCTGCCTTTCGAAGGCAGACCTTTTTGTTATGCACTAACCGGAGATCAGTTCTCTCCGTTGAGAATCTCGAGCATCTTTATTGCCGAATCGGAAATCTTGGTACCAGGGCCGAAGATGGCTGCTGCACCGTCACGATAGAGTTCATCGTAGTCCTGTGCAGGGATAACGCCTCCGACAATGACTATGATATCCTCTCGTCCGAGTTTCTTGAGCTCGGCGATTATCTGCGGCACCAAAGTAAGGTGACCTGCGGCAAGCGACGATACTCCGACGATATGAACGTCGTTCTCTACGGCCTGCTTTGCAGCCTCGGCCGGAGTCTGGAACAGAGGGCCCATATCGACATCGAAACCGATGTCGGCATATCCCGTGGCAACGACCTTTGCACCGCGGTCGTGTCCATCCTGGCCGAGCTTCGCTATCATGATACGAGGCTGGCGGCCTTCACGCTTGGCAAAGTCGGCACACATCTGCTTTGCCTTCTCGAATTTGTCGTCCTGTTTCATGGCTGCACTGTATACTCCCGAAATTGAACGTATTACTGCCTTGTAACGGCCTACTACAACCTCGCATGCGTACGAGATCTCTCCGAGGGTCGCACGTACCTTGGCTGCCTCCACTGCGAGCTCCAGCAGGTTGCCCTTGCCGGTCTTCACGCATTCGGTGATGGCTGCCAGAGCCTTGTCGACTTCCGCCTGGTTGCGGTTTGCGCGCAATTCGTTCAGACGCTTGATCTGGCTCTCGCGAACGGCCGTGTTGTCGACGGCAAGAATGTCGATCGGAGCCTCCTTCTTGAGGCGGTACTCGTTGAGTCCGATGATCTTCTGCTCGCCGGAGTCGATGCGGGCCTGCGTACGTGCCGCAGCCTCCTCGATACGCATCTTCGGAATTCCGGTCTCGATGGCCTTGGCCATACCGCCGAGCTTCTCAACCTCCTGGATGCGCTCCCATGCCTTGTGGGCAATCTCGTTGGTAAGAGCCTCAACATAGTAGGAACCTGCCCACGGGTCAACCGAACGGCAGATGTTGGTCTCCTCCTGAATGTAGATCTGGGTATTGCGGGCGATACGCGCCGAGAAATCGGTCGGCAGAGCGATTGCCTCGTCGAGTGCGTTGGTATGCAGCGACTGGGTATGTCCGAGAGCGGCACCCATGGCCTCGATAGCGGTACGTCCGACATTGTTGAACGGATCCTGCTCGGTCAGCGACCATCCCGACGTCTGCGAGTGGGTACGCAGAGCGAGCGACTTCGGATTCTTCGGATCGAACTGCTTTACGATCTTTGCCCACAACATACGGGCCGCACGCATCTTGGCGATCTCCATGAAGTGGTTCATGCCGATTGCCCAGAAGAACGAAAGACGCGGAGCGAAGGCATCGATGGACATACCGGCGTTGATTCCGGCACGAAGGTACTCCAGACCGTCGGCAAGTGTGTATGCCAACTCGATGTCGGCCGTTGCACCCGCCTCCTGCATATGGTATCCGGAGATGGATATGGAGTTGAACTTCGGCATGTTCTTCGAGGTGTACTCGAATATGTCGGCGATGATCTTCATCGAGAACTTCGGAGGATAGATATAGGTGTTGCGCACCATGAACTCCTTGAGGATATCGTTCTGTATGGTTCCCGAAAGCTGGTCGAGCGTGCAGCCCTGCTCCAGACCGGTAACGATATAGAATGCGAGTATCGGAAGCACGGCTCCGTTCATGGTCATCGAAACCGACATCTTGTCGAGCGGAATGCCGTTGAACAGCACCTTCATGTCCTCTACGGAGCAGATCGACACACCGGCCTTGCCGACGTCGCCGACAACGCGCGGGTGGTCAGCGTCGTAACCGCGGTGCGTTGCAAGGTCGAAGGCCACCGAAAGACCCTTCTGACCCGACGCAAGGTTGCGGCGGTAGAATGCGTTGGACTCCTCCGCTGTGGAGAATCCCGCATACTGGCGGATTGTCCACGGGCGCATCACGTACATCGTGGAGTAAGGACCACGCAGGAACGGTGCGATACCGGCCGCATAGTTGAGGTGCTCGAGTCCTTCCAAATCCTCTGCCGTGTAGCCTCCCTTGACAGGTATCTGCTCGGCAGTCATCCAAGGCTCCTTGGCCTCGGCATTTCCGGCACAGCTCGCAGCCGCGCTGTCGGAATATTTCAATTCTGAAAATTTTGCTCTCATTTTCTTTACCTCCATTTAGATACCCATCTGCTTCAAATATCCCTGCAAGGTCTCGAGGACGTTGCTCTTGACGCTGATGAAATTGTTGATTCCCTTCGCCTGAAGTTCCTCCATGCAGGCAGGAGCACCGGCTACGACAAGGATGGCCTTGTCGCCGAGCATCTCCTTCACCTTCGGAGCAACCTCCGCATAGTCGTCATCCGATGCGCATACGACAACGATCTCGGCCTTCGACTCGAGAGCGGCCTTCACGCCATCCTCAAGCGACTTGAAGAATGTGTTGTCGATAACACGGATTCCGGCGCACGCGAAGAAGTTGCACGAGAACTGTGCACGGGCACGGGCCATTGCGAGGCTTCCGCAAGTGAGCATGAATGCTTTCGGAGTCTTGCCGCTGCGGTCAACATGCAGACGCATCTTCTCGAACGCCATTGCGCCGCGATATGGAACGAGAACGTTACCCTCGGCCGGTTTGCGCTCAACAGCCTCCTCGGTTATGGCCTTGTCGGCAACCTCGGTAAAGTTAGGGAACTGGTTGGCGCCCAGAATCGACTGGCGGCGCGTAGCCACCGCCTTGTCCTTTGCGGCAGCCGAAGCCTTGACGCGCTCAACGACGAAGCCCGACTTGAAGGCCTCGACGTATCCGCCCTTCTCCTCTACCTCGAGGAAGAGCTTCCATGCCTGCTCGGCAATGCTCTCGGTGAGGTTTTCGATATAGTATGAACCGCCTGCCGGGTCTACGACCTGGTCGAAGTGCGACTCGTGCTTGAGCAACAGGCTCTCGTTGCGGGCGATGCGGTACGAGAACTCGGTCGGAGCCTCGTATGCATGGTCGAACGGCAGCACTTCGAGCGAGTGTACACCGGCGATTGCGGCGGACATGGCCTCGGTAGTGCCGCGGAGCATGTTCACATAAGGGTCATATACGGTCTGGTTCCATGCCGACGTACGTGCATGAGCGAACATCTTGCAGGAGCAGCCCTTTTCAGGCGAATAGGCCTTGACGATATTTGCCCAGAGCAGACGTGCCGCACGGAACTTGGCCATCTCCATGAAGTAGTTCGACGTAACGGCGAACGAGAAACGCATCTTGCGGGCAATCTCGTCGACGCTCAGTCCGGCATCCATCAGGCGTACGAGATATTCGTGTGCAACGGCGAGAGAGAAACCGAGCTCCTCGACGATGGTCGAACCCGAATCCGAGAACATATGTCCCGATACGGTTATCACACGTACATGCCTGTAATCTGCCGTAAGCTTCAGCAGTTCGGCTATTTTGCCGAAACACCTTTCGCCGCCACAGTTCTCGCACCAGTCACCCTTGACAGAGAGGTGCATAACCAGAGGGTCGATGCAGAAGTTCACTCGCAACTCATCCTTCTTCACGCCTTCACGCTCAGCCTTCGCGAGCACGAGCGGGGCGATGTGCGGAATCTTCTTGCCGCTGAAGGTCAGATCCACGGCCGGCATGACGATACCCTTCAGGAGGGCATCAAGGTCGGACTCGGAAAACTCCTCGGAGAGGATTCTGAACTCAAGCGAGTCAACACCCGAGTCGAGCATCTCCAAAGCCAGAGTGTTGGCATCGGAAACAGACGAAACCTCGATGGTCTGATGTGTGAGCCAGTTGTTGTCACCGCTCACGCCGCGCAGGTAAGGGAACTCACCGGCCTTGGAGCCAAGAGTCTTCAAACCCGCCAGGTTCTCAGCGCGGTAGTACGGACGCATGTTGAAACCTTCATTGGTGCGCCATACCAACTTGCGCTCGTAGTCGGCTCCTTTCAGGTCGACCGCTATCGCCGCTTCCCACTCCTCGGTCGAAACCGGAGGGAACTCGGCAAACAGCTTTTCACGATTGGTTTTTGCCATAATATTTTTGATTAGTTTAGGGTTTCCTTAAAAAAGCGCATAAAGATAGTAATATTTTTCCGAAAGAAAGAATTAATTGTTATAAAAATAACAGAACGGACCGTATCCGAATAAAAACAACCCTCACAGACGCAAAAGGAAAAATGATCGTGCGGCATCCATTGCTGCAGATTCCGGCGCAGCTGAATCCGCAAGGCGGGTTTGTAAAGACAATCACCACAATTATCGATTTAAGATATATAAAAAACTTATTATCCATTTTTCTTGTCATTGTAATATTATTTATCGATATATACAATATTTTTTTACGCAAAAATCGGTATTTTTTATACACACATCGGAACAAATGCAATATATTTGCATCGTAAAACATCCGAAACAACACAAGCTATAATTATTATAAAATAAAGGTCTCATGACACTTTTAAGATTCAAGATGCTCGAAACGGCAATGAGCCACACTCCGGTCGAGGTGGCGGCACCGAGCAACAACCCTTCCGACTACTTCGGAGAAAAGGTTTTCGGGCGCAAGCAGATGCGCAAATATCTCAACAAGCACACCTACGATGCCCTGATGGACACCATCGACAGCAAGACTCCTCTCACCCCAGACATTGCAGATGCCGTGGCTGCCGGCATGCGCCAGTGGGCGCTTGAGCACGGTGCGGACCACTACTGCCACTGGTTCCAGCCGCTGACGGGAGGCACAGCCGAGAAGCATGACTCCTTTGCCTCGCTGGACGGCTCGGGCGGAATACTCGAGGAGTTTTCAGGCAAAGTCCTCATACAGCAGGAACCTGACGCATCGTCGTTTCCGAACGGCGGCATCCGCAATACGTTCGAGGCCCGCGGATACTCCGCATGGGACCCAACCTCGCCCGCATTCATCGTTGACACGACACTCTGCATTCCAACCGTATTCATCGCATATACGGGAGAGGCGCTCGACTACAAGACACCTCTGCTGCGCTCCATATCGGCCGTCGACGAAGCCGCAACCGAGGTGTGCAAATACTTCGACCGCAACGTGGAACGCGTATACTCATATCTCGGATGGGAGCAGGAGTACTTCCTGGTGGATGACGCCCTCTGGTCCGCCCGTCCCGACCTTGTACAGACGGGACGTACGCTCATGGGCCACGAATCGGCAAAGAACCAGCAGCTCGAAGACCACTACTTCGGAGCCATTCCGTTGCGTGTACTGGCATTCATGAAGGACCTCGAATACGAATGTCTGAAACTCGGCATTCCGCTGAAGACGCGCCACAATGAGGTCGCTCCGAACCAGTTCGAGGTTGCGCCGATATTTGAGGAGGCCAACCTTGCGAACGATCACAACCAGCTGCTGATGACCGTCATGGACAAGGTTTCGCGGCGTCACCACTTCCGCGTGCTGCTCCACGAAAAACCATTCAAGGGCATCAACGGCTCGGGCAAGCACAACAACTGGTCTTTGGGAACCGACACGGGCGTAAACCTGCTGAAACCTGGCAAGACAGCGTTCGAGAACCTGCAGTTCATCACATTCCTCGTCAACGTAATAGCCGCCGTACACCGCCACAACGGACTGCTCAAGGCCTCCGTCATGAGCGCTACGAACGAGCACCGCCTCGGAGCCAACGAGGCGCCGCCGGCAATAATATCCACATTCCTCGGAACGCAGGTATCGTCGGTACTCGACAAAATCGAGAATTCGCAAAGCGACGAAGACATACGCTTCGACGCAAAGAACATATTCCGGATGAGCGGCCTCACGCAGATACCGACCCTGTTGCTCGACAACACCGACCGCAACCGCACGTCGCCGTTCGCCTTCACCGGAAACCGCTTCGAATTCCGCGCCGTAGGATCATCAGACAATTGCGCCGACGCCATAATTGTCCTCAACACCGCGGTAGCGGAGCAGCTTGCCGACTTCAAGCGTGAAGTTGACGCCCGCATCGAAGCGGGAGAGAAGAAGGAGAAGGCCATATACGAAGTTGTGCGCGAACTCATCAGGCGCCACAAGGCGATACATTTCGACGGTAACGGCTATTCCGACGAATGGAAGGCGGAGGCGGCAAAACGCGGTCTCGACTGCGAAACATCCACCCCGCTGGTATTCGACCGCTATCTCGACGAAAGCACCGTCCGGATGTTCGAAAACACGGGCGTATACGGCAAGGTAGAGCTTGAGGCCCGCACCGAGATCAAGTGGGAGATGTACGTAAAGAAGATACAGATAGAGGCGCGCGTACTTGGCGACCTGGCAATGAACCATATAGTGCCGATTGCCTCGAAATACGAGTCGGTGCTTCTGGACAAGGCGTGGAAAATGTCGCAGCTGGGCATAAAGTCCGCGACCGACAGCGAACTCATCAAGACCATACAGGACCGCACGGCGACAATACAGACGCTGGTGCACGAAATGATAGAGTGCCGCAAGGTGGCCAACCGCATCGAAGACATACGCGAGAAGGCCATCGCCTACCACGACACGGTAGCCGTATACTTCGGAAGGATACGCGAGCAGATAGACAAACTCGAAGAGGTTGTCGACGACCAGATATGGACGCTTCCGAAATACAGGGAGATACTTTTCATAAAGTAGTCGTCCCGTTAATGCATTATGAAAACGGAGGGCAGTGCCCTCCGTTTTTTCCGTCCTCATTCGATGCAGCCCGCATACAAAAAAAACAGCCGTCCTAAAATCGGGCGGCTGTCATATTTCCGACAAGTCGATACTACAACTGGTATCTTACGATGTTCGCACGGTGGCCAGCCTTGTCACCCGACTTGTTGTAGGTCGAGAAGGCGATGTAAATCTTGCCGTCGTGAACCTTTATGCCGCAGATATCGGCATATCCGGTGGTAGTGAGGCCCAACAGGTTGAGCATATACTTGTCCGCAATGACGGAGATGCGGCGGCGTGGGAGAACCACGTTTCCGGCATGGTCGAATACGGTTATAAATGCATTCGACGGACCATTGGCATTATAATTTCCCTTGTTGTGGGCTCCTTCGACAAAATAGATATAGTCCTTGTCGGCATCAAAGCCACGGAAGTTGAAGTAGTTGATATCCTTCATCGGATTGCCCTTGTCCTTATCCGGTTTCGGAATCACGAAACTGCTCATCGGCTCGAGCGTGGTAAGGTCCTTGGCGCGGATCGTACGCGTTACGGTCTCCTCTTCTTCTCCTATCTCCTCACCCTTCCAGACGGTCTTGATCTTGACATCGGTATCTGGCAATGCGCGGGCCTCCGACAGGGAGTACACATAAACGGTAACGACACCGGCGCGCGACGTGGTTATCGCAAGTATGTCTTGCTCCACGTTCACGGCAGGATAGAGATACCACTCGCCTCCAAGATAATAGGTCTCACCGGCATATCCGTCACCAACCTCTCCGTTCGGAGTGAACGGCACTCTCGAAAGGGTTCTGGTACGGGAATAAGCACCGCTGGAAAGTTTGGTTCCGTTACTGCCTATCCATACGTAATCACCGTCGGCTGCATGCTCGACTGCGATATTGTTTCCCGAGCAGAAGTAACGCAGAACCATGCGCTCTCCGGAACGGCCGCGTCCACGTATTACATATACCTCCTGAAGCTTGGTCGAGCCCTGTTTCTTACCGGCAACCTTACCCGGCTGCGAGTACCACAGCGTGGCCTCGTTGTCGGCAACGTCGAATCCCTGGATGGCTCGGCTCGTAGTGAAGAGCTTAACTCCCTTGACCACGAACTGTTCCTCCTTAACCGGTTTCGTCATCGTGAGGACGGTCTGGAGACGCGGGTCAGTTACTTTCTGTTTCTGTTTTTTGGCTGCGAAAACCGGAGTCACATCCAACATACCTATTGCAGCGACGGCAACTGTCGCTTTCAATAAAAATCTGTAAGCGTTCATTATATCAATATTGATTGTTAAATCACATTAAAGTGACTACATTCTTTACCGATACAAATATATAAATTTTATCACATTATCACAAAAATTCCATAAGCACAAGAAACTTGTTTTTTTCGAAGCAACAAAAACAAAAAAAGACAATCTAATAGTAATATTTATAAAATATTTACTACCTTTGTGAAGAAGCGAAAGTGCCCACAGACGCGCTCTCAGCCAGCATCACACTACTGATCAGCTCGTTACGTCGACAGCCTTTCAGCGACGAAAGCAGACAAAACGAAACACCACACATATATAACACAAAAACTCAATTACTAATCAAAACTTTACCCCGAATGAAGTTACTCTACCCAATCGGATCTCCGTTTAACGGGGCCAAATTGTCTGGGGGGGGGATTTTTAGGTTCTGTTTGTCATTAGTCGCGACTGTATGTTGCTGCCTGTTGACACAAAATAGTGCCTATGCCCAGAAGCATACCGTCAGCGGTACAGTGCTTGACGGAAGCAGCAGCACCCCCACGCCACTTACAGGCGCGACAGTAACGGTAAAAGGTACCACGATCGGTACCAACACCGACCTTTACGGCAAGTATACGCTTTCCGTAAACTCACCGGAAGACATCCTCGAATTCCAGTTCATCGGCTACACCACGCAGGAGGTACGCGTCGGAGCACAGACGCAAATCGACGTGGTGATGAAGGACGAGTCGCAACTCATCAGCGAAGTCGTCGTGACGGCGCTCGGCATATCCCGAGAGGAGAAGAGCCTCGGATATGCCGTATCGAAAGTAAGCAACGAAGAGCTTACCAACGTCGAGACCGGCAACTGGCTCAACTCCCTGACGGGAAAGGTAGCCGGACTCAACCTCGACACCTCGTCGGCGGGCCCTGCAGGTTCGCTGCGCGTGACGCTGCGCGGAGAGAGCTCCCTCTCGCACGACAACAACACGGCCCTCTTCGTGGTGGACGGCGTGCCAATCAACTCGAGTATGGACAGCAACTCCGAGACGACCTCATATGAGGACGGCGACGCCCCTATCGACTACGGAAACGGCGCCGGCGACCTCAACGCCGAGGACATAGAGTCGGTATCGGTGCTCAAGGGTCCGGCCGCAACGGCCCTCTACGGTTCGCGTGCCGCCAACGGAGCAATCGTCATCACCACCAAGTCCGGAAAGAAACAGCGCGGACTCGGAATCACCTACAACACAAACGTCGTAATCGAGGAGGCAGGCTTCTGGCCCGACTTCCAGGAGGAGTACGGTGCCGGAAACATCGGCCCGACTTCGGTAAGCAACGGTCACTGCGCCAACGGCATCACCCCGGACGAGTATTCGTTCTGGACCATCACCGCCAACAAGACCGACACGGGAGAGAAGATCAACCGCTTCCACTCGCGCTACCAGTTCGGAGAGCGTATCGAGGGACAGATGCGCTACCTCTACTCTTCACGCAACTGGGAAGATGACACATACACGCGCAAACCTTATATAATAGAGGACTGGTACAAGGGATTCTTCCGCACGGGCGTAACCTGGACCAACTCGCTGGCAGTCGATGCCGGCGACGGCAAGGGACAGTCGATGCGCGTATCCATAAAGGACGTACGCAACAAGTGGATTGTGCCGAACACCGGCTACAACACGCAGAACATCAGTGTTTCGATGTCGAGCAAGCGCAACAAGTGGATACAGGCGCAGGCCAAGGTGACATACCTGCGCAAGAACAGCGACAATCTCCCGATTGCCGGTTACAGCAATGCGACGCCTCTGAAGTCGCTGATGTGGAAACCGGCATCGGTATCCGTGTCGGACATGTACGACGAGTGGGCATCCGGCCGCATCGACCGCTACTTCGAAACGGGCGAGGGATACCTCATCGACAACACGCTGGACAACCCGTATGCAATCGCATACGAGCATCTGAACACGCAGAGCCGTGACCGAATCTACGGAAACGTAAGCGTCACCGGATTCATCATCCCGAACGAGCTTTCGCTGATGCTCCGCTCCGGAATCGACTTCAACAACGACTTCCGCACCCAGCAGAAGCCTTACTACACGATGACCTACGCGCAGGGAATGTACCGCGAGCAGACAATCCGCAAAATCGAGATCAACAACGACTTCCTGCTCTCCTACAAGAAGAACTTCCGCAACGGCATTTCGCTCAACGCATCGTTCGGCGGCAACAACATGACGTACCGCTACCAGAACATCCTGCTGAAGGCCAACATGCTCGATGCGAAGAACGTATACATGCTCTCCAACGTCAAGGGACAGCTCTCGACGAAGTCCGTACGCCGCGAGAAGAGCATCAACTCCCTCTACGGCTTCGTATCGCTCGGATACCGCGACATGTTCTTCATCGACATCACCGGACGAAACGACTGGTCGAGTACGCTCGCCCCGGGAAACAACTCATATTTCTACCCTTCGGTCAGCGCCAGCGTGCTGCTGAGCGAGATTTTCCGTCTTCCGCAGAAAGTCGAGTGGATAAATCTCCTCAAGCTGCGTGCGTCATGGGCCAACGTGGGTAACGACACCGACCCGTACCAGCTGCTCGACACCTATACCATAAACTCGAATTTCTCCAACTCCTATGAGCTTACGGCAGCGCTCAAGAACTACAATCTCAAACCGGAGAACGTCGAGAGCTGGGAGGTCGGACTCGAGGCGAAGCTCTTCCGCGGCATATGGTCGTTCGACGTGACATACTACGACTCGAAGACCACCAACCAGATCATCTCCGTGCCGTCCGACTGGATTACCGGAGCATCGAGCAAGGTGATCAACGCCGGTGAGGTGCGCAACCACGGCGTCGAGATATCGACCAACATCCGTCCGGTGAACCGCAAGGACTGGAAGCTCAATATCGCACTCAACTGGTCGAAGAACTGGAACATGCTCGTTTCGCTTGCCGACGGCGTCGACGTATGGCAGCTCAACAAGAACACCATCGGAAACCGCGTGCTCATATATGCATACCCCGGCACCGAGCTGGGGCGCATCTACGGAACCGGTTACGAGCGTGCACCGGAGGGGGCGTTCTACTACGACTCCACCGGACGCAAGGTCGACTGCTCCGGACAGGTCATAGTGGACCCTACGACCGGAAACCCGGTACTCGGAGAGAAGCTGCTCGACCTCGGAAGCATCTACCCGGACTGGAAGGCCGGAATGACGCTCAACCTCAAATACAAGTCGATATCGCTCTCGATGGCCTTCGCGGCATCGGTCGGCGGACGCGCCTACTCGCTCACCAACGCCATCTTCTCGTACATGGGAAAGAACAAGAACTCGCTCGAAGGGCGCTACGACGGTCTGGTACACGACGGCGTGAACCTCAACAGCGACGGAACCTACTCCAAGAACACCACCGTGACGACCGACATAGTGGACTACTACGGCGTGTACGTATGGCACCGCAACAACGTCGAGCAGAACACGTTCGACACCTCATACCTCAAGTTGAAGGAGTTGCGCATATCCTACTCGCTGCCGAAGAAGCTCTGCGCCGCATCGCGCGTGTTCCAGGGCGTAACCTTCGGATTCTTCATGACCAACGTGTTCTGCATCACGGAGTGGCCGCAGTTCGACCCTGAAGTGGCCGCACTCGCCGGTTCCTCGCTCTACCGAGGTGTGGAGACCGGAAGCTACCCGATGACGCGCACCTACGGATTCAACGTCAAACTTTCATTCTAAACAAGGAGACACGGCTATGAAAAAGATGAAATCATACGCAATGGCATTTATTGCATGCCTGATGTTCGGAACGGCCTGCACCTCCGGTTTCGACGAGTTCAACACCAACCACAACGAGCCCGAATACGGCGACATCATGCCGGTGAACATGCTCGAGGCGCTGCTTGCCAACGCAGGCGACGCCATGATCTACCGGACATGGCAGCTCAACGGAGAGCTCATACAGTACACCGTATCGGGCACCAGCAACAACGCATACCACCGTTACGTGATACCGAACACGGCTACGGCATCGACATGGGCATGGTTCGCACGCATTGCGGCCAATGCCGACGAGATGTTCCGTCTTGCCCGGGAATACGAGGATCCGAACTGCGAGGCTATAGCCATAACCATGAAGGCGCTGTTCCTCTCGAACCTCTCCGACTGCTACGGAGACATCCCGTACACCGAGGCCTTCGGCAACATAAACGGCTCGGAGAACAACCAGCCAAAATTCGACACGCAGCGCACGGTCTACGAGGGCATACTTGCCGACCTCGAGCGTGCCAATACGCTCTACAACACCAACAAGCCGCTCGACTCGTCGCGCGACCTGCTCTACAACGGCGACGTCACCAAGTGGCGCAAGTTCACCAACTCGCTCCGCCTGCGTCTGCTCATGCGTTTGAGCAACCGCAACGAAGAGTTCTCCGTAGCGGAGAAGATCAACGAGGTATTCACCAATCCGTCGCAATATCCGGTCTTTGCGAGCAACGACGACAACGCAACGCTCTACTACGACGAGGTCGAGCCGTTCGTAAACTATTTCGGATCGACGACATCGGCATCGTTCACCTCGTCGCGACGCTCATGCGCCACCATAATCGACATGATGTCGCTGCCGGGCGACCCGCGCATCTCCGCATACTTCGTCCAGAGCGGCGAGCGCTGGACCGGCATGGAGAGCGGACAGCCTTCGCAGGAGACCGAAACCGAAGGCATCGCACTGCTCAACCGCGAAAACCTCGGAGCATACTCCTCACCGTACTCGTTCATGAAATATGACGAGGTGCTGTTCATATATTGCGAGGCCATCAAGCGCGGATGGATAGCCGGAGGCGACGTTCTCGCCGAGGATTACTACAAACAGGCCATCACGGCGTCGATACGTTTCTGGAACAGCATTGACACCGCAGGCACCGTAATCACCGACCGCACCATAACCAACTTCCTGGCCAAGGTGCCTTACAACAACACCCTCGAGCAGATTCTCGACCAGAAGTACGTAGCCCTGTTCTGGGTAGGATACGAGGCATGGCACGAGTACCGCCGCACAGGCTACCCGCGTCTGGTAATCGGATCGGCCACAAGCAACGACCACATACTGCCTACGCGCTTCCAGTACCCGGACAACACTGCCAACGTGAACGTTGCGAACTATCAGACACAGCTCGAGCGTCTGCGCACCGTATATCACGGCGACGACGACATGAAGACCCCTGTATGGTGGAGCAAACAGGCCGCAGAGATGGGCATCGAATAAACTAACGCAGAAACAACCATGAAGAACAACATTCAAGATATATTAAGACGAACGGCGGCCGCAATGGCGGTCATGCTCACCGCGGTATTCGTCTCCTCGTGCGAGAGCAAGGACGTGGAGGGAAGCACGGTGACCATCGTGGACGACCTGTATGAGGTCGACTTCACGGCCGCGGGCGGCACCCAGTCCTTCATCGTATATTCGGACGTAGGCGACTGGGAGCTCAAGCCCACCTATGAGGAGGACTGGGAGTGGATCACCGCCTGGCCGGCAAGCGGACGCAACGATGCCCGGTTCTCGATAAAGGTCGAGGAGAACAAGAGCGCATACCCGCGCACCTGCGACCTTCACATCGTGGCCAACGGCAAGATTGCGGCAACGATAACATTCAACCAGGACGGAGCAGAGCCGTACCTTGAGCTTCTGTATTCGAACGAGACCAAACTCGCCTCATCGCTCGGCGAGGAGTTCAAGATAAAGGTAAGCTCGAACATAGACTGGTCGGCCGAGATTCCTGAGGATGCCGGATGGCTCACCCTGGGCGAACACACCGACGAATACCAGATATTCGCCGTCGAGGAGAACACGCTCGAGCAGGAGCGTACCACGACGGTTACCTTCTCAGCCCCCGGGGCGTCACTATCGAAGACGCTCACCGTAAAGCAGGCGAAGCCGTCCGAGTCGTTCCACGAGTCGCGCAAGGTCTCCATCGCCGACATACTCGCAATGACGGGTGGCGGTGCCGGCACGGTCGAGGAGAACGTATATGTAGAGGCATATGTCGTCAGCGACTACACCAGCGGCAACTTCCCGCCGGCATGCATGTGCGTACAGGACGAAAGCGGCAAGGGTCTGTGCATTGAGTTCGACGACGAAAGTTCGAACGACTACGCGCTCAACTCCAAGCTCACCATACATCTCTACGGAATGTCCGCTTCGGTCGACAGCGAGAACGGGGCTCCGGTCTTCGACAACTTCACCCGTACGATGATAATGAAGAACGAGGAGAGCACGGGCATTGCGCCGATAGAGATCGACGACGTGTCGACGATCGCCGACCATGAATACTGCCTCGTAAAGCTACGCAACGTCGAGTACGTTGTACCTTACGGCACCTACCTGAATATCAACGAAACGGCCCTCAACGCCGACTATGCCGGATACGACATCACCAATTCGCTGCCGTTCAGCGAGAAGAACAACGAGTACGTACAGCTTCTGCGCGACGCCTACGGCAACGTGACACAGCTCTATACGTTCCACTCCTTCATCTACCGTGCATCGCGCATGGTTCCGGAGGGAACGGGAGACATTACGGGAGTCGTTATGCGCCGCATAAAGAATGAGGGTACGGTTTACCACATCCGCATGCGCAACCTCGAGGACGATGCCATATCGGACGACCCGTCCACCCGCAGGTCGAAGACCGTGATGCAGATAGGCCCGTGGACCGAGTACCAGCAGGGACTGGAGAAGGCGACCGCCTCGATAGGAATCGGACAGCTCAAGGAGTCGGCCACCGGAGAGAGCATCGCCGTCAACAGCTCGGCCGGAAACGCATCGATGTACTTCCAGCCGGCATGGACGCGCAGTTGCACCGCATCGCTCGTCGACGGCACGTGGATACCACTCTACGCCAACTCCACCGATGTCATTTACTACTGCATAACGGCACAGGACTGGTGGCAGAACAACTACAACCGCATCGAGGATTGCGACGGTACGGCATGGATACTCCCCGTATCCACAGCCGGGTACACGGGACAGCTTTCGCTCGACTTTGCGGCCGCAAGTTCGAGCTCGGGACCGCTCAACTTCTGTGTCGAATGGTCGACCGACGAGAACGCGCCTCTCGACTACTGGACGGAGATAGCGACCTATGCCGTCACCAACGCCAGCACCAGCCAGGCCATGAAGCTCTACACGATAGACCTGCCGCAGGAGTGTTGCGACCGCAGCGACCTCGTGCTCCGCATGCGCGTATACAACAACCGCCGTGCGAAGAACACGTCGACACCTATCGACCGCGCCGGCACAAGCCGTCTCGGCATAATACGCATAAGCAGCAGATAAAAACAGATGCAGATGAAAAGAATATTCAGAATCACCATACTCTCCCTCATCGCCGCAGCGGCAATGTCGCTTGCGGGATGCAGGGAGGAGAGCAACCCCGAATACTCCTATTCGGACAAGCTCGTAACGCGCGTGTACATAAACACGGAGTTGTCCGTAAACGAGGGTCAGTCGCTAATAATACAGGGGCGCGGATTCCTCGCCGGCGACCTCATCGTATTCCGTTCGGCGAGCGATGAGGTGTCGATAACTGTGGACAAGGTCACCGACACCTATGCGACCTTCATTGTACCCGACGGCATGAAGCGCGGCGAATACGACCTCTATGTGGTCCGTGGCGACCTGGAGCAGAAGATATGCAAGGTCTCGATATGGATTACCGCATCGTTCGACATCCCCGACCGTACGGGCTGCAACATCAAGGGAGTGGTATACTGCGAGGATACCGGCGTCTCCGGCGTAGTGGTTTCCGACGGATACCAGACCACTGTCACCGACTCCAACGGATACTTCTGGCTCGCCTCGCAGAAGCAGAACGGATATGTGTTCATCACCATCCCGTCGGGATACATGCCTGTATCGGAGAGCAACGCCTCGCCGTCGTTCTGGGTTCCGGTAACGTCGGAGACCGAGGTCACCGAGCAGTGCGTGTTCGAACTGCAGAGGGTGGAGAACGACACCCACTACGTGATCTTCGCGACAGACCTTCACCTGGCCAACCGCGACTCCTCCAACGCCGACATGAGCCAGTTCCGCAACGGCTTCATGGTAGACAGCCAGGCCCTTGCGGCACAGTACGGCGTCGACCGCACGTATGCAGTCGTCCTCGGCGACCTTACCTGGGACCACTACTGGTACGTGCAGCACTACACGCCGGCCGACTACCTTGAAACGGTGGCCGACTACTGCGTACCGATGTTCAACGTGATGGGCAACCACGACAACGACCCTTACGTACAGGGAGATTTCGCCGGTGAGGCCTTCTACAAGAGCTGTGTCGGCCCGTCCTACTACTCGTTCGACATCGGACAGGTGCACTACATCGTACTGGACAACGTCGCATGGATAAACACCGGCGGTGCACAGGGCGTAATCGGCAGCCGCAACTACCGGCGCCAGTTCTCCGACGCACAGCTGGAGTGGCTGCGCAACGACCTCTCGAGAGTCACCGACAAGGATACTCCGATAGTGCTCTGCACCCACTGCCCGCTCTATTCGAACCACAACTCCTCGTTCGAGAACACCCCTTCGCTGTCGGATGATGCGACGGCAGAGCTGATAGGATGCCTCACCGGATTCACCAACGTGCACATCATGACGGGACACACCCACTACAACGGCAACATGGTGATATCGGATAATATCTTCGAGCACAACACCGCCGCCGTATGCGAGTGCTGGTGGTGGGGAGGCAAGTACTCCGGACGCAGCGTCTGCAAGGACGGCACTCCTTCGGGATACGGAGTGTTCGAGGTCACCGGACGCGACATCAAGTGGTACTACAAGGGCATAGGCTGCGAAAGGGACGAGCAGTTCCGCACATACGACATGAACGTCGTAAAGAGCTACCTCTCGAACTACGTCGAGACGCTCAACAAGCAGACCAACTCGCCGCGCGACACCGCCGGCGACGACTACGGCTCGCTGGGAAGCAACATCGTCTATATCAACATTTGGAACTACGACCCAAGCTGGACTATCGAGGTAACAGAGAACGGCACGCCACTCCCATGGACCCGCGTCTTCGACCGTGACCCTCTGCACACGCTCTGCTACGACATCCCACGCGTGCAGAACGGCGGCGAGCTGACCACGGACAACGCCTCCAACCGCAACTCGCACATGTTTGCCGTACAGGCATCCGGACCGGCGACCACGCTGACCGTCAAGGTCACCGACCGCTTCGGCAAGACCTACACGGAGACCATGACAAGGCCGAAAGCCTTCACCACACAGATGAAATAACAACCCGAACCATTGAAACCATGCAGAAAATATTCAGCAAAACAATAACTGCAATGTCACTCGCCGCGCTCATGGCGTTCGGCGGGTGTACCGACGGTGACAAGTTCACGACCGACGTCTCCACCTCCCAGAGCACGATAAACGTCAACAAGCGGGGGCTGGACTACAACGGCGGAGAGATTACCATCGACATAAAGGCCAACACCTACTGGGTAATCAACTACGACGAGGAGGCCGTGGATTGGATAGAGGTATCCCCGAAGGCTGCATTCGGCGACAACATCGTGACCGTCAACGTCAACCCCAACACGGGAGACGAGCGTTCCGTAACGCTCTATTTCGACACGCAGGACGGAGTGAAGACCGAAGTGAACCTCTACCAGAGCGCCTTCGGAGAGATACTCAGCTACTACAACGAGGATTTCGGCGGCGAGCCTGTTTCTGCGCCGGTATCCGTCGAGGAGTTCGACGGGTGGGGCGTAAACGGCTTCGGCTCCGGAATGGTAACCTACTCCGGAACGGCCTCCATATCTGCAGCCGGCGAGCCTTCGTCGTACGAAGGTGCCTCCGGCGGCAACGCACTGCTCTTCACGGAGGATGGCACGACGCTCGAACTCGGCCCGGTCGAGACCAGGGGAGACATCTACTTCCGCCTCTCGGCAGGTGTATGCAACAGCGCCGGAGCCTTCGCTGCTGACGGGATCACCATCACCGCCAGCCTTGACGGAGAGGATTGGTATCCGTTCACATACACGGCCCCGGCAACGGCCTCGGGCTGGGGGACCATCTCGGCCATGTTCCACGTAATCGATGTCGAACGCATGTACCTGAAGATAACCGGCAAGGCCGGATACATGCTCGATGACATAATCATCACCGAAGGCAGCGAGAGCGACAACGGGTACGAACTCGAGTTCAGTCTCGACGGTGACGACAACAACAAGGTGGGATACAGCTACTTCAGCGACTACTTCGACTGGGTGACCTACGAATTCGGCGGAACCGACTACATGGCCAACCCGCAGCTCAACACGGCGGAGACCCGCTTCGACGTCGTCTATACGCTCACCCCTGACCTCATCGAGATATTCGAGAACGCCGGATGGAAGCAGATCGACAACGAAAGACCGGTATATCTGCGTCTGGGCTATCTGAAACTTGCACGCAGCAAGTGCGCCGGAGCGGTACAGTCACCGGCCTTCACGAACATACGTGAGGGACGTACGATACACACCCAGCTCTATTTCAAGGCTGCGATGTACGAGGCGACAAACGGCACCAGGGACCTGGACAACATACGCATAGAGGTTACCGGCGGCGGAACGATCAATTCAGCCACCAAGACCGAAATAGAGTTCCCGGTAGGCGTATACGGTCAATGGCCGGAGGAGCCTTTCGTTGTAAACATCTACAATGCCACCCACCAGACACAGGTAACGTTCAAGACCGCCTACTCTACCGAAGCGCTTACGGCAGCCGGAGTCTCCAACCGATTCTTCCTTGACGAGGTCGAGCTCAAGAAGATATCCAAGAGCACCGAGATCGAGGAGGAGTGGGCCGAGACGCTTGCGACACCGCAAATAAGCACTTCTAACGTATCGGCATCCGCAACCTCCGTAGCCGCATCGTGGGAGGCCGTACCGCACGCATTCCGTTACGAGTACAAGGTAAGCCGCACCGATGACGGAAGCATTGTCAGACAGGACATAACCAATTCGACGGCATGCGCCGTAAACGGACTCGCCACCGGGGTGCAGTACGAAATATCCGTACGCGCACTCGGCCATGAGGAGTCGCTGCGCTACCAGCCTTCGGACTGGACCGATCCGGTAAACATCACGACCGTGGACAAGGATGTGCATCCGTTCGGATACGTATTCTTCGAGGATGACTTCTCATGGATAGACGAGGAGTTCGGTTCCGGCGTATCGGGATGGACCAACGGCTTCACCGATCTCGCATGGCAGTACATCGTAGACGGGTCACAATATTGCCCGGCAGAGGCCGTCGCCTTGTGGAACGAGAAAGGATATACGCTTACGAACCGCTCATATGCCAACTTCGGCAACCTCAAGATCGGACGTACCGTCAACGACGACAAGAATGTCGGCGACCACACCGGAACCATAACGCTGCCTGTATCGGCCCTTGCCGACATCACGCCTGATGCGGCAATATCCGTAAAGGTAGAGTTCGACGCATCGTTCTACTCGGCAACCGACACCCACGTGATTACCATAGAGTGTTCCAACGGCGAGAAACACGACGTTGCGCTTGAGAACACCACGACATTTACCTGGGAGTCGCACTCGGTCGTATTCAACAACGTCACGAACCTCTCGACGGTCACTTTCGCAACCTACGAGCAGCAGAAGAACACCCCTAACAGAATATACCTCGACAACTTCAGGATCTCAAAATACAATCCTTCGGAGGGACAATAACGAACTTTCCAACCCAAAACCATTATGAAGACAAAAAACTATTTCACCCCCGACATCAAGGTATGCCGCATCCTGACGGAGCAAGGCTTCGCCATATCGGCAGACTCGGGACTCCCGTCACTCGACGATGACTGGACAAACAACGATTTCGAATAACCCGCAAAAGCAACCGAACCATGAAAAGAATTATCAGAACCGTGATGTTCATTGCTGCAGCGGCGATGACATTACCATCCTGTACAAAGGATTTCAATGAAGTTACAGTAGACGACAAACCGGCCGGAAACGTATCGCTCGCCCTCTCCGCATCGCTCAACGACGTGCGCGTGAGCCGCGAAGACTCCGGCAAGCTCAACTGGGAAGCCAGTGACGCCATCGGTGTATTCATCGGGGCCGACAAGAACCTGCGCGCCAGAACCGACGAGACCCTGTGCGCCGACGGACGTTTCTTCACGACAGACGGAACAGAGACCTCCGGAACGCTCTACGCATACTATCCGTACAACGAATACGCATCCGAGTCGACCGGTGCGGCCGACGTGTGGGTATCGATGGCACAGGGACAGCTGCAGTCTGCAGGCAGCGTATGCGAGGTAGGCCGCTATCTGACGATGGTTGCCGCTCCGGCAACCGTGACAGGCGCCGAAGGCGAGAAGGTGCAGCTCTCATTCTCGGCTCTCGGCTCGGCCATCCGCTTCAGCATCTACGACACCTCGGGCAGATTCGCATCCGAGAAGGTCAAGAGCGTGACGGTTACATCCGACAATGCCCTTGTGGGAGGATACAAGTACGACATGACCACCTCGTCTTTCGACATGGCAAGCTCCATCAACCGCAAGTCCGGCATCGTCAACGTTGCCGAGCCGTTCGCCGTGTCCGAGAACAAGGATGTCTACATGGCCGTAATGCCAGGCTCACACACCTGCAAGGTGGTTGTGACCACCGACGGCGGAGCGCACGTATTCAACTTCAGCAGCGCATTCGTATGCGAGGCCTCGAAGATGGGTACCGTCAAGCTCAACCTCGGCAACGAGGCCGTCGAGCACTACATACTCTATCAGCCGTTCGACCTGATGATATGGGGCGGCGACTACATGCACAACGGCGAGATGGGCATCAGTCCTGTAGGTGAGAATGAACCGGCAACGGCCGACTTCACGGGCGAGGAGCCTTTCGCCTACCCGAACAGCGACAAGGGAACTGACGGTACGGCATCATACACCTCGATGAACGAGATGTTCCTGCTCAGCCGCGGCGTTGAGGATTACGTGTTCAACCGCGCATACGAGCGTCCGGGACATATCAAGCTCGGCACCGCATCGGGCGCCTGGGACATGACGCTTCCGGTAATGGCGGGTCTCTCCCCGTCGGGCGAAGCCGTAAAAATCACCTTTACGGCCAACCACTGGTCGAGCGCGAAGGATGACGTTGCCCTGGTTGTAGTCGGCGACGGACTCATAGACGGACGTTACGAGGAGGTAATCTGCGACGTACCGAGCTTCACCGGCGGCGTGGCCGCAGCCCCTAACTACATAGTAACGCTCAGCTACAACATCTACGGAGCGACCAACAACACGCAGCTCCGTCTCGAGGGGCGCGGCGTATCGCGCACCAACCTCGACGACCTCTTCGTCGAGAGAATCGAAGGCGCTACCCCGCTCCTGGCCGTAATGAACATAAACGAAGAGTCAACACCTACCTCCATAAAGGTGTCGTGGGAGCCGATAAGCGGAGCCGTTTCCTACAACTACGACGTGGTCGACGCTAACGGCGACGATGTGACCAGCGGCAGCACCGATGTTCCGGAGGTCACCATATCCCCGCTCATGGAGTCGTCGAGCTACAAGATAAGCATCCAGGCAGTGGCCGATACCGGCGACACCGCGCACACCTCTTCGGCATGGAGCGAATACTTCGCAATATCCACCACATCGTCAATTCAGGACAGCCACGAATCGGGATATGTCTTCTTCGAGGATGACCTTAACTGGCTTGACGCAAGCTTCGCCCCAGGACTGGACAAGTGGACCGACGGTTTCGTTGACCTCGGATGGCAGTATATCAACAGCGACAACACATACTGCTCGGCAGAGGCATTAGCGTTGTGGGAGGATAAGGGATATACGTTTACCGACCGTTCCTACGTAAATCTCGGCAACTTCAAGATCGGGCGCGCGTACAACGCGTCCGGACACACCGGAACGATCACGCTGCCTGCAGCGCCTCTGTCGGAGGTAACGGCCGGAGCATCCGTCAACGTCGTCTTCCACCTCGACCTGGCACGGACTAACACCAACGACACCTACGTATTCCTCATCAAGGCCATAACCGGAGAGAAGGAGCAGATCAGGGAGATCGAGGCCCCTATAGCAACCATGCAGACATGGGAGCCGTACTCGGTAACCTTCGACAACGTGACCGCCGACACGACATTCATCCTGTACACCGAGGAGCAGACGTCGGGCAAGGCCAACCGCTTCTACATCGACAACCTCCGCATCGTGAAGGAGTAGGTCTCCGCACGCGATACATCCAAGATTCCGGCCGCAGAGTTCTGCGGCCGGAATTGTTTTTGAAACGTCCTGTATGCAAAAAACCGGGCGGGAATCTCTCGATTGCCGCCCGTCCCGGAACTTGCGTCCCTAAAACTACTAACCCAAACTTAAATAAATGAAGAAACCTCACTGCAATGTGCAGTTGTATCATTGCAGCTGCAATATCAATTCACAATCTTCATACCAATAACGGTGTTCGGGTCGAATTATTGCGCATCGCGCCCTTATGGAACCTTTTCAGGCCCAATCAGAGCATTATCTCCTTTTCGGTGAAATGGATGCTCCACTCATAGCGGGCATTCTCGTCGCTGTCCGAAGCGTGTATCGCATTCTGCGTCTTGTTGGTGCCGTAGAGCTTTCGCACCGTCCCCTCGGCCGCCTCGGCCGGATCGGTCGCACCGATTACCTTGCGCAGCGCAGCCACGGCATCCTCGTGTTCAAGCACGGCAGCCACGACAGGGCCGGATGTCATGAAATCGAGCAGCGGCTCGAAGAAAGGCTTGCCGCGATGCACGGCATAGAAGCGCTTGGCATCGTTACGCGACATGCATGTCATTTTCAGGGCAACGATTTTGAATCCGTTGCGAACCAGGTGCGCCAGAATCTCGGCGTGTTTTTCAGCCCGCACGGCATCGGGCTTGATCATGGTGAATGTAAGATTTCCCATAGTTTTTATGATTGATTTCCGATATTTTCATCCAAATATAGTGAAAGGCGAGCGCAGAGACAAACAAAAACGAAAGTTTTCGATGTTTGTCTCTGCCGAGCCGCATCCTATATTCGCGCTTTTCGCAAATATAGACAATCTCCGCGGAACCTGCAACAACCATCCCGCACGGACACCCGTACAGGCGCAAAAAGGCGGCAGTCCTTACGGACCTGCCGCCAACGATTCGGGTACGCCGACCGACCGTTATCTTATGCCGCCGTCAGAATGCATACACGGCACGGACGTAATAAGAATTAACCTTGTCAGAAACATATCGAAGAGAAGGACAACCGTAATAATAGTAATAAGCATAGACGTATCCATTTTCAGTCGAGGACCAATATTTGTAATGTGAATTAGGATATATTACACTTCCTCCGTTTGCAGACAGACCTTTATTAACGGCTGTAGTCTCTTGAAACAATGATTTCAATTCATTTACAGCCGGGAGATACCAGCCGGTAACGCCTCCCGTATTCTTGGCATCGGACCACTCGAATGCCGGATACAGTGTTTTCCAGTTAGGGATGGATTTTACAACAGCCATATTCTTCGTTCCGTCATTGTCATCCGTCGCCCCTATCGATACCTCCTCCTTCGACCAGGCCGTCTTGGTCTCATCCATCGACACAATCTTGCCGTGGATGCCGTCGAGCAGGAAAATTACGCCCTGGACACCACCCACATCATAGTAATCGCCGACCGCATATCGGCTTTGGTTTACCGTAATGTCCTTTTTCCGGCCGTCATTGATGGTTACCGAAATCGTGGCCGTACGGTCGATGGACGTATCGTTCGCCGCGACACGCACGGTCATGACATTCTGGTTCCAGGAAAGGGTGCACCATGACTCGTCACTGCTCTTGGCCGAGAACTGCGCAGCCGACGTGGTAAGGGTAACGGAGGCATTGCCCTGCTGTCTGTCGAAATTCACGGACTCGGCCGACAACCCGAAAGTATGCGGACGCTGCGTTATCTCCACCGATGAAGAGACTCCGTTATCTCCGACCTGCACAGTAATCAAAGCTTTTCTGTCCATTCCGGAAACATTCTCCTCTACCGTCGCAAATATTTTATCGGAATTCTCCTTCTTCGACACTTTCATCCAGCTTTGGTCGCTCTTCACGCTCCACGCCGACGAACCTGTTACGACACTGCATACAGGATAATCGGTCAGTGCAGAAGATGACAGTTCCGTGGATTCGCAAGAAATAGAGATAGAAGGTTTAAGTTGCGTAACGGTAAGCTCGTCCAGAACTGTTCCATTCTCCAATGCAGCCGTCACTGTTGCCTTCCTGTCCGAAGAGCCGGTATTCTCCAAAAAAGAGTAGCATACGTAATCAAACGTAACATTTCCTATCACTTCTGAATACAAATATGCACTGCACCACGATTCGCTGCTCGAAAGCTTTATTTTGTCATATGCGATATTAGTTCTGACATATGCGTCCTGCATTTGTGCACTGGCGTCCACAATATTATAACCGGCTGTAGTAGAAAAGCCCCCAAATATAAAATAAGGCTCTTCCGGCAATATGGAGACCGGCAAATTTATGGTCTGCCCATTGCTAACTTCGATTGTGATATTGCCCGTTACAATCTCCGATGATTTGTTTTCCGGTGCGGTGACGACGATTCCGTTAGGCAGGAAAGAGAAGTTCTCGACATAATGACGGGTTACATCGCAGATATCGGATGTCACCGAGAATGGCACTATCTCGTTGTTAGAGAATATTACCGTTCTGCTGCCTCCTTCAGAAAGGAAGACAAGTTCCCTGTCTTCTTCATCAAGCGTAATGGTGCCGGACCCGACAAAAGGCGTCTGGTACTTTACCTCGGCACCGATGATTTCATTCATGACATTCAACGTGTAGCCCGTCACATAGATACGGTAAAACCGGCTGTTGCTGTACGCGACATATCCCTCTCCCGGCACCACGGCCAGAGTACTCGTCCAGCCGGAGCCGGGGATGCGCGTTACGTTGCCCAGGCCGCGCATGGAGCCCAACGATACAAAATATCCGCCGGTGAAGTTGTCGGCCTTGTCTATGTACATGTTGGAGTCATCGAGATAGGTCTTCCCGCTGTTGGCATTGCGCATAGACAAGGTTATGGTGCCTTCCGGGTCCGGGACGCTTATGTCCGGATTATCCGGATTGCCGGAATTGATGTCATCCTCGGTCTTCGCACAGGAAGCCATCGCCAGTACCGATGCGAACATCAGTACGCCGAGAATACGATGCAGATTTGTTTTCATGGTCGCATGTCATTTACCGCTCCCCAACTCCGCTGGAGCGCTTAAACAAAAAAGAAAGCGTGGAGTTGCGATTCCTCTGCCGGCAATAAACTTCAACGAAGTCCCGTTCAGGTATAAGACACAACTCCACGGCACACACATGGTGACGCAGAAATAATCATGTCTATCTTCGCCATTATTGAAATTTACCAGATTTCGTTTCCGGAAGATAGAATCTACGCTTGCGCGCAATATGGTATGTATGCAACACCCAACGGCATTGCACCACAAATATACACAAAATTTACTGTTTTACAAATCGTTGTATAATTTTTGCCTATTGCCGAATAAAAAAAAAGAATTTGTCAGTTTGACTTTATTCCGTATCTTAGCATCGGGAAACAGAAACAACATCAAAAATATTACGAATATGAAAGAGCTTAAAGGAACCAAGACCGAACAGAACCTGATGACGGCATTTGCCGGCGAGAGCCAGGCCCGCAACAAGTACACCTATTTCGCATCGGTTGCGAAGAAGGAGGGATACGTACAGATCTCCAAACTCTTCGAGGCTACTGCTGCCAACGAGAAGGAGCACGCCGAGATCTGGTTCAAGCTGCTGGGCGGCATAGGCAATACGGCAGAGAACCTGCTCCACGCCGCCGAGGGTGAGAACTACGAGTGGACCGACATGTACGCCACCTTCGCAAAAGAGGCAAAGGAGGAGGGCTTCGACCACATCGCAGCACTCTTCGAGGGCGTTGCCAAGATCGAGAAGGAGCATGAGGAGCGTTACCGCAAGCTGCTCGCAAACGTGGAGGGTGGACTCGTCTTCTCGCGCGAGGGCGACACCATCTGGCAGTGCTCCAACTGCGGCCACATCGTCATCGGCAAGCAGGCTCCGGAGGTATGCCCTATCTGCGCTCATCCGCAGGCATACTTCGAGATCAAGGCCGAGAACTATTAATAATATCGGACCCGGATTTCAACGGGCGGGGCTCATGCGGTTCCGCCCGTTTTTCATATCCGCAAGCGACAGGCGAGCGGAACTGGGCCGCAGCCGTACCGGCCGAACGTCCGAAAACAAAAAAGCGGCATCGGAAAACACCGTGCCGCCGAGCGTACCCCCGAGCAGAATCGAACTGCTATTTAAAGTTTAGGAAACTTCCGTTCTATCCGTTGAACTACAGGGGCGATAACGCAAGCGGTGCAAAGATAGCAAAAAAATATATATTTTTGTCGCGTAATTCAAATTTATGACCGCTCCGCGGCTGCGGGCCTCACGGGAACGCACACGGATGCGGCCGGAATGCAGGAGAGACGATGAAGGGACTGGTTATTTTCGATCTGGACGGGACGCTTCTGAACACGATAGGCGACCTGGCCGAGAGCTGCAACGCCATGCTTCGCATGCGCGGGCTTGGCGAATACGGGTACGACGACTATTGCCATTTCGTGGGCAACGGCATAACAAGGCTTGTGGAACGGGCTCTTCCCGAACATCTGCGCACGCCGGAATACATTGCCGAGGCGCGGCGCGACTTCGTGGCATACTACATCGACCACATCGACCTGCACACGCGGCCATACGACGGTATCGAGGAGCTGGTCGGCAGGCTCGCATCCGAGGGATACAGCCTTGCCGTGGCATCGAACAAGTTCCAGCAGGGCACCGAGAAGCTCGTAAGGGAGTTCTTCCCGGACATCCGCTTCTCAGCCGTATACGGCAACCGCGACGGGGTGCCGTTGAAGCCGGACGCGGCACTGCTGCAACTGATTATGGGGCAGTGCGGCTCGGCTCCGCAACAGTGCTGCATGATCGGTGACTCCGGCATAGACATACAGACGGCGCGCAATGCCGGCACCCACTCCATCGGTGTCACATGGGGATTCCGCTCCCGGGAGGAACTCGAGGAGAACGGCGCCGAATGCATCGTCGACACACCGTCGGAGATACCCGACATACTGCGCCGGTACGGGATCCTGCCGCGCTAACGCGGCCCGTCAGCAGTAGCTCTTCACGTCGTCGAGCATGATGCGGTCGCCGCTCAGCACCACCAGCCGCTCTATGACGTTGCGCAGTTCGCGTATGTTGCCGCTCCACGGCATAGAGGACAGCGCATCCACGGCATCACGGTCTATGGGTTTCACGGATATCCGGTTCTCGTCGCATATCCTGTTCAGAAAATAGTCCACCAGCAACGGCACATCGCCCTGGCGTTCGCGCAACGGAGGCACGCCTATGACGATGACGCCGATACGGTGGTAGAGGTCCTCGCGGAAGTTGCCCTTGCGAATCTCCTCGCGCAGGTTCTTGTTCGTCGCCGCAATCACACGCACGTCAACGTCGATGTCCTTGTCGCTGCCCACCCGTGAAATACGGTTCTCCTGCAGCGCACGCAGGACCTTCGCCTGTGCCGAAAGCGACATGTCGCCTATCTCGTCCATGAAGAGGGTCCCGCCGTCGGCAAGCTCGAACTTGCCCTTGCGCTGCTTTATGGCCGAGGTGAAGGCCCCGCGCTCGTGACCGAAAAGCTCGCTCTCGATAAGCTCGGATGGTATGGCGGCACAATTCACCTCCACGAATGGCGCCGAGGCGCGCCGGCTCTTCTCATGAAGCCACCTTGCGACCAGCTCCTTGCCCGTGCCGTTCTCGCCCGTAATCAGCACTCGCGCCTCCGAACCCGCCACCTTGTCTATCAGCCTGCGCACACGCATTATGGATTCCGACTCCCCCACTATCGGCTCTATGTCGGGATGGATCGAACGGTGGTGCGTACGTGCCGCAGGATGCTTCACCGTACGGTCGGCGACGCGGTCGTCCGACTCCGAATCCCCGCCGGGGACGCTTCTGCGCAGGGCGCTCAGAAGACGGTTCATGTCTATCGGTTTGGTTACGAAATCCTCCGCGCCGTGCCGCAGCGCCTCCACTGCCGACTCAACCGTATTGTCCGAAGAGAGCATTATGAAGGGGATACCCGTGTCGGAGACACCCTCCGTACGATCCGACAGAATGATGTCAAACGGTATCCTGCCGCACTTCTCGGCCGCCTCCTCCGCAGACTCCGCCGCTTCCGTCGAGTACCCTTCGAACTCCAGCCGCTCACGCAAATTGTTTCGCACACTTTTTGATTGCTCAAGAACTAAAACCTTCGTCATTGTTTTTTTTTATGAAAAAATAGTATACATTTGCATCAAAATTAACGCTTTGTTCCCGTAGATGCCAATCCGACGAATGTCACTTAGGGAACTCGAACTCAAGCGAAAAAGTTCTTAAAACTGTTATCCGCAAAGACCGTTCCTACAATGCGCAGAGCCTAATTTGGCATCGCATATGGGCCGGATATGCCAGACGGACTCTATGAGAAAAAATTACAATTACACCCGGCGCAAACTCTACCTTCCGGAGTACGGCCGGCACATACAGGAGATGGTCGACTCGCTGCTGACCATCGAGGACCGCAATGAGCGCACACGCCAGGCAAAAGCGGTAATCGCCGTAATGGGCAACCTCAACCCGCTGCTGCGCGACACGGCGGACTTCACGCACAAGCTTTGGGACCATCTGTTCATCATGTCGGACTTCAAACTGGATGTTGACAGCCCGTATCCGTTGCCCACACGAAAGGATATAATGGTATCGCCGCACAAGATGCCTTACACGCAGTCGAACATACCATACAAACACTACGGGAAATATGTCGGACGCATGTTGCGCAAGCTGGGAGAGGAGCAGAACCGGGAGGCCGTGTCGAGAGCCGTCGACAACATCGCCCGCTACATGAGGGCCAAAAGCTACGAATACAATCAGGAGCACCCGAACAACGAGGTCATCATAAAAGACATAAAGCAGATGGCCGATTTTGCCATCGAAATCGACGAAGTTGCGCTGAATAATCTCCGAAGCGACTACAAACAGCACTTTTCGTCGCATCAGTCGCAAGGCAAGAACAACAACGGCAAGAAAGCACAGAAAAACGGCAAATCCCAAAGGCAGCAGATGCAAAAAGGCCGCACAAAGGGGACCCAGCGGCACAATACGGCGAAATAAATTACCGTTTACGGATATGTCGCTGTATTTTGACAATATAGGATGCGGAAAGGCAAAGCCGACAAATAAAACTTGCTTTTTCATTTGTCTCTGCGCTCACCTTTTCCTATATTTGTAATGCGCTTGAAGAAAAAACTATGAAGAAAACTCTTTTTGCAACGGCGGTATTCGCACTCATCCTCTGCGGATGCCAGTCGTCAAAGGTACGCATATCAGGCAAATTCCTCGGGGTGGACTCCGAGACCGTATATCTCGAACAGATGTCGGTTGTAAGCCAGAACATCATAGACTCCGTGCGCCTGGCGCCGGACGGTTCGTACCGGTTTACGATAAACAACGCACCGCATTCGCCGGCAATGTACAACATCCTGTACAACGGGGAGCGCATCCCGCTGCTGATATCGGGCGGCGAGAACATAACGGTAAGTTCACTCGGGAACGTTCTGATGAACTATACGGTAAACGGGTCCGAGGAGTCGGAGCTGCTCCGGGAGTTCAACCGTGACTACATCGAGGGCGTACAGAAGCTCAACGGCATAATGAGCGACTACGCACAGGCCAACGAAGCGGACAAGAAGCGCATCGCAAGGCTCTACAACGAACAGTACCGCAACGTCAAGCGCAACCAGATCTCGTTCATAGTCGAGCACAAGTCCAACATCGCAGCCGTCTATGCGCTCTACCAGCGCCTGCCCGGCGAGCGTTATCTCGTCAATTCCGACAGCGACATAATATATTTCCGCACCGTGGCCGATGCCATCGCCGAGGCGCATCCGGATTCGCCGTACCTCATATCGCTGCGCAACGACGTTGCGAGGATGGAAGCGCGCGCATCGCTGCTGCAGACCATACAGGAGCGTTCGTATCCCGACATCGAGGCCACCGACATGTACGGCAACAGCGTGAAGCTGTCGTCGCTCGACGGCAACGTGATTCTCGTCGATTTCTGGTCGGCCGAGGTAGGCAACAGCAATGCCCTCAACGCCGATCTGAAGGAGATTTACCGCAAATACGCCGACAAGGGTTTCCGCGTATACCAGGTATCGCTCGACACCTCGAAGGCGGCATGGATAAAGGCCGTGCAGGAGCAGAAGCTGCCGTGGATATCGGTCTGCGACTTTCTCGGCGAATCTTCACCGCTGCGCGGCGTATACAACGTGAAAAAACTCCCGTCCAACTACCTGATAGACCGTGACGGCACAATAATAGGCAAGGACCTCTACAGCAACGCCCTCGAGAAGAGGCTTGCGGAGCTCCTGCACTGAAACGGCCGCAGCCCGCGCCGGCAACGAGATGCCGGATAGGGCGAAACGGCATCCCGGGCATACTCATGTACTACTTCGCATCGGACATACACCTCGGAAGCGGCTCGCCCGAAAAGGCGCGCGAACTCGAACGCCGTTTCGTCGCATGGCTGTCGGAGATAGAGCACGATGCGGAGGCATTGTTCCTGGTCGGCGACACCTTCGATTTCTGGTTCGAATACGGTCGCGTGGTGCCGAAGGGATTTGTACGAACGCTCGGCAAGCTCGCCGCGATGGCCGACCGCGGCATACGCATAGTGATGTTCACGGGCAACCACGACATGTGGGTTACGGAGTACCTGCACGACGAATGCGGCATCGAGATATGCACCTCGCCGCAGGAGTTGGAACTCTCGGGTCTGCGCCTGTTCGTGGCCCACGGCGACAACATGAACATCAAGGGGAGGCCGATGCTGCGCCTGATGAACACGGTATTCCGTTCGCGGACCATACGAGCGCTCTTCTCATGGCTCGTACATCCCGACCTTGCCGTAAGGTTCGGCAGATGGTGGAGTTCATCGTCGCGCAAGGCCCACGGAGAGGAGCGCGAAATAAAGTTCCTCGAACCGCTCGAGGAGTATGCCGACACATACGCACGCAACAGCCGCATCGACTGCTTCATATTCGGGCACATGCACATCATGGCCGAAATTACGGCCCCTCGACACATATATTTCCTCGGCGACTGGCCGACACAGCCGAACTGCCTTACACTCGACAGCGACGGCCGCTTCACATTGAAAACACTCGACTGACCATGCAACAATATCTCGACCTTCTGCGACGCATCGACACCGAAGGCACGGTCAAGAACGACCGTACCGGCACCGGCACCAAAAGCGTGTTCGGCCACCAGATGCGCTTCAACCTGCGGGAGGGTTTCCCGCTTCTGACCACGAAAAAGGTCTTCCTGAAGGGCATCATCCATGAACTGCTGTGGTTCCTGCGCGGCGACACCAACATAAAGTACCTCATAGACAACGGCGTCCACATCTGGGACAACGACGCATACCGCTATTACAACGAGATATGCTGCCGCAACGGCGTCCTGCCCGTGGACCGGGAGACATTCCTCGACGCAGCGCAGCAGGGAATCGACTCACCGGTAGAAGGATACCGCTTCGGTGACCTCAACCATGTCTACGGATACCAGTGGCGCTCGTGGCCGAAGCCCGACGGAGGCAGCATCGACCAGATAAGGCAGGCGATAGACCTTATAAAGCACAACCCCGACTCACGCCGCATAATCGTCTCCGCATGGAACGTCGCCGACATCGAGGGAATGGCCCTGCCGCCATGCCATGTGCTGTTCCAGTTCTATGTTGCCGGCGGAAGGCTCTCGTGCCAGCTCTATCAGCGGAGCGCCGACACATTCCTCGGGGTTCCGTTCAACATCGCGTCGTATGCGCTGCTCACGATGATGATTGCGCACGAGTGCGGTCTCGAACCGGGCGAATTCGTACACACGCTCGGCGACACACACATATATCTCAACCACTTCGACCAGGTGCACGAACAGCTGTCGCGGACGCCGCGCCCGCTGCCGACAATGCGCCTCAACCCGGATGTCAAGTCGGTATTCGACTTCCGTTACGAGGATTTCACGCTCGAAGGCTACGACCCGTGGCCGGCGATCAAGGCCCCAATGTCATTCTGATAGACCAATATGGTAAGCATCATCGTAGCAATAGCCGAGAACGGCGTCATCGGCGACAACAACTCGCTGCTGTGGCATATCCGCGAGGATATGGTGCGTTTCCGCACACTCACCACGTCGCACCCGGTGATAATGGGACGCAAGACATACGAATCCATAGGGAAACCGCTCCCTAACCGCACCAATGTCGTGGTTTCGCGCACCGTATCCGCAATCGAGGGGTGTATCGTGACCGACTCGCTCGAAAAGGCCATAGGGATGTTCCCGCCGCAGGAGGAGATATTCATAATCGGCGGCGCACAAATCTACCGGCAGGCCATGGATTTGGCCGACAGGCTCTATCTGACGATAGTACACCGCCCATACGAGGGCGACACCTCTTTCCCGTTGCCGGACCCCGGCCAATGGCTTGAGACATCGCGCCGGGAGTTCCCGCACGGGGAGAAATTCGAATACCCTTTCACATTCATCGATCTCGTCCGCAGACGGTAAGGCATCACCGCCAACGGCATGCCGCCGGCCCATGCGAACCGTGGTTCTATCCGTCACACCGCCCTGTCATACGGAAAATTAGGTATTTATACCTATAAATGGTAAACGGAAGTGCAATAACTTTGCTGTGCAAAGTCTGTTGCATCATGGGAAAATACTACGATATGCTGATGGAGGACGTCCGCGTGCGCGAAGGCCTGAAGGCCTGCATGAACTGCGGAGTCTGCACCGGGGTGTGCCCGGCAGCCGAATTCTACAACTACGACCCCAGGCAAATCATATCCACCGTCCAGACGCGCGATGACGACGCCATCGAGGAGTTGCTGCGCAGCGAGACGATATGGTTCTGCGGACAGTGCATGTCCTGCCGTCCGAGATGTCCGCGCGGCAATACTCCCGGATATGTCATACAGGGCCTGCGTGCGCTGTCGCAGCGTCTCGGATTTTTCGTCGAGAGCGAGAAGGGACGCCAGCAACTGGCCATAAAGCGCATCGTGGGCGAGAACATCCTCAATACCGGATACTGCATAGTGCCGAAGATGGTAGTCCCGGAGATGCACCAGGAGCAGGGCACCGTATGGCGTTGGATTTATGCGCATGACAAGGAGGTCTACTCGCAGTTCACTCCATCGTACCGCACCGAAGGGGCGGGTGCGCTGCGCAAGATAGACGAGAAGTCGCTCGAGGAGATCCACCGTATATTCGACGTGAGCGGAGGGACGAAACTGTTCGACGACATCGAGAGGTTCTCCGACCGCAAGGCGCGCGAAATGGGCTACGACGGCGCCACGCACGAATACATGATGGAGACCTACACCAAAAATTCAATGACGGAGGAGTAGCGAATGAAAAGAGCAAACTGGACCGAATACCAGAAGGCCATAGCCGATGACAAATACTATTACGCCCGCAGCTGCATAAGGCAGAACTTCTACCCAGGCAGCGAAAAGGCGTTTCTGGAGATCCTCCACAAGGATCTGGGCCGCGACATCTTCGATGACCCGCTCCACACCTCGTGCACGGGAATCGGATACCACTCCGACATCGTTCCGCTGGAGACCATAATGACGGTCGTGGCAAGGCAGTTCTCGCTGATGAACGACGCCGGCTACGAGAATTTCGTCACCTCGTGCATCACCTCGTTCGGAATATACACCGAGATTCTCTCCACATGGGAGGAGTTCCCCGAGACGGAGGAGAAGACCCGTGAGAACCTCTTCAAGGCCACGGGGCGCGAGTTCGTCAAGCCGAAGAACCTCGCCCACACGTCGGACGTGATGTTCCACTTCCGCAACGAGATTGCCGGACGGATGAAACGTCCGCTCATAAACGCCCGCACGGGCGAACCGCTCCGCGTGGTGGAGCATATCGGATGCCACTATGCCAAGATATTCCCGAGCAAGGGCATCGGCGGCTCGGAGTTCCCGTACGTGCTGGCCGGAATGATCGAATCGTGGGGAGGCAACGTCGTGGACTACCCCGAGAGACGGCACTGCTGCGGATTCGGATTCCGCAACTATCTCGTACAGGCCAACCGCGGATACTCCATAGCCAACTCCCACAAGAAACTCGAGAGCATGGCTCCCTACAAGCCGGACTTCATCGTCTGCAACTGCCCGGGATGCACGATGTTCCTCGACAGGTGGCAATACACCATAGCCGAAATGGACGGAACGACATACGGTGACGACGGCCATGGAATACCGGTCCTGACATACGAGGAGATGGCCGGTCTGGTTCTCGGTTACGACCCGTGGGAACTCGGCATGCAGATGCACCAGGTCGACGTGGAGCCCCTGCTCGACAAGATGGGCATAGACTACGACCCTTCGGCCAAATATCTCGGCCGCAACGGCAAATACATAGGCAAGCCTGAGCCGGCGGCCGTAAACTGCAGTTCACAGAACAACACCATTTACGACATAAAGATGTGATGAAGAAGCGTGTAGCCATAATAGGAGGCGGTGTGGCCGGAATGCAGACCGCCCTGCGACTCAAACGGACGGGCGGCATCGAACCGGTGATCATCGAACGTGAGGAGGAACTCGGCGGCAAGGTGCGCAACTGGCACGTGCTGTTTCCTACATTCACGCCTGCCGGCGAGGTGCTCGGAGCTCTCCGCAGCGAGGTTGCGGCGGCCGGCATAGAGGTCCTGACCGGAGAGGAGGCGGAGGAGTTCACCGACCGCAGCGTGAAGCTGCGCTCGGAACGTACGATCGAGTGCGATGCCGTTGCCCTGTGCAGCGGATTCACACTCTTCGACGCAACCCTGAAGGAGGAGTACGGATACGGCATCTACGACAACGTCTACACGTCGGCCGACCTCGAACGTATGTTCAGCGAGGGGCGTGTGGCAATGGCCGACGGCTCCGCGCCGCGGCGCATAGCATTCCTGCACTGCGTGGGCTCGCGCGACGAGAAGGTATGCCAGCGCCACTGCTCGAAGGTGTGCTGCATCACCGGCGTGAAGCAGGCAATCGAGATGAAGAGGCTGTTCCCGACGGCCGACGTCTTCAACTTCTACATGGACATCCGGATGTTCGGCCCGGGATACGAGGAGCTATACCGCGAAGCGCAGCAGAGATACAACATACACTTCGTGCGCGGGCGAATC
This sequence comes from uncultured Alistipes sp., assembly GCA_944322005.1. Taxonomy (GTDB): domain Bacteria; phylum Bacteroidota; class Bacteroidia; order Bacteroidales; family Rikenellaceae; genus Alistipes. Next base: position 167,684 of record CALUNL010000004.1, read on the forward strand.
TCCGAGGCGAGCCCGATGATGGACGGCCGCGTACAGATAAAGTCGGAGGATACGCTCACCGGACGTCCTTTGAGAATGTCCGTCGACATGCTCGTGCTGCTCATCGGCATGCGGGCGAACGACGAGAACGGACGGTTCGCCGATAAGGCCGGGCTGACGCTCGCGCAGAGCGGCTTCATGCAGAGCCGCGACCTCTTCCTCGGCAACACCGAGAGCCCGCGTCCGGGAATATTCTACGCCGGAGCCGTAACGGCCCCGAAGAGCATCGGCGAGACCCTCAACGAGGGATTCACCGCCGCCGACCGCATAGCCGAATACCTCGGCGTAAAATAGAGAGACAGGAATGGCAACGATAAACTTCGGATACAGCATAAACAGGCCGCGGCTCATAGACATCGACCGCAACAATCTCCGCAAGAGCGACGAGATACTCCTCGAGATGCCGGAGCTGCAGACCTGCATCGGATGCGGGACCTGCACGGCAAGCTGCACGGCCGGAAACCTCACCGACTTCAACTTCCGCAAGGTACACACGCTCGTGCGCCGCGGCGAGTATGCCGGTGCATACGAGGAGATGAACAAGTGCATGCTGTGCGGGAAGTGCCGCCTGCTGTGTCCGCGGGGGATAAACACGCGCGGAGTGGTAATGCTCATAAAACGCAAACTCGGAGATTTCTGAAATGACTTTTTTCGCACCCTTCACAATACCGTTCATCGTCGGCGCCGGCATAATGTTCTTCGTGCTGGCGTGGAAGTACATATCGTGGCTCAGGGGCCTTCCCAAGGATGATCTCAAACTGATTCTGCGCGGAATACCCACAACGGCCACCCTGCGCTCCGTATGGGAGGTGATAAGGGAGTCGCTTCTGCACGTACGCATATTCAGGGTCAACCCCGTACTCGGATACATGCACACGAGCCTTGCCTTCGGATGGTTCCTGCTCATAGCCGTCGGCTGGATAGAGGTCGTGGCATACCTCGGCTCGGAATTCGTTCCGCTGCAGGGTCACGTCTTCTTCAAATATTTCGCCGCCGGAAAGATTGCGAACCACATAGCCTTCTTCGACTTCGCGATGGACCTGCTGCTGGCCATAGTGCTGTCGGGCGTGCTGCTGGCATGGTTCAAGCGTCTGCGCTCGAAGGCCATGGGCATGCGCCGGACAACGAAACACACCACCGGCGACCGCATCGCGCTCTCGTTCCTGTGGTTCGTGTTCCCGCTGCGCCTTGCGGCAGAGAGCATCACGGCAGCCATATACGGCGGCGGAGGTTTCCTGACGGGCAGCATCGGCAAGGCCCTACACAATACGCTCGGCACCGCAGTCCTTGAGAACCTCTACGAGCCGTCATGGTGGCTCTACTCGTGCGCACTCGGCGGATTCTTCATCGCCCTGCCGTTCTCGCGCTACATGCACATATTCACCGAAATCCCGCTCATATTCCTGCGCAACTACAAGCTGCGCCCGACACACAAGGAGTCCACGTACGACAACTTCGAGGTGCAGGCCTGCTCGCGCTGCGGAATATGCATCGACCCGTGCCAGCTCCAGTCGGAACTCGGCATAAACAATGTCCAGTCGGTATACTTCCTGCGCGACAGGCGCTACAACATGCTGTCGCTGTCGGTGGCGAACGACTGCCTGATGTGCGGACGTTGCGAGGCGAAATGTCCGGTCGGGATAAACCTAAACACGCTGCGCCTGAACTCGCGCGATGCCATGCGCAACATACCAGACGAACGCCGGTACGGGTATCTGCGCGGACTCGACCGCTCCGAAGGCAGCGGCAGGGTCGGCTATTTCGCCGGCTGCATGACCCTGCTCACACCGAAGACGCTGAATGCCATGGAGCGCATATTCGAGAGTGCGGGCGAAGAGGTATGGTGGGCCGACCGCAACGGCGGCGTATGCTGCGGCCGACCGCTGAAACTCTCCGGAGAGACCGACTCCGCCCACAAGATGATGGCATACAACACCGAACTCTTCCGCAAGCACGGCATAACCACTCTCGTCACATCATGCCCGATATGCCTGCGCGTATTCCGCGAAGACTACGACCTCGACGGAATAGAGGTGCTGCACCACTCGGAATACATAGCAAGGCTGATTAACGAGGGACGCTTGAGGCTGTCCGGCGGCAAGGGCACATTCACCTATCACGACCCGTGCGAGCTCGGCCGCGGATGCGGCATATACGACGCCCCGCGTGAAGTCATCGAAGCCGTCGGCACGCTCATGGAGGCGGAACACAACCGCAGGGACTCGCTCTGCTGCGGCTCCTCGCTGGCCAATACCGTGATAAACGACTCGCAACAGCTCAAGATAGCGGCGTCGCTCACGGCAGAGCTCGACGCAACGGGAGCCGAGACCATCGTAACAAGCTGCCCGCTGTGCAAAAGGGCCATCGCACGATGCGCGGCCGACCGCGTGCGCGACCTCTCGGAGATAGTTGCAGATGCAATAACAAAATAAAAAACGAACATATGAAACAAATCGTAATCACAATTCTGCTGTGCGCGACCGCAATCATAGGCCTGCGCATGGCAATAGACAGCTACCGACCGAAGAGCGAAGAGGGCGGTGTAATAGAGGCGATAAAGGCCCGCCGCAGCATCCGCAAGTATACCGACAAGCCTGTGGAGCGCGAAAAGCTCGATCTTATACTCGAATGCGGCATCGCAGCTCCGAACGGCATGAACCGCCAGGAATGGGAGCTCCGCGTCGTGGATTCAAAGGAGTGGATAGACCGCTGCACGGCGGCTTACGTGAAGAGCATCGAGAACACCCCGGATGCGGAACGCATCCTCACGCCCGACTTCAGGAACATGTTCCGCAACGCGACTGCGGTAGTCTTTATAGCGGCTCCCGAGGGACAGTATGCCGGCGTGAACTGCGGACTGCTCGGAGAGAACATGATCCTTGCCGCACAGGAGCTCGGCATAGGCAGCTGCTGCCTCGGAGGTCCGGTCCGCTTCCTGACATCGTCGGACGAGGGCAGGGAGTTTCTCGAGTCGCTTGATTTCAGCGACGGCTACGGGCTTCTTTACGCGATAGGGTTCGGATATCCTGACGAGCAGCCGGAGGCCAAGCCGCGCGACAAGAGCAAGATAAGATACATAGAATAGCGGCAACTGCAACCGTATATGGGAAAGGCGCGTCCGATGAATCGGACGCGCCTTTTTCCTGAATCGGCATGAAATGTCTATTCGCTGCACTTCAGCGTCGGGAACTCCTTGCGCAAAGTATCGGCTATGGCCTTGCGCTCGGCACCCTCACGCATTACTATGAGGATGGTGTTGTCTCCCGCAACCGTACCGAGAATATCCCTGGTCTTTATGCCGTCGACAACGACCGACACGGCACTCGCATATCCGGACTTTGTGGTGATGACCCCGATGTTGCCCGAAAAATGCATACGGATTATGGCATCGCCGAGATTCGACGTGGCCACAGGCTGCTCCGCGGCAATCTCATCATTGAGGACATAGACATATCCCTTCTCGGGGTGTGGAATCTTGGATATGTTAAGACTCTTGAAATCACGCGAGAGTGTACTCTGCGTCACATTCACGCCATGCGTCTCAAGCCTCTTCATAAGCTCCTCCTGCGAGCCGATCTGCTCCTCGCTTATTATGCGGCGGATTATGTCTGTTCTCTCCCTTTTATTTCCCATAGCGATATGTTGCGTGAATTTTTATGCACAAGTGTGCACAAATATACAAAAAATATTCATATACAAAAAATGCAATACAAATTTATTGGACAAATTCCCGGTCAAAAATTTGCCGTGTGATAAAAATTGCATATATTTGCAGTCCCAAGCAGGGAGTTTAGCTCAGCTGGTTCAGAGCATCTGCCTTACAAGCAGAGGGTCGGGGGTTCGAATCCCTCAACTCCCACTACAGCGAAAGACGATTGGAAAACCAATCGTCTTTTTTCGTTTGTCCGCGTCCGAAAGCAGGCTTCCGCCGCTTTGCCAAACAAAAAAAAAGGACGGAACACGGTTCCGCCCATTCAGCATACAAGGAGACGAAGAAGCGGCATGCAAACAAACGGACGGCAGAGGTTCCTCTGCCGTCCGCGCCCAATATAATATGTCTACCCGATTACTCGAGGGTCTCCCATGTGTAGAAATAGTTCTCGACGTATACGTCATCGCCGCTGCCGCCGGTCTTGATCTCCTTCTTCACGCAGTTGTTCGAATCGAACTCATACTCAAGCGTCGAAGGCGTGCTGGAGTAATCCCAACCGTTGCCGGAGCAGAGATACTGGGTCGGCTTGCCGAAGAAACCGAGCTCCTGAAGCCAACGGCCTGCACCTACCTCCGCATAGATATTGTGGATACCGCCGACGTTGCGCACATTCGAATAGGTGTGCTCCTTCCATACCTCTTCAGGGGTGCCGTCTCCATCCTGATCAGAGAATTTAGACCACTTGATTATGCAGCCGTCCTGAATCTGAACGTTGGAACATACCTCACCGTTCTTCTTGATCTGGGTAACATATCCGTCGTTGTCGTAAGTATAGGTGTAGGTCTCATCATACTCATTCACATAGGTCGAGGCGTAACCGTTGGCACCGAGCGTAATCGAGAACTCGGAATATCCGGTAACCGAAATCTCGTTGCCGTTGTAGGCAAAGGTCCACTCGCGCTCACCGTCGTTACGGCTGGCCTTTACCACACGGCCTTCGTCGTTGTACTCGAAAACGTACGAATCCCAGTCATCGGCCCAGCCGGTAACACGTACATTTACAGTGGCACCGCCACCGCCATTTCCGCCGTTGCCGTCATCCTTGCTGCATCCAGTGTTCAGCGAAACCGCCATTGCGGCAATCGCTACAAATCCAAAAATCCTTTTCATCTTTTTTAACTTTTAAGTTGGTTAATGTTATGTTTTTTGAAAATAAATACCCGCAAATCAGTTTCCTGCCGCAACTATGAGTGCCAGGCCTCCGATGAACAGAAGGAACATGAGCGTCAGCAGCCAGTTGACCGTCTTCGAGGCTCCCTTGAACTCACGCCAGATAAATACGCCCCAGATGGCGGCAATCATCGGCGCACCCTGTCCGAGGGCGTACGAAACGGCCGGTCCGGCCTCTCCCGAAGCTATATAGCTGAACGCCGTACCGAGGCACCATATGGCACCGCCGAGACATCCCGTAAGGTGGGTCCCAAACGAGCCCTTGAAATACTCCGAATAGCTTACCTTGCTGCCCACAAACGGATAGCGCATTACGAGCGTATTGAATACGAAGTTGCTGGCAAGCACACCAAGCGAGAAGATGAATATGGCAGAATACGGAGTGAGCATTCCTTCGGCCGGAGCCTCGAAATTATTGATGTCCATACCCTTGACCACGAAACGGTAGAAGAGCGACATAAGCACGCCGGCTATGACGGCCAGAGTCAGTCCCTTCCGGTTGTTGCCTGCAGCCTCGGCTCCGCTCTGCTGCTTGCCGGAGGCTACGCCGTTGAAGATGATGGCTGCCACGATAAGAGCCACCCCCGTAAAGAGCATCACCGGATTGCCCGACGGCGCACCGATGTAGTTTACGATTACACCCAGCACGAGCGCTATGCCCACGCCGAGAGGGAAGGCCACCGAAAGGCCGGCCAGCGACACAGATGCCGACAGCAGGATGTTCGAGGCATTGAATATGACACCACCCAGAAGCACCCAGCCTATGCTCTTGCCTGCAGCCTGCGACAGGTCGGCGACAAACGGACGTCCCGCATCGCCGATACTGCCCATGGTGAAGCCCAGCAGGGCTGCAAACAGCACCATTCCGATGACATAGTCCCAATAGAAAAGCTCGTAGCGCCAGCTCTTCGACGCCAGTTTCTGGGTATTGCCCCACGAGCCCCAGCAGAGCATCGTGACGAAGCAGAATATCACTGCCAGAAAATAGTTATCTACAATAAACATGGTTTTAAGATTTTAAATCAGGTATTCAGTTTTTGATAAGTTCAGTAAGGTTGCTCTTTGAGGCAAGGAATCCGCCCATCGACGAGGCGATGTCGCTCTTGCCGTTGCGTACGCGGTAGTCATAGGACACACCCATGGCCTTGCACTTCTCGTATAGCTCTCCGGCAGCCACATAGTTCGCACCTTCATCGGTGGTATCGATGTAATAGTACGTACCGGCGCACGGAGCGACGGACTCCACATCCATGTCTCCGTCGAACATGAAGAGGGCGGAGAGCTTGGCCTCATCTCCGGCCGCATAGCCGTAGAGCACTCCGGCTCCCGTGCCGCGTCCGGCTCCGAAATGCCTGTCCGCTCCCGCAGCCACGCCGTATTCGGCATCTATGGCCGAGGCTACCGTGGCAAAATCACCGGCGACACGCGATGCCTCCATGCACACGACAATGAACGGTTTCGTTATTGAAGCCACATTCCAAAGGTTCATCACCCGGCGCAGGTCGTCGGACGACATGCCGTCGTGCACGAAGTAGATGACCGAATTCTCCTTCTGCTCACCGTAGCCAGCCGAAGGGAAGGCAACCACGTCCACGCCGCCGACGGTTGCCGAAAGTTCGGTGCCGTCATACGATGCATCCGTCTCCACCTGCTGCGAATCGGGATATGTGCCGCCGTTGAAGCAGGTCTCGATGAACTCCAGCCCCTCGCGCATGGCATTGTGCCAGTAGTCGGACGTATGTGCGCCGTTGCGTACGCGGTATTCGTGGGCTATGCCCAGGTCACGCATCTGGCGGTGCAGGCGGTCGTTGCCGATGAGCAGCTGCTCCTCATCGTCGCCGCAGTCGAGATAGTAATGGACATTGGAGAACGATGCGGCACTCTCCTCGTTGAAGAAGTAGAACGGGCAGTGCTCCTTGTAGTAATCCGTAAGGCGGGCTTCCCCCGACATGCCGTAACCGCCGAAGATCGAGCCCCACTGCTCGTTCCAGCCGCTTTGCGGCTCGGACATGTACTGCTCGTCCGTACGGAAGGACATGCTCAGCGGAATCGACACCGAAAAGAGTTCGGAGTGCTTCGACGGAAGGATCATCGCCCCGAATCCGCCCATCGAATAGCCGACCACGGCACGTGACGAGCGGTCGGCACGGGTACGGTATATACGGTCGATATACGGCACGAGCTCCTCGGTAAACATGTCCATATAGTCGAAGCTGCCGTCGTAGCGGTTCACATAATAGCTGTTGAATCCCTGCGGCATGACATAAATCATCGGTGATATCTCACCGGCCTGCTCCTTGCTCTCGATGAGAGTGGTTATGTGCAGCCATTTGTCGTTCCACGACTGGTGGTTGTCGCCGTAACCGTGAAGAAGGTACACGACACCGTAACGCTTGTCCGCAGACTTGGTGTAGTCGGCAGGCAGGTATACGGAGTAGCTTATCGTCTGCCCGAGAATGTCGCTGTGCATGGACAGGTCGGTCGAATATCGCTCGAACTCGTCCGGCGGCGTCGGCAACCCGTGTTGCTCCTTGCTGCACGATGTGTTGGCAACCGACAGGAGCAGTGCGAAAACTGCCAATAGTTTAATCATAATGTTTCCTTCCCTTTTCATCAACTTCACACACTATTTTTTTGCCGTATAAACCACCATCTCCTTGGCCTCGATGACATATCCGCGATCCGGATTCACCCATTTCAGGCGCAGCGTATGAGGGCCGTCTACAGGCAGTTCGTATTTGTAGAATATGTCGTACTTGCGCTTGATGTAGTCGTACGGCATCTCGATATCCTCGACCTTCTCTCCGTCGATATAGGCCTCCAGGCGTGCGACATAGCCGTTGTCATTGCCGATACCGAGCTTGCGGACCTGGCCCATGACAACCACGCTGTTGCCATTGAAGCGCAAGGTGGCCTCGTCGGTGATGTCGAGCTTCAGCACACGGCGCTCGACAGGCTCGATCGTCGAGAACGACTCTTCGAACGGAACGGTCTCCGGGCGCTGTATCGTGATACGGTAGATGTCGCCGTCGACACTTCCGCCCTCACGCTCCACCATCTGCGTCAGCAGGTCGAGATTGATGTCGTATATCTTGTTGAGCGAAATGGAGGTATACGGGAACTCTATGTCCACGACCTTGTCCATGGCCGGCTTCCATTTGTCCGGGATGGCATCGTAGCCGATCATCACGCCGAGTATGCCGGCGGCCGAAGCCGGGTTGCAGTCCGAATCCTGGCCGCAGCGCGTAGCCACGTCCATCGTCTTCTCGAAATCGCCATCACCGTAGAGAAGGCCCATCACCACATATGCCGAATTGATGGTGGCATCGATGTTGAACCCGTTGAATACTCCCTCCGGGCATCCCTTCTCGTAGGCGTAGCGTCGCTCGATCTCGAGCCAGCAGCGGCGCCAGTCATCCGGGAACTCCTTGTGGAAGCGGATGACGTCCTCGATGCAGCGGCGGTATTTGCTCTGCTCCGGGATGGTGTTCAACGCCTCGCGCACGAGAGTCGGTATGTCGTTGCATACGAATGCCAGCGAATAGAGAGCGCCCATATACACTCCGCCGTAGAAGCCGTCGCCATAGTTCATGATATGGCCGATGCGGTCGCTGATTTCCGATGCCGCATTAGGCATTCCAGGGCAGATCATGCCTATGAAGTCGGCCTCGATCTGGAAGTCGATGTCGTCGGCATGCGGGTTGTTGCGCCAGTGTCCCGATTCCGGCGGCATGATGCCGTGCAGGATGTTGTATCGGGCAGCCTGGTTGGCGTGCCACAGCTTGTAGTCGGCATTGGCGAAGGCTTCGGCATATACCTCGGCCGGAGTGTCGATGCCGTAGCGGTTCATCACCTCGACGAAGGTGAGGTCCATGTAGACGTCGTCGTAGAGTCCCGGGTCGTCGCGGAACGTATCCAGCGCATAGTCGTCGTACCATACGATCGGCGCCTCGTCGCTGATGAGCGCACCCTTGTACTTGAACTCCGTCGGGCCGCCGTAGGTACAGCCTATGGTCTGTCCGGCCCATCCGCCGCGGATCTTGTCCTGCAGCGTGGCCTTGTCAATCTCGAAAGTCGAGCCGTAGTCGATCGATGGAGCCGTCGCACACGATGTCGCGGCCAAAAGTGTCGACAGTAATATGATTGTCCTGTTCATTGGAGACGCTGTTTCAATTGTGATAATACTTGTTTGTCGGCGGCGTGGAGGTATAGTACATGATGTCGTTCACACGCAGCAGATAATCCTTGTGAGGGTTGAGCCACTTCAGGCGTACCGTATGGCGGCCTTCGTCGAGGCGGTATTTCCATGCCGGCTCGAGTTTGCGGTCGGTATTCTTCATCGGCATGCGCGATATGTGGTCGAGCTTGCCGTCGATCCACACCTCGAACTCGGCGACATACGGGTCATCAGGCTCGGCCAGGCCGAAGACCTCCGATCCGATATGGCGTATCGAGACACGGTTTACATAGTCAGGAGTGATACTGCGCAGGCACACCAGGTTGCCCCATATCACAAATCCGTTGCCCGTAAAGTCGAACTCGTACTCGCCGTCCACGAAGCAGTCCTTGCGCTCGCGGAAGAGCGGATAGGTGTCGATGAAGTTCTGCTCCAGAGGCAGGGTTTCGGCCTTGCGCTGCGGAATCGTGACCTTGCCGTCGGCAACCGTACCGCCAGCGCGGCGGACCATCTCAAGGGCCTGCCTGTAGCTCATGTCATACGCCTTCTCGAGCGAAACCTCCGTACCGTCGAAGTTGAGCGACTCTATCTCGCTGAGCGGGGCGCGCCAGAACTCCGGAATGTTCGAGTAGCCGTTCATCACGCCGAGAACGCCTCCGACGGTGGCAGGATTGCAGTCCGAATCCTGGCCGCAGCGGGTGGCGATATCCATCGACTTGGCGAAATCTCCGTCACCGTAGAGCAGGCCGATGGCGACATATGCGGAATTTATCTTGGCGTCGATGTTGAAGCTCAGGAATACGCCCTTCGGGCAGCCCACGTCGCGGTTCCACTTCTTGTGCATCTCGAACCAGCACTGCTGCCAGTCGTCCGGATACTGCTTGTGCAGTTTCCGCACGTCGTCCACGCACTGGTAGAACGTACTCTCATGCGGAATCGGTTCGAGTGCCATGTCGAGGATCTCGGCCGGGTCGTTGCTCACGAACGCTGCGGCATAGAGGCCGGCAACGAAGGCGCCGCCGTAGAAACCGTCACCGCTGTTCATGATATGTCCCACGCGCGAGGCTATGTCGAGCGCCTCCGGAATCATACCCGGGGCCATAAGGCCGATGAAGTCGGCCTCAATCTGGAAATCGAGGTCGTCGGCATGCGGATTGTTCACCCAGTTGCCCGACTCCGGCGGCATGATGCCGTTGCGGATGTTGTAGCGGCCGGCCTGGTTGGCATGCGCGAGGTGGTACTCGGCAAACGCAAAGCGCTTGGCCAAAGTCTCGGTCGTACAGTCGAGCCCCTCCTGTTCGAAGGTCTCGACGAACGTGAGGTCATTGTATATGTCGTCGAAAAGTCCCGGCTTCTTGTCCCACCAGTACTTGACATAGTGCTCGGACCACGGTATAGGCTGGTAGTCCTGTATGGTCGTTCCAGTGAACTTGAACTCCGTAGGCGCACCGAAGACCACACCTATGGTCTGTCCGGCCCATCCGCCGCGGATCTTGTCAAAAAGCTCCTGTTCCGTGATTGTAATCTCGGCCGGGCGCTGCGGCGTCGTACACGCCGCAAACGCCAAAGCCGTCACTGCTATGATAAAAAGGTTTTTTCTCATCTCTCTCCGTTATTCTTTTTCGTAAACACCGAGTTCGGTTATGGATATGAAGCTCGAGCATCCCTTCGTAGGCTTGTTCCAGTGGTCCTGAACCTTGCAGTCGAGCAACAGACGCACGGCCGTGGTCCTGACAGGCTCGAACTCGAAAACATACTCGACAAAGTGAGGCTGGAAGAACACTATGTCGTTTTCAGGCAGTTCCGGCGTGGAACGGAAGTCTCCGACATCGTGCCAGCGGCCGTCCTCGCCGCGGTACTGTATCGCAACCGAGTTGAACCATCCGCCGAACTCCTCAAGGCATCCCGTGTGGAACGACATCATGTCAATAGTCCTCGGCTCCTTCCACTCGTATCCGAACCAGTCTATCTTCGGCAGGTCGGAGTGCGCGGCAAGCGAATAGAACACCGAACCCTCGCCGTTTGTCCTGCCGTCGCGTATCACGTCGACGCTGGTGGCATACATCGGCTTGCCGAACGTTATCCAGCACTTGTAGAGCACATCCTCGTTCATCGTACGGATGTTGGTGAGGATGTTTTCGGCCTCCGGCGCTATGTTTTTCGTGCGGACCAGAAGTTCGAAATCCTTGGTAAGAGTCTCCTTGCCGTTGCTCAGCGACAGCGTAACCGGGAACTTGCCGGCAGCGGACGGGGTTCCCGTCAGCCGGCCGTTGTCGAACTGCAGGCCCTCCGGAAGCGCACCCTTGACAAGCGTCCAGTCGTAGTTCTCGTTGGCGGCACAGCTGAACCGGTAATCAACCGGGCAGCCCACCTCCATGCGAGGCATAGGGCCCACGCAGAACTCGAGCGGAGCCTTGAACTCGGCCTTCGTATTTATGACCAGATACTTCTTTCCGCCCTTCTCCACAACGCGGCCACCCTTCTCGCATACCAGCTTGACGGCCATTGCAACCGTACGGTCAATCATGTCGTCGATCGAGGCGTCAGGCATGTCGTAGCGGGTTATGTTGATGTAGCGGTCGTTGAACGGCTTGGTCCAGTGGTCGAACGGCATCGACAGCTGGCGCGGAATCGAATGTCCTCCGTTGATGATTCCGAGGATACCGCCCACGGTCGCCGTCTGGTTGTCGGCATCGAATCCCATTGCGCAGCCGAGGTCCATGGTGCGCTGCAGGTCACCCTTGCCGTAGAGCAGCGTCAGGATACCGCAGGCGCCGTTGAGGTTGGCGTTCCATATGGTCTTCGTCATCTCCGGCTCGTTCACATAGTAGGCCTCGGCCATCTCGGCGCGAGCCTTCTGCCAGTTGTCCGGATATTTCTTGTAAAGCGCATACATGTGGCGCACGGTTTCGGCATAACGGTCACCCTCCGGAAGCACATCCAGGGCATCGAGCACGAGTTTCTCGATGTTGCTCTCGAAGAAGGCCTCGGCATACATCGCACCGTAGTGGACGGTCGGCGACGTTGCCCAACTGTCGCTGGTGATGCGGGCCGCCCACGCCGACTTCTCGGCAGCGTAGCGCACCATGCCCGGAGCCGTATAGCTCCATATCTCGTTTATGAGCTGCGGGTCAATCTGATACCAGTGTGGATTCGACTCCATGCTGCCCGTAAACGGAGGCGTATAGCCGTAGTGCATAAGGCCGAGTGCGGCACGGTTGGCAAGCCATACGCGGTCGCGGATATGGTACATCCACCCCTCGCGCATCTGTGCATATGTCGGCTCGCTTCCGTACTTCTCCATCAGCATGAGATAGAGATACTCGATATCGGTGTCGTCGTCCGAGAATGCTCCGTCGTACTGCTTCATCTTTATCAGGCTCTTGGAGTATCCGAACGGGAACTTAGACTCGTCACCCTCCTTTTCGATGAACTTGTTCTCGAAAGGGAGTCCGTACATGTTTCCGACCATCTGGCCGAGCCATGCTCCGGCAATCTTGTCACGAAGTTCGTCGAGCGATATGCGCCGCTGCTGTTGTGCCGTCGCCGTAAACAATGTCATGCAGGCGAACAGTGCCAATACAATCTTTCTGTTCATTTTCTATTGTCTGGTTGGTTTTTACAGGTTTGTTATCAATATCCCTCGTTCTGATTGAGATTAGGGTTTGCCGCACGTACGGTCGTCGGTATAGGATAGAGCTTGGTCGTTGCGGCCGATGCAGGCTTGGCCCACCATGCCTTGTTGTACTCGCCGAAGCGGATGAGGTCCTGACGGCGCCAGCCCTCCCATGCGAGCTCGCGTCCGCGCTCGTCGAGCAGCTCCTCAAGAGTAAGATTCGATGCCGTGTACTCCTGCAGTCCGGCTCTCGTACGTATCTTCTTGAAATCGGCCAGATTGACAGCCTCGCCCGTACGTCCCTGACGCATAAGCGCCTCGACATACATAAGCACCACGTCCGAATAGCGGAACAGCGCAAAGTCGTTGTCCATGCTGGTCTGGTCGCTTATCAGCAGACCGTCCTTTTGGTAGTGCCACTTCCATATGCGGGCTCCGTCGTAAAGTGCGCGGCGCGTGGCATAGAGCGACTCGTCGAAGACAGGGTTGTAAGGGGCGTCGGTCACGTCATAGTCGCCGTTCGAAATCTGGTTGCCCTTGTAGAGCCATGTCTCGTCGCGGCGCTTGTCGTTATCGGCATACTTCTGGAAGAAGTCAGGCTGGCAGACGAATCCGTCCCATGCGCTGGCCGGGATGTTGAACTTCTCGGTAGCCCAGCTGTCGAGCGCCATGATATAGATGATGAACGAGTTGTGGTCCGATTCGGTGTAGGTCGTGCTGTAAGGGATTACGAAGATGTTCTCGACCGAAGATTCGTTGCTGACAGCGAAGTTCGACGAGTAGTCGTCGGCGATGGTGTAATGTCCGCCGGAGATGACCTTGTAACATGCCTTCTCGGCCTCATCCCACATAGCCTCGCCTATCCATTCCTCGGCATTGAGATAGAGCTTGGCAAGAAGCGTATAGGCCATACCCTGTGTAACACGGCCGTAGTTGGAGAGCGACGGAACCTCGTCAAGCAGTTCGATGTTGTCGGTTATCTCCTTCTCTATGAACGAGAACATGAACTTGCGATCCTTCTGCTCCGGATAAGAGGTGTCGGTATAGTCGATCGAGTACGGAACATTGCCCCATCCGTCGATGGCCATGAAGTAGAAGAATGCACGCAAAATCTTGATCTCGGCGATAATCTTGTCCTTGGCCTCGAACTCTATGCTCGAGAGACCGAGTTCGTAGAGGATCTCGTTGCACGACGCGATTCCGTCGAAACAGAAGTTCCAACCTTCGAGAACGAGTTTGTTCGAAGGGCTGTACTTGTGATACTGCAGTTCGCTGTAGCGCTCCTCGGCCCACGAGCCGTTGGAATTTACCGGAACGGCACACTCGTCAGACACCTGAAGGTTGAGCGTCCACAGGCTCTGCTCCGTACAATAGTCCTGAAGTTTGGTATACGCACGGCCGGCGGTAGCAATCAGCTCCTGCTCGGTCTTACCGAATTCATCCATCGGAATCTCGGTATACACCTCCTCCGTGAGGTCGAAACAGCTGCTCAACATCATGAGCGGGAGGAGCGACAATCCTATATTTCGTATTATGGTTTTCATATCTGTAATTGGTTGGGTATTAGAATTTGAGATTTACTCCGAAAGTGAACGTAGCGGTCGAAGGGTAATAGCTTATGTTCTCGATACCCGGAGTGATTCCCGACAGCGAGACCTCCGGATCAACGCCCTTGTAACCGGTTATGCAGAAGAGGTTCTGTCCGGTGAACGACAGACGCAGGCTGCGGATATACTTCGACTTGAAGTTGAAGGTGTAACCCAACGACAGATTGTCGAGTTTGAGATAGGTGGCATCCTCGATATACTTCGACGAATACATTATACCCTCGTCATTGCGGCTGTCGAGCCACGAGGAGGCGATGTTCTTCAGACCGAACTCCGAAAGGTTGTCGTAATAAAGGGCATAGGTGTTGAGTATGTCACCGCCTATCGATGCGCGCAGCGTAAAGCTCAGGTCGAGGTTCTTGACAATGCGGAACATGTTGCTCCATGCCAGCGTCACATCCGGATAAGCGCATCCTATCTTCTCCCAAGCCGATTCGGAAACGGTTCCGCCGATCGAATTGGCGTATATGTCGTCGCCGTTCTCATCTACGCCAAGCCACTTCGGACCGTAGAAGGTTCCGAGCGACTCACCCTCCACCAGTCGCTGGCAGTACGCCGCTACAGGAGAGTTGAGCCAGCCCACCTTGTACTCGCCGTCGGTGAACTCCTCGTTCGTAAACTTGACGAGCTTGTTGGTGTTGCGCGACACGATGAACGTCGTGTTCCATACGAGATTCTTGGTACGCACCGGCACGGCGTTGATGGTAAGCTCTATACCGGAGTTCTTTATCTCGCCGACATTGGTGAACATCTCGTTGTAAACGTACGGAGGAGTAGGCACCTGATACGTGTAGAGCAGGTCGGTAGTGCGGCGCTGGTAATAGTCCAGGGTCATCGACAGGCGGTTGTCCAGAACCGAGAAGTCG
The DNA here is from genome assembly GCA_944322005.1 of uncultured Alistipes sp. Taxonomy (GTDB): domain Bacteria; phylum Bacteroidota; class Bacteroidia; order Bacteroidales; family Rikenellaceae; genus Alistipes. The sequence goes on from CALUNL010000004.1 coordinate 182,871, forward strand.
ACACCGACGTTCCACTCCGCCTTCTTCTCCCATCCGAGGTTAGGGTTGGCATTGCTTGCCGGAGCATACGTATTTATCCACTGCCCGTTGTAGTAGAACTTGCCCGAGGTACTCATAAGCAGCAGGGACTGGTAGTTGGCGAAGTCCTGGTTACCGGTGACTCCGTAACCGGCACGCAGCTTGAGTTCGTTGATCCACTTCACGTCGCGCAGGAAGCTCTCCTGGTTGATTCTCCATCCGAGGCTGACGGCAGGGAACCATCCCCACTTGTTGTCCTTGCCGAAACGGCTCGAACCGTCGCGGCGCAGCGATACGGAGAGGAGGTAACGCTCATCGTAGTTGTACATCACTCGTCCGAAGAGTGCGATATATGTGTTGGACTCCTTGTAGGAGGACATTGATGCCTGGCCGTTCTTTATCGAGTTTCCGGCACCTATGTTGTTTGTGCCCCAGTCATCCATGTCGAATCCCGAATTCTCCATTGCGGAAGATTCACCCACGCCGCGCTGCCAGGTGTAGCCCAGAACGGCCTGTACGGCATGGCGGCCGAACTGTCCGGAGTACGAAATCGTGCTCTCCCACTGTATGTCGCGGGTCATCTCGTTGGATATGGTGGCCACACCGCCCTGTCCGATGGTTCCCGGATAGTAGCGCGTACGGTAATCACGCGACTCGAAGTTCTGCTGTCCGTACGAGAAGAAGTTGTCCCACTTCAGTCCCTTGACCGGAAGTATGTTGAGCACCGCACGGATATTTCCGCCGAAGTCGTCGGCGCGGTACTTCTGCTCACGCTCGTTGAGCATGGCCACAGGGTTGTAGTATGCCATCGTGTTGTCCACGCGGAAATAGCCGCCCGATGCAGTATTGCTCGGATCGTATACAGGCTCGGTCGGGTTGTGGTAGAAAGCCTGCTCGAATATCGAATAGTCGGCCGGCGAATATTCGCGCTTCGAGAAGTATGCGTTATAGTCGAGATCGAGCCATCCCTCGAACGCCGTCTGGTGAATGTTGGTCTTGAACATGTATTTCTCGGCGTCGTTCTTGCGCTGCAGACCCTGGTTCTGCTCCACGTTCAGCACCGTACGGTGCGAGAACTTCTCGGAACCTCCCGAAACGGCAAAGCTGTGCTTGTGGCTTATCGGGGTACGGGTAACCTCGTCGAACCAGTCGGTATCGGCCCCGTAGAGAGAGCCTGCACTCGACGGGCTGTAGTTGTTGACCACCCATTCGAACTCACTGGCCGTAAGCGGTTTGGCACGACGCGTAACGGTCTGTACCGAAACCTGTCCGTCGTACTCTATCTGTGTCTGTCCGGCGCGAGCGCGTTTGGTCGTGATGATAATCACACCGTTCGTACCGCGGGTTCCGTAGATTGCGGCAGCCGAACCGTCCTTCAGGACATCGACCGACTCGACCTCCTGGAAGTTGATGTTGCGGATATCGGCACCCACGACTCCGTCGATTATGAGCAGCGGGCCCTGGCCGGCGCTCAGCGTGTTGGTTCCGCGGAGCAATATCTCATAATCCGCATTCGGGTCGCCTCCGTTAGGATTGACAATGCTTAATCCGGCCACTTTACCCTGGAAAAGTCCGGCGGCATTGGTAAACGAACCCGTATTGAAGTCGTCGCTCTTGAGGCTTGCCACAGAGCCCGTAACCTCCTTCTTGGTGGTCTTTCCGTAACCGATTACGACCACCTCGTTGATCGACTCCGTACTCTCCCGCATTTCGACATTGATCTCAGTGAGACTGTTCACGGGTATATTCTGGGTATCATAGCCCAGATACGAGAAATTCAGTACCGGATTTTCACCGCTGACCTCAATAGTATAACGGCCGTCCATATCGGAGGCAACACCGTTGGTAGTTCCCTCGACGACAACCGACACTCCTATCAACGGAGTCTTGCTCGCAGCGTCCAATATACGTCCGCTGACAGTATTCGCTCCGTTACCACCCGTTTGGGCGACGGCAACCGATGCTCCCATCACGAATAACATCGCGCACATGAGAAACCGCATCAGGTGTTGGTAAAGTTTGAAGTTCATAGTTAGAGTTTTTTAGGATTTTTATAAGCTACATTATGATTCTTGTCTTTTATCATTCACTGATCTCCGAGCGATACGGTATCGACGACTGTGCGCCCATTCTCGTAACGGATATCGCCGACGCACGGCTGGCGAAACGCGCGGCATCGACAAGCGACTTGCCCTCGGACAGGGCGACGCACAATGCGCCGTTGAACACGTCTCCTGCAGCCGTCGTATCGACTGCATCCACACGGCACGCCTCGACAATCCGGCATTCTTCGGCCGTCTTCACCAGCGAGCCCTTCGAGCCGAGCGTCACTATCACGTTCTTCACGCCCATCTCCATGAGTTTTGCGGCGGCAGCCTCGGCATCGGCCTCACTGGCTATGGCCACACCCGACAGCAGCTGGCACTCCGTACGGTTTGGCGTAATCAGGTAGAGTCTCTCGACGAGCTCCTTCGACAATTCGGCGGCAGGAGCCGGGTTGAGTATGACCTTCGTACCGTGCGCAACCGCTACCTCGGCGGCATGCTCCACAACCTCCATCGGGATCTCGAGCTGCAGCAGGAGGTAGTCGGCAGCGGCGATTTCATCGCTTGCGGCATCTATGTCGGCACATGTCATTGCATTGTTTGCGCCCGGAGCCACCACGATGCAGTTCTCGCCCTTGGCATCGACCGTAATGAGAGCCACGCCCGAAGGCACGCCCTTCTCCACAAGCAGGAACTTCTCGGGCAGTCCCTCTTTTATATAACGCGCGCGCGACTCGTCGCCGAACATGTCGTCGCCGACTCTCGTCATAAAAGCCACGTCCCCGCCAAGTCGGGCAACGGCTACGGCCTGGTTGGCGCCCTTGCCTCCGGCCGTCATCATGAACGTTCCGCCCATAACGGTCTCCCCCGGTTCCGGAATACGGTCGGTTTTGATTGCAAGGTCGGTGTTCGAACTTCCGATTACGATTATTTTGCTCATATTTTTTATGTTTTATGTGTTTTGTACAACTGTCAAAGCCCGAGTTTGCCGCATATGCGCACAAATATTTTACGCAAACGTTTGTGCAAGTATAATAAATTTTTAAAACATTAGCAATATTTTCGAATATTTTCTAAAAAAATATTACTTTTGAAGTACGATTTACAAAAAATCACCAAATGGAGAAAAAGAATACAATAATATCTATTTCCGAACGTACAGGCTTCTCTATATCAACAGTTTCCCGCGTATTGAGCGGCAAAGCCGAGGCGGCGCGCATCAGCAAATCGACCGTAGAAACCATACAGCAGGAGGCGAGACGGTGCAATTACAAGCCGAGTTTGCTGGCCAAAGGTTTGCGCACAAACAAAACCAACACGATAGGGCTCGTCATCCCGAGTATTGAAAACGTCTACTTCTCCAACCTTGCAAGCACCATAATACGCGATGCGAGGTCGCACGGGTACACCACCGTGACCGTCGACACGATGGAGAACGAGGAGAACGAGCGCAACAGCGTCGACTCGCTGCTGGCCCGCAACGTCGACGGCATCATCGTGACGCCGTGCGGCCAGGACCCGGCGTGGCTCGAGGAGATAAACCGCCACACGGCCCCCGTGGTGCTTATCGACCGCTATTTCAACTCTACGGAGCTGCCCTACGTCTGCACCGACAACTACCAGGGCGGCTACGAGGCGACACGCTATCTGCTCAACAGCGGCCACGAGAGGATTCTGTGCATACAGGGAACGCCCCACTCGATGCCTGTCCGCGAACGGGTGCGCGGCCATCTCGACGCCCTTCGCAGCAAGGGGCTCGAAGATGGCGCACGCATCGTCGGCGACAGTTTCTCCATCCAGAACGGCTACCTCGAGACCAAGCTCGCCCTCAACGCGGCGACGCGGCCCACGGCCATATTCGCATTGAGCAACACGATTCTTCTCGGAGCCATCAAGGCCATCAAGGAGTCTGGTTTGAGGGTTCCCGACGACATCTCCATCATCACCTTCGACAACAACACCTTCCTCGACTTCATGGACCCGCCGATAACCCGCATGAGCCAGCCCGTGAACGAGATAGGCACGCTTGCCGTCAAGCTGCTCATTCAGAGCATCAACGAGAAACATCCGGTCGACACCAAGCTCCAGTTGCAGCCGCAGCTTATCGTGTGCGAATCGGTCGCCAACATCCATACGATGACCGAGCAGGCCGGATAACCGGTTCCTGTTTCGCCTGATTTCAGCGGTTGTGCGCGGGGAGGGCAAATGGCGGAAAGAAATAAAAAAGGCGAGTTGCCCCGCCTTGAATGTTTTCACAACGGAATAATCCTTATTGTGATTTGCCGTTAAATTTGTAAGAGCAAATATACGGCGCAATTCCCGATATTCCAAATTTTTATGTACCTTTGACATATCGGATACACCCTTGTCGATTGCCACCCCCTTCAGTGAGTGTTGTGATTTGCTTTTAAATTTGTACCTTTGACATATCGGATACACCCCAGTGGCCTTGGTTCCGTGGCTTCGTTCGGTTGTGATTTGCTTTTAAATTTGTACCTTTGACATATCGGATACACCCCAGTGGCCTTGGTTCCGTGGCTTCGTTCGGTTGTGATTTGCTTTTAAATTTGTACCTTTGACATATCGGATACACCGCCGTCGCTGTCGCTCGTCGATTCTGTCGTGTTGTGATTTGCTTTTAAATTTGTACCTTTGACATATCGGATACACCCTCCAAGGAGTGCGAGGATGCAATCGCTCTGTTGTGATTTGCTTTTAAATTTGTACCTTTGACATATCGGATACACCTTGACCCTTTGACAAGATGAAAAAAACGCGGTTGTGATTTGCTTTTAAATTTGTACCTTTGACATATCGGATACACCAGAACACGTTGTTGTACTTGTGGTAATCAGTTGTGATTTGCTTTTAAATTTGTACCTTTGACATATCGGATACACCTTTGTGGAGTTTGCAAACGCGGCACCGACGGTTGTGATTTGCTTTTAAATTTGTACCTTTGACATATCGGATACACCGATTAAGTTGGTTTGTGTATGCGGAGAGAGTTGTGATTTGCTTTTAAATTTGTACCTTTGACATATCGGATACACCGGTGAAGGTCGGCGTTGCCGATGCGCGTGCGTTGTGATTTGCTTTTAAATTTGTACCTTTGACATATCGGATACACCACTATATTGCACATAAGACAAGCGCTGAAGTTGTGATTTGCTTTTAAATTTGTACCTTTGACATATCGGATACACCTCGCAGAGCTTCGAGGTATGGGTTGTCAGCGTTGTGATTTGCTTTTAAATTTGTACCTTTGACATATCGGATACACCTGTACCCAAACGTCGGAGACGCATTAAAGGTTGTGATTTGCTTTTAAATTTGTACCTTTGACATATCGGATACACCATACAGCTATAGCGCGTCACCTCTCTCTCTGTTGTGATTTGCTTTTAAATTTGTACCTTTGACATATCGGATACACCGAACTCATGATTGCGGAGACGTTTGAACAGTTGTGATTTGCTTTTAAATTTGTACCTTTGACATATCGGATACACCACCTTGACTGACATGTATGCCTTGCGTCTGTTGTGATTTGCTTTTAAATTTGTACCTTTGACATATCGGATACACCGTGTCGTCGACAGTGCCGAAGGTCACGAAGGTTGTGATTTGCTTTTAAATTTGTACCTTTGACATATCGGATACACCTGCGTAGTTGAAGTTAGCATCGGTAATATTGTTGTGATTTGCTTTTAAATTTGTACCTTTGACATATCGGATACACCACAATCGATGTTATATGCGGAGTATCAATATGTTACATAGCTGAACAGGATTAAAAAAAACGTGTTTCCGAATAAAAGGATTTGCCCGGCAACGGTGCAAATCCTTTTTTCTGTCTGTTCAGAAGAGTTCCAGCTGTTGTGTCGGCACATCATGTTCGACAAGTTGGCATCCGCGGAATAGCTCCATCTGGCCGAACTGTTTGTCAGTTACGGTAAGTATTCCGACATAACCCTCCTTCGGTAACGCCTGTTTTACGCGTCTGATATGCACGTCGGCATTCTCCCTGCTCGGACAGTGCCGCAGGTAGATTGAGAACTGGAACATGGTGAAGCCGTCCTGCATAAGGCGTTTCCGGAACTCGGCATACCTCTTGCGCTCCTTTTTCGTCTCGGTCGGCAAATCGAAGAAGACAAAAATCCACATTATGCGATATTCGCTGAAACGGTCAATCATTCCATCTCGGGATAGGCTATCTTGCGCAGTTCGCCGCAGAAACATTTACGGAGCGATGCCGTGGTCATGCCGACCCCGACCATCAGCGGGCTGCGGCGCCCGTTGATAACGACATCGAGAACCGGGATTGAGAGCAGCCTGCTCTTTATATCGGTCGTCAGCTCCGACACATCCATAATCTCGTCCATAATGCCTGCCACAAGGCTGTCGACATATGGACGGTATGGCTCCATTATGTCGTCGGCAAGGCAGTAGGCGTTGTAGCGGTTGTGGTGGTGGATGCCAAGCGTAGGGAGTAGTCCGCTGCCTACAAGCGACCGTGCGACCATCGCCCGGAGCACGGCATAACCGTAATTCAAAAGGTTGTTCGGCGGAACACCCTCCCTGTCACGGCGGAAGCCGTCGATATGGCCAAAGAGGTTCTTCCAGTAGAATGCGGCGGCACGCCCCTCCATATTGTCGCCGTCGCCGCTCTTCACCTCCTTGGCCCAAGACCTCATGTTGCCGCAGTCGAGCCCGGTGTGCCTCTGCAATACGGCCGACTGGTTGAGAATCTTGGCCTGCACGGTCTGCTGCCACAACTGTTTGCGCAGCGGTTGAGAGGCCTCTATCTGACATGTAAACCGTTCGGCCTGCGTGGTATTTCCCGACAGAGGCAGCATAAGCCCAGTCGGCATGCGGTGTTCGTCGCAGGTGATGACGGCAGCGTTGTTGTCCAGCAGTGCGGCCAGGGCGCCGTGGGTAATGGATATCCTCCTGTTGTCGAGTATCACCACGCCTATATCCTCTACCGGTACGCGCTTTACGGCCAGCGACTTGAATCCCTCGGACAGGGTGCCGTTGCCTTCTACCTCCGGAAGCCTTATCTCCAGTTGGGCCGATTTCACGCTCAAGTAGGCCGGATTGCCGAAATAGAGTGTCCGCTTTATCATATCTCCGATATTTTACCGGTTACGCCGACATTAACCTTATGCGGTTTTAATCCATTTAATCTGTCTACGCTTGTTATACGATATAGGGCGCCCCTCAATATGGATTTCTGGCGGTTCTTCTCCTCCTTGCCGTTCTCATTACGGTATTTGTCGTCGGAGCGTGTCTCATAGTGTCTTCTGAATACGTATTCATTTGCCGACAACGCCTGCACCCTGTAAAGATATCTGCCCAAAGCGGCATAGTCCCTCTCCGCCATGGCGGTACGGTACGACTCGTCGTCCATGCCGAGGATAAACATCTCGTTCTGCTGCATAGAGAATCGGAAACGCCATGTGGCCGACGGCGGCAACTGCCGCAGGAACGACTCCGGCATATCTTCCGCAACCCTCTCCCATACTTCACCCGGGTCGGTTATGACAATCGGGAGACCGTACTTCTTGCGTTCGACCGCATGCCAGAAGGTAACCACATGTTCGTGCAGGCGGCCATTCTCGTCTTCGTATATCGCCACATGGTGGTTGTTTCCAGGTTTTACAAACGATATCGGCTTCCCCGATTCGTCAAATCGCAGCGGCACGGCGGTATTTACACCCGTGCGGCACCTCACGCTGCGTATTTCGCGACCCTGATGGTCGAGCACAGGCTCTGCAAAGGCCTTTTTGGGGTCTCCGCCGTACTCGTTGAGACGCTGTTGCAGAATTTCTCGGATACGCTTGTCAACAACAAACTCGACATCCTTCGGTTTAAGGTCTGCAACCTTATATTTTATTACGATTTCCTCTTTGCCGGTCTTGCTGTCGTTGATACGTCCGTATACGCTCTCTTCGCTCAACGCCCCTCGCGGAATGATGATGCCGCGCTGCACGCAGATGCGTTTGCCTCCCTTGCGGATATACCGCTTGCCGGAACCGGCAACCCTCTTGCCGCTCTTGAACGATACCGCAATACCCGAAACCGCCCGCGCAACCTCGGCCGTCGGGAAGTGAGGCTGCATGCGGATATACCGTTCGAGCCGTGTCAGCCGCTGACGGGTATCCTCGTCCTGCTTCTTGTCCGAGAAATTCCGGAAAGAGACCTCCTTCAACGAATTGAGGTTGTTGAGGCGCTGGATGTATCCCTGCTTGGTGCAGGCAATAGTGAGAGCATCGACCGCATGGTGGCGGTGGTCCAGACGCTTGTTCCAGTCCGCGATGCGTTCCACGCAAACCGTCCGCCCGTTTACCTCGCGCTCCACCAGTTTCGTAAGGCCTGCCGCACGGTAGTTGTCGATATTCAGCGAGTGCAGCACATCGTCCCAGCCCCATATATGGCGCAGGAAGTCGGTGACGCTGCCGCTTGTCGACCAGACATTGCGGCATACCGTAAGGAGCATCTCCTTCGCCTTTTTGGCTATGTACTGGCTCTCCCTCAACTGGCGTTCGATAAAGTCGTCCGGCAAATCCGCGGCCGACATCAGGAGCTTGTTCTTCTTCGTGCCCGAGATGCCTGTATCGGCGGTCGATTTCGGATTGTACTTCTCCGCCAGAGCGTTCACTCGCTCGATATATGCATTGAATTCCCCTTCCGGCTTGCTCTTCATATAATCGTATGCCGTACGGTTGCCTTTTTCTGCATTGCATTTCCGGCAGGCACACGTCTTGTTCGAGAAACTGTCGTCGAACAGCACCGAACGCGGGATGATATGCTCGACCTCCACTCCGGTTCCGAGCAAAAACTCTTTCTCATTGACAATCTTGCCGCAATATATGCACTGGTGATCCGTCTCGTTCCACAATCTGTACTTCTGTATCCTTGAACGGGTTGGGGTGAAGCCGCAATCGTTCATTACCGCAGCTGCGGCTACCTCGTTGCGCCTGTTGTTTTGGCCGATGGCCCTTGTAGCGGCTTCGCGCTCCTCGCGGCTCTGCTTGAGCTCGCGGGCAAGCTCCACGCGAATCTCGTCGAACCGCCCGTATTCCGACATCAGCGCATTGACAAGGTTCACAAGCTGGTTCAGGACCTTCTCCACCACAGGCTGGCGAAGCTCGCCCTTCTGAATCGGTTTCAGGCGCTCCGCAAGTTCGCGCGCCTCGTTCTGCTCCCTGTTCAGCAGCGTGTCGTCGTAACCGGCCATGAGCTTGGCCTCGTAGTACTGCATCCCCTCCTGCAGGTATGGCAGAATCTTGCGCATCGCCCGCGACGACTTGTTGGAATAGCCGCTCTTTACGAAATCGATGCGGCACAGGCGGTCGAGCGTCTCCTCGTCCGTAATGCCGAACTTCCGCTCAAGCGTTCCGCGCAACTCCTTCATGTCGGAGATGGAGTAGAGAACATGCCACAGCATGTAGAGCGGCTCACGCTCGAAGGAGGCGTCTATAACCTTCGAGACCTCGCCCGTTTCGGTGTCGACGACCGTCCCGTCGGCCGTGTGCAGGTCGAACCGCAGCAGCTCCTGCCCGCCGGCAATATCACCGAGAGCATCGGATATGGCCACCCGTGTCGTGTTGCCCTGCAGGCCGCTGCCGACAGCACGCCCGAACTGCCAATCCCTCGACTTTATCCCGAGCAGAGCCTTCAAATTCGTGGCCGTCATCTTGCCATGCGTGTTCATGAAGTCGAATATCGCGCGCTTCTGCTCCATGGTGATTTGGAGCACGTCATTGCACTTGTCGGTTATGCGGAGGTTGTTGATGCACTCCCATATCCTGCAGACCTGGAACAGCGGCGAACTGCGCGGCGCAACCCTCGGACCGCAGTTGACCGTACGTCCGTTTGTCTCGGCATCGCGTCTCTCAAGCTCGCACCGTCCGACAAGATGCTTGCAGGATTTGAGCGGCCTCTGATGGAATATTATGTAGTTGCGGATGTGCCCGACCACCTCGTCGGTCAGCACCTCCGGATAGAACCTCCGCTGGCACTCCATGACCGCATCGTACTCCTCGACGTAGGCGTCACGCGGATATATGCGGTCCTTGTACCTGAAAGCCGGGTCCGCCTGGAGCCGCCCGTAAATGTACTGCCCTACGGTAAGCCCCAATCCGTGAATCTCACGGTAACGCTCCACCACATGTTTTACATACTCGCCCTGCTTCTTGTCCTCATAATCGGACTTTACGGTACGGTATCCGCGCTTACGGTTTATGTGGCACAGCACGCGCCCCAACTCCGGCAACGATACACGCTCCGTGACGGCCTTTGCACGCAACCCCCACAGGTCGAGCGTCGAGAGCTTCAATGTCCGGCCGTCGTACATGCCGAGCGCGGCGAGCTTCTCGAGCAACAGCGCCCTGCGCAGCTGCCTGCGGTCATAGCCCTTGCGCTGGGTCCTCTTTTGCGTTCTGTCGGCATTCTTCGTCAGTGCCTGACCTTTGGAGAACTGTGTGCATTCATCCACACTCAAAGGTATTATGCGGCTGCCGATGGCCAATATCCTGTCTTTAGGAGCGTCTGCTGCGGATTCGCTCTCATTCACTATTTCATTGCTGTTCTCCTCCACCACTGCCCAGCCTATGCTTGCCGAACCGAGGTCCAAGCCGAGTATTTTCTTCATATGCAGAACGATTTATACCTCCCAAATTTACATAAAAATTTGGAATATTGGAAATTACGGCATATATTTGCCTTTACAAATTTAACGGCAAATCACAATAAGGATTATTCCGTTGTGAAAACATTCAAGGCGGGGCAACTCGCCTTTTTCATTTGCACATGTCAGAGAAATGTATTCCTGAAAAATCCGATACTTACTGCAAAACAGCTGCGGTTGCCGGGAAATGTTTTTCGGCCGACGCGGACAAACAAAAAAGACGATTGGTTTTCCAATCGTCTTTCGCCGTAGTGGGAGTTGAGGGATTCGAATGGCGGCGCCATCGCGCGGCGACCTCTTAAAGTCAGGCGAAGCCGGAGGCACTTTCCGCCGCGCAACCCCATATACATTTCCCAACAGCCGCCGGGCGAATGGACGGAACCGTGTTCCGTCCTTTTTTTTGTTTGGCAAAGCGGCGGAAGCCTGCTTTCGGACGCGGACAAACGAAAAAAGACGATTGGAAAACCAATCGTCTTTCGCCGTAGTGGGAGTTGAGGGATTCGAATGGCGGCGCCATCGCGCGGCGACCTCTTAAAGTCAGGCGAAGCCGGAGGCACTTTCCGCCGCGCAACCCCATATACATTTCCCAACAGCCGCCGGGCGAATGGACGGAACCGTGTTCCGTCCTTTTTTTTGTTTGGCAAAGCGGCGGAAGCCTGCTTTCGGACGCGGACAAACGAAAAAAGACGATTGGTTTTCCAATCGTCTTTCGCTGTAGTGGGAGTTGAGGGATTCGAACCCCCGACCCTCTGCTTGTAAGGCAGATGCTCTGAACCAGCTGAGCTAAACTCCCGTAAAATGGCTTGGGACTGCGAAGCCGTCTCGGAATACCCCGGAATACGCTATCCACACAGTGTTCCGCAGGCCCCGTTGCGGCCGGAACCTCAACGTCCGAAACCTTCTGCAACCCTCGCGCAAAAAAATTGCGCCTGAACAAGGACTTGAACCTAGGACCCCATGATTAACAGTCATGTGCTCTAACCAACTGAGCTATTCAGGCGTTTTAAAGAACCTTTTCGGATTTGTACGCCTGCATCAGGCACACCGTTTCCGATTTTCGTGGTGCAAATATACCACGTTTTTTTATTCCTGCAAAACTTTTGCGAGAAAAATATAAAAAAATGTAACTTTGCCGCGTATGAAACCACTGTACATACTTCTCCTGTCCGCGGCCATGACATTGATTGCCGCGAGTCACGCCTCCGCGCAGCAGTCAATAAGGTTCGACTCCACGGAGCATGACTTCGGGACCATCGCCGAGGAGGGAGGCAAGGTTTCGTGCGACTTCCGGTTCACAAACATATCGTCCGAACCGATTGTCATAATGAAGGTCGTGTCGTCATGCGGATGCACCGCCTCGGAGTTTTCGCGCCAGCCGGTCATGCCGGACGGAGAAGGACGGATAAGGGTGACGTTCGACCCGGCGGACTACTCCCCATGGGCATTTTCTCGGAGCGTATCCGTATTTCCGTCGGCGGGCGACGCCATACGGCTGACCATATGCGGCAGGATAATACCGCGCAAGCGCCCCGTCGAGGAGACTCATCCGATTCTGTTGTCGGACAATGTCAGGATCGACGCCAACTCCCATTCGTTCGGATATGCCGAACACGGCAAGAGCGCCTGCGGCTCGTTCGAGGCCGTAAACACGTCAGACCGCCCCGTGCACCTGCGCGTCGTACGTGAAGGGAACGGCTCCGGACCGCTCAGGCTGGATTTTCCGGATGTGCTGCAGCCGGGGCAGAAGGCACAGTTGAACTTCTGCTACGTACTGCCGGAGGATTGCGGCATATACGGCACGCTCGACGACAACCTCGACGTGTATGTCGACGGGAAGATGTCGGAATACAGGCTCCATATCAACGCCACGGCCATCGACAACCGCGATTTTTTTGCCGATACGGAGGAGCCCCGCATCGAACTCTCGGAAAATTTCATTAAATTTGGGAGTGTAAAACACGGCAAACAGCTGTTGACGGCAACAATCGCGATCCGCAATACCGGAGTATCGCCTCTGGCTGTCAGAAAGATAGAATCCGAGCGCGGACGGGCATCGTTCGAGCTTGACAGTCCTGCAGAGATACAACCCGGAAAGGAGAGCCTGCTGAAGGTGACCCTGCGCACAAAGCCATCGGATGCCGGTGCCGTGATGGACAGGTTGAGAATCATAACCAACGACCCGCGTTCGCCGATGCGGATGGTAAGGGTCTCGGCAATAGTCATAGAATAGTAAAGATGTTTGAAATCATCGAAAAGAGAGTCCTGGCCGAAGGAATATACCTGCACAGGATAAAGGCCGAGAGAATCGCGCACTCGGCGCTTCCCGGACAGTTCGTAATCGTCCGCGCCGACGACCACGGCGAGCGCACCCCCCTCACGATCGCCGACTACGATGCGAAAGAGGGAACGATAACCATAGTTACACAGGCCATGGGTGTCTCGACCCGCAAAATAGCGGCAAAGGAGGTCGGCGAGTCGTTTGCCGACGTCGCAGGCCCGCTCGGCCGCCCGTCGGACTTCACGGCAATGTCGCAGCAGGAGCTGGAGAGCCACAAATTCATATTCATCGGCGGAGGCGTCGGCACCGCTCCGGTATACCCGCAGGTGAAGTGGCTGCACGAACACGGCATAAGCGCCGACGTGATAATCGGAGCCAAGTCTAAGCAGATGCTCATATTCGCCGAACAGATGCGTGCGGTGGCCGCGAACCTCTACATATCCACCGATGACGGCTCGGAGGGTTTCCACGGCATGGTGACGGCTCTGTTGGAGGAGCTTGTCACGAAACAGGGCAAAAGCTACGATACGTGCGTGGCCATAGGCCCGATGATAATGATGAAGTTCGTCGCACTGACGACGAAGCGGCTCGGAATGCGCTGCATCGTTTCGCTCAACGCCATAATGGTGGACGGAACGGGAATGTGCGGGGCATGCCGCGTGAACGTCGGAGGCAAGACGAAGTTCACGTGCGTGGACGGTCCGGAGTTCGACGGCCACGAGGTTGATTTCGACGAGGCGCTGCGGCGGCAGACCATGTACCGCAGCAAGGAGGCCCGCGCCCTTGCGGAGTTCAGGGAGCACGAGGAGGGCCACAGGTGCAACATAGGATTAGACAGATAGCGATATGGCAAACAGAATACCGCGCGTTCCGGTTCGGGAGCAGGATGCGAAGGTCCGCGCGACAAACTTCAAGGAGGTATGTTACGGATACGACCGTGAGGAGGCGATGCTCGAGGCCTCGCGGTGCCTCCACTGCAAGAACCCGAGATGCGTGACGGCGTGTCCGGTCGGAATCAGCATCCCCGATTTCATCGCCGCACTCGGGCAGGGCGACCTGCGCGGCGCGGCCGACATCATCTCGCGGGACAGCTCGCTGCCGAGCATCTGCGGACGCGTGTGCCCGCAGGAGACACAATGCGAAGGGTCGTGCATCCTCGGGATAAAGGGAGAGCCGGTGGCCATAGGCAAGCTCGAGCGCTTCGTCGGCGACTGGCAGCTCGCCAACCCGTCGGAGCCGGCAACGGCCGAAGACAACGGGCACCGCGTGGCCGTCATAGGCAGCGGACCGTCGTCGCTTGCCTGCGCCAGCGACCTCGCCAAGCTCGGATACGCGGTGACGGTATTCGAGGCTCTGCACGAGCTCGGCGGGGTGCTCGTATACGGCATTCCGGAGTTCCGTCTGCCGAAACAGTCGGTGGTGGCGGCCGAGATCGAGAACGTGAAGCGTCTGGGCGTGAAGTTCGAGACGAACGTCATCGTCGGGCGGACCGTAACGGTCGACTCGCTGCTCGACGAGGAGGGTTTCGACGCCGTATTCATCGGTTCCGGTGCGGGACTTCCGCGATTCATGGGCATCGAGGGTGAAAACCTCAACGGAGTGGTATCGGCAAACGAGTTCCTTACGCGTACGAACCTCATGCACGCATACGACGAACATTTCGACACCCCGATCTACGTCGGCAGCCGGGTTGTCGTCGTAGGCGGCGGAAACGTGGCGATGGACGCCGTACGTACGGCAAAACGTCTCGGCGCGGAGGCTACGATAGTCTACCGCCGCAGCGAGAAGGAGCTGCCGGCAAGGGCCGAGGAGGTGCACCACGCCAAAGAGGAGGGGATAGAGTTCCGCATGCTCACCAACCCGACGAAGGTCATAGGTTCGGACGACGGCTGGGTTCGCGGCATAAACTGCGTGCGCATGGAGCTGGGCGAGCCCGACGAGAGCGGACGCCGCTCGCCGAAGGAGATTCCGGGCTCGGACTTCACCATCGGGTGCGACGTCGTGATCATGGCGCTCGGCACATCCCCGAATCCGCTCATCGCATCGACCACCCAGGGACTCGACGTAACGCGGCGCGGCTGCATCGCGGCCGACGAGTGCGGACGCACCTCGCGCGAAGGAGTCTTTGCCGGAGGCGACGCCGTAACGGGTGCGGCGACTGTAATTCTCGCGATGGGCGCGGGCCGCAAGGCGGCAAAGGCCATAGACGAATACATAAAGGGCAAACAGTTCCGTGAACAATAAAGCAAAGACGATGAGAATCCTTGGAATCATTGCATCCGCATCGGCAATCCTCATGCTGACGGCATGCTCCCCACAGACCACCGTAAGCGGCATTATAAGCGATGCCTCGATGAACACGGTGACCGTCTCGACCGCAGACGGTGAAACGGTAACCTTCGGCACGATGGAGGCCGACCGCAGCCAGTGCAACGGTCTTCCGCTCGGCGCACCAATCACTGTAACCTATTCCGGCAGGATAGAGGACAACTTCGCCACGGCCGTAAAGATATCCACTCCGGCGGAATACTGCCTGCTCATAGGCGACTGGATCCTGCTGACGGAGAGTACGGAGATGGGAATATCCATACGTGTGGAGGGCGAGGCCGCATCCATAAACATGGCCACGCTGCAGTATGAAGGATGGTCGCTCGACAACGGCAAACTCCAGCTCTACGGCAAGAGCATCGGCAACGGCCAGACGATAGATTTCATCGAAGAGTGGGTCGTAGACAAGATAGACGAGCACAACCTCTATCTCCGCAGCGAGGACGGCAGCATGGAGCAGCACTTCATAAAAAGATAACGCAGTCCCCGAAGACGTCATAAGCGGAGAGAGGACACGACATATGGAAAGTCTCTCCGAGAATGGCAAATCAAAACAGGCAGCCGACCGGCTGCCTGTTTTGCTATCTGTTTTTGTTTATGATGTACTCGACCTTGTCCGCCACCATCTGCGGAGATATGGCCCTTATGCAGCGGTAATCGCCCCAGCGGCACTCCTTGTTGCCGTATGTTGAGCACGGGCGACACCCCATCTCCTGCTGCAACACGCCTTCCGGATCGCATCCGTACCCGAAGAATCCCAGTTCCGGATGCGTCGCGCCCCATATGGAGACCACCGGTGTAGCAACGAGCGAGCAAAGATGCATGACCAGCGAATCCATCGAGACCACACAGTCCTCGTGTGAAATGAGCGCTATCTCCTTCTCGAGGCTCAATTTCCCGGCTACAGCGGTGACATTCGGATACTTCGACTCCATCTCGAGAGCGAACTCCATCTCGGCACCGAAGCCGCTGTGGACAAAGACCCGGTCATACCGCGATGCAAGCAAGGCAATCGCCTCCCGGCTCAAATCCTTCGGATATGTCTTGCCCTCGTGCGCGGAGAACGGGGCGAATCCGACCCACAACCCCTTTTTCTCACCCATCGGGTTCTCGAATGCCGGCTTTACGGTTATCGGCTCCGGATCGTCGAACACGAACCCGAGACGGCGGAACACGTCGCAGTAACGGACCACCGTGTGCTTCAACGGCACGGCCTCAGGCTTGCTGTAACCGAGGCGGAACCACTTCTCGACCTTTCCCTTGCGGATATACGAGAACTTTATGCCATGCAGGGCAAGGAACCATGTCGACAGGATCGAACGCAGCACATAATGAGTATCGGCGATGGCATCGATGCCGCTCTTCTTCACCACATGCACGAAGTGGAAAAGCCCACGCAGGCCGTGATGCTCCGAATTGGTGTTGTAATATATGAAATCAACATCCAGTCCGAAGAAGAACGGACGAAACATCTCGCGCGTGGCCACGGTCACCTTCAGTTCGGGATATGCCTGTTTCAGAGCCCTTATGGCATGGGGAAGCATCGCCACATCTCCCATTGCGGAGACGCGCACGACGAGAATATGTTTCGGAAGGGTGCTATTTGCCTGCTCCATAAAGCACCGGATTGAGCGAAGGGTCGTTGTACATCTTCATCTGCTTGTAGGTCTTCATGTATTTGCGACCCGCCTCGATGTCCTCAATCAACTCTTCTATCGCCGTGGAGAGGTCCTTGCGCTGCGACAGCAGCACATCAAGTTTCTTACGGCAGGATTCACGGTGCGCATCGTCGACATCCTCACGGACCGACTCGCGGTGCATATGGTAGATCTTGAGCGCAAGGATGGACAGACGGTCTATTGCCCATGCCGGAGTCTCGGTATTTATCTTCGCATCGGGCAGCACCTTCACATCCTTGTACTTGTCGAGCATATATGAATCTATGTACTCCACCATGTCGGTACGCACCTGGTTCGAACGGTCGATGCGGCGCTTGATCTTCAACGCCTCAACCGGGTCGATTTCCGGGTCGCGGATTATATCCTCGAGGTGCCACTGCACCGTATCCACCCAGCATTTCTCATACAAAAGGCTCTCGAGACCCTTGTCCTTGTAGGTGTTCATGGAAGGGTGGTCGATGTCGTCGTAACGGTGGTAGTCGTCTATCACCTGTTCGAATATCCGATTGGCTTTGTCTGTAAACATATTGTCAAGGGTTTTTCTTCATTTTTTGAGAAATTCGCTATCTTTGTTTCCAAAGTTATAACAAAGATAATGAAATTTTCGCAAAAAGCAACAGCAGGAGTGTTTTTGTCGCTGTTTGCGTTCTGCAGCCTCTGCGCACAGACGAGACAGACCCGCGAAGAGTACATAGACCGATACAAGGCCATCGCCGTGGCACACATGGAGCGCTACGGAATCCCCGCCAGCATCACCATGGCACAGGGAATACTCGAGTCCGACAGCGGAAACAGCGAGTTGTCGAAGAGTTCCAACAACCACTTCGGCATAAAGTGCAAGAAGTCATGGAAGGGCGACCGCGTCTACTACGACGACGATGCGAAGGGCGAGTGTTTCCGCAGCTACCCTTCCGTCGAGGCATCGTACCAGGACCATGCCGAGTTTCTCGACTCCTCGCCGCGCTACGACTCGCTCTTCTCCTATCCGTCGAACGACTACCGCAGCTGGGCCCGCGGCCTGAAGGCTGCCGGATATGCCACGGCTCCCGACTACGCGCAGCGTCTGATAAAGATAATTGAGGACTACCGTCTCTACCTGCTCGACCAGGAGGACGGCGGAAAGATATATGCGTCGTACAAACACGCCGAGGCCAATGCCGAAGGGTGGTTCGAGAGCCACAGCACGGCCGCTTCGGACGAGCTCGTCGACCCGAACGCCTTCCGTGTGACCATAAACTCCCACAAGGGGTACAACGTCTACCGCACCAACCGCACATTCTACGTGGTTGCCAAGGAGGGTGACACGTACAAGAGCCTCGGCGCATCGTTCGGCATCTCCGAGCGCACGCTGCGCAAGTTCAACGATGCCGGCGACCGCCCGCTCACCAAGGGCGAAGTCGTATATATCGAGCGCAAGAAGCCGCGCTGGGAGGGCAATGCCCTGCTGCATGTGGTGCTCCGCGACGAGAGCCTGCATTCGCTGGCACAGTCGTACGGCATACGCGAGAAGTCGCTCGCAAAGCTGAACTCCCTGCGCAAGGGGGAGGATTTCCGCAAGGGACAAACCATAAAACTGAGATAACGACATGACATCGCAACCGTTAAGAGAGAAGATACTCTCGACCATAGTCGAGAAATCGACCCTCAAGCAGAAGGTTTTCGACAACACGTTCGCCACGTTCGGCGAGCTCAAGGACACGCTGCTCGAGATGGCCTCGGAGTTCGACGACGCCCTCGACGGGCGTCTGGACAAACGCGTGCGGCTCGAATACCGCGACCGCGGCAAGTACGAGGCGCAGCTCCAGATAGCCAACGACCTGCTCATCTTCCAGATGCACACCGACGTGTTCGATTTCGACGCCAACCACATCATCTGGCAGAACCCGTACGTACAGCAGGACAAGGCCAACTCCTACTGCGGGATCATCAACATCTACGACTTCCTGTCCGACTCGTTCAAGTTCAACCGCAGCGCCGACGAGGGATACCTCATCGGACGCATGTTCATCAACCGCGAACGCTGCTTCTTCGTCGAGGGCAAGCGGCAGACCTCCATGAAGGCCATGTGCTTCGGCAAGCAGGAGATTTCGCGCGAGGCGCTGGTCACGATACTCGAGACGGCCATCAACTACGCCATCAACTTCGACCTGCTCACACCGCCTTACGAGGACAACAAGCGCGTGACGGTCGAGCAGTTCAACACCAAGCTCGACAACTCGAAGTTCGTAACGGGCAAGCGTCTGGGATACGACTTCAACGTCGACGACATCTGATTGCAACGGCTTATGCGCAAGACATTCATAATCGCCGCGGCGGCATGCCTTGCCGTCGCCGGCGTACGGGCGCAGCAGAGCTACGGCGACATCCTCCGCATACGCCGCGCCAACACCGGGCTTCCGGGCATGAAGTCATCGCCCGACGGGATGCACTATACGGTATGCGACGGAAAGGGCATACGCTCCATCCCGTACGAGGGAGGGGAAGCGTCAACGCTGCTTGAACTCGACCGCCCGGCGGCCGACTACGAGATCTCGCCCGACGGAAGACGGATACTCGTGACCGATGCCGGGACCAGAAAACCGATATACCGCCACTCCTACACGTCGGACGTATACCTCGCCGAGAGCGGAGGCAAGGCCCGCAGGATTCTCGAAGGTGTGCGCGACGCATCCTTCTCGCCCGACGGTGAGAAGATATGCTACTCGAGCGGAAACGACCTGTATCTGTACGACATTGCGGACGGAAGCACCGTGCGCATAACCGACGACGGGGAGTGGAATGCCGTAATCAACGGCACAAGCGACTGGGTTTACGAGGAGGAGTACGGATTCACCCGCGCCTACTCGTTCTCGCCCGACTCCTCGGAGATCGCCTTCCTGCGCTTCGACGAGAGCATGGTGCCCACGTTCGAGATGATGCTCTACGGAGGCACCCTGCACAACCGCGCCTACTCGTTCAAATACCCGAAGGCGGGCGACCGCAACTCCACAGTGGAGCTGTGGGTCTACGATATCGCGGGCGGCAAGAGCCGCAAGGTCGATGTCGGCGACAACCCCGACCAGTACATATTCAACCCGGCCTGGACCCCGGCCGGAGAGCTATACTTCTACCGCGTAAACAGGCTTCAGAACCGTTTCGAGGTGGTGTTGTGCCGCCGCGACGGCTCGCAGCGGACAATATACGACGAATCGTCGGCAAGATATGTCGACAGGCCGTCGTCCAACACTGTCATATTCGTCGACGGCCGCCGCTTCGTGGTGACCGAGGAGACTACGGCCGGGTGGAGGCACATATATCTGCACGACACCGAGCGCGGGCGCATCCGCGCGCTCACGTCGGGAGATTGGGACGTGGCATCGGTCGTTGCAGCCGACAGCCGCGAAGTGCACTATATGTCGTCCGAGCGCTCGCCGCTCCGGCGTGACCTCTACCGCGTATCGCTCAAAGGCGGCAAACGCATCAGGATGACGCAGGGCGATGGATACAACAGGATTGTCCCCTCAGAGGGGATGAAGTACTATGTCCGGACGTTCAGCAACTCGTCCACCCCGAACATAATCACACTCCACCGCCGCGACGGCAGCATCGTCGACACGCTCGCCGACAACAGGAAGGCGGTTGCGGCAGCCGGGAAGCTCCCGGAGCGGAAATTCTCGCAGTTCGTGACCGAGCGCGGCGACACGCTCAACTGCTACATGCAGTTCCCGGAGGATTTCGACCCGTCCAAACGCTATCCCGTACTGATCACGCAATATTCCGGACCCGGTTCGCAGTCGGTTCTCGACCGCTGGTCGGCCGACTGGGAGGATGCACTGCCGTCTCACGGATACATCGTCGCCTGCTGCGACGGACGCGGCACGGGCATGCGCGGCGAGGAGTTCAAGAAGTGCACCTACGGCGAACTGGGCAGGGCCGAATGCGAGGACCAGATCTCGTTCGCCCGACACCTTGCGCGGCAGGAGTATGTCGACCCGGAGAGGATAGGCATATACGGCTGGTCGTACGGCGGATTCATGGCGCTGAACTGCGCCCTGCACGGCGAAGGGCTCTTCCGCATGGCGATAGCCGTGGCACCGGTGACATCGTGGAGATATTACGATACGATCTATACGGAGATATACAACGGGCTGCCGCAGGACAACCCGTCGGGATACGACGACAACTCGCCGCTGCAGCACGCCGAAAAGCTCTCGCCGCGGACGAAACTGCTCATCATGCACGGTTCGGCCGACGACAACGTACACCTTCAGAACACCATGGAGATGTGCCGCAGGCTGAATGCGGCGGGCAAGAGCTACGACATGATGATATACCCGGACCAGAACCACTCGATGATGCCGTCATGCATGTCGAACATACGGCAGAAGATGATAGACTATACGGTCGGCAACCTCTGACGCACTACGGCTTCCGGCCCAGGTTGGACTTGATTCGCTCCAGCCCGCTCCTTGAGAGCGGTGTCGGGGCGAATCTCTTTTCGAACTCCTCCTCCGTCATCGACAGCCACCTGTCCGCATCCATCCCAAGCGGGTCGAACAGCGGCGCAAAGGCCGGCCTGGTGCAATACGGCGCCGCCCTGTTGTAGGGGCAGCAACTCTGGCATGCGTCGCACCCGAAGATCCACCCGTGGAGGTCATCCAGCCCGTTCCCGCGCTCTACGGTGGCACACGATATGCAGGCCGAGGTGTCGATGTGCCGCTCCTTCACCGCCCCGTTGGGGCAGGCGTCGACACAGCGGCGACATGAACCGCAACCCGCGCCTCGCAGCGGTTCGTCGTAGCGGTCGCACTCGTCGCACAGGACAATCTCGCCGAGCAGCACGAACGTACCGAACCGGGGCGTGACAAGCAGCGACTGGCGGCCGATCCATCCCAGCCCGGCCTCGACGGCATACCTCTTTTCGAGCAGCGGCGCCGAATCGGTAAACACCCGGCCGCGCAGCGAAGGGTATTTTCCGCGCAGGAGGTCGAGAGCCTCACGCAGCATGGACTTTATGGTGGTATGGTAATCCTGCATGCAGGCATACGAGGCAACCTTCGTATCGGATCCCCCGGGATAGCCGTCGCTCATACGGTTTTTGTACCCGACGGCACACACGACGACACTCCGGGCACCGTCGACGAGACGGGTGACGTCGAAACGCTTCTCTTCGTTCCGGCGCAGGTACTCAAGCGAAGAGGAGTAGCCGGCGGAAACCCACTCGCGGAAAAACGATGCGTCATCGTCGAAACGGCGGCACTCGGCAACTCCGCAGAGGTCAAATCCGACATCGGCAACGACTTCCATTATGTCATCGCGGCTGACCATACAAAGCAATATTATGCTCAAAAATAGCGATTTTTAAGGAAAATGAATTATTTTTGCACCGATTCGCAATCTATTTTTTTATTAATATAAAATTAAGGAATCGGAAAAATGAGACTAAACACCCTATATGAGGTACTCCACGAAAGTATCAGGAAATTCCCGAAGCACATCGCCTTCTCGCAATGGCAGGGAGAGGATATATCCTACACCGAAGTAGGAGAACGCGTGGAGCAGATTCAGCAGACGCTGATCTCGGCAGGTTTGAATCCTGGCGACAAGATCGCCATACTGAGCAGCAACATGCCGAACTGGGGCATATGCTATTTCGCAATCACCTCGGCCGGATATGTGGCAGTACCGATCCTGCCGGACTTCACCACGGAGGAGCTCGACAAGATAATCGAACACTCGGAATCGAAGGCGCTGTTCGTGTCGGACAAGCTCTTCACGAAGGTATCGAAGTCGACCACCGACCGTCTCAACATTGTCGTCCGCACCAAGAACCTCAGCATTCTTTCGCAAAAGGTCAAGAAACAGGGATCAATCACGATTCCCAAGCCGGAGGACCTTGCAGTGATAATATACACCTCGGGAACAACCTCCTCGCCGAAGGGCGTGATGCTGTCCCACTACAATATCAGTTCGCAGACATGGCTCATCGAGCCGCTGTTCATGGTCAGGGAGGATGACGTGCTCCTTTCGGTGCTGCCGCTGTCGCACACATACGAGTGCACGCTCGGAATGGTATACGCATTCTCGGCCGGAGCCAGGGTCGTATACCTCGACAAGGCGCCTACCGTGTCGGTGCTCATGAACGCGCTGAAGGAGGTACGCCCGACCATAATGCTCATCGTACCGCTCATCATCGAGAAGATATACCGCGCTAAGGTGCTTGCGAAGTTCACCTCCAACGCATTCTGGCAGACGCTCTACCGCATAGGCTTCATGCGCCGCTACCTGCACCGCGTGGCAGGCCGCAAGCTGATGAAGTTCTTCGGAAAGCGCATCCGCTTCCTCGGAATCGGAGGTGCGAAGCTCGACACCAACGCCGAGAAGTTCCTCTTCGAGGCAAAGGTGCCTTATGCAATCGGCTACGGTCTGACCGAGACCGCACCGCTTATCGCCGGAGCCGTCGGCGACATGGTACGCATAGGATCCACAGGCCCGGTACTCAAGGGAATAGAGGCCCGCCTGGACAACGTCAACGCCGAGACCGGACAGGGTGAGATCGTCGTAAAGAGCCCGAGCCAGATGATAGGCTACTACAAGAATCCGGAGGCCACGAAGGATGTTTTCACGGAGGACGGATGGTTCCGCACCGGCGACCTCGGCTCGTTCGACGAGGACGGATGGCTCTACATCAAGGGAAGGCTCAAGAACATGATTCTCGGCCCGAGCGGAGAGAACATCTATCCGGAGGATATCGAGAACGTGCTCAACTCGCACGTATTCATCTCCGAGTCGGTCGTAACCGAGCAGGAGGGACAGCTGATCGCGCTCGTGCATTTCGACATGGACGCCATCGAGGCACGCTACGAGGAGCTGCGCGACGCATGGGAGCAGAAGAAACAGGACTGGGAGAAGTACCGTGACGAAATCATCGAGGATATCAAGGAGTATGTAAACTCGAGGGTGAACCGCTACTCGCGCATCTCCGAGGTCGTCGAGGAGAAGGAGGAGTTCGTGAAGACCCCGACCAAGAAGATACGCCGTTTCCTCTACAACAACCGCACAAAGGGTGCTGCCGGCACTCCGGAGGCCCCTAAACAGGAGGCAAAGGAGGAGACGTCGGAAAAATAGCCGTCGACGGACGGAGCATGAGAAAGCCGGCCTTTGTGGCCGGCTTTCATCGTATAATGCCATTGGCATGAATGTTCCGTACGGGCCGATTCGCAATCATCAGCGCCGGAGGGGTCACTTATTGCACAAAGTTGGGAATTTTCTGAATAAGTTTTCGTAACTTTGTCCGTTATTGATACGTAAACAAACACTCGAACAGTTTATGGATAAAAAAGCCTTCAATCGTTGGAACCGAATCATAGGCTGGGCGGTATTTGCCGTGGCGGCCGTGACCTACCTTCTTACGATAGAGCCTTCGTCGAGCCTCTGGGACTGCTCGGAATTCATCGCCACCTCGTACAAGCTCGAGGTCGGCCATCCGCCGGGAGCCCCTCTGTTCATGCTCATGGCGCGAATAGCGACCATGCTGGCCCCTTCGACGCACTATGTGCCCCACATGGTCAACGCCATGAACGGAATAGCCAGCGCATTCACGATACTCTTCCTCTTCTGGACCGTGACACACCTTGCCCGCCGTCTGGAGGAGAAGCGCAGCGGCGAAATGACCACTGCAAAGGCCGTGGCAATACTCGGCGCAGGTGCAGTCGGCGCTCTCGCCTACACCTTCACCGACACGTTCTGGTTCTCAGCAGTCGAAGGAGAGGTCTATTCGCTCTCGTCGATGTTCACCGCCCTCGTGGTATGGCTCATGCTCAAGTGGGAAGAGCAGGCCGACTCGCCGCATGCACTGCGGTGGCTGGTGCTCATCTCATACCTCATGGGACTCTCCATAGGCGTGCACATCCTCAACCTGCTGTCGATTCCGGCACTGGCCTACATCTACTATTTCAAGAAGACCGACCGCGTGACACTCAAGGGATTCTGCATCGCCACGCTCGTCGCGCTCGTCATATTAGGAGTCATAAACGGCATAATAATCCCTTACACGGTATATGTCGGCATGCTCGTCGACGTATTCTTCGTCAATACGCTGTCGCTGCCGGTCAACACCGGAATCGTGGTGTTCGTATTCGCCATGTTCGCTGCACTCGGATATGCCGTATACTTCACCCACAAGCGCGGATATGTCATAGGCAACCTCATTGCGGTATCGGTGACGATGATCATGCTCGGATTCTCCTCATACGCCTCGGTTACGATACGCGCGTCGGTCAATCCGCCGATGAACAGCAACAATCCGGACAACCCGAGCGCACTGCTGTCGGTACTCAACCGCGACCAGTACGGAAACCGCCCGCTGATATACGGTGCAGCCTACTCCGCGCCGATAGAGAGCTACACCGAACGCAGCCTCTACTACTACAACAAGAGCACGGGCAAATACGAGGAGAAGACAACCGTCGACGACTACGTCTACGACTCGAAGTTCATGTATCTGTTCCCTCGCATGTGGAACTACATCAAGTCGGAGCGCGACTACAAGCCATGGGCGGCATACCGCACAAAAACCGACTTCGTGCGTGACGAGGAGGGGAACATCATGCGCGACGAGACAGGGCGCCCGCTGCGTACGGAGGTGCTTGACTACGGCCGCAAGATACCGTACTATAACGGCGACCAGACCGTGACCATCACCTACCCTACATTCGGCGAGAACCTCAATTTCTTCCTCTCGTACCAGCTCAACTACATGTACTGGCGCTATTTCCTCTGGAACTTCGTCGGGCGTCAGGACGACATACAGGCCTCGGACGTGACCATAACCAACGGCAACTGGCTCTCCGGCATAAAGGCCGTAGACAGCCTCTATCTCGGCCCGCAGACCAACCTGCCGCGTGAGATCGAGGAGAACCGCGCACGGAAC
Organism: uncultured Alistipes sp.; assembly: GCA_944322005.1. Lineage (GTDB taxonomy): Bacteria > Bacteroidota > Bacteroidia > Bacteroidales > Rikenellaceae > Alistipes. The sequence goes on from CALUNL010000004.1 coordinate 208,825, forward strand.
ACCTACTACTTCCTGCCGTTCCTGCTCGGAATCATCGGACTCATATACCAGCTCAACCGCGACCCGCGCAACTTCATCATCGTCATGAGCATCTTCATCATGATGGGTGTGGCGCTGGTGGTATACTTCAACACGTCGCCAGGTGAGGTGCGCGAACGCGACTATGTATATGCCGGCTCGTTCTACGCCTTCTGCATGTGGATAGGATTCGGCGTGCTTGCCATGCGCGACCTTCTCGCCTACATGACCCGCAAGGCCCGCAAGTGCAACCACACCGCCACGGCTGCCGTCGCCACGGCCATCTGCATGGCCGTGCCGGGCATACTCTGCGCCGAGAACTGGGACGACCACGACCGTTCGCACAGGACCATGGCCCGCGACATCGGGTACAACTATCTGGAGTCGGTAGTAAAGAAGGAGGGCGTCAGCCCGATAATCATCAACTACGGCGACAACGACACCTTCCCGCTCTGGTTCAACCAGGAGGTCGACGGCGTACGCACCGACATCCGAATAATGAACTCGAGCTATCTCGACGGCGAGTGGTATGTCGACGAGATGAAGTGCAAAGCCAACGACGCCGACGGAATACCTTTCTCCCTGCCGAGCGAGAAGTACACCTTCGTGAACGACCACCTGCCGGTGAACTCCAAGGTAGACCGCGCGGTCGACATCCGCGAGGTCATCGACTTCGTGCGCAGCGAAGATCCGATAACGAAGGTCGACATCGGCTTCGACATGCTCTCGGATTACATCCCGACCAAACGTCTGGCACTGCCCGTGAACAAGGAGAACGCCATCGCATCCGGCATAGTCAAGGAGAGCGACCGCGACCTGATGGTCGACACGGTATACATCAACCTGCGCGGATCGTCGATCTCGCGTTCGGAGCTGATGCTGCTCGACATGCTCGCCCACTTCGACTGGAAACGGCCGATATACTTCACTCAGGTATACATCCTCCAGGACCTGGGACTGCTGGACTACCTGCAGTTCGACGGATACAGCTACCGTCTGGTGCCGATACTGACCCCGTACAAGAGTTCGTGGTCCATCGGCCGCATCGACGCCGACTACGCATACGACGTGCTGATGAACAAGATGCGCTACGGCAACATCAAGGACCCGCGCGTATATGTCGATTACTTCACGCAGTACAACCTCATGGTCTCCCGTGCACGCGAGGCCTTCGCACGCGTGGCCAAGGAGTACATCAAGCTCGGTGACAACGCCCGGGCGGAGGAGCTGCTCGACAGGGGTCTGCAGGAGCTTCCGGTAACGCAGCTTCGCTTCACCGAGGCCAACACCTATCCGTTCATCGAGTCATACTACGCCATCGGAGCCAACGACAAGGGCGACGCACTTCTGATGGCCTATGCCGACACGCTCATCGACTACATAGAGTACTACCTACGTTTCGAAGGCATACAGGCCGACCTGGTCAGCGGCATACTCGACGACAAACTCGACGAGCTCTCGCAGCTCTACTATCTCGCGGCATACTGCGACCGGCAGGACGTCCTGTTCAGCATCAACGAATACTACCGCACGCTCGGTGCGGAGGATGCGGACCTGATCCTCTCCGAATACGAGAAGCAGCAGGCCGACAGCACCGCCGCAGCGGCACGGACACATACAACACCCGACAACAAATAGGAGAATACCATGAACAGCAAACTGATTCTCTACAACACGCTGACACGCACCAAACAGGAGTTCGAACCCATAAACCCTCCGCACGTGGGCATGTACGTGTGCGGCCCGACCGTCTACGGCGACCCGCACCTGGGGCATGCGCGTCCGGCGATAACGTTCGACCTGCTCTTCCGCTACCTCAAGGCCGAAGGGTACAAGGTGCGTTACGTCCGCAACATCACCGACGTGGGACACCTCGAGCATGATGCCGACGAGGGAGAGGACAAAATCGAGAAGAAGGCACGTCTTGAGCAGCTCGAGCCGATGGAGGTAGCCAACTACTACACGCGCCGCTACCATGACGCCATGCGCGAGCTGAACGTACTGCCGCCGTCGATAGAGCCTTCCGCCTCGGGACACATAATCGAGCAGATAGAGTTCACGAAACGCATCCTCGATGCCGGATTCGCCTACGAGTCCAACGGCTCGATATATTTCGACGTGGAAAAATACAACGAAAAGTACCACTACGGCAAGCTCTCGGGACGCAACCTCGACGACATACTCACCAACACGCGCGAGCTCGACGGGCAGGAGGACAAGCGACACTCCTACGACTTCGCGCTGTGGAAGAAGGCCTCGCCGGAGCACATCATGCGCTGGCCATCACCGTGGAGCGACGGCTTCCCGGGATGGCACATGGAGTGCTCGGCCATGAGCACCAAGTACCTCGGCCGCGAGTTCGACATACACGGAGGCGGCATGGACCTCATGTTCCCGCACCACGAGTGCGAGATAGCGCAGTCGACGGCCGCACTCGGCCACGACTCGGCCCGTTTCTGGGTCCACAACAACATGATTACCATCAACGGCAAGAAGATGGGCAAGTCGCTGGGCAACTTCATCACGCTCGAAGAGGTCTTCACCGGCAGCCACAAACTGCTGGCGCAGGCATACTCGCCGATGACCGTGCGCTTCTTCATCCTCCAGGCCCACTACCGCTCGACGCTCGACTTCTCGAACGAGGCGCTGCAGGCGGCCGAAAAGGGACTGGACCGTCTGATGAAGGGCATCGAGGCTCTGGGCAAGGTGAAGCCGTCGGAGGTTTCGACCGTAAAGCCGTCGGAGCTTGCCGAGCGCTGTGAGGCCGCCATGGCCGACGACCTCAACTCGCCGATGGTGATATCGGCCCTGTTCGACTGGGTACGCATATTCAACCAGCTCGAGGAGGGACAGCAGAAGATTACGGCAGAGGATCTGGAGTCGCTGCGTGCCACGGTCAACCGCTGGGCATTCGACATTCTCGGCCTGCGCGACGAGAAGGCGCAGTCATCGGCCGGAGACATGGTCTCGCCGCTGGTGGAGATGCTGCTCGACATGAGAATGGAGGCGAAGGCAGCCAAGAACTGGGCACTATCCGACCAGATACGCGACAAGCTGACGGCGATAGGCATCCGCGTCAAGGACCGCAAGGACGGCTACGACTGGGAAATAGAGTAATACAGGTCCTCCGCACAACATGCAACAAGGGGCATACGGTTTTCGTATGCCCCTTGTATTTTAGTCAGCGGCGCAGCTGTCAACCCCGCTTATCATCGCCTTTCTCCGGAAATTTCTCACAATAATCATCGTACAGGCGGATAACCTTGTCCACGTACGATATGGTCTCCACACTTCCGGAGAACTCTCCGTAGCATACCACCTCATGGTTGTAGAAGTCCTCCTCGGCAAGCAGTTCCAGATACTCCGAGACCACCTCCCACGAGTTGCAGTCCTCGCCGTAGTAGCTGGCCAGATTGCGGGCATCGGTTATATGACCGTAACCGCCGTTGTAGCAGGCGAGAATCAGCGGCAGGCGCTCGCTGTAGGGCATCTTCTTCGGCAGCCGCATCATCTTCTCTACAGACCTCATCAGCCGTGCGGCGACCTCAACGTTCACCTCGGGATCAAGCAGCTCCTCACCCGAGACACCGAAGCCCTTCGCCACATAGGGCATTATCTGCATCAGCCCGACCGCACCCCTGGGCGAAACCACGTCCTCCCTGAAAAGCGACTCGTTGTACGCCATGGCACTCATCAGCCGCCAGTCTATATCATTCTTGCGGCCTACATGCTTGAATATGCCGTCATATACGGAGATCTCGAAATCGGCACTCTTCGCATCGGCCGTTTCAGCATCCCTCTCCACGCTGTTCACACGGTATGCCACATCCAACATAGGCAGCGACACGCCGCACGAAATGGCCAGGAAGAGCAGTGGAGCCAATATTTTCTCGAACAGTTTTCTTTTCATACGTTGGTCATTTTGGAATGACACGGGACACCCCGTGCACACAAGTGTAAACCGATTGCCCGTACGGCCGGGCATCAGTCATAGAATGCCCACGAAAGGCCGATCTTGAACATCCCTGGGTTGAGCGGATATTTGGCCACGGAGAAATATTCGCCGTTGCCGAACAGACCCTGGTTCAGATGCTGGTACTTTATCAATATGCGCATGCGCTTCCACTTCGCGGAGACGAATGCGTCGATATAAGGGTAGTTTCCCACCTTGACCTCATTCTGGTTGTAGAACACGGATAGCGCAGGGTTGTAGCTCGTGGCGTAATAGCTCGTATTGAAACGCCCGTCGAGGCCTATCTGTATTCTCAAGACGTCGCGCTTGACCCAGAACTCGTAGTAGTACGACAAAAAGGCCGAAACCAGCGGCAGCGGGACAACCTCCCTGTCGGATGTGAGCTGCACGAGCACGCGGTGGTTCAGATGCAACCCCTTTATCGTAAAGTCCTTCTGCGCATAGATGCTCGTAAGGCTCACCACACCGCCGTACTGTTGCGGCAGACAGTCGGCACCGTAGTAGATCTTGTTGCGCAGGAAACTCTGCCATGCCCCGAGTTCGATTCCGTAGTCGGGCACCGAAAGCGCCACATGGAACCGCGTCTCCGCCTCCTTGCCGAAATCGTTGCTCCACCGGTAATGGTTCGACGACCAATTTTCCTGCCAATATCCCGGCGTGGTGCTCGTTTCGGAGAATGTTCCCGACAATATTATCGGTTTTTTCTTTATGTAGGCGATAAGTGCCAGGCGCGCGCCTATCGAGTAGTCGCCGCCGCGATACCCCGACGGATATATCTTGAAATCGGCACCCCAGTCGACATATTTCTTGATTTTTCCGTCCACCGAGGCATATGCGAACCATGACGTACGGTCGGTACGGCTGTCCTCCCCTGCAAGATAGCTGCCCAGAGAGAACTGGGAATAGGTGTGGTAGTCGAGCCCGACACCGCCGTCGATGGTTCCGACCACACCGTTGCGGTCCCACGGCTGCGCCTGCACGAACAGGCGGTTGGATATCACGCGCTCGTAGGTGGAGTCGCGGGTCTCCGTCGGATTCAGATACCAGTTCTTGTAGTAGGTGTCGGTGTGGGAGTTGTAGGTTCCGTCCTCGTTGCGCGAGTACCTCTCGTCGGTATATGTCGCATACTGGTCGGTGTATATCTTGCTCCACGAATTGTACTCGAACGTGTGGCCGATATATATCGCCGACAGCTCGGCCATGGAGAAGTCCCTTTCGGTCATCCTCTGCAACGGAATTCCTATCGACTGTTTTATGAAGAATGAGTTGTTGCGGTAGACGTTGACGGCATTCGCGCTCGCAAGCTTCATCGGTATGCCCGACGGCATCTCGAATGTAGTGTCGGTTACGGCCCACTCGCCCACCACGCCGCCGTTCTCCTGTTGCTCAATGTGGTTGTTGATGTATCCGGCATGTACGGAGTAGCGACGTCCGGTATGGGCAAACGTACCGGCGAAATTGTGGTTCTTGACCCTGGCACGGTCGTACTTGCCGCGTGCTCCGCGCGCCTTGTAGTTGATGCTTACGGAGGTCGAAGGCGATATGTTCTGCGAAACGGTAGCCTCGAAATGCTCCTCGCGGTAGCGTTTCTGTCCCGACTCGAGATATGTCAGCCATATGTACGGATGCTTCATGTTGTAGAACGGGACATTCTCCAGCGTATAGTTGTAGTCGTCGTACGGCTGCGAGAATGTGAACTCCTTGGAATCGGACCGGTCGAAATAGTTCACCGCATTCGTCGCCTGGCCCAGTCCGCCGACGGAGTTGCTGCCCAGCCCCTTCACATAGTGCGGGTAGTCGATGCGCCACGAAGCGAGGGTCGTGTCTATCGACGCCATCTTTATGTCGTTGTAGTTGCGGTCGATATTCCACGAGAAGTTGCGCATCGCGCGGATGGAATCGTTGAAGAAGTACGATTCGAGAGGCTTGCGTATGCGCGGCTTGGTCGAGTCGGCCTGTTCGCCGTTGTTCTGCTCGCCGTTCTCGCCGTTTTCACCCGTGCCGGTATCGTAAGGGTTTGTTCCGTATCCGGTATTGTTGAGACCGTTCTGTCCCAAACCCTGCTGCTGTGCACGCTGTGCATTCATCAGCGAACGCGCATCGAGCTGTGCACGGGCAACGCCGCACACGGCCGACAGCACCGCTGTCAGCACCACAAGGAACAATATTCGACGGAATCCCCCCAGCATCTGTTTCTATTGCGACCTGCGCGAGCGAATCACCCACAAAACGGTCGAAACGACAACATATATAACGATGATAAGCGGTATTGCGTATATCCGGAGCCACAGCAACAGCGCCGCCGCAACAACCAGAAAGGCATAGCGCACCTCGTTCCCGCGCCAGCCGAACGACTTCATCTTGAACGAGAACATCCTTATGGGGCTTATCATAAGCACCGATGCCACCGCAACGATTGCGAATATCCACTCCTTGGCAAGCACCGTTCCGCCCGAAACGCAGCAGTAGCACAGCGAGGCGCAGAATATGGCGTCGGCCGTCGTGGTGAGACCCGCGAACTCCTCATGCTGCGACTCGTCGATATTGAACTTGGCAAGGCGCAGGGCCGCGAATGCCGCCGAGAGCAGCAGCATGTACCGTCCGGCCTCCAGAAGCGTATCGTCGAGTCCGAATGCGCTCGGCGACTGGCCGTACAGAACGAACATTGCGAAAGCCGGAGCCACTCCGAACGAGACCATGTCGGCCAGCGAATCGAGCTGCACGCCTATGGCCGACGGGCATTTGAGCAGTCGCGCCGCGAAGCCGTCAAAGAAGTCAAACACGGCCGCGAGCACAATCAGTGCGGCAGCCAGGCGCAACTCCCCGTACAGCAGCGAGACAGCGATCGAGGCCGTTCCGCACATCAGGTTCGAGAGCGTCAGGAGGTTGGGTATGGTAAACAACTTTATGTTCATTTTTACCGCTTTTAACCCGACAAAGTTATAAAATATTTTTATCTTTGTAAACGCGATAACAAATTAGTGACGGAAATGGCCACTCACAGAAACATATACTGCGTCATAATGGCCGGCGGAGTCGGCACACGCTTCTGGCCGAAGAGCCGGCAGAACAGGCCCAAACAGTTCCTCGACATACTGGGGACCGGCAAGTCGTTCATCAGGATGACATACGAAAGATTCTCGGGAATGGTTCCCGACGACCACTTTCTCGTAGTCACCAACGCCCGCTACAAGGCATTGGTGAGGGAGCATGTGCCCGAGATAAGCGAGAGCCACATACTCTGCGAGCCGATAGGCCGCAACACGGCCCCGTGCATCAGCTATGCCGCATACTACCTGCGCAAGATCGACCCGGAGGCGATGATGATCGTCACGCCGTCGGACCATCTGGTGCTCGACCAGGCCGCATTCGACGAGGCGATGTCCGATGCAGTGGCATTTGCCGACCGCAACGACGCCCTGATGACGGTCGGAATTTCGCCGAGCCGTCCCGAAACGGGCTACGGATACATACAGAAATCCGACAACAACACGATATCACGCGTAAAGTGCTTCACCGAGAAACCGAACCTCGAGCTGGCGCAAACCTTCCTGCAGTGCGGGGAGTTTTTCTGGAACTCGGGAATCTTCATCTGGAAGGTGGACGACATAATCGAGGCAATCGAGAAATACCTGCCCGAAAACGCCTCCCTGTTCGCCGCCATAGGCGACAAGTACGGCACGCCGGATGAGGCCGGAGCCATCGAGCGCGCATTCGCCGAGTGCCGCGCCATATCCATCGACTACGGCGTCATGGAGAAGGCCGACAACGTATACGTGCGCATCAGCGACTTCGGATGGAGCGACATAGGGACCTGGGGTTCGCTCTACCAGCACTCGCGCAAGGACAAGTACGCCAACGCCAAACCGGCCGAGAACTGCTACACGCACGAGACGCGCAGCTCCATCATATCGGTGCCGCCGGGCAAGATCGCAGTGATCAGCGGACTGCGCGACTACATCGTGGTCGACACGGAGGACGTGCTGCTCATATGCCCGCGCTCGGACGAGCAGAACATCAAGAAATACATCGACGAGGTGAAGTACAACACCGGCGACAAACACATCTGACAATGTCGGACATCAACGAACTGTATGGCTGTTTCGAGGAGTGTTCGTGCGTTGTCACGGACTCGCGGCGCATCGTGCCCGATTCGCTCTTCTTCGCGCTCGGCGGCGAGCGCTTCGACGGCAACCGCTTCGTTGCCGACGCCCTGCGCGGCGGGGCCAGATATGCCGTCGCCGACTCCGACTCCCCTGCGGCGGAGAATCCCGACCTGGCCGACCGCATCATACGTGTCGGCAACTCGCTCGAAGCCCTGCAGGCTCTCGCCCGCGAGCACCGCAGGCGCCTTGCGATTCCCATAATAGGCATCGTCGGCAGCAACGGCAAGACCACCACCAAGGAGCTCACGGCAAGGGTTCTCGCCGAGAAATTCGAGGTATATGCCACACACGGCAACCTCAACAACCATATCGGAGTTCCGCTCACGCTGCTGTCGATGACCCGCGACACGCAGTTCGGCGTCGTCGAGATGGGGGCAAGCGCATGCGGCGAGATAGCCGCGCTGTGTGCCATATCCGAACCGAATTACGGACTGATAACCAACATAGGCCGTGCACATCTCGAAGGTTTCGGAGGTGTGGAGGGGATACGCCGCGGCAAGGGCGAACTCTTCGACTTCCTCGAGGCCAACGGCGGCCGCGCATTCGTACCGACGGAGGATGCGACGCTCGTCGCAATGGCGCGCGAGCGTGAAGACATGGCCGTCGAGTACTACTCGCGCACGATAGCCGACGGAATACCGTCGCGCATGGTCGGAGAGTACAACCGCGCCAACATGGCCGCGGCGATAGCCGTCGGAAGATATTTCGATATCGACATGGAACGCATGCGCGAGGCCGTCTCATCGTACGAGCCCGACAACAACCGCTCGCAGACCATCCGCACCGGCCGCAACACAGTGATTGCGGACTGCTACAACGCCAACCCTTCGAGCATGCAGGCGGCAATCGAGACGCTGGCGGCAAGGGAGGCAGCGCAGCGGATGCTGATACTCGGCGACATGCTCGAGCTCGGCCGGTGGTCCGGTGAGGAGCACCGTCGCATCGTCTGCCTTGCGGCAGCCGTTCCCGATGCCGAGTTGCTGCTCATAGGCCGGGAATTTTCGGCTGCGGCCGGCAGCATACCAGGCATTTCGGAGAATGCCGCCGTCCGCACCTTCCCCGACACGGACTCGGCCGCAGAGTACCTGAAGGCGAGCCCTCCGTCAGGAGCCACCGTTCTCGTAAAGGGGTCGCGCGGCATGGCACTCGAAAGGCTGATACCGCTGCTCTGACCGGCAGCGCCCGATTAAGCCGCAATCCGGACTGATTGCGGCCGACGGCACCGAAACACACAAAACATCCATACCATGAAACGGCTACTGTCAATTGCGGCTGCGGCGACACTGCTCGTCTGCGGTCCCGTTGCGGCAAAGGAGACCCCGAAGTGGCTCTCCGACGCCGTCATCTACCACATCTACCCGTCATCCTACATGGATTCCGACGGCGACGGAATCGGCGACCTCGAAGGCATACGCTCGAGGCTCGACTACATCCGCAGCGTCGGGTTCAACTGCATATGGCTCTCGCCATGCTTCGTCAGTTCGTGGAAGGACGGCGGATACGACATCGTCGACTTCTACCGCGTCGACCCGCGCTTCGGGACGAACGACGACCTCGACGCCCTTGTGCGCGACGCCCACGCAAAGGGGATAAAGGTCCTTCTGGACCTTGTCGCAGGCCACACGTCGGCCGACCACCCGTGGTTCAGGGAGTCCTGCCGCGCGGAGCGCAACCGCTACAGCGACTACTACATCTGGACCGACGGCAAGCCGGAGAAGCGCCCCGGGCGCAAGTTCGTCGACAACGACTACCCGCGCAACGGCTACTACCTGAAAAACTTCTTCGACATACAGCCGGCGCTCAACTACGGTTACCTCAATCCGAACCCGAAACACGAATGGGAGCAATCCTACGACGACGAGGGGCCGACGGCCGTGCGCAACGAGCTGAAGAACATCATACGCTTCTGGTGCGACCGCGGGGTGGACGGATTCCGCGTCGACATGGCCTCGTCGCTCGTCAAGGGCGACAATGCCGAGAGGGATGGCGTACGCAGGCTCTGGAGGGAGATTTTCGAGTGGTACGGCCGCGAATACCCCGAGAACATCATGCTCTCGGAGTGGTCCGAGCCGAAGCAGTCGCTCAGTGCCGGCTTCGACATCGACCTGATGATACACAACAAGGTCGGCGGGAAGATATACCGTCCGCTGGTCTGCGCGACCGACGACAGGATGAACCCTACGGCATGCTACTTCGACAGGCGCGGGCAGGGCGAGATACGCAAACCGATGGAGATATACCGCGAGGTATACGAGGCTTCGCGCAAGACGGGCGGCTACGCCTCCATGCCCACGTGCAGCCACGACATATGGCGTCTGAACCGCATGAACCGCAACACGCCGCAGGAGCTGAAGGTCGCCATGACGCTCTTCCTCACGCTGCCGGCTCCGCCGATCGTCTACTACGGCGAGGAGACGGGCATGCGCAACCTCGAGTACGCACCTCCGAAGGAGGGCAGCTTCTCGAGCCGCAACCGCTCCACATGCCGCACACCGATGCAGTGGGACACCACGGCGAATGCCGGATTCTCCACCGCCGACCCGTCGAAGCTCTACCTTCCGGTGGACAACATGCCGGAGTTCCCGAACGTGGCGGAACAGGAGAACGACCCGAACTCGCTGCTCAACTACGTGCGCGGCCTCATAGCGCTGCGCGGCCGCACGCCGGCGCTCGGTGCCGACGGGGAGTGGCGGTACATCGGCGACCCCGACAACCCCTACCCGATGATATACGAGCGCAGCTCAGGCGGGGAGCGCTACGTGGTCGTCCTGAACCCGAGCGGACGCAAGGCATCCGGGACCGCGCCGAAGCTCGGCCGCAAGGCGGTATGGGTATACGGCACCGGCGCGAAGGATGCGCGATGCAGGACCGATGCCGGGGCGCACACCTTCACCATGCAGCCCGTCAGCGCTGCCATATTCCGCATCGAATAGTGCGACAACGGAACAAGGAGAGGCGCCGATGCGCTTCTCCTTGTTTTTTTCGCACAAATTGAGTAGTTTTGCAGATATTGATTTTTTGCACGTTTCACATTTACAGACTCTACAATGAAGCAGACCAAATCGACTACATCACTGCCCGAAAACGCCTACCGCGAACTCAAGCCGGGCGAAGAGTACAAGCCCGTGATGCCGGCACAGAGCCGTCCGGCCGAGGCTACCCCGTATTCCGTAACGATAGGCATCATCATGGCCGTGATTTTCTCCGCTGCAGCCGCATTCCTCGGGCTGAAGGTCGGACAGGTGTTCGAGGCCGCAATTCCGATAGCGATTCTCGCCGTCGGGTTCGGAAACTTCCGGCGCAAGGATAGCATGCTCGGCGAGAACGTCATAATACAGTCCATCGGGGCCTGCTCGGGCGTCATCGTCGCCGGAGCCATATTCACCCTGCCGGCACTCTACATCCTCGGACTCGAGGCCCACTTCTACCAGGTGTTCCTCTCGTCGCTGCTGGGCGGACTGCTCGGAATCGTGCTGCTGATACCGTTCCGCAAATACTTCGTCAAGGAGATGCACGGCAAGTACCCGTTCCCGGAGGCCACCGCAACGACCGAAGTTCTCGTATCGGGCGAAAAAGGCGGCAAGCAGACCCTGATTCTCGCCATAGCGGGTGCCGTCGGCGGAATCTACGACTTCGTCGTGGCCACGTTCGGCGCATGGACCGACACCATCTCCACCAAGATGGGGGCGCTGGGAACCGAGATAGCGTCGAGATTCAAGGTCGAACTCTCGCTCAATACCTCGGCCGCCGTACTCGGACTCGGATACATCATCGGACTCAAGTACGCCGTCATAATCACTGCGGGCTCGTGCCTCGTGTGGTTCGTCATAATCCCGATCGCGGGATACATCATGCCCGACGCAGCTGCCGTGACCGCCAATGACCTGTATGTCAGCATCGGACGTCCGCTCGGCATCGGCGGCATCGCCATGGCGGGTCTCATCGGCATAATCCGACAGGCGGGCATCATCCGACAGGCCGCATCGCTGGCCGTGAACGAGCTCAAGGGCAAGAAGAAGGGCGACGAGGCGGTGGAGCGCACGCAGCGCGACCTGCCGATGCGCACTATTCTTTCGGTACTCATCGCCACGCTCGCCGCGGCATTCTGCTTCTTCCAGTTCGGCGTGCTGCACAACCTCACGCAGACCATTGTCGCGACGCTCATCGTCTTCGTCATAGCGTTCCTCTTCACCACCGTGGCAGCCAACGCCATAGCGATAGTCGGCACCAACCCGGTTTCGGGAATGACGCTGATGACGCTCATATTGAGTTCGCTCGTACTGGTGTCGATAGGCCTTACGGGCAAGGAGGGAATGACCGCCGCACTGGTAATCGGAGGTGTGGTATGTACGGCACTCTCGATGGCCGGCGGCTTCATCACCGACCTCAAAATCGGATACTGGCTCGGCAGCACCCCGCGCAAGCAGGAGGGATGGAAGTTCCTCGGAACGGTGGTTTCGGCCGCAACCGTAGCAGGAGTGATGATGATTATGAACCAGACCTACGGCTTCGGCGAGGACAGCGTGCTCGTCGCCCCGCAGGCCAACGCCATGGCAGCCGTGATAAAGCCGCTGATGGAGGGAGGCGAAACACCGTGGATGCTCTACTTCGCGGGTGCCGTGCTCGCGCTGACGCTTACGGCAATCGGCGTTCCGGCACTGGCATTCTCGCTCGGAATGTTCATTCCGATGTCGCTCAACGCCCCGCTGGTTGTGGGCGGACTCATCGCATGGTTCGTATCCTCGCGCTCGAAGGACGAGGCTCTCAACAAGGCGCGTTTCGACCGCGGAACGCTCATCGCATCGGGCCTTATCGCCGGCGGCGCACTCATGGGCGTGGTATCGGCAATACTCAAGTTTGCCGAGGTAGACTGGTACAATGCGGCGTGGGCAGGATCGAAGAATGCCGAATGGCTCGGTCTGGCGATGTACGTCGCAATAATCGTCTATGTCATCGTACACACGATGCGTGCGAAAAAGGAGGAATAACGGATAAAAGAGAGATATATGGAACTTAAGGAGAGATTTCTGAAATACGTCGCCGTCGACACGCAGAGTGCCGAGGAGAGCGAGACGTTCCCTTCGACGCAGAAACAGTGGACGCTACTGAACATGCTCGTCGACGAGATGAAGGCGCTCGGGCTGACCGAGGTGTCGATAGACAAATACGGGTATGCCATGGGTACAATCCCCGCAAGCGAGGGTTGCGAAAACGCACCGGTAATAGGTTTCCTCGCACACGTCGACACGTCGCCGGACATGAGCGGCGAGAACGTGCGCCCGCGTATCATAGAGAACTACGACGGAGGGGACATCGTGCTGAACAACGCCCTGACCATGCGCGTGGAGGAGTTTCCGGAGCTGGAGAACTTCATCGGGCACACCCTCATACATACCGACGGCACGACGCTGCTGGGAGCCGACGACAAGGCCGGCGTGGCCGAGATAATGAGTGCGGCGGAGTATCTGATGTCGCACCCGGAGGTCAGGCACGGCAAAATCCGCATCGGCTTCACTCCCGACGAGGAGATAGGCCGCGGCGTCGACTTCTTCGACGTGAAGGCCTTCGGCGCGGATTTCGCCTACACGATGGACGGAGGCTACGAAGGCGAGCTCGAATACGAGAACTTCAACGCCGCCTCGGCCAAGATACAGATCAACGGCCGCAACGTCCACCCGGGATACGCCAAGGGCAAGATGATAAACGCGATAGAGGTGGCCTGCGAACTCGACTCGATGATTCCGGCACAGGAGCGCCCGCAATACACCGAAGGTTACGAGGGCTTCTACCACTGTGTGGGCATCAACGGCACGGTCGAGCAGGCTAACATATCGTACATCATCCGCGACCACGACGCCGAGCGTTTCGAGCGCCGCAAGGTGTGGATGTGGAGCGTCGTCGACATGCTCAAGAAGAAGTACGGCGAGCAGGTGCTGACGCTCACGCTCAAGGACCAGTACTACAACATGCGCAAGATGGTCGAGCCGCATCCGCAGGTCATCGACAAGGCTCTCGAGGCGATGCGCATGGCCGACGTGAAGCCGCTCGTAAGGCCCATACGCGGCGGAACAGACGGAGCACGCCTCTCGTTCATGGGGCTGCCGTGCCCGAACATCTTTGCCGGAGGCATGAACTTCCACGGCAAATTCGAGTACTGCTCGCTCGACTCGATGGAGAAGGCGATGCGGGTTATTATCAACCTCGCTACGCTCTGGGCGAAATAGTGAAGCAAGACCAAAACAAGTCTGTATGAAGAGATACGGATTCATAAAGGTGGCCGCCGCGACGCCGATGGTGCGTATCGCCGACTGCCGCCACAATATCGAGGCTACGGCCGAACTGCTCCGCAGGGCCGAGGGCGAGGGGGTGAGCATAACCGTATTCCCGGAGCTCTCCATAACCGGATACACCTGCGGCGACCTGTTCCAGCAGTCGCGGCTGCTCGATGCGGCCGAGGAGGCACTCTCCGAACTCCTTGCGATGGAGATTCCTTCGGTTGCAATCGTCGGTATGCCGATAACCTACAAGAACAACCTCTACAACTGTGCCGTGGTGACTGCCGCAGGCCGGATCTGCGGCGTAGTGCCGAAGAGCTACATACCGAACTACTCGGAGTTCTACGAGAGCCGCTGGTTCTCGTCGGGACGCGACATCCGCAACACCGAGATCGAGCTGTGCGGCCAGAAGGTACGCTTCGGCAGCGACATCATGTTCTCGATAGAGGGCATAAGTTTCGGAGTGGAGATATGCGAGGACCTGTGGGTGCCGGCGCCGCCGTCGTCGGACATGGCACTGAGCGGGGCGCTGCTCCTGTTCAACCAGTCTGCCACGCCGGAGATAGTAGGCAAGCATGCCTACGTCCGTTCGCTGGTCGAGCAGCAGTCGGCGCGTACGCTGAGCGGATACATATACTGCTCGGCAGGCATCGGCGAATCGTCGACCGACCTCGTATTCACCGGGAACGGCATCATAGCCGAGAACGGCACCATAATAACGGCCAAGGAGAGGTTTATCCGCAGGCCGGAGCTGACCGTGGCGGATATCGACGTCGAGTATCTCGAGAACGAGAGGCGCAGGCACACCTCGTTCATCAATCTCGACGGGCGCTATGAAGTGATCCCGGTACCGGCAGTCATTGCACAGAGCCCCGTTACGCGCGAGATACCGTCGGCGCCGTTCATTCCGCACGACCTCGACGCCGGATGCCGCGAGGTGTTCAGCATACAGACGGCAGGTCTCGCGCAGAGACTGTCGCACACCGGCTGCCGCAGTGCCGTGATAGGGATATCGGGCGGGCTCGACTCGACGCTCGCCCTGCTGGCCGTGGTGGCGACGTTTGACATGCTCGGACTCGACCGCAAGGGCATAACGGCCGTGACGATGCCGGGATTCGGCACGACGGACCGCACGCACGACAATGCCGTGACGCTGATGGAGGCTCTCGGTGTGACAATCCGCGAGATATCCATCCGCAAGGCCTGCGAGCAGCACTTCGCCGACATCGGACTCGATTCGTCGGACCGCAGCACGGCATACGAGAACGCACAGGCGCGCGAGCGCACCCAGATACTGATGGACATCGCCAACATGACTGGCGGAATGGTGATCGGAACGGGCGATTTGAGCGAGGCGGCTCTCGGCTGGGCCACCTACAACGGCGACCACATGTCGATGTACAATGTCAACTGCTCGATTCCGAAGAGCCTCGTGCGCGTACTTGTGGAGTGGGTTGCGGAGAACGACGCCGACGGCCGCGTCCGCGCCACGCTGCACGACATAGTCGCCACGCCGGTAAGTCCCGAACTGCTCCCAGCCGAGAACGGAGAGATAGCACAGAAGACGGAGGACCTCGTCGGGCCGTACGAGCTACACGACTTCTTCATCTACCACTTCATGCGCAACGGGTTCACTCCGAAGAAGATATGTTTCCTCGCATCGCTCGCCTTCGGCGGAAGGTACTCCGACGACACGATAAAGCACTGGCTCAAGGTGTTCCTGCGCAGGTTCTTCTCGCAGCAGTACAAGCGTTCGGCCGTACCTGACGGGCCGAAGGTGGGGTCCGTGTCGCTCTCCCCGCGCGGGGACTGGCGCATGCCGTCCGACGCCACGGCACGGACATGGCTCGATGAGGCCGAGGCGCTATAAGGATCTAAACAGTCGGAAACGGGTGCGGAAAAACCGCACCCGTTTCCGTTTCTATCGGGATTCGCTCTCCCCTAACGCCTGAATATGGCCGCATGCATGCGCATCATCAGCCGGTCGGCCAGGCGGAAGGCTCCGCGCACAAATGCCGGATAGCGTTTGCCTGTCGCCAGCCAGTGCACAAGCAGGTCGGTCTTCAGCATACGGTTTACCGGAAGGTCTATCTCCCCTATCCCGCAACGGTCGGCCATGCCGCGCAGATCCGCATACACCGAGTCAAAAGCGGATGGGTCGAAGCTCCCGTCCGGCATCTCAAGCAGGTACTTACGCAGGATTATACGTATACGGTTTCTGACCGTCTCGCGGAGAAACCCTATCCGTGCGGAGCTCATGCCGCCCTTGTCGGCGGAGACGAAGAACGACGACATCGAATCCGTCAGCTTCACCATATGCCCTATGTCACGCAACTGCACCGCAGGGCTCATCGTCTGGCCCTCCCTCGCCGCATTGTAGCGGTAGAGCGGAATGTCGACGAAGGCGATACTCCGGACGCGGAAGAGCGGATAGAAGACCCACTCCTGGTCGGTATACGATATGCCCTCGGTCTGCACGTAACCCATTTCACGCAACAGCCCGGTACGGTAGCACACCGAATGCATCATGAAGAAACGCAGTCTGCCGTCGGCGAATATCTGCTCGGCGTCGTACGGGCGCATCCACTCATAGGGATGGCGCGAATATACGTCGTAGTCGATATGGCGCACGCGACCGCCGCGCCCCACCTCGCTGAACGGCGACACAATCATGTCCGTCCCGTCCAGTTTCCGCAGTGCGGCAATGTAATCGGCAATCCTGCCGCCCTCGAAGCAGTCGTCGGAGTCGAGTATGCGGACATAACGTCCGCGAACCAGCGGCAGTGCGGCATTCACGGTCGAGCCGTAGTTGCCGTTCGGCTTGTCTATCACGACCACCGTATCGGGATAGCGGCGTTCGTAGTTGCGGGCGATGCGCAGCGAGCCGTCACGGCTGCCGTCATCCACTATCACGACCTCCACGGCCGCAAGCGACGGCGTGCGGAGCACCGACTCCACGCACTGGGGCAGCAGAGCCTCCATGTTGTACGTGGGGACGATTATCGAAAGTATCTTAACCGGGGAACGTGTCATATTCACTCCTCCTCTTTTGTCGTATCGAACGAAAGCCTGTACGGCGCATGGTTTATCTGCTCCTCCTCCGGCAGGTCGGGGCGCAGGTTCGGGTAATGGTGCCGCAGATAAGACTCCACATCGCGCGGTGCCCACACCTCCATGCCTCCGAACGGCATCCTCACCGGATTCTCAATGTTGCTGCGGAGAATCTGGTCGCGCGGCATGCGGACGATGTTCACACGGCTGCAGTCGCGCCCGTTGTATGTCCCCAGCACGCGGCACATGCGCCTGTATATGCTCCTGCGCGACATCGCCGCACATACGAGCCTTATCGCAAGGCAACTCAACGCCGATTTGGGCAGGGGCGCGTCTATCTCGCAGCGCCCGAACCACCGCCACAACCATATCTCCTTCCCGATGAAGCAGTTTATCCAGAAACGGCTGCGGAAACGGTGGATGCGCTCGCACACCGGATTGTCCGGAATGCGGTCGTACGGGAATATGTCGACGAATATGCCGTGGTGGATGTCCATGTTGCGGAACATCTCCTCCACGAAGAGCGTGTTGTTCTTCTTGACCTTGGCGAAATAGAACGGCGTGTTCGGTTCCGTCCCGAACCACTCGAGGAAGTACCCCGGACGCAGCGTCGACGGCGCCACCTCCAGGAACCTGTCGTAGTTCTCGCGCGTCATACCCAGGTCGATGTCGTCGTCCCACGGCACGATGCCGCGGCTGAACAGTGCGCCGATGGCCGTACCTCCCTGTATGAAGTACGGTATGCCGTGCAGGTCGCACACGCGGATTACCTCGGCAAGGATGTCGAGGAGTTCGGCATGGAGCCTTTCGAGTTGTCGTTTTTCGTATCTCATCACTGTACGAGCAGATTGCACCCCCTGATGTCGCTTCCCGACAGACGTCCCTCGATACGGAAACCTCCGTCGGCAAATACCGTGCCCGCGTCCTGCGTCTGCAGGAAGGCGCACGACCATACGTTACCGAGGTCTATTATGTCGATTCCGCCCCGGCGTCCAGGCTCAAGTCGGGCGAACGGGTCGTTCACGTCGCGCGTCAGGACCTTCATCCACGGCGGGCAGTAGAACAGTCCGTTCCCGGAGGAGTAGGCCTGCGAGGTAAGTTCGGCCATGCCGTATTCGGAGTGTATCGACTCCACGCCGAAGGCCCCGCACAGCAGGGCGTGCAGCTCCTCTTTCGGCATCTCGCGCCGGCGGCCCTTCATCCCGCCGGTCTCCATGACTACGGTGCCTTCGGGAATCCCTATGCCCCTCTCGGCCATGTCGAGCAACGCGTAGGTCACACCGAGCAGTATCTTCGGCTTGGCGTCGGCGGCCATGTCGGCGGCCAGGCGGTCGTAGTCGTCGAGATAGAACCCTCCGCTGCCGCACTCCCGAATCAGGCGGTCGGCCATGTATACGAGCGACGACCCCTTGCGCTGCAGGTAGTTCGGCAGGAGCGCATAGAGGCTCCAGCGCGACGGCTCGCCGTAGAAGCGCTCGAAACACGCGCGGAAGTCGCGCTCGTAGAGCGACAGGTCGGCCATCATGTGGTGCGAAGAGGTCATTCCCGTAGTCGCACTCGACGTGAATACCGCCTGCGGAGGCTTTTCGCCGCAATATACGTCGTGCGTCTTGAACAGCTCTATAGGCAGCATCGGTATGTCTCCGCTGTGCCTCACCGACGACCTGTCGATGCCGAGAAGCTCCACGTAGCGGGCATAAGGGTCGCAGTGCCGGCTCTGGAAGTCGAACAGTTCCAACGCCGCACACTCGAAATCGGCATCCGAGCCTATTGAAAACATCCTGTCGACGATATCCATATCAAAACCTGATGGGAGGCCGTTTACCTGCATGCGGCCGTACACAAATTTAATCATAATTCGCGAGTTGACGTCGTATTGAGAAATTTTTTCTAACTTTGTACAGGCAACCAATGGAGTTGCTTACATATTGCATTCGCGAAAGCGTAAGTTCTGTCTTCCGGAAACGAAATCTGGTAAATTTCAAAAATGGCGAAGATAGGCATGATTCTTTCTGCGTCACGTCTCGTGGCGTGGGATTGTATCCTATTTAGTCATAAAGGTTTACCAGAGCCTGTTTCCGTAAGTGGGATTTCAGTTCCACGCTTTCTTTATTGTGGTTACCCGTTCGGGGCTGGCGGGACAACGACTCTCATATAAAAATGAAAAGATTTTTACTATCGATGTTTGCCGTCATCGCCTTGTGCGGAATGTCAGCTGCCCAGGACCTGATAATCCACCGAAACGGCAACGAACAGCAGGTCAAGGTTCTGGAGGTATCATCCGATGAAGTGAAGTTCAAGAAGTGGTCTAACCAGAGCGGCCCGACCTACACAGTCCCGACGGCCGACATATTCATGATTAAGTATTCGGACGGATCGAAAGACACCTTCGCCGAGAAGAAACCGCAGGAGAAGGAGAAACCGATATTCGCTCCGCAGAACGTGACGAAGCCCGTGTTGGTAAAAAAAGAGAGGGATACGCGGTTCGAAATCGGAGCGAGAATCATGCCGACCCTGAGCATGTTGTTTCTTGACAACGGATATGAGCCTTCGACCGGCAGCGTAATAAAAGGGAGCAGCGGCATACGCTTCTTCGGCTCTGTGGGAGCCACCTTCGAGTACTATCTGTCGAAATACGAAAGCGGAAAATGGTTCCTGCACAGTGGGCTCGAATATGCCATGCGCGGAGGAGATTTAGGCATAGAGGGCGCGGACATAGTACGTACCGACTATCTAAATCTGGAAATTGGAGTCGGCGTGCGAGGCGGACTGATGTACTGGATTCCGGGATTCAGACTCGGCATACTGACAAACTCCAAAATGATTTATAAAGGTATAAAGACCAACGAATATAAAAACAGCTGTCCGGTAACGTTCGAGTTTTTTGAACAGTTCGGATTCTGCATAGGCAAACATATAGACCTCGGATGGCACATGTCTGTCGTGCCGACGAACATCTTCAAGCCGGAGATTTGGAACGGGAACAACACGTCATGGAGCTACAATTTCGGCGTGATGTTCACATACCGGTTCAAGATAAAGAAGAATCCGCAAACCAGCCTGCAACAATCAACCCGATAAAGCAACAAAGAGATGAAAAAAGCGATATTCTCAGCATTTCTCCTGTTTCTTGTCGGAAACGCCGCCGCACAGGATACGATACTGAAGCTCGACACCGAGGAGATTCAGGCGAAAATCGAGGAGATTTCACAGACAGAGATAAAATACCGCAGATGGAGCAATCCCGACGGCCCGCTGTATACAGTCAAGACTTCCGAGGTCTTCCGCATAAGGTTCCAGAACGGAGACATGGAGGTATTCGGGAATAAGGAAGCCGACGTAACGGAATCCGAATCGGGATCGGTGAACAAATATGCATACCGCATCGGCGACATCTACCAGGAGAACGGGTTGCTCGGCATAGTCGTCCACGTTACCGATGACGGCCGGCATGGGCTGATAATGGCGCCACACGGAGTTGTCGGGCAGAAAGGCTCCAGGTTCAGGTTCAAGGACCAGATATGGTGTCACAAAAGCCTCGCAGACCAGTCAATAGGAGCCACAAGCCATGACGACGGAATGGAAAACATGCGGGCCGTAGGACGGGCAATAGAGGAGAACGGATTGGACTGGAACGATTTTCCGGCATTCAAGCGATGTCTCGAGTACGGCGACGGATGGTACCTGCCGGCCATAAATGAAGTCGAATATATTGTAAAGGCAGCCAACGGAGGAAAATCGAATACCGAATGGGAGGAGTTCTACCTGAACGGGTTCAATTCCAGGATAGAGAGTATCGGAGGCACTCCGATGAAAATCGGAGAGAGCATCCTGTCTTCAACGGAATGTTCGGACCATGATAAGGTTTTTATCTTTCTGTCAAAAGGAGAGATAAAGGTTCTGACTCTGTCAATATTCGATTTGATTCCGGACTATTATACGATAAGTTCCGGTTACGCCTATAAAGAGGCAACGGGCAAAATGGGTTATGCCATCCGTCCCGTACACAAGTTCTGACACCACGGACTCCCTTTCCTCACCCCCCCCCAAAAAAAACAGCGGGGCCGGCAACAGATTGCCGGCCCCGCACAATTATGTAGAGCATCGCCCGTCGAAGCAGAGCCTATCCCTTCTTCGGCTTCGGAGCAAGTATCATGTTCATCTTCTTACCTTCGAGCGTAGGCATCATCTCAACCTTCGCAACCGCCTCCAGGTCGGTGGCAAAGCGGAGCAACAGTATCTCGCCCTGCTCCTTGAAGACGATGCTTCGTCCGCGGAAAAAGACATAGGCCTTCACCTTCGCGCCCTCCTTGAGGAAGTTCTCGGCATGGCGCAGCTTGAAGTTGTAGTCATGATCGTCGGTCTGCGGTCCGAAGCGTATCTCCTTGATCACGACCTTCGTCTGCTTGGCCTTTATCTCCTTCTGCTTCTTGCGCTGCTGGTAGAGGAACTTCTGATAGTCGACGATGCGGCATACTGGAGGCGTCGCGGTCGGAGATATCTCCACCAAATCCAGATCCATCTCGTCGGCCATAGCCAAAGCCCTGGCGATAGGCACCACGAGGTTGGGTTCGACATTGTCGCCGACAATGCGCACCGTCGGAGCCGTAATCTCGTTGTTGATGCGGTTCGGGTTCTCCTTCACCTTGCGAGGTCCCCGGTTCTGATTGTTCCCATGTCCCTGCGGGCGCGGTGGAAACGGTTTTAATCCTGCCATCTAATAATCTTGTTGTTCGAAAATTCAGTCTATTGCAATTTGTCTTCGTCTATCTCCTCGCTCACCAGCCTCTTCACATGGTCGCAGTAGGCGTCGAGTGTCATCGAGCCCTGGTCGCCGGCTCCCTGCGCACGTACCGATACCGTACGCTCGGCCATCTCCTTCTCGCCGACGATGAGCAGGAACGGAATACGCTTGAGCTCGTTGTCGCGGATCTTGCGGCCGATCTTCTCGTTGCGGTCGTCGATGCAGGCGCGGACATCGTGGCGGTTGAGATACTCCACAACCTCGCTGGCGTAGTCGTTGTACTTCTCCGAAATCGGCAGAACCACGGCCTGGTCAGGCGTAAGCCACAGAGGGAACTTGCCGGCCGTATGCTCGAGCAGGACAGCCACGAAACGCTCCATCGAGCCGAACGGCGCACGGTGAATCATTATCGGGCGGTGGAGCTTGTCGTCGGCACCCTTGTAGGTCAAATCGAAACGCTCCGGGAGGTTGTAGTCAACCTGTATCGTACCGAGCTGCCAGCTGCGGCCGAGGGCGTCCTTGACCATGAAGTCGAGTTTAGGGCCGTAGAATGCGGCCTCGCCATACTCCACGACGGTCTTCAGTCCCTTTGCCTTCGCCGCCTCAATGATGGCGTTCTCGGCCTTCTCCCAGTTCTCGTCCGAACCGATATACTTCGACTTGTCGTTAGGGTCGCGCAGCGAAATCTGTGCCGTATACTTGTCGAACTTGAGCGTCTTGAATATGTAGAGCACGATGTCGATTACCTTCTCGAACTCATCGAGCAACTGGTCAGGACGCACGAACATGTGGGCGTCGTCCTGCGTGAAGCTGCGCACGCGCGTAAGTCCGTGAAGCTCGCCCGACTGCTCGTAGCGGTAAACCGTTCCGAACTCGGCCAGACGCACCGGAAGATCCTTGTACGAGTGCGGCTTGCTGCGGTATATCTCGCAGTGGTGCGGACAGTTCATCGGCTTGAGCAGGTACTCCTCGCCCTCTATCGGCGTATGTATTGGCTGGAACGAATCCTTGCCGTACTTGGCATAGTGGCCCGAAGTCACGTACAGCTCCTTGTTTCCGATATGCGGGGTTATGACCTGCTTGTAGCCGTAGTCCTTCTGTATCTTGCGCAGGAAGCGCTCCAGACGGTCGCGCAGCTCCGCGCCCTTCGGCAGCCACAACGGAAGGCCCTGGCCCACGCGCTGCGAGAAGGTGAAGAGCTCGAGCTCCTTGCCCAGCTTGCGGTGGTCGCGCTTCTTGGCCTCCTCCAGCATCACCAGATACTCGTCGAGCATCGACTTCTTCGGGAAGGAGATGCCGTAGATTCGCGTCAGCATCTTGTTGTGCTCGTCGCCGCGCCAGTAGGCACCGGCAACGGAGGTGAGCTTTATCGCCTTGATGAGTCCCGTATTCGGGATATGCGGGCCGCGGCAAAGGTCGGTGAACGAGCCGTTGGTGTAGAACGAGATCGTTCCGTCCTCAAGGTCGCGGATGAGTTCGCACTTGTATTCGTCGCCCTTCTCGGTGAAGGTCTTCAGGGCATCGGCCTTCGACACCTCGCTGCGTACGAGCGGCTCCTTGTTGCGGGAGAGCTCGACCATCTTCGCCTCGATCTTCGGCAGGTCGGCCTCCTGAATCGGAGTCGGCGAGTCGACATCATAGTAGAATCCCTGCTCGATGGCCGGACCTATTCCGAACTTGATGCCCGGATAGAGGGACTCCAGAGCCTCGGCCAAAAGGTGCGACGAGGTGTGCCAGAAGGCATGCTTGCCCTCGGCGTCGTCCCATTTGTAGAATTTTACGGAGGCATCCTCCTCAATCGGACGCGACAGGTCGACCGTCACGCCGTTTACCGAAGCGGCCAGAGAGTCCGCAGCTAAACGAGGGCTGATACTCTCGGCTACCTGATAGGCAGTTGTTCCCGCGGCATATTCACGTACCGAACCGTCGGGAAACGTCACTTTAACCATAGTGTTTTTTAATTTTTAGTTGTTTTTTATGTTCCGCGCCTTCGAGGCTCCACAATAACGAGACGGATTACCTCCCAGTTGCGCTGTTTTCAAATTCATATCCAAATGCAGGAAGCCGTCGCCGGCTCGCCGCAATTTTCCGTCCATGGCGGAGGTCAGCGGCACCCTGCAAACCATGCCCTACTCCTGCGGCTCGGTATCCGGGAGGTCCTTCACGGATACGTCGCGGCCCTTGTCGCGCTCGAATCGTTCGAGCGGATTGCGGCTCCATTCGTCGTAAGCCTCACGGCGGCGCACGATGTCGATGGCGGCATATATGGCGTTGCGCATCGACTGCGGATCGGCCACGCCGCGTCCCGCGATGTCATACGCCACACCGTGGTCGGGCGAGGTGCGTACGCGGTCCAGTCCGGCCGTGAAGTTCACACCGTCGGGCGAAAGGGCCTTGAACGGGGCCAGGCCCTGGTCATGGTACATGGCCAGCATGGCGTCGTACTTACCGTAACCACCTCCGGCGAAGAGTCCGTCGGCCGCCAGCGGACCGAATGCGAGCACGCCTCGTTCACAAGCCTCGACGACGGCCGGAGCTATGATGTCCCGCTCCTCCGTTCCGAGCAGTCCGCCGTCACCCGCATGCGGGTTGAGCGACATCACCGCTATGCGCGGCTCGACAACGCCGAAATCGCGCTTGAGCGTCCTCCGCAGCTCCTCGAGCGAAGCCACGATACCCTCCTTCGTAAGCGAGGAGGCAACCTTCTCGACCGGGATATGGATGGTCATGAGCGCCACCCTCATAACGTCGCTGCACATGATCATCATCGGATCTCCGCCGAGAACCGATGCGAAGTACTCGGTATGGCCCGTAAACCCGAAACCAACCGACTTCATCGACTCCTTGCTTATCGGTGCCGTCACCACGGCATCTATCTCGCCGTCACGCAAATCCGACGCCGCGCACTCAAGGGCATCGAGTGCCGCCCTGGCCGCCTCTTCGGATTCGCATCCGGGTTCCACACGTATATCCTTTTTGCCGCACTCGATAAGGTTGACACGGCCGCGTCTGGCCTCACGGGCCGACTGGCACACATTGAACTGTATCGGTTCGAAATCCTCTATCCGTGCAGCGTAAAAATCAGCTATGCTGCGGGTGCCGTAGACCACCGGGACGAACATCTCGGGCATCGACGGGCCCGACAGAGCCTTGAGAATCACTTCCCACCCGATGCCGTTGGCATCTCCCTGCGTAATACCTATTCTCAACCTGTTGTCAGACATATATGCATTATTTCAACCTACAAATATATGCATCTTTGCCGATAATATACAATTATTTCGGATTTTTTTATCCCGCCACGGAGGCGGCGTAAGGCACGCGGCGCGACGCCCCGGAAGCACAAACGAAACGGCGTCGGCGAATGCATGATTCGCCGACGCCGCAAAGCCCCCGATTCGGCCACGTCAATGTTCGAACGTCTCCGCGACCTTTTTCAGATACTCCACTATCGGGAGGTGCTGCGGGCACGACCTTTCGCACTTGCGGCAGGCTATGCAGTCCGAAGCCTTGCCATGCGTGAGCGCATAGTTGTCGTAGTATGTCTGCTGCACCGAGAATCCCTGGTTCACGGACTGCTTGTCGGCATTGTATATGGCGAAGTACTCCGGTATGGCTATGTGCTGCGGGCATCCGTCCGTACAGTAGCGGCAGGCTGTGCACGGTATGGCTATCGAGCGGTTGATAATCTCCACGGCCTGCGAAACGGCAGCGAGTTCGCGCTCCGAAAGCGGCTTGAAGTCGTTCATGAACGAGGTGTTGTCCTCCAGCTGCTCAAGCGACGACATGCCGCTCAACACCATCATGACCCCGTCAAGACCGGCGGCATAGCGTATGGCCCACGATGCCGGCGAAGCGTCGGGATCGATGCTGCGGAAGAGCCGCTCCACCTCCTCCGGAACACGGGCGAGCGATCCGCCCTTGACCGGCTCCATGACAATCACGGGCTTGCCGTGGCGGCGTGCCGTCTCATAGCACAGCCGCGACTGTATGCTCTCGTTGTCCCAGTCCAGATAGTTGATCTGCAGTTGCACGAACTCCGCCTCCGGATGCTCCGTAAGTATCCTGTCCAGCAGTTCCGCCTTGTCGTGGAACGAGAATCCGACATGGCGTATGCGGCCCTCGGCCTTCTTGCGCTGCACGAAGTCGAAACTTCCCAGACGGCACGCCGTCTCGTAGCTGGCACCCGTAAGGTTGTGCAGCAGGTAGTAGTCGAAATAGTCTACCCCGCACTTTTCAAGCTGCTCGTCGAATATGCGCTCCTGATCCCCTTCCTTTTTCAGGAAGACAATCGGCAGTTTCGACGTGAGCGTGAACGTGTCGCGGCCGTGACGTTTCACCAGAGCCTCACGCGCCACACACTCGCTCTTGAAGTCGTGGTACATGTATGCCGTGTCGAAATATGTGAATCCGCGCTCGATGAAGGTATCCACCATACGCTCCACCTGTACCACATCCACCGACGATGGGACGTTCTCGTCGAGCAGCGGCATGCGCATAAGTCCGAATCCCAGTCTTTTTGTCATATCCGAAAATGTTTGTCGATTTCACCTCAACGGCCTGCGCACGGGTAGGCACATGCAATCCCGCGCGGCATCCGGCCCAGCCTATTTGCCGAGACCGGCAAGGAACTCCTCAATGGAGGCAAGGCACTCCTGCGGGGTCTCCAGCCCGAAGCACCGCTTTTCAAGCGGGCACCAGTCCGTACCGCTGCGGTTGATTACGTGAGGTACGCACTCCGTACACTCGGCATCGACGCCGCAGCTCTTCAACAGCGACATTGCCGGTTCACTCGCCACATCGGCATGCAGACCCGATATGCCGCCGAGAATCATCAGCGACGCCGCAGCCTTGCCCACCACCTTGTCTGCGACGAATGCACCGCGCAGGAACTCCGGCTCCTCCTTCAGAAGCCGGTAAAGGTCTTTCACACCGCGTTCGCGGAACGTCCGCATGCGGCCGTCCTTGCATATGACGCACGAACACCTCTCGGCATGCAGCAGCACTATCGCCTCACGCCGCTCCCTGTCATCCGGAAAATGTCTCTCCTCCATACTCTTCAGCCAATCAGTTTGCCTGTTCATGCAAATATACTCTTTTTCGCATATCCCGCAAGGGACGCATGCCGGAAAAAAGCATCCGGCAGATACGAAAAGGGGAGGTTTACGCCTCCCCTCTCACTTTTCAGTCGATCTGTTCGAAAGACTCCTTGCCTACTCCGCAGACCGGGCATACCCAGTCTTCCGGTATATCCTCGAACGGAGTTCCGGGAGCTATGCCGCCCTCCGGGTCGCCCACCTCCGGGTCATAGACCCACTCGCAGACGGTGCAAACATACTTTTTCATATTTTTCAAATTTCTTTTGTTAATGGCGGGGCCGCTCGGGCGGCTCTCCGACGTTTCAAATATATGACATTTAGTCCGTGCAAACAAATATCGGACCGCAAAAAACTCAACTTGCGACAAAAAGAACGGGAGAGAAGCGGACCTCTCTCCCGTATCCCTTGCGAGCGGGACGGCACTACTTGATGCGCTCGTAGTACTCGCGGGTGCGGGTGTCGACGCGGATCTTGTCGCCCGTGTTGATGAAGAGCGGCACCTTGATGGTTGCTCCCGTATTCACCGTTGCCGGCTTGAGCGAGTTGGTCGATGCTGTATCGCCCTTGATGCCCGGCTCGGTATAGGTCACCTCCATGTCTACGATCGGAGGGAGTTCGGCCGACAGAACGGCGTCGTTGTCGGTACGGTACATCACCTCAACGATCTGGCCGTCGGCCATCAGGTCGTAGTTCTCTATGAGGTTCTTGTCGATGGTAATCTCCTCGAAGGTCTCGCAGTGCATGAAGTGTGCGCCCAGATCGTCCTCATAGGTGAACTGGTACGGGCGGCGCTCAACGCGCACCTGCTCGATTTTCTGCGTCACGGACGAGAAAGTGTTCTCTATCACGCGGCCGTTTTCGAGATTCTTGAGCTTGGAACGGACGAATGCTGGTCCCTTTCCCGGTTTGCAGTGCTGGAAATCTACCACAAGATAGGTCTTGCGGTCCATCTCTATGCACATGCCGATTTTGATGTCTGCTGCGTTAATTGTCATAATATGAATGCTTTTATGTAGTTCCGATATTTTTCCGCCTGCAAAAATATAAAAAAAGCGTTGAATTTCCGCGCCTTAATAAAAAAAACCGCCCGGCGCGACACATTTCGCACCGGACGCATATCCGTTGAAAGTCCTGTGGATGTCGGAACGGGGACTACATGCCGCCCATACCGCCGCCGACACCTGCCCCGCCGGAACCGCCCTTGCCGACGCTCTCCGACATGTCGTTCGTATTACGGTTCACTCTCTTGACCATGACGCCGCTGCCGCCGAAACGCCACGTAACGGAGAACCGTATGGAGCGCGACAGCCACATCGATTTCTGACAGAGCGATGTCGTGGCATTGGAGTGCTCCACCGATATGGAGGAGTACTTCTCGTGCGGGTTGTTCACCATCAGGTTGAGTTCGAGCTTGTCCTTCAGAAGTTTCTGGCTCAGCGACGCACCCGTCATCAGCACCAGCGAGGCATTCTCCACCATCTGGTTTGGTTCCATCTTGAGGAGATACTCCGACAGCGTCAGGCGCGAGCCCTTCCAAAGGCCTATCGAAAGGTTGAGCGACTGCGTGAACGACCAGCCGTCATTGCGCATCGCCAGGCTCGGCAGGCGGTAGTCGCTCCATCCGCCGCTGAAGCTGAACGACATGTTGAAGCGCGTGGCAGGACGGTACGAGACACTTACGTCGCCCATGTAGGAGCGCATGCGGCCGCCGTTGGAATATGTCTTGTTGAAATAGCCCTCGTCGTCGATGAAGATTTTGTTTACAATCAGGTTGTTCGAGAGCATGGTCCGTGCCCCGGCAATGAATGTCACCTTGTTGTCGGTGTAGGAATATTTGAGCTGCAGCGAGTGCGACACTCCCGTGCGCAGGTTCGGGTTACCGTAATCCCGGCTCATGGTGCCCTCCTCGACGAACGGCGACATGGAGTATATGCTCGGCCGCGAAAGGCGTTCCGAATAGGAGAACGACAGCGAGTGAGCGGCCGACGGCATGTATGTCAGCGAGACGTACGGCACGGCATTGACCAGCGCATTGTCGTATACCTGCGACTCGCCGGTCGGCGCGGCGGTGCCGCTCTCGAAGTTGTTGAGCCTGTACCATGCGCTCTCCAGGCGCGCACCGGCGCGGCCCGAGAACTTCTCCGTAGTGTAGGAGTAGCCGGCATAGGCGGCCAGGATGTGTTTCGAGAGGCGTGCCAGTCCGAATGTCTCGGAGGTCGGGACGTCGGCAGCATCGGCATATGTCGATGTAGAACGCTCGCGCGTGAACTCATAGGAGTACTTCATGCCGGCCTCGACGGCATGGTGCGAGGTTATCCTGTTGCTGTAGTCGAGCTGGAACTCGTTGGCCACGTCTCGCTGGCGGGAGTTGTTGTAGATGGAGTACATCTGCAACGGGTCCGGGACCGCCCCTGCCGCAACGGGTTGCACGTAGCTCAGGCTCCTGTCGTAC
This sequence comes from uncultured Alistipes sp., assembly GCA_944322005.1. Classification (GTDB taxonomy): domain Bacteria; phylum Bacteroidota; class Bacteroidia; order Bacteroidales; family Rikenellaceae; genus Alistipes. Next base: position 238,603 of record CALUNL010000004.1, read on the forward strand.
GACGGCGGGAAGATAGTTGTCACGTTAGATACGGCGAGCGTATGGTCGTCGCGGCCGAACGAGCGCTGGTATCCGAGCGTGATGTCGACTCCGGACCATGAGAATCCGTAGTTGTTCCACCCCTCGTTCGTGTAGAGCAGGTTGTCATCCGGTCCGAAATAGCTCTCCTTGGAGCCGTACGGCAGTCGCGACTTGCCGCCCCATGCGCTTATTTCGGCCGTCAGCAGGTTCAGCGAGTCAATCTGGAAGCTGGCGTTGACATTTCCGTAGAGATTCCTCATGTCGAACTTGCGGCGGCCCGACATCGTCATATGGTCATAGCCGGCACCCTCCACGAGGTTGTTGATGGTACCGTCCTCTCCGCCGTAGAACGAGTCGCCGGCCCACGACTGCGAATAGTAGAATGCCGACGTGAGGGCGAAGCGGCCGCGCTGGAGCGAGAAGTTGACCGACTCGTTCGTGCCCCACGTATTGTCGAAGTAGTTCCTGAACCCGGCCGAGACGCTGCCGTTGTAGCCGTCGAGCGACGAGCGGTCGGTGATGATGTTCAGCACGCCGCCGACGCCCTCGGCCGAATACTTCATCGAAGGGTTGGTGATGACCTCTATGCGCTTTATCGACGATGCAGGCATGCTCTTGATGACCTCATCGAAGTTGCGCGACATGGAACCCGACTTGCGGCCGTTGACCAGCACCACATAGTCGCTCTGGCCGTTGAGCTTCACCTTGCCCTCGGAATCGATGGAGAGCTGCGGCACCTTGCGGATTATATCCTCGAACGTACTCGAGCCCGCCTCGGGGTCGTCCTCGACCGAATATGTCAGTTTCTCCGCGTCGCTCGTCACAATCGGCTTCTGGACCGTCAGCACGACTGCGTCAACATCGACACCCTCGCTCAGGAATATGTCGCCGAGGTCGACCGTACCGCCGCCGAGCGACACCTCCTTCACAACCGGCGAATAGCCGACGGACGATACCTCGATCTTGCATTTGCCGTCACCCTTGACGGCCAGTTCGAAGAATCCGGCCGATGTCGACGACGTTGCCGCCAGCACCAGCGAATCACGCACGGCCGCAACCGTGGCGTAACCTATGGCGGTACTCTTGTCGGCCACCTTTACATTTCCCTTGAATACGGTCTGCGCCGACGCCGCAAAGACAAGCAGCGAAGCAATGGCGGAAAGCAGCAGTCTCCTCATTTTGCAAGTACAATTTTACGCAAAGTAATCTCTTTTTTTCTTACGATGCAAGAGCGCGGCACCGAATTACCCCCCCCCGACACAATCGCCTGCATACCAACCATTTGCACTGCAAAAAAATTTTTACGCCGCAAATATCTGCGTTGCCTGCATCGGGCGTCGCGGGACTTTTCAGGCCCGTCCCCAGCATCTTCACCGCAAATATATGGCAATATTTTATATTATGCAATACATAATACTACATTTTTACATAGAATTATTTGTCACAAAATTTCATTGCGCTGAAAATCCGTGCCATACGAAACCGTATTTTTGTGCGTAAGATTGTGCCGGAGCGGACTTCAAATCGAGGCTGGGAGAGTCACTTGCCCCACTCGAAATGCGGCACATCGAGTCCGAGCAGTGCGGCGGTGCGTTCGGTAACGCTGCGGCACAGGCTCTCGATATCGCCCGGGCGCGAATAGAATGAAGGGGAAGCGGGGAGAATCACCGCACCGGCTTCGGTGAGTGCGGTCATGTTGCGCAGGTGAATGAGCGAGAGCGGAGTTTCGCGCACCACGAGGACGAGGCGGCGGCGCTCCTTGAGCATGACGTCGGCGGCGCGCTCTATGAGCGTCTGCGAAATGCCTGATGCAATCCGGCCGACGGTTCCGACCGACGAGGGCACGACGGCCATGGCATCCCACCCCGCCGAACCGCTTGCCGGGGAGGCGAAGAGGTTGCCGTTGTCGTAGACCGTAATTTTGGCCGATTCGGGCATCTGCTCGCCCTCGAACTCCGCCACCTCACGGGCATGGGTGCTGTATATTAGCGCAATGCGCTCCACCTCCGCGCTCTCCGCGAGCAGCGACAGCAACTGCCGGGCATATATGGCCCCGCTGGCGGCCGTAACGGCCACGATTACACTCTTCATGGCTCTACAACTCTATTATCTTGCACTTGAGTCCCATCTCGCGTATGCGCTCAAGCGTGCGCGGAAGGGCATAGCTCATGTTCTTGAACGACTTCTCGCTGTCGTGGAACACCACGATGGAGCCCGGGGCGAGATAGTCCACCACGTTGCGCAGGCACCTCTCCTGCGAGAGCGAACGGTTGTAGTCGCGGGAGACGATGTCCCACATAACTATCTTGTAGCGCTTCCCGACAGCCCTCATCTGCGACGGCGTCACACGCGCATAAGGCGGGCGGAAGAGCTCCGTATGGATTATGTCCCCGGCAAAGTCCACATCCTCGAGATAGCGTTCCAGAGGCATGCCCCACCCCTTCTGGTGCGAATAAGTATGGTTTCCGACCTTGTGGCCGGCATCGAGTATCTTGCGGTAGAGGTCGGGATAGAGCTCCACGTTCTTGCCCAGCACGAAGAAGGTCGCCTTGGCGTCGTACTTCTCGAGCGTGGCAAGAATCCACTCCGTCACACCGGGCGTCGGCCCGTCGTCGAACGTGAGGAAGACTCCGTTGTCGTCATGTATCTCCCAGATAAGCTCCGGCATAAGCCGGCGTATGAATTTCGGCGGTTTGATTCTCATCCTATCGCGGTTTCGTTGCGGCACGCCACTTGCATCTTCCGTCGTCGGGCAGCTCCCGCCGGGGTGCACGCAAATTCAAGGCAAAAGTATATATTTTTTGACAATTTTATAAATTATGCCTACTTTTGTAGGAACGGTCACATCAAACCGATATACAATCATGAAGAGCATAATCCGCATCGCAATCGTCTCCGCCGCCATACTGCTGGCCACGGGGTGCAAAAGTTTCAGCACGCTCTCCAACGGGGGCAAAAAGAATGCACAGGGTTCGCCGTACGAACTGCTGGTCGTATGCCAGGGCCCGGAATGGGAAGGCGCCGTCGGGGAGGAACTGCGCAACATTCTCATGCAGCCCGTTCCGATGATAAACCAGAACGAACCGCTGTTCAACGTGGTCCGCATAACGGCAAACGACTTCAAGAACATACTCGTGGCACACCGCAACATCCTCAAGGTCGTGGTGGCGCCGGGACTCGAGGAGTCGTCGATAAAGGTGCAGTACGACGTCGATGCCGCACCGCAGATCGTGCTCACGCTGCAGGGCCCTTCGCAGCAGTCGATTGTCGACTACCTGCGCCAGAACGGCGACAACCTGCTCTATGTGCTCGAGATGGCGGAACGCGACCGTACCATAAGTTTCGCCGAACGCCACAACGTCAAGTCGCTGAACGACCTAATCCGCAACATGTTCGGGGTGGAGATGAAGGTTCCGCAGGGCTATGAGCTGCGCTCGCAGAGCGACGACTTCGTATGGATTTCGTACGAGTTCCCTACATCGAGCCAGGGCTTCTTCATCTACTCCTACCCGTACACCGGCAAGAACTCGCTGACGCCGGAAGAGCTTGTGCGCGTGCGCAACATGTTCGCAGGCCGCATCCCGGGACCGTCCGAGGGCTCGTACATGACCACCGTCGACAAGATTCCGGATGCCGAGTCCGACAAATATGTCCCGTTCACGCCCGACTGCCAGGCCATCCGCATCGGCGACCGGGTATGGCTCAAGATGAGCGGCCTGTGGGAGGTCGAGAACGACTTCATGGGAGGTCCGTTCGTAAGCTACACCACCGTCAACGAGAACACGGGCCGCGTGCTCACGCTCGACTGCTACGTCTATTCGCCGAAGATGGGAAAGCGCAACCACCTGCGCGCACTCGAACACCTGGTCTACCTCATGGAGTTTCCGGCAGCACCGGCCGAAAAGGGTGCGGAGGAGAAGAGATAGCCTCTCTGACTGTCAAGGAGATATCCGGCGCCTTCACGGGTGCCGGATTTTTCATGCCGTGCGGCTACGGTATTGAAAAAATCAGGCCGATTTATTTGGATAATTGGTTTTATTCGGCTATCTTTGTTTCATCAAAATGTGTTTTAGGGTTCTAATCTTCGGGTTAGGATTCTTTATTTTTTGTTTTGTTATGGCAAAGGAAATTATTTATCTGACAGCGGAAGGTTACAAGAAACTGAAGGAGGAACTCGACCACATGCGTTCCGTGGAGCGGCCTGCGATTTCGGCTGCCATAGCCGAGGCACGCGACAAGGGCGACCTCTCGGAGAATGCCGAGTACGATGCCGCCCGCGAGGCACAGGGTCTGCTCGAGATGCGCATAGCCAAGATGGAGGATACGCTGGCCAACGCCCGCATCATCGACGAGAGCAAGATAGACAAGAACAAGGTACAGATACTCAGCCGCGTGACGCTGCTCAACCACAGCAACAACAGGCAGGTAACCTATACGATAGTATCGGAGAACGAGGCAAACCTCCGCGAGGGCAAGCTCGCAATAGGCACGCCGATAGCCAAAGCCCTGCTGGGAAAGAAGAAGGGGGATGTGGTGGATGTAACCGTACCGGCCGGAGTGGTGAAGTTCGAGATAATCGACATCTCGATCTGACGCGATTCACTTCCGGGGATCACCCTATGCGACGGGCCCTGTCACTCATGGTGATAGGGCTCGTTCCGCAATATGGCAAAAGCCCTGTACAGCTGTTCCGTGAATATTGCCCGCACCATCTGGTGGGAAAAGGTCATGCGTGACAGCGAAATCCTGAAATCGGAACGCGAATAGACCTCCTCCGAGAAACCGTAAGGCCCGCCTATCACGAATACGAGCCTCTTGAGGCCGCTGTTCATGCGCCCCTGAATCCACGACGCGAACTCCACCGAGCGGAACTCCCTGCCGCGCTCGTCGAGCAGCACGACATAGTCGCCGTCGGATATCTGTTTCAGGATGGACTCGCCCTCCATCGTGCGCTGGCGTTTCTGCGAATTGCCCGCGCCGCGCACATCGGGCAGATAGGTAATCGAAAAGCGGCAATAGAAACCGAGCCGCCTGGAGTAGGTGGCGACGAGCGACTCCACCTCGGAGGAGTCGGTCTTTCCGACGGCTATGAGGTCAATGTTCATCGGCCGCGACACTCTCCACGTCCGTATTCCACTCCCCTCCGGCGTCCGGACATATCGCCGCACGGGCGTCTCCCGTGGAACGGAACCATTCATAAGTCCTGTAGAGGTTGTAACCGTTGCCGGCATTGTCGCCGCTCAAGGCATATCCGACGATGCACGGGTGGTTGCGCGTGCGGTAATACATGCCTTTGGTCCGGTCGAGATACTCATCGGCAAGGGCCGGGTTGTTCGACGGGTTGCCGGAGGCGCTGCGCACGCCGTCGGCAACGGACGGATTGATGTTTGCCCGCTCGATGACGCCTATCCCGAGCTTGTCGCATATGTCGTAGAACCAGCGCGGCTGCGGATTGTCGGGAATCACAAGGCTGCGGCCCGAACGCTTCAGCTCCCGCAAATCCCTCTCCGCCTCACTGCGTGTGGAACGCGCATTGTACCGCACGGCCTTCTGCGCAATCTTATGTCCGTTGCGAAGAATTGAGCCGTCGGCATGGGTGCTCTCCCCCATTCCGATACGGAACGGGATATACTCGCGCGGTTTGCCGGCACGGCGCACAAAGAGCATCATGCTGTAGAGCGGGGCCTTGCCGCCGCCCCACAGGAAGCGCGATGCCTCCCCGAGGTTGCGGGTCATGCGCAGCGTGTCGCGCGAGCGGCCGGGAACCGTCACCTCGTGCATGCCGTAGTCGAGCAGTTTGCCCTCCGGCGAATATATGTCGTAGCATATGTCCAGCCCCTGCGGGCTCGGGAACGAATTCGAGGAGATGATATCGAGCGTCAGTATCGCGTTCCGGCCGGTCGAGTCGGGAAGGATACGCGCGTCGTAGTCGAAGACATGTATGCGGTACTGCGCAAAGATGCAGCACCCTTCGAACTGCGCGCACAGGTTTCCCGTGGCACCGTCGCTGAGCTCCGGCACGGCCGAACGGCGCAGCAGCAGCGCGATGTCGTTGCCGCCCTGACGGAGATATGGCGAAAGGAGGAAGTCGGCCGGCGTATAGGCATCCTCGACCGATGCCACGATGCGCCCGTTAACGGCAACGTCATAGGCCTTTATGGTATTCTCGACATGGAGGTAGACATCGTAGTCGCTCCACGAGGTCGGGATCTCGACATGCTCCGAAACGGTCTCCGTCCTGCCTATCATGCCTGCTGGCTGCGGACGATACGGCAGATAGTGGCTGAAGGCCGACGAATCGCCGGACAGCGCGCCCTCGCGCGTGTCGAACGGGATGAACTCCGTCCGATATACCCTCGCCGACTGTCCGAAAGCGACAGCCGCACACGATACGGCGAGAAGCACCGACACCATGAATCTTCTCATCTTGCAAAAAATTTGTTCTGTCGGCAAAGATAAGAGAACTCGCAGAAATCGGCAAATTTACGACGCCCAAAACTCGACTGAATGCAAGCAATGCCATCGGCGCCTCCGCAACGGCCGTCCGGCGGACAAAGCGCATGCAATTCAGCCCACCGGGCACGGGCACGGAGCCCCGACGGGCCGTAAAAGCTTTATTTTCGGCAGTTGCGGCCTTTTCGCTTGCCGCTTCCGAGTTTATTTTGTAATTTTGCGGATTGTGACGCGTATGTGCATCGTGAATGCGCACGCGCGAAACGGACACGGACAGGAACAAAAGTCAAACAAAAATACGAAACCATGAGAATCTCTCAACTGTTGAAATCAACCGAATACGGCTCCAAAGTCACCGTAAAGGGTTGGGTACGCACCAAACGCGGCAACAAGAACGTGGCCTTCATCGCACTGAACGACGGTTCGTGCGTGGCCAACATACAGATAGTGGCCGACCTTGCGAAGATATCCGACGAGCAGCTCAAGCCCGTGACCACCGGAGCCTGCATCCGTGTGGACGGAACCCTCGTCGAGAGCCTCGGCAAGGGCCAGGGCGTAGAGGTGCAGGCCGACACCATCGAGATCTACGGCACAGCCGATCCGGACACATACCCGCTGCAGAAGAAGGGGCACTCGCTCGAGTTCCTGCGCGACATCGCATACCTGCGTCCGCGCACCAACACCTTCGGAGCGATACTCCGAATCCGCCACGCGATGGCATTCGCCATACACAAATACTTCAACGACAACGGTTTCTACTACCTCCACACGCCGCTCATAACGGCATCCGACTGCGAAGGCGCAGGAGCCATGTTCCAGGTGACGACGCTCGACATGAACAATCTCCCGAAGACCGAAGACGGAAAGGTCGACTACTCGCAGGACTTCTTCGGAAAGTCGTGCAGCCTGACCGTGTCGGGCCAGCTCGAGGGCGAGCTCGGAGCGCTGTCGCTCGGACGCATATACACCTTCGGACCGACGTTCCGCGCCGAGAACTCCAACACCCCGCGCCATCTGGCCGAGTTCTGGATGATTGAGCCGGAGATGGCCTTCTACGAGCTGGAGGACAACATGGAGCTGGCCGAGGACTTCCTCAAGTACCTCATACGCTATGCCCTCGAGAACTGCCGCGAGGACCTCGAGTTCATGGACAAGATGTGGGACAACGGACTCATAGAGCGACTCAAATCGGTCATCGCCTGCGACTTCGTAAGGCTCGACTACACCGAGGGCATCCGTATCCTGAAGGAGTCGGGACGCAAGTTCGAGTTCCCGTGCGACTGGGGCTGCGACCTCCAGAGCGAGCACGAGCGCTACCTCGTGGAGGAGCACTTCAAGCGTCCGGTGATACTGATAAACTACCCGAAGGAGATAAAGGCCTTCTACATGAAGCTCAACGACGACGGCAAGACGGTACGCGCAATGGATGTTTTGTTCCCGAAAATAGGCGAAATCATAGGCGGTTCGGAACGCGAGGCCGACTATGGCAAGCTTAGTGCAAGGGTGAAAGAGTTGAACATCCCGGAAAAGGACATATGGTGGTATCTTGACACGCGCCGCTGGGGCTCGGCGCCGCACTCGGGATTCGGTCTCGGATTCGAGAGGCTGCTGCTCTTCGTCACGGGCATGGGTAACATCCGCGACGTGATACCGTTCCCTCGCACGCCGAAGAATGCGGAGTTCTGATCTCCGCGCTCCTGCAGCCTGATTCCGGGTCGACGAAAGCAAACAGAAACCAAGGAGTAATCCCGCACAGATGATACTGAATCAGACACAATCGCTGTCGATGCAACAGAAGCTGTCGCCGCAGCAAATCCAGATGATAAAACTTCTGGAGCTGCCGACCGCCATGCTCGAACAGCGCATAAAGCAGGAGATAGAGGAGAACATCGTCCTCGAGGAGGAACAGCCATCCGAGGAGGAGGCCGAACAGCCGAAGCAGATATCGATGGACGAATACCTGCGTGAGGACGACACGCCTTCGTACAAAAGCCGCATCAACAACTTCTCGAAGGACGACCGCCCGCGCAACATCCAGATATCCGGAGGGCGCACCCTCCAGGAGTCGCTCATAGAGCAGCTTGGGTTCAGGAATCTCTCCGAAAGGGAGATGCAGCTGGCGACATTCATCGTCGGGAGCATCGACAACGACGGCTATCTGCGCCGCGACCTCGAATCGCTCTCGGACGACATTGCCTTCACGCTCGGCATCGAGACCTCGGCCGCAGAGCTCGAGCGGCTGCTCGGAATAATCCAGCACCTGGAGCCTGTCGGCGTCGGTGCGCGAGACCTGCGCGAGTCGCTGTTGCTGCAACTTTGCCAGAACCCGCTGGACACCGACGCGAAGAAACTCGCCAAACGCATCCTCACATCGCATTTCGACGAGTTCGTGAAGAAGCACTACGAACGGCTGATAGCCCGTTTCGGAGTCAGCGAACAGGAGTTCCGCGAAGCGGTGCACGAGATACAGAGGCTCTCGCCGAAGCCGGGGAACCTCTATTCGGAGGAGGGTTCCGACACGGCACCGTACATAATCCCCGACTTCCTGCTCGACTACCACGACGGGAAGTTCGACCTCTCGCTCAACTCCTACAACATCCCCGAGCTGAAGATCAACCGCCACTACATGGAGGTAATCCGCAACATGATGGGACAGCCCGACGGCAAGCTGAGCGACAAGGACAAGGAGGCCGTACAGTTCGTGAAGAGCAAGATCGACTCGGCCAAGTGGTTCATGTCCGCAATAAAGCAGCGGCACGACACCCTCATGCGCACCATGCGCACGATACTCGACTACCAGCAGGAGTACTTCAAGGAGGGTGACCGCAGCAAACTGCGCCCGATGATCCTGAAGGACATCGCCGACCGCACGGGGCTCGACGTCTCGACCATATCGCGCGTGGTGAACAGCAAATACGTGCAGACGCACTTCGGCATAATACTGTTGAAATCGCTCTTCTCGGAGGCGATGCAGACAACAAGCGGCGAGGAGGTGTCGAGCTACGAGATAAAGAACATCCTGCAGGAGTGCATCGACGGCGAGGACAAGCGCCACCCGCTCACGGACGAGGTTCTGATGAACATTCTCAACGAGAAGGGGTACTGCATAGCCCGACGCACGGTGGCCAAGTACCGCGAGATGCTCAACATACCGGTCGCCCGCCTGCGCAAGCAGATTTGACGGGGCCGGGACCCGAAAACAAGAGAATGATGAAACCCGAACACAAAAAGTACGAATACCTGATTGTGGGGGCCGGACTCTTCGGCGCCACGGCGGCATACCGCCTGCGGCAGCAGGGGCGCCGTGCGCTGGTCGTCGACCGCCGCACGCACACGGGAGGAAACATCCGCTGCGAGAACGAGGATGGGATAAACGTCCACCGCTACGGTGCGCACATCTTCCACACGTCGAACCGCCGCGTATGGGAGTTCGTCAATTCGCTTGTCGAGTTCCGCAGTTTCATCAACTCCCCGATAGCCAACTTCCACGGCAGGCTCTACAACCTGCCCTTCAACATGAACACCTTCCATGCGCTGTGGGGCGTGACCACGCCGGGACAGGCCCGCGCCGAGATCGAGCGGCAGCGGCTCGAGGCCGGCATCGGTGAGCCGTCGAACCTCGAGGAGCAGGCCATAGCGCTCGTCGGCACGGACATCTACCGCACGCTGGTGGAGGGTTACACCGAGAAGCAGTGGGGGCGTCCCTGCCGGGAACTTCCGCCGGAGATAATACGCCGGCTTCCGGTGCGTTTCACCTTCGACAACAACTATTTCAACGACACATACCAGGGCATCCCCGCCGGCGGCTACAACCGCCTTACGGATGCACTGCTGGAGGGGACCGAGGTCCGGCTCGGGTGCGACTTCATCGAGCACCGCGCCGAACTGGAGGAGCTCTCCGAAAAGACGCTCTACACGGGCGAGATAGACCGCTTCTACGACTACCGGTTCGGGCATCTGGAGTACCGCTCCCTGCGCTTCGAGAGCCGGAGGCTCGAGGAGGAGAACTTCCAGGGCGTGGCCGTGATGAACTTCACCGACCGCGAAACACCGTACACGCGGATCATCGAGCACAAGCACTTCGAGGGTGCGAAGACACCGCATACGGTCATAACGTACGAATACCCGCAGGCGTGGACGCCCGGGATGGAGCCATACTACCCTATCAACGACGCCCGCAACACGGCCATCTATGAGAAGTACCGCGACGCGGCCTCGCACGACGGCCGTACGGTATTCGGCGGACGACTTGCGGAGTACCGCTACTACGACATGCACCAGGTGATAGAGCGTGCACTCGACATCGAACTCTGAAGAAACTAAACCCGAATATGAAAAACGACATATCGAAATCGATTCTCGGCATAGGGGCCGAAGACACGACAATAGACCTGTTCGAGGGCAAATACGCCGTACCGGAGGGTATATCGTACAACTCATACGTCATACTCGACGACAAGATCGCCGTCATGGACACCATCGACGCGCGCAAGACCGACGAGTGGCTCCAGAACCTGCAGCGTGCGCTCGGCGGACGCACCCCATACTGCGTGGTGGTGTCGCACATGGAGCCCGACCACGCCGCAAGCCTGCAGCGCCTTGCGGTGACATATCCCGACATCCGGATAGTCGGCAACGCCAAGACCTTCGCGATGATACCGAGGTTCTTCGACATCGACCGTCTCGACGAGCGCAAGATCGTCGTCGGCGAGGGCGACACACTCGAACTCGGCAGTCACAGGCTGCACTTCGTCATGGCGCCGATGGTGCACTGGCCGGAGGTCATGGTAACCTACGAGGAGAGCGAGAAGGTGCTCTTCAGCGCCGACGCATTCGGCAAGTTCGGACTCTCGGAGGATATGGGCGAGTGGCTCGACGAGGCTCGCCGCTACTATATCAACATCGTCGGCAAGTACGGGGTGCAGGTGCAGACGCTGCTGCGCAAGGCCGCCTCGCTCGACATCCGCACCATCGCTCCGCTCCACGGACCGGTGATTCGCGAAGATACAGGCCGTTACGTCAGCCTCTACGACACATGGAGTGCATACCGTCCGGAGGAGGAGGGAGTGCTCATAGCCTACGCCTCGATATACGGCAATACGGCCAGGGCCGCACGGCTACTCGCCGACATGCTCTCACGGCGCGGCGTCGGCAACATCGCCCTGCGCGACCTCGCGCGCGACGACTCATCGGAGGCTCTGGCACAGGCATTCCGCTTCGACCGCGTGGTGCTCGCCGCATCGACCTACGATGCCGGAATATTCACCCCGATGGAGGAGTTCATCACGCTGCTCTGCCGCAAGAATTTCCAGAACCGCCGCGCAGGACTCATCGAAAACGGCTCATGGGCACCGGCCGCAGGACGCAAGATGCACGAGATGCTGTCGCAGATGAAAAACATCGACATCTGCCCGACGATGGTCTCCATATGTTCTGCCGTAAAGCCGTGCGACACGGAGGCGCTGGAACGGCTGGCCGACGAACTCACAGCCTGACATCCTGCGACCGGAAGGGCGCAAAGGGGACAACGACCCGGCACACATTACACAGACGGGCGGCACTTTTCGGTGCCGCCCGTCCTCTTTTAGGGTATTGTGTCGAGTTAAAGAGCTCCGATCTCATGAAGCGCGCCGTTGACCTTGCGCACTGCATCTGCCGATGCGGCGAACTTGGCGGCCTCCTCCTTGGTAAGGTCTATCTTGATTATCTTCTCGATGCCCTTGCGGCCGAGAACTACCGGAACACCTATGCAGATGTCGTTCTGTCCGTACTCGCCCTCGAGGTATACCGAGCAAGGGATGATTGCCTTGGTGTCGTTGATGATGGCATCTACGACCGATGCTCCGGCCGCACCCGGTGCGTACCATGCGGACGTTCCGAGGAGCTTGGTGAGGGTTGCGCCTCCGACCATGGTGTCGGCGACAACCTGTGCAAGCTTCTTCTTCGAGATGAGCTTTGTTACCGGAACTCCCTTTATCGAAGCCTTCGAAACGAGCGGAATCATGGTCGTGTCGCCGTGGCCGCCGATGACCATTCCGTCGATATCCTGTATGCCTGCGCCCGAAGCCTTCGAGAGGTAGCAGCGGAAACGCGACGAGTCGAGTGCACCGCCCATGCCGATTATACGGCGCTTCGGAATACCTGCGGCCTTGAGTGCCAGATAGGTCATCGTATCCATCGGGTTGGAGATGATTACGAATACCGCCTTCGGCGACCACTTGATGGCATTGGCAACAACACCCTTCACGATGTTGGCATTGATGCCGATGAGCTCCTCACGGGTCATTCCCGGCTTGCGCGGAATGCCGGAGGTGATGACTACGACGTCGGAATTGGCCGTAGCCTTGTATCCTGCCGCATCCGTTGCGGTCACGCCGACCAGCTTGGTCTTGTAGCCCGACGTTGCCGATGCCTGGAACATGTCGAGCATCTTTCCCTCGGAAAGGCCCTCCTTGATGTCCACCAGGACGACTTCGCTTGCTATGTTACGGCAAGCCAACACATTGGCGCAAGTGGCTCCGACCATACCTGCGCCGACAACTGTTACTTTCGACATAATTTGGTATTTTTAGTTAAACCTCTTCCTATTTGCCGATGAGAGCCTCGTACTGCTCGGCCGAAAGCAGCGCCTCGACCTCCGCAGGATCGCTCATGCGGACCTTGACCATCCAGCCCTCGCCGTACGGGTCGCGGTTCACCAGCGCCGGATCGGCGTCGATCGCAGGATTCACCTCCGCAATCTCGCCCGACACCGGGAGGAATGCGTCGCTGACGGTCTTCACCGCCTCGATGGTTCCGAACACATCCCCTTTCGAGAGGGTTTCGCCGAGAGTCTGTATGTCGACGAAGACTATGTCTCCGAGCTCGCCCTGTGCGAAATCGGTAATGCCTATGTATGCGTATTCACCCTCGACCCTGCACCATTCGTGGTCGTCGGAATACTTCAGGTTTGCCGGTACGTTTGCCATAATTTTCTGGTTTGTTTACGTTTTTTGGTTGATGTTTTCGTGTTACCGATTACAAAGATACAACAAATTTTCTTTTGTTGTTATTTTTATAACACTAAATATCTCTTTTTTGAATAACGAACTCTATTTCCTTGAACAGATAGCCCCCGACCGAGCCGTCGGAGCGCTTCACAAGCAGTCTTCCGGAGGGTTCCGCACCGGTTATGGTGCCCTCGAAGCGCGTTCCGTCGGGAAGGGCGAACGGATGCCTTTCGCCGAGACGGTACATGCGCTCCACATAGCGTTCGTGGAGCCGGTCGCGGCCGCCCTCTTTCAAAAGGGCGTAGTTGCGCATGGCGATTTCGACGTATCGCCCGAGAACCTCCTCCCGCGAGTACTCCCGCCCCGTCTGCAGCGACATGGAGGTAGGGTTCGGCAGCGAAGGGTCGAACTCCCGCTGGTTGACGTTGATGCCGATGCCGGCGATGGTGCGTGAGAGGTTGCAGCCCGAATAGACATGCTCTATGAGTATCCCGACCATCTTGTCGTCGCCGGCATAGATGTCATTGGTCCACTTTATGCGGGTGTCGATGCCGTAGGAGTCGAAAAGCTCCGTCAGCGACACGGTCACCACCTCCAGCATCGCAAACTGCTCCGGCACCGGCAGGAAATGCGGTTCGAAGATGAGCGAGAAGGTGACATTCTCGCCGTGGCGGCTCAGCCACTTGTGGCCGCGCTGCCCGCGGCCCGCGGTCTGGAAGTCGGCCCACACGACATCCCCCTCATGGAGTTCGGACTTGCGGGCCTCGTCGTTTGTGGATGTTGTCTCCTTTATATGGTATATCATCGCTGCTGGTTCCTTGCCGTCATGCACTAACTCCGAAATCGCGCAGGGCGTCGTTGAGCGTCGTCTTCTTGTCGGTCGACTCCTTGCGCTTTCCTATGATAAGCGCGCAGGCGACATTGTACTCGCCAGCCGGGAAGCGTTTGGAATATGTTCCGGATATCACCACCGAACGCGGCGGGACATATCCGCGGTACTCCACGGGTTCGCTGCCCGTGACATCGATTATGTGCGTGGAGCCGGTTATGACGACATTCGAGCCGATGACCGCCTCACGGCAGATGCGGGCACCCTCGACGATGATGGCGCGCGAGCCTATGAAACAGTGGTCCTCGACAATCACCGGCGCAGCCTGAACCGGTTCGAGCACACCGCCTATGCCGACGCCGCCCGAAAGGTGTACGTACTTGCCAATCTGTGCGCACGAGCCCACCGTGGCCCACGTGTCGACCATCGTGCCCGTATCGACATAGGCGCCGATGTTGACGTACGACGGCATCAGCACCGCCCCCGGGGCGATGTATGCGCCATAGCGCGCCATGGCATGCGGCACGGCCCTCACGCCGAGCTTGTCGTAATCGTGTTTGAGGTCTATCTTGTCGTACCATTCCAGCTCTCCGGCACGGATGGTGCGCAGCTTCTGTATCGGGAAGTAGAGTATCACAGCCTTCTTCACCCATTCGTTCACGACCCACGCATCGTCGCCGGTCGCTTCAGCCACACGCAACTCTCCGCGGTCGAGCAGCTCAACAACGCGCCGTACGGTCTCGCGCGTTTCAGCGCCGTCGAGCAGGGAGCGCTCCTCCCAGGCGCGTTCGATCACCGCCTTCAGTTCTTCAATTTCGTTTTTCATAAGTCATCCAGTTGTTTTGCCTGCACACTGCAGGCACCAATATAAACATACAAATATAGTGAAAGGCGAGCGCAGAGACAAATGAAAACGGAAGTTTTCAATATTTGCCTGTGCCGAACCGCATCCTATATTATCCAAATATAGCGAAACGCGAGTGCAGAGACAAACGAAAACGGAAGTTCTGTTGTCCGATTATGTCGGAACACACCCAATATTATCCGAACATCGACGGGAAAAGCGGCGCATACATCCCGAAAAATTCCTAAATTTGCACGGTCTAACAACAAACACGAACGATGAAAACCGTTGCATGCAAAAGAGCGACAATCATGGTTGCGGTTGTCGCAGTCTGCTTCCTAATTGGCTACGGCATAGGAAAACTCATAAAAAACATGGATAACAGAATCGAATACCCGGCGACAGAGCGTGAAAATGTCGTCGACAACTATTTCGGCACCGAGGTGGCCGACCCTTACCGCTGGCTCGAGGACGACAACTCGGAGCGTACGGCCGCTTGGGTCAAGGCCCAGAACGAGGTGACGTTCGACTACCTGTCGAAGATCCCGTTCCGCGACGCCATCAGGGAACGCCTGACCGAGTTGTGGGACTACCCGAAGGAGAGTGCCCCGTCGAAGAAGGGCGACTGGTACTATTTCTTTCGGAACGACGGCCTGCAGAACCAGAGCGTGATATACCGCAAGCGCTCGCTCGAGAGCGACGAGTGCGAGGTCTTCTTCGACCCGAATACACTGTCGGACGACGGCACGGTGGCTCTCGCCTCGGCTGCATTCTCGAAAGACGGCAAATACCTCGCATACGCCACCGCGGCATCCGGTTCAGACTGGATCGAGATCCGTGTGATGGAGACCGAGACCCGGCGCGTGCTCGACGACTGCATCAAGTGGGTGAAGGTCTCCGGAGCGACATGGGCACCGGACAACGTGGGCTTCTATTACAGCGCATACGACGCCCCGAAGGATGGCGTATACTCTTCGAAAAACGAATACCAGAAGGTATATTACCACCGCGTAGGCACCCCGCAGAGTGCCGACCGCCTCGTATATTCCGACCCGGAGCACCCGCTGCGATACTTCTACGCATGGCAGAGCGACGACAGCCGATGGGTATTCGTATCGTCGTCGGAGGGCACGTCGGGCAGCGAAATCCTTTACAAACGCAGCAACGCCCGCAAGTTCGACGTCCTGCTCAAGGGCTTCGACTACGACTACGGCATCATCGAGTGCGAGGATGACCAGCTCTACGTGATGACCAACGAAGGTGCGGAGAACTACCACCTCATAAGGATAGACCTCAACGACCCGTCGAAACGCGAGGTGGTGATACCGGAGAGGGAGAACCTGCTCGAGGGTGTCGGCTCGGTCGGAGGATGCCTCACGGCAATATACCTCGAGGATGCACAGAACAAGGTCTACCAGTACGGTATGGACGGTACGCTCATACGCGAGGTCGAGTTGCCGGGCATAGGCACCGTAAGCGGCTTCGGCGGCGAGAAGGAGGATACGGAAGTATACTACTCCATTTCGACGTTCACCTCCCCGACTGCGATCTACTCGTTCGACATCAAGAGCGGCAAGTCGGAACTCTATCTGCGTCCGGAGGTGAAGTTCAATCCGGACGACTTCACCACCGAACAGATATTCTTCACGAGCAAGGACGGCACGCGCGTACCGATGTTCGTGTCATACAAGAAGGGGCTGAAGCTCAACGGCAAGAACCCGTGCTACCTATACGGTTACGGAGGCTTCCAGATAAACCTCACTCCATCGTTCAACCCGGCATCGATAATGTTCATGGAGCAGGGCGGAGTCTATGTCTTCGTGACGCTGCGCGGAGGCCTCGAATACGGCGAGAGCTGGCATAAGGCCGGCATGCTCGAGAACAAGCAGAACGTATTCGACGACTTCATCGCCGCGGCCGAGTACCTCATCGACAACGGCTACACCTCGTCGAAGAAGCTGGCCATAGCCGGCGGCTCGAACGGAGGCCTGCTCGTCGGAGCCTGCGAGGTGCAGCGGCCCGACCTGTATGCCGTATGCCTTCCGGCAGTCGGCGTGATGGACATGCTCCGCTACCACAAGTTCACGATCGGCTGGGGCTGGGTCGTAGAGTACGGCTCGAGCGACAACGAGGAGCAGTTCGAATACATATACAAATACTCCCCGTTGCACAACATCAGGGAGGGTGTGAAATATCCGGCCACGCTCGTCACGACAGCCGACCACGACGACCGCGTCGTCCCAGCTCACTCGTTCAAGTTCGCCGCCACGATGCAGCACGCACAGGCAGGCGACGCGCCGATACTCATACGCATAGAGTCAAAGGCCGGACACGGAGCCGGCAAACCGACATCCAAGCGCATCGACGAGGCTGCCGACACCTATGCATTCCTCTTTGCGAACACGGGCACCAAATACCGCAAAATCGAAAACAGCAAATAACACACTGAAATGAAAGTCTACAAGTTCGGAGGCGCATCCGTCCGCAATGCCGGCGGAGTGAGGAACCTCCACAACATAATCCGCGACGAGAAGGAGCTTTTCGTCATCGTCTCGGCAATGGGCAAGACCACCAATGCGCTCGAAGGGGTCTTCGACGCCTGCCGCACGGGCAACGCAGCGGCTGCGGCCGAGCGCATAAACGAGATTGAACTCTACCACTACGGCATAATCGCCGAACTTTTCGGCGACCCCTCGCTGAGGATTGCGGCAGTCGACACCTTCCTGAAGGAGCTGCGCGACTTCGCCGACCCGTCGCGCTACGATTCGTCGCGCCCGGAGGAGTGGTACGACAAGATTGTGGCGTTCGGAGAGCTTATTTCGACGACCATAGTATCCGAATACCTCAACTCGCAGGGTACGGCCAACCGCTGGATCGACATGCGCCGCTGCTTCGTCACGCAGCCGCGGCACAAGGACGCCAACGTCCTCATCGAGGAGTCGGCACCGCTCCTGCGCCGCGAGATAGCGGGGGAACGGACGCGGATATTCATCGGGCAGGGATTCATCGGCAGCGCTCCCGACGGCTCGACCACTACGCTCGGACGCGAGGGTTCCGACTACTCGGCCGCCGTCGCGGCAAACATACTCGACGCGGAGTCGATGTCGGTATGGAAGGATGTGGACGGAGTGCTCAACGCCGACCCGAAGATATTCCCGGACGCACGGAAAATCGACGCGCTCAACTATGTCGATACCATTGAGCTGGCATACAGCGGCGCGCAGATAATCCACCCGAAGACCATAAAGCCGCTGCAGAACAAGCAGATACCGCTCTACGTGCGGCCGTTCGGGGACAAGAGCAAAAGCGGAACCGCGATAACCGGATCGGCCCCGTCGGTGACGGTCCCGATAATAATCCTCAAACGCAACCAGAGTGTGCTGACACTGCGCTCGCGAGACCTGTCGTTCGTGCTCGAGGAGAAGTTCCCGATAGTCTTCTCCACGCTCGAGCGTTTCCGCATAAAGACAAACCTGATTCACAACACGGCTGTCGAGCTGAGCCTCTGCACCGAGGAGAGCTGGCACCTGGAGGAGGCCGCGGAGGCGCTGCAGCGCGAAGGGTTCGACACGGCGATATGCCGCAATGTCGAACTGCTCACGATACACCACTACGACAGCGCACTCTATGAGAAATATGCCACGGCCGGGGGCAACGTCATCGGACAGACATCGCCCGATACGCTGCGCGTGGTGCGCTACCGCTCCGAAGGCTGATTCTCGTGCGTAATTCTGGCAATGGTCGAGTCGATATACCTCTGTATGTCGGCTCGAAGCATTTTATAGAGCGGGCAGGAGGTATAGTTTTCGTTGTCGAGCAGCACGTCGCGGATGGAGCGCAGGGAGTTGGTATAGTTGCTCATCTCGTTCTTCAGCGCCACACCCTCCTTCGACGAGGCGACAATCTTGGCAATGGACATCTGGCGCAACTTCTCGCACACACCGCCCAGGACAATCATCACCACGTTGTCCATCAGCGTATGCCCGTGCATGAAGAGGTATGTCGATTCGGACTCCACACCCTTCGACCTGAGATACTCGCCGAAACGCGCAATGTCGTCCACCATGTGCGGATAGAGCCTCTGCAGCGACTTCTCTCGCTGCTCGACATGGCGCGAAAGCCACTCTATCGTATGTGCGCCGTTATCCTCGAGGTCGAGATATCCCAGTCTCACCGAGGCCTTGAACTCCAGCAGCGTAAATACATTCTCGGTCTTGCGGCTGGCCGAGTAGACATACCAGAGGAAGAGCGGATAGATCGTCCGCGAATACTCCGCCATGAACTTTTCGAAATCGAAGATACGGGTGTCGTTCTTGGTCGCCTTGACGCAGACGTTGTGCAGCGACGGGGCATAACACAGGTAGTTCTCGGTGGCGTAGGCGTAGGTGTGGAACATGTACGGCGAAGATATGATTTCGCGCGACTGCTCGTCGACATCTCCGAAAATATAGTCGAAGTCGGAGTCCATGCACAACAGGAGGTCGTCCCCCGCCGAACCGGCCATCGACAACAGGACCTTCTTCCCCTTCGGAAGGTCGTCGCGCGTCGGCACCGATATCTCGAAACGCAGATACGGGTTGGTGAAGTGGTCGAATATGCCGCGCCAGAAGGCCACATCCTCGTACCCCTCCACAAACACACGGACCAGACGCTTCGAATCGTCGCAGCGCAACGGCTGCGGCAGCGTCGACAGGTCCACCTTACCCGCTATCAGCGCACGGTTGCGGATCTTCTCTATCTGGCTCTGCTTTCTTCTCCTTTCACTTCTGCCTGCCATAACATTCGATATTATACCCAACAAATATACTGATTTGTGCCTGAAATAGCAAGCGGGGCCAATGGCACAGACCCACAAACTGCCACATGGCACACTTTTGAAGAGATTTTCAACATCGGCGGAGCGGCTTGCGGCGATTTTTGATGCAAAAAGCCCATATGTCAGCGAAAATAGCTATTTTTGCGGTGCTTAACTCTTTTGAGTTAAGGGACCGAATATGGAAAACGACTGGAAACACCGTCTCGGAGTGGTATTTTCGACAAATCCCGACTTCGAATACGACACCGGAGAGCCGCAGGAGCAGCAGACGCTGCCGCCCTCGCGGCAGGACCTGCGCGTATGGCGCGACACGAAGGGGCGCGCCGGAAAGGTGGCGACCGTGGTACGCGGATTCGTCGGCACGGAAGAGGACCTGCAACAGCTCGGACGCACACTCAAGAAGGGTTGCGGCGTCGGCGGTTCCGTCAAGGACGGCGAGATCATCATACAGGGTGACTGCCGCGACCGCGCAGTCGAGATACTGCAGCGCGAAGGGTACCGCTGCAAGAGGGTCTGACAAACGGCCTGCCGCAGGCCGCGACACAGGCAACACACGGATGGCAAAGGCTTTGAGGTACATACTCGTCACGCTTGTGCTGATGCTCGGAACGCTCCGGGCATCGGCGCAGTTCTATTCGTGGGGTGCCGACCCGGAGTCGATGCACTGGAACAAGATATCGGGGCGCAAGATCGACGTCATATATCCCGATACGGCCCGTACCATAGCCTACAGGCTCTTCCACTACGTCAAGGCCGTACAGCCCGACATCGGGTTCGGATTCAACCACGGCCCGATGAACATCCCGTTCATAATCCACCCCGAGAACTTCAGCTCGAACGGACTTGTGATGTGGCTGCCCAAGCGAGTGGAGATACTCTCCTCGCCCGACGTGAACGGATATTCGATGCCGTGGCTGAAACAGCTTGCGGCGCACGAGTACCGCCATGCCGTACAGTACAACAACATCAACCGCGGGGTGGTGCGCTTCTTCAGCTACCTTATCGGCCAGCAGAGTTCGACCATAGGGTTGCTGTTCATGCCGCTATGGGGCATAGAGGGCGATGCCGTGGTGTCGGAGACCGCAATGTCGTCGTTCGGACGGGCGCTGCAGCCGAGCTTTACGATAGACTACCGTGCCGCAGGCGACTTCACCAAGGGAGGGAAGAATACCGACAAGTGGTTCTGCGGCTCCTACCGCGAGAACATCCCCGACCACTACCACATAGGGTATCAGGTCACCGCATACGCCAACACCAAGTACGACGAGAACATATGGAACAAGATCGTGCGCTACGCCGTACGGAACCCTTATGTATTCGCCACGACGGCCGTGGCCATGAAGAAGTACTACAACACCAATACGAACAAACTCATCTGCGAGACATTCGCCGACCTGAACGCATACTGGGATTCGCTGCCGAAGGTCGCCGACTCCTCCACCCGTATCGAATGCCCGCCGCAGAAGAGCTTCACGACTTACAAATACCCGCTGCCGTACGGCGACGGCAAGATCATATCGCTCAAGGAGAGCCTCGACTTCTGCTCGATGTTCGTGATGACGTCGGAGGAGGGCGGCAAGGAGCGGCGCATCTGCCGCACGGGAAACGTTTCCACGAGGCCGACCATATCCGGCAACCGCATATGGTGGACCGAGTACCGGCGAAGCAACCTCTTCTCCGAGCGCGTCAACTCGAGGCTCTGCTACATGGATATCGGCAAGCGCCGTCCGCGCACCATACACAAGTACCGCAACATACTCTACCCTACGGCCATCGACTCGCTGGAGCTGGCTTGGGTGGAATACAACCCCGACGGGCGGTACTCCGTCATACGCGGCGAGATAAGGCACCCGTATTTCCGCGCCGAGATACCGGAAGGGGTCGAGGTGCACTCGCTCGCATACGACAACTACACCCGCAGGCTCTACTTCATAGCCACATCCGATGACGGCATGTGGATAGGGCGCGTAAACGACGACCATACGGTGACGCGGATCACGCAGGGGGCCTACATCACCATAAGCAACCTCCGCGCGGCCGACGGGGCACTCTATTTCGGCTCGATAGCCTCGGGCAAGGACGAGGCACACTGCTACGACCTCGCATCGGGACGCGAATACCGCATCTCGACATCGACATACGGCTCCTTCTCGCCGGCTCCGACCGGTGACGGGCGGATTCTGATGACCACGTACGACCGCGATGGATACCATCTGGCGCAACAGCGCGTAGTGAAGGATTCGTCGAATGTCGTAAAGCCGTCGCGTCTGCCGGTAAACCTTGTCAACCCGCCGCGCAAGAGATGGGATGTCGTGAACCTCGACTCCGTGCGCTTCACTCCGGCCGACTCGGCACGGCTGCTGAAGAGCAACCGCTCGCGCCACTTCTCGAAGTTCACCCACCTGTTCAACGTACACTCATGGGCCCCGGCGTCGTACGACCCGTTCGAGCTCTCGGAAGAGGGACAGATAAACTTCAATCTCGGCGCGACGGTAATGT
The DNA here is from genome assembly GCA_944322005.1 of uncultured Alistipes sp. Lineage (GTDB taxonomy): Bacteria > Bacteroidota > Bacteroidia > Bacteroidales > Rikenellaceae > Alistipes. The sequence goes on from CALUNL010000004.1 coordinate 261,054, forward strand.
CGCAGAGCCTGCTCTCGAATGCCGAAGGATTCCTCACATGGGGATGGAACCCGAACGAAGGCTCGTTCTACAAGGGGACGATACGCTACTACGGACTGGGCGTGAACATAGGTTTCAGCGCCTCCTACGGCGGCCACCAACAGATGTACTACGCATATTCGTACCAGCTCAACGAGAAGACCAACCAGTACGAACTCGTTTTCCCGGAGGCGCCGCAGCTCCACAAATACTACAACTTCCAGACATCGCTCCTGCTGCCGCTCTACTTTCAGGCAGGATATGTCACCCGTTATCTTGAAGTCTCGGCCGTATGGAACTATTCAAACGGACTGGTCGCACGCGTGAACAACTGGAAAGCGGACGGATACAACGTCACGAACCTCGCGAAGATAGGCTTCTACGAGGGTATGCACATGCTGCAGTTCGGTGCAGGATACCAGTGCACGGTACGGCAGGCACACAAGGACTTCGCACCGCGTCTGGGCTATGCGGTAAGCCTCAACTATGCCTTCAACCCGACGGACAACCAGTTCAGCGACCTGATTTCGCTCTATTTCAAAGGCTATCTCCCGGGGCTTGAGCGACACCATTCCATCTCCGTGGCTCTGTCGTACCAGACCTCGGTCGGAGGATTCAAGTCCGACTCCGCCGCATCACTGCTCATGTTCCGTTCGAGCCGTCTGGTGCCGAGGGGTTTCTCCGTATCCGAAATCGAGAGCAGGGACTACGTCTCGACATCGGTCAACTACCAGCTGCCGATATGGTATCCGGAGGGAGGAATACCGTCGATACTCTACTTCAAGCGTATCCGTCTCAACCTCGGGTTCGACTACGCCTCGTTCGACAAGCCATACTTCACGGCAACCGAAACGGGAGTGAAGCTCTCCTCCCGCCGCAAGTCGCTCTTCGCCTACGGAGGCGACCTCGCATTCGACGTGAACCTGTTCCGGATGCCTGCATCGGCCACCAGTACGGTGACGCTGTCGATATACAAACCGAATAAAAAAGGAATCTACATATCGGCCGGACTCGGCCTTCCGTTCTAACAACACACGAGACCATGAAGAACACAAGAAAAGATACCGGACACTCCGCACGCGGAGGGCGCGACAAGAGTTCCAGAGTCGTCAAATGGATGTGGGCCATCGCAATGACGCCGGTGGCGCTGCTCTTCCTGATGCTCTTTCTGACGGCCGTGGGCACATTCGGCCGCATGCCGTCGTTCGAGGAGCTCGAAAATCCGAAGAGCAACCTTGCCACCGAGATCTACGCCGACGACGGCAAGGTCATCGGCAGCTTCTTCGTACAGAACCGTTCGTACGTGCAGTACGACGACCTCTTCCCGCAGGACTCCACGCAGTGGCTGCGCATCTCGGGCCGCACGGTGCCGCCGCTCGCCGCCGCGCTCATCGCCACGGAGGACGTGCGCTTCTACAGCCATTCGGGCATCGACCTGCCCTCGCTCATACGCGTCGGCGTCAAGACCATCGCCCTGCAGCGCCACTCGCAGGGAGGAGGAAGCACCGTAACGCAGCAGCTGGCCAAGAACCTCTTCCCGAGAGACGGCTCGAGGGGCCAGGGACGGATAGTCCGCACGGCAAAGCTCATCGTGTCGAAGTTCAAGGAGTGGATTACGGCCATAAAGCTCGAACACAACTACACCAAGGAGGAGATCGTGGCCATGTACCTCAACACGGTCGAATACGGCTCCAACTCCTTCGGCATAAAGTCGGCCGCCAACACCTTCTTCGGTAAGTCTCCGGACGAACTGAACCTGCAGGAGGCCGCCGTGCTGGTAGGCGTGGTGAACGCCCCGACGCGCTATTCGCCCGTCCGCAACCCGGAAAACGCACTGGCGCGCAGGAACCTCGTGCTGAAACGCGTGGCCGAGGCCGGATGCATCACGCGCGAGCAGTGCGACTCAATATCCGCACTGCCCATAACGCTCAACTTCCGCCCCGTATCGCACAACTACGGACATGCGACCTACTTCCGCGAGATGCTCCGTCTGGTGATGACCGCCGACAGGCCGAAGCGCCGCCAGTTCCTCACGCAGTGGGATTACGAGCAGGCGTGCCGTGAATACGACGAGAACCCGCTCTACGGCTGGTGCCACAAGAACCACAAGGCCGACGGTTCGGAGTACAACATCTACCGCGACGGACTGAAGATATACACCACCATCAACGCATCGATGCAGGAGTATGCCGAACAGGCCATACAGAAGCAGATGCAGACCGTCATCCAGCCGATGATGGACAAACAGGTGAAGGCCACGGGCGTGCTGTTCCAGAAGACGGACGCTGAGGAAGCCGAGGCAATCGTGAAGCGCGCCATGCGCAACTCCGACCGCTTCCGCAACATGAAGGCGGCCGGTGTCGGCGAAAAGGAGATTTACGCAAGTTTCCTGCGCAAGTGCCCGATGAAGGTGTTCACATACAGGGGTGAGCGCGACACGGTGATGACCCCGCGCGACTCCATTCTCCACCACAAGCGCATCATGCGCGCAAGCTTCGTTGCCATAGAGCCGCAGACGGGCAACGTCAAGGCCTATGTCGGCGGCCCGAACTTCCAGTACTTCAAGTACGACATGGCAAAGCAGGGCAAGCGCCAGATAGGCTCGACCGTCAAGCCGTTCGTCTACACCTTCGCCATCGACCACCTCGGAATGACACCGTGCACGATGGTGCCGAACCTTCCGGTGACCATAGAGACGGCCGCAGGCACTGCATGGTCGCCGAAGGAGGCCGGAAAGGTCGAATATGACGGAGTCCTGCACCCGCTCAAGTGGGGACTCGCCCACAGCCGCAACAACTACTCGGCATGGATAATGAAGCAGGCCAAGCAGCCGGAGGCCGTCGCCGACTTCATACACAACATGGGTGTGATGAGCTTCATCGACCCGGTATACGCGCTGTGCCTCGGCACGTTCGAATCGAACGTCTTCGAACTTGCCAGCGCCTACTCGACATTCGCCAACGAGGGAGTGCACAACACGCCGATATTCGTCACCCACATCGAGGACCGCCAGGGCAACCTCATCTCCACATTCTCGTCCAATTCGCAGGACGCCATAAGCAAGAATACGGCCTACACGATGCTGACGATGCTCAAGAATGTCATCTCGAACGGCACCGGACGGCGCATGACATGGCAGTTCGGATTCACGGACATGGACATCGCCGGAAAGACCGGAACCTCGAACGACAACCGCGACGCATGGTTCATGTGCATAACGCCGCGCCTTGTCGCCGGAGCCTGGGTGGGCGGCGAGGACCAGTCGGTGCACCTGCGACGCAGCGGCGAGGGTTCGGTGATGGCACTGCCGATCGTCGGCGATTTCCTCACACGCGTATACAACGACCCTTCCATGCACATCAGGAAGACCGACACCTTCGTGCGTCCGCCGCTCTGGGAGGAGACCGACTGCGCCGACGAACAGGTTCCGGAGCAGTCATACCTGCAGGCGGGAGACGACTTTTTCGAATAGACAAACCGAATAAAACAGAACATAGAGATGAAAGTAGCAGTAGTAGGCGCAAGCGGCGCCGTAGGACAGGAGTTTCTGAAGATACTCGAGGAGCACTCGTTCCCGACGGACGAGCTTCTGCTCTTCGGTTCGGCACGCAGCGCAGGCTCCACGCGCATTTTCCGCGGACGGGAGCTCACCATACGCCAGTTGCAGGACAACGACGACTTCAAGGGGGTGGATGTGGCGCTCGTATCGGCCGGAGCGGGCGTATCGCGCCAGTTCGCCTCGACAATAACACGTCACGGAGCGCTCATGATCGACAATTCGAGCTGTTTCCGCATGGATGACGACGTGCCTCTGGTGGTTCCGGAGGTCAATCCGCAGGACGCCCTCAACGCCCCGCGAAGGATAATAGCCAACCCGAACTGCACGACCATACAGATGGTCGTCGCGCTCAACGTCATAGAGAAACTGTCGCACATCCGCCGCGTGCACGTCTCGACATACCAGTCGGCAAGCGGCGCCGGAGCATCGGCCATGGCCGAACTCGAGCAGCAGCACGCCGACCTTGCGGGCGGACTCGAACCTAAGGTCGAGAAGTTTGCCTACCAGCTTGCATACAACGTCATACCGCACATCGACGTCTTCACCGACAACGGCTACACCAAGGAGGAGATGAAGATGTACAACGAGACCCGCAAAATCATGCATTCGGACATCCGCGTCTCGGCGACATGCGTCCGCGTGCCCGTAATGAGGGCCCACTCGGAGAGCATCTGGGTGGAGACCGAGGAGCCGGTGTCGCCGGAACTCGCACGCGAGGCCTTCTCGAAGGCCGAAGGCGTTGTCGTGGTCGACGATCCGCTTGAGAAACAATACCCTATGCCGCTGTTCGTGGCAGGCCGCGAGCCGGTATACGTCGGCAGGATAAGGGCCGATATCACCGACCCGAACGGACTGACGTTCTGGTGCGTTGCCGACCAGATAAAGAAGGGAGCGGCACTCAACGCCATCCAGATTGCCGAGTGGCTCCTCCGCAACGGAGCCCTGAAGGGATGAGGGAAATGCCGATGACAATATTTTATTTTGGTATTTCGTTAAATAATGTATAATTTTGCACGAATGATGTCATCACGGATGGGTAGTGTATTTGCAATCAAACGTCTTATGACGTATGTCGCTCTGACGGCGGCCGTTGCACTGACGGCGGCCTCCTGTTCCAAGCAGAGCATAGGACGAATCGCCAAGAGCGGCGACAGAGAACTCATATACAAGACCGCCCTCAAATACTACGAGGAGGAGAAGTGGAAGCGCGCATCCGACCTGTTCGAGGCGTGCCAGGGCTATTTCATAGGCCATGAGCGCGAGGACTCGATAGCCTTCTTCTGCGCACGCAGCAAGTACAAGCACCGCGACTACGGCGAGGCACAGGAGCTCTTCGACGAGTTCCGCCGCAAATTCGGCCGAAGCGTCTTCATAGAGGATGCGGAGAGCATGTACGCGATGTGCCAGTACTACATGTCGCCGGGACCGAAGCGCGACCAGACCCAGACGGCGCAGGCCATCGTCTCGCTCACGGAGTTCGTGGAGCGCTACCCTGATTCCAAGCGTGTGGAGGCTTTCAACAACCTTATCGAGGAGCTGACGCTGCGTCTGCACGAGAAGACATACCTCAACGCCTACACCTACTTCAAGATAGAGAAGTACAAGTCGGCCGTTGTGGCATTCCGCAACGCACTCAAGCGCTATTCAGACACCGAACACCGCGAGGACATAATGTATTACATAGTGGTTTCGCAGTACAAGCTGGCCCACAACTCCATCGAGTCCAAGCAGGCCGACCGCTACCTATCGCTGCTCGACTCCTACTACTCGTTCATCGAGGAGTATCCGGAGTCAAAGCATGTGAAGGAGATAGAGCGCTATGCCAAGGAGGCGAAGAACTACATCGACAAGAACAACATAGACAAACAACAATAGATCACATGGAAATCAAGAAGAACATCCCGAACAACACGGTGACACGCAAGCTCGTGGACTTCGACCGCGAAACGGGAAACGTCTACAAGAGCGTGAACATCATAGCCCGCCGCGCCAACCAGATTTCGGCCGAGCTGAAGGCGGAGCTCACCCGCAAGCTGGCTGATTTCTCGTCGCCTACCGATACGATGGAGGAGACGTTCGAGAACCGTGAGCAGATCGAGATCTCGCGCTATTACGAGCGGCTTCCGAAGCCGACCATCATCGCCACCGAGGAGTTTCTCGCAGGCGAACTGTATTACCGCGACGGAGAGGAGAAGTAGTCCCCTCCGCCCGAGCGCAGGGAAACGGTTGCGCCGAAGCGGCGCAAAAACATATTGACGGAACGTATGTTGAAGGGAAAACACATTCTGTTGGGTGTAACAGGCAGCATAGCGGCGTACAAGGCGGCTATGCTTTGTCGTCTTTTGAAGACGGCGGGCGCGGAGGTCAAGGTCCTGATGACGCCCACGGCAAAGGAGTTCATCACTCCGCTCACGATGGCCACGCTGTCGAAGAATCCCGTAGCCGTCGAGTTCTACAACCCGGAGAACGGCGACTGGCACTCCCACATCTCCATGGGAGAGTGGGCCGACTGCCTGCTCATAGCACCTGCGACGGCCAACACGCTGGCGAAGATGGCACACGGGGTGGCGGACAACCTGCTGCTCACGACATACCTGTCGGCGCGCTGCTCAACGGTCGTGGCTCCGGCCATGGACTGCGACATGTTCGCACACGAGGCCACGCAGGCCAACATCGCCCTGCTCAAGGAGCGCGGAGTGACGGTAATCGACTCCCCGTCGGGAGAGCTTGCGAGCGGTCTCTCCGGAAAGGGCCGCATGGCCGAACCGGAGGCCATACTCCGTTTCCTGGAGTCTTTTCCGGGCCTGAATCAAAAAAAAAAGAGTAACCTTGCCGGACGCAGGTTCGTCGTCACGGCCGGAGCCACGATAGAGGCAATCGACCCCGTACGGTACATCACGAACCATTCGACGGGCAAGATGGGATATGCCGTTGCCGGCGAGCTGGCCGCACGCGGGGCAAGGGTCACGCTCATAAGCGGACATACGGTGCTGCCGACGCCCGCAGGAGTGGAGCGGACCGATGTCGCCTCGGCCGAGGAGATGTACGATGCCGCCAGGAAGGCATTCGCGGATGCCGACGGGGCGGTCATGTGCGCCGCCGTGGCGGACTACACGCCGAAAGAGGTAAGCCCCTCCAAGATAAAGAAGGATGGCGACACGCTGACGATCGAGCTGCGCCGCACGAAGGATATCGCGGCAAGCCTCGGACGGGAGAAGGGGGACCGCCTGCTCGTGGGATTCGCGCTCGAGACCGATGACGAGATCGTGAATGCCGAGGAGAAGCTGCGCCGCAAGAACTTCGACTTCATAGTCCTCAACTCGCTGCGCGACAAGGGCGCCGGATTCGGAGTCGACACCAACAAGGTGACAATCATCGATGCGGAGGGAGGGAAGGCCCTGCCGCTGATGTCGAAAAGTGATACAGCGGCGGCAATAGCCGACCGCATGGAGAGTTTTTTCGAGAGATAAAACAGCGGTGCGGCATACAGGCCTGCACCGGAACGCTATGCTTACCAACCTTACAGTCGAGAACTATGCGCTGATAGAGCGGCTCGAGATCGCATTCGATCCGGGCCTCAACATAATCACGGGCGAGACCGGTGCCGGAAAGTCCATACTCATGGGAGCACTCGGCCTGCTGCTCGGTGCCCGAAGCGACGCCGACGCCATCAAGGATGCCTCGCGCAACTGCGTAATCGAGGGAGAGTTCGACCTTCCGGATTCGGGTTTGCAGGAGCTGTTCGACCGCAACGACGTCGACTATGCGCCGCACACGGTCATCCGCCGCGTCATATCGCCGAACGGCAAGAGCCGCGCATACGTCAACGACCTGCCCGTGCAGCTCTCGTTCCTGAAGGAGCTTGGCGCATACATCATCGACATACATTCGCAGCACCAGAACCTGATACTCACATCCGGTCAGTTCCGGATGAAGGCCGTGGACACGGTGGCCGGATGCACGGATACATACGCCGAATACCGCCACACCTTCACCGAGTGGGGCCGCCTGCGTTCGGAGGTGGAGCGCATGAGGGCCGAATCGGCAAAGTCGCACGAGGACGAGGAGTGGCTGCGCCATCAGGTCAACGAGCTCGAGGCGGCATCGTTGCGCGACGGCGAGGTCGAGGAGCTCGAGGCCGAACAGCGTACACTGGAGAATGCCGATTCCATACTTCAGGCAATCGGCCTGCTCACGGACAGGCTGGAGAGCGACGAAACCGGCGTTCTGGCTTCGCTCCGCAGTGCGGAATCGGCATTGCGGCACATAGAGTCGGACTTCCCTGCGGCAACGGGGTTCATCGAGCGGCTGCGCTCGACCGGCATCGAGCTGCGCGACATAGCGGAGAGCGCCTCCGCGGAGGCACTGCGCATAGAGTCGGACCCGGAGCGGCTGGAGACGGTGAACAACCGCCTGACGGCACTCTACACGCTCTGCCGCAAGCACGGCGCGGAGAATATAGCCGAACTCATGGCCGTCAGGGATACATATGCGGAACGTCTGAACCGCATAACGCATATCGACGAGGAGACGGAGCGCAAGTCGCAGGAGGCGGAGAGATACGGCAGGCGTGCCGAGGAACTTGCCGCGGAGCTGCACCGACACCGGGAGAAGGCCGCACCGGCACTTTCGAAGGAGGTCAGGGAGGTTCTGCTCGCGGTGGGCATGCCGGACGCAAGGTTCGAGATACGGCTCACTCCTACGCTGCTCACGGCCAACGGATGCGACGATATCGAGTTCGCATTCTCGGCCAATGCCGGCATGGAGCCGCGACCGATAGAGAAGATCGCATCCGGAGGTGAACTTTCGCGCGTGATGCTGGCGCTCAAGTCGGTGCTCGCACGGAGGCTCGAACTGCCGACGGTGATATTCGACGAGATAGACTCGGGCATATCGGGCCGCACGGCCGATGCCGTGGGGCGTATCATAGCCTCGCTGTCGGAGTCGATGCAGGTCGTCGACATAACGCATCTGCCGCAGGTGGCATCGAAGGGTTCGACACACCTGCTCGTATACAAGAGCGGCAACACGTCGCACATACGGCAGCTCTCGCCGCAGGAGCGCGTCGAGGAGATTGCGAAGATGCTATCTGGAGACAGGATAACCGACGCCGCACTCGAACAGGCGCGGATACTTCTGGAAAACGGAACAGGAAATTAGGAGATGCAGGGGAAGAGGGTATTTACGGCCATGGCGATTGCAGCTGCTCTGACGGCGGCCGCAATGTTTGCCGGATGCGGAGGGTCTGGGCACAAGGCTGCAGCCGGAGTGACCGACTACGAACCGCGCTACGCCTCGGGATTCCGCATACTTTCCGATTCAACGCGCCCGTCGGAACGAATCATATGCGTGCGCAACCCATGGCAGGGTGCGGAGGATGTCGAGCAGTCGATATTCCTCTCCGCAGACGGGGAGAAAGCGCCGGACTGGTTCGACGGGTTCACAGTAAAGGTACCGGCGGAGAGAATCGCCGTAATGTCATCGAGCTTCATCGCCATGCTCGACGCCATCGGACAGAGCGACCGGATAGTAGGCGTATCGGGCACAAGATACATCTCCAACACATCGATACGTGAGCGCGCCGCAAAGGGTGAGGTTGCGGACATAGGATACGAATCCAACCTCGACTTCGAGCGTATAGCCGCACAGGGCACCGATATCGTGCTGCTCTACGGCATAAGCAGCGAGGAGCGCAGCATAACCGGCAAGCTGAAACAACTCGGCATACCCTATCTCTACATAGGAGACTACGTGGAGCCGCACCCGCTCGGCAAGGCGGAGTGGATTGTGGTAATGTCGGAACTGTGCGGCTGCCGCGAGCGCGGAGAGGAGGTTTTCGAGGGCATAGAGAGCCGCTACAATGCAGAAAAGGGCCGGGCCGCGGAGATGGCCGCACGTGACGGACGCAGACCGCGGGTAATGCTCAACACGCCGTACGGCGACGCATGGTTCATGCCGCCAACACGCAGCTACTTCGTACAGTTCATCGAGGATGCGGGCGGGGAGTACGTATATCCGCAGAACACATCCACAAGTTCCGTACCTATTTCGCTCGAGGAGGCGCTGCTCCTCGCATCGGGAGCCGACGTATGGCTGAATGTCGGCAGCGCCGGCACTCTCGGCGAGCTGTGTGCCGCAAACCCCAAATTCTCCGATATAGGCGTCGTCCGCAACGCACATGTATACAACAATACGAAACGGATGACTCCCGGCGGAGGAAGCGACTTCTGGGAGACGGGTGCAGTGGAGCCGGACCGCATACTCGCCGACATGGCCCGGATACTCCACACCGACGACATCCCGACGGACTCGCTCCACTACTACAAACGCCTGCAATAGATGAAAAGCCGCAATGCCATACTCTTCACGACGCTCTCGGCCGCGGTGCTGGTGCTCTTCGCCGCAGACCTTGCGACGGGTCCGGTAAGCATCTCCCTGCGCGACGTCATGGCGGCGCTCACCGGAGGCGAGTGCGATGCCAACGTGCGGCGCATCGTCTTGGACATACGCCTGACAAAGGCCGTGATGTCGCTGTTGGCGGGGGCGGCGCTCTCGGTAAGCGGATTGCAGATGCAGACAATGTTCCGCAACCCGCTTGCGGGTCCCTACGTACTCGGAGTCAGCGCCGGCGCGAGTTTCGGTGTGGCGCTGTTCCTGCTTGGCGCCCCGCTCATGGGTCTGGCGTCGCATCCGGCGATGCAGACACTCGGGACGGCCGGTGCGGCATGGATCGGCGCGGCAGCGGTATTGCTCCTTATAATGGCCCTCGGCAGGAGGATAAAGGACATAATGGTGATTCTGATACTCGGAATGATGCTGTCGTCGGCCGTCAGTGCAGCCGTGGAGATCATGCAGTATCTGAGCAACGAGACCGCACTCAAGACATTCGTGATATGGACCATGGGTTCGCTCGGCAACGTCACGACGGAGGAGCTGGCGATGGTGATACCAGCAATAACGCTCGGCATGGCACTCTCCATATCGGCCATAAAGCCTATGAACATGCTGCTGCTGGGTGAAAGCTACGCCCGGACGATGGGGCTCAACGTGGTCCGCACACGTCGCACGGTATTTCTCTCGACGACGCTGCTCGCAGGCACCGTAACGGCATTCTGCGGCCCGATAGGATTTGTCGGCCTGGCCGTGCCGCATCTCGCACGCATGGCCTTCTCGTCGGCCGACCACCGCACGCTGCTGCCGGCATCGGTACTTGTCGGAATGGTCATGCTGCTGCTTTGCGACATAATAGCGAAGAGCCTTACGCTGCCAATCAACACCATCACCGCCCTGATGGGAATACCGGTCGTGGTATACATAGTAATCGGAAACCGCAACCTCTTCCAATGATAACGCTCCGCGACATATCGCTCTCATACGGCGACCGCACGCTGGTCGCGCACGCCTCGGCGGAGTTCGCCGACGGCGAGATGACGGCGCTTGTGGGCCGGAACGGAGCAGGGAAGAGCACTCTCCTGCGTGCCGTAATATCCGCATCGAGGCCGCAGGCGGGAGAGATTCTCATCGACGGCACCGACACACGCTCCCTGCGCCCGGAACAGGTCTCCCGCATGGTGAGCTTCGTCGGCACGGAGAAGGTGCGGATAGCCAACCTGCGATGCCGCGACCTCGTGGCCATAGGGCGCTCGCCATACACCAACTGGCTCGGGAGGATGCAGGAGGTCGATCGCGAGATAGTCGCGAATGCGATGGCGGCCGTCGGCATGGAGGCATTTGCCGGCAGGGAGATGAACACCCTGTCCGACGGCGAATGCCAGAGGGTCATGATAGCGCGTGCACTGGCACAGCAGACACCGACGATAGTGCTCGACGAGCCGACGGCATTTCTCGACATTCCGAACCGTTTCGAGATATGCAGACTGCTCGGAAGGCTCGCCCACTCCGAGGGCAAATGCATACTCTTCTCGACGCACGATCTCGATGCCGCACTCGAATACTGCGACTCGGTGGCGGTAATCGACGGCGGCTCGCTGGTCAAGATCTCCGCTGCGGAGGCAAAAACGGGCGGCACGCTTCAACGCATCTTCGGAATGGCCCTCCGGCAATAGCTTCTACGGTGGAGTCAGCGCCCGGCATACCGCCTCTCCACGCCGCACACACCGTCTGTCCGCAGCACCCGGATTTTATCTTCGGCGTAACGCATGACCGCTGTGAATTAGTCTTTTTTCCCTTTATCATTCCATTTTTTTAGTCTATTTCCTTGCGGATTGTCATTATTTTACTACCTTTGCACCACTAAACGCCCCGCAGCAGGGGTTTATAGCGGTAAGGCCCATTCGTCTATCGGTTAGGACGCAAGATTTTCATTCTTGAAAGAGCAGTTCGATTCTGCTATGGGCTACAACGACGGAGAGAGGGGGGGGGAAAGAGAATTTTCCCAATGGAACCTGCTCCGACGGGAGGTAAAACAGACTGTTAAACGGAGCGGGCGAAGGCCTATCCGGAACCGTCCGGCAAGACGGGAAGAACAAAGGATTATTTAAAAGTAAAAAATAAAGATTAACGATTATGGCAAACCACAAGTCATCGGAGAAGAGAATTCGCCAGACCGCAACCAAGCGTGCGCACAACCGTCTTTATCACAAGACTACCCGCAACGCCGTAAAGGCTCTGCGCAACACGACCGACAAGAGTGCGGCCGAGGCTCTGCTTCCGAAGGTTACTGCAATGCTTGACAAGCTGTCCAAGCACAATGTAATCCACAAGAACAAGGCTGCGAACCTCAAGAGCGCCATGCAGCTGCATGTAAACTCCCTCTAAAGGAGCCATCCCGAAGGGAGGAAGGCTAATGACAGTCAAACGGCCGTGAACAAAGTTCACGGCCGTTTTTGTTTACGTCTCTTCATGCGGTTCTCACGTCTCTCCGGCCGCAATTCCGGCTGCACCCCTGCAACCTACCGTCAACCGTACGGAACCGGATGTCCAAAGTCGAAAAAATACGGGGTAGCCTGTCGGTCGCCCCGTATCGTATGATTATGGTCTGAGTCTCTATTTGGCAGTCAGCGAATCCAGATCGGATTTCAGTCCCACCACGAGGTTGTCGTACTCGCGGAGTCCCGTTCCGCCCGGGATAAGGTGTCCGCAGATGACATTCTCCTTCAGGTTCTCCAGCGGGTCGACCTTTGCCTGGATTGCCGCCTCGTTGAGCACCTTGGTCGTCTCCTGGAAGGATGCGGCCGAGATGAAACTCGAGGTCTGCAATGCAGCACGGGTGATACCCTGAAGTATCTGGTTCGATGTCGCAGGGACTATCGGACGCACCTCGACAAGTTTCAAATCGCGGCGCTTGAGGGCGGAGTTCTCGTCACGCAACTTGCGCACCGAGATAATCTGTCCCGGATGAACCGACGTCGAATCGCCGGCCGACGTTACGACAACCTTGTCGTAGAGTTCGTCGTTGACATCCATGAACTCCCACTTGTCCACAATCTGATCCTCGAAGAAACGCGAGTCTCCCGGATCCTCTATCTGCACCTTGTTCATCATCTGGCGTACGATGACCTCGAAGTGCTTGTCGTTGATCTTCACACCCTGCATTCGGTAAACCTCCTGCACCTCGTTCACGATATACTCCTGAACGCGCGTAGGACCGAGAATACGCAGGATGTCGCTCGGAGTGATGGCGCCGTCCGACAGGGCCATTCCGGCCTTGACGTAGTCGTTCTCCTGCACGATGATCTGGCGCGACAGCGGAACGAGGTACTTCTTGACGTCGCCGGCCTTCGAGGTGATGATGATCTCGCGGTTGCCTCGCTTGATCTTACCGAAGGTAACCTCACCGTCGATTTCCGAAACGATGGCAGGGTTCGACGGGTTGCGGGCCTCGAAGAGCTCGGTAACTCGAGGAAGACCTCCCGTGATATCGCCTCCGCTCTTGCCGACGGCACGCGGTATCTTGATGAGGATATCTCCGACGCGAATCTTCGCATTGTCCTTCACCACGACGTGGGCCGATACCGGAAGGTTGTACGACTTGACCTCCTCGCCGGACTTGTCCACAATCTTGATGACCGGGTTCTTGCTGCGGTCCTTCGACTCGATGATGACACGCTCCGACAGACCCGTCTGCTCGTCGCGCTCCTCGCGGTAGGTAACGCCCTCGATGACGCTGTCGTAAACGGCCTTGCCGTCGAACTCGGAGATGACTACCGCATTGTACGGATCCCACTCGCAAATCAGGTCGCCCTTCTTCACCATGTCGCCGTCCTGCATGAATATGAATGCACCGTAAGGCAATGCATGGGTATAGAGCACGATCTCGGTCTTCGGATCGACGATACGGATCTCGGACTGACGCGATATGACGATATCAACGCTCTGTCCCTGCGAGTTCTTGCCCTTGACGGTACGCAACTCGTCGATCTCGAGACGGCCTTCGTATTTCGATACGACATTCGTCTCGACGGCCGAACCTCCAGCAACACCACCGACGTGGAACGTACGCAAGGTCAGCTGCGTACCCGGCTCGCCGATGGACTGTGCGGCGATGACACCGACAACCTCGCCCTTCTGGACCATGCGGGCCGTGGCAAGGTTTCGTCCGTAGCACTTTGCGCAGACGCCGTGACGCGCAACGCAGGTAAGCACCGAACGTATGTCGACAGACTCGATAGGCGACTTCTCGATTGCGGCGGCTATGTCCTCCGTAATCTCCTCGCCGGCCTTGCACAGCACCTCGCCCGTGAGCGGGTGAATGACGTCGTTGAGAGCCGTACGGCCGAGGATGCGGTCGTAAAGGGTCTGCACGACGTCGTCGTTACGCTTGATGGCAGTTGCGGTGAGACCGCGGAGCGTGCCGCAATCCTCCTCCGTTACGATGACATCCTGCGCAACGTCGACCAGACGACGGGTAAGGTATCCCGCGTCGGCCGTCTTGAGGGCGGTATCCGCAAGTCCCTTACGCGCACCGTGCGTCGAGATGAAGTACTCCAGCACCGAAAGTCCCTCCTTGAAGTTCGAGAGAATCGGGTTCTCGATGACCTGCTGGCCACCCTCGACTCCCGACTTCTGCGGCTTCGCCATAAGGCCTCGCATACCGGAGAGCTGACGTATCTGTTCGCGGGAACCACGCGCTCCCGAGTCGAGCATCATGTATACAGGGTTGAATCCGTCCTGGTCCTTGGTCAGGGTGTCGACCACCTCGCGCGTAAGCTTGTTGTTGACGTTGGTCCAGACGTCGATAATCTGGTTGTAACGCTCGTTGTTGGTGATCAGACCCATGTTGTAGTCCTCCATGATGGCATCGGCCTTCTCGTATCCCTCCTGCACGAGCTTGTCCTTCGATTCAGGTATGACGACGGCATCGAGGTTGAACGACAGTCCGCCGCGGAACGCCATCTCGTATCCGAGGTTCTTTATGTCGTCGAGGAAGTTGGCCACCTTGTCGGCTCCGGCCTTCTTCATCACGTTGGCGATGATATCGCGCAGCGACTTCTTCGTCAGAAGCTCGTTGATATAGCCTACCTCCTCCGGAACCACCTGGTTCACGATGATGCGGCCGATGGTCGTATCCTTGATCACATGCACCGTATTGCCGTTCTCGTCTATGTCGCGTACGCGGCACTTGACGCTGGCGTGGATGTCAGCACGGCCCTCGTTGTAGGCGATGATGGCCTCCTCCGGACCGTAGAATACGAGTCCCTCACCCTTGACGCCCTTGCGAGGCTTGGTGATGTAGTAGAGACCGAGCACCATATCCTGCGAAGGCACGGTGATAGGGGCGCCGTTGGCCGGGTTGAGCACGTTGTGCGAACCGAGCATCAGCAGCTGTGCCTCGAGTATGGCCGCATTGCCCAGCGGAAGGTGCACTGCCATCTGGTCGCCGTCGAAGTCGGCGTTGAACGCCGTACATGCCAGCGGGTGCAGCTGCATTGCCTTGCCCTCGATGAGCTTCGGCTGGAACGCCTGGATACCAAGACGGTGAAGCGTCGGGGCACGGTTCATAAGTACCGGGTGTCCCTTTATGACATTCTCGAGAATGCCCCATATGACGGCATCCTTGCGGTCGATTATCTTCTTTGCAGACTTGACGGTCTTGACGATTCCGCGCTCGATGAGCTTGCGGATGATGAACGGCTTGTAGAGCTCGGCCGCCATATCCTTCGGAATACCCATCTCGTGCATGCGGAGTTCCGGACCCACGACGATGACCGAACGGGCCGAATAGTCCACACGCTTTCCGAGCAGGTTCTGACGGAAACGACCCTGCTTACCCTTGAGCGAGTCGGAAAGCGACTTCAGAGGGCGGTTGCTCTCGTTCTTCACGGCATTGCTCTTGCGCGAGTTGTCGAAGAGCGAATCCACGGCCTCCTGAAGCATACGCTTCTCGTTGCGGAGAATCACCTCCGGCGCCTTGATCTCGATCAGTCGCTTGAGGCGGTTGTTGCGGATGATGACGCGGCGGTAGAGGTCGTTCAGGTCCGACGTGGCGAAACGACCGCCGTCCAGCGGCACGAGCGGACGCAGCTCCGGCGGAATCACCGGTATCACGTCCAGAACCATCCACTCCGGCTTGTTCTTGCCCTGCGAAGCGCGGAACGACTCGATGACGTTGAGCTGCTTCAGAATCTCGCTCTTGCGCTGCTGCGAGGTCTCTTTCGACGCACGGTCACGCAAATCGTACGACATCTTGTCCAGATCCACCTCCTGCAGCAGGGTCTTTATGGCCTTCGCACCCATCTGCGCCACGAACTTGTTCGGGTCGTCGTTAGGCAGCGACTGGTTGCCCTTCGGCAGGGCGGCCAGCACGTCGAGATACTCCTTCTCGGCCAGGGTCTGGTATTTGGCTATACCCTGCTCCTCGGCGGCTCCCGCGTTGATGACCACGTAACGCTCGTAATAGATTATGGCCTCCAGCTTCTTGGACGGAATGCCGAGCAGATATCCGATTTTCGACGGCAGAGACTTGAAATACCAGATGTGTACGACCGGAACCACAAGCGAGATGTGTCCCATGCGCTCGCGGCGCACCTTCTTCTCGGTCACCTCGACTCCGCATTGGTTGCAGACGATGCCCTTGTAGCGGATGCGCTTGTACTTGCCGCAGTGGCACTCGTAATCCTTCACAGGTCCGAATATGCGCTCGCAGAAGAGTCCGTCGCGTTCCGGCTTGTAGGTACGGTAGTTGATGGTCTCCGGCTTCAGCACCTCGCCGCTCGACTGGGCCAGGATCTCCTCCGGAGATGCAAGGCTTATCGATATGCGGTTGTATCCGGTCGGCGTATTGTCTTTATTTATTGACATAACTGTTATCGTTTTTCCTTTTTATACCAGCAAATACATTATTCGAGTTTCACGGACAAAGCCAATCCGCGCAGTTCGTGCAGCAATACGTTCATTGCCTCCGGAATGCCCGGCTTCGGCAGGTTGTCGCCCTTGACGATGGCCTCGTATACCTTGGCTCGTCCGGTAACGTCGTCCGACTTGATGGTGAGAATCTCCTGAAGGATGTTGGCTGCGCCGAATCCCTCGAGCGCCCATACCTCCATCTCTCCGAAACGCTGACCTCCGAACTGCGCCTTACCGCCGAGCGGCTGCTGCGTGATGAGTGAGTAAGGACCGATGGAACGCGCATGCATCTTGTCGTCGATCATGTGGCCGAGCTTCAGCATGTAGATGACGCCCACCGTGGCCGGCTGGTCGAAGCGCTCGCCCGTACCGCCGTCGTAGAGATAGGTGCGGCCGCTGCGTGGCACTCCCGCCTTGTCGGTGTATTCGTTGATTTGCTCGAGAGAGGCTCCGTCGAAGATCGGGGTGGCGAACTTGAGACCCAGCTCGCGTCCGGCCCATCCGAGAACCGTCTCGTAAATCTGTCCGAGGTTCATTCGCGAAGGCACACCCAGCGGGTTCAGGCAGATGTCGACGATGCTTCCGTCCTCCAGGAACGGCATGTCCTCGTCGCGCACCACCTTCGCCACGATACCCTTGTTTCCGTGACGTCCGGCCATCTTGTCGCCGACCTTCAGCTTACGCTTCTTGGCGATGTAGACCTTGGCCATCTGGATGACGCCCGTCTGCGGAAGCTCGTCTCCGTTGGTGAGGTTGTACTTCTCGCGCTTGATGTTGGCGTCGGCCTTCTTGACCTCTATAGTGTAGTTGTTGACGGTAAGCTCGATAAGCTCGTTCAGATGTGCATCCGAAGTCCAGTTGCAGCTGCCCAGATTGAGGTATCCCGACGGAACGCCGCTCTTCTCGTCGACGCTCTTGTGCGCGAGCTCCTCGAGGAGCTTCTGCGTGAACTTCGTGCCCGGAGCGTACAGTTCCGCTCCGAAGTAGTCGGTAATGCCGGTCGTGGTCTTGCCCTGAACCAGCGTCCAGAGCTTCTGGACGAGGGTCTTGGTGAGTGCCGCAACCTCCTCGGCGAACTTCTCGTCGAGCTTCTCCAACTGTCCCTTCTCGGCATTGCGTCCCTTCTTGTCGGTCTTGTCGGCACGGCTGTAGAGCTTCGTGTCGATTACCACTCCGTAGAGCGACGGCTGTGCCTTCAGCGACGCATCCTTCACGTCGCCGGCCTTGTCGCCGAATATCGCACGGAGGAGTTTCTCCTCAGGCGACGGGTCGCTCTCTCCCTTCGGCGTGATCTTGCCGATGAGGATGTCGCCCGGGTGGACGTTGGCGCCGATACGGATGATTCCGTTGGCATCGAGGTCCTTCGTCGCATCCTCGCTCACGTTAGGTATGTCGGAAGTGAGCTCCTCACGGCCGCGCTTGGTGTCGCGCACCTCCATGATGTACTCGTCGACATGCACCGAAGTGAAGATGTCCTCACGCTGTATGCGCTCCGAGATGACGATTGCATCCTCGAAGTTGTAACCCTTCCAAGGCATGAACGCCACCTTCAGGTTGCGGCCCAGTGCGAGTTCGCCGTTCTGCGTCGAATAGCCCTCGGTAAGTATCTGTCCCTCGACAACCCTCTCGCCGGTAAGCACGACCGGTTTGAGCGTGATGGAGGTGTTCTGGTTCGTACGCCTGTAACGAGGCAGCTCGTAGGTGGTTATCTCCGGCTCGAACGAGCAGATCTCCTCCTCCGGCGTGCGGTCGTAGCGTATCTGTATCTTGGTGGCGTCGGCAAACGTTACCTCGCCGGCTCCTCTGGCCACAATCTGTATGCGGCTGTCGGATATCATGTCCTTCTCTATGCCCGTTCCCACGATAGGAGACTCGCAGGTGATGAGCGGCACCGCCTGGCGCATCATGTTCGAACCCATCAGCGCACGGTTTGCGTCGTCGTGCTCCAGGAACGGAATGAGGCTCGCAGCAATGGAGGCGATCTGGTTCGGTGCAACGTCCATCAGGTTGACGTCCGTGTCGTGCACAACCGGGAAGTCGGCTCCCTCGCGGGCCTTGATACGGTCCGGCTGCAGGAAGTGGCCCTCGTCGTCGAGCGGAACGTTCGACTGCGCAACGATCTTGCCCTCCTCCTCTTCTGCCGAGTAGTAGCGGATGTGCGAGTTGTCCAGATCCACCTTTCCGTCGGTGACGGTACGGTACGGAGTCTCGATGAAGCCCATGTCCGAAATGCGCGCATAGACGCAGAGCGACGAGATCAGACCGATGTTCGGTCCTTCAGGCGACTCAATCGGGCAGAGACGTCCGTAGTGCGTGTAGTGTACGTCGCGGACCTCGAATCCGGCGCGGTCACGCGAAAGTCCGCCCGGGCCGAGTGCCGACAGACGGCGCTTGTGCGTAATCTCGGCAAGCGGGTTTATCTGGTCCATGAACTGCGACAGCTGGCTCGTTCCGAAGAAGGAGTTGATGACGCTCGAGAGCGTCTTCGCATTGATGAGGTCGACCGGAGTGAAGACCTCGTTGTCGCGGACGTTCATTCGCTCGCGGATGGTGCGTGCCATGCGCACGAAGCCTACCGAGAACTGGTTCGACAGCTGCTCGCCCACGGTGCGCACGCGACGGTTCGACAGGTGGTCGATATCGTCGAGCTCGGCACGCGAGTTCACGATCTGGATGAGATAGCGGATAATGGCGATGATATCCTCACGGGTGAGGGTACGGATGGCGCTGTCGATGCTCAATCCGAGTTTCTTGTTGATGCGGAAACGGCCCACGTCGCCCAAGTCGTAACGCTTGTCCGAGAAGAACAGCTTGTCGATGGTGTCGCGCGCCGTGGCATCGTCCGGTGCCTCCGAAGCACGCAACTGGCGGTAGATGTAGCGTACGGCATCGACCTCCGAGTTGCAGGTGTCCTTCTGGAGTGTATTGTATATTATCGAGAAGTCGATGCCCGACGGGTTCTCCTTGTGGAGCACGATCGTCTTGGCGCCGCTTTCGATGATTGCGTCTATGTGTTGTTCCTCAAGAACGGTCTCGCGGTCGACGATGACGCTGTTGCGCTCGATGGAGACAACCTCGCCCGTATCCTCGTCGACGAAGTCCTCCACCCACGTCGAAAGCACGCGGGCGGCGAGCTTGCGGCCTACGGCCTTCTTAAGGTTCGCCTTGGTGACCTTAACCTCGTCGGCAAGGTCGAATATGTCGAGTATCTGCTGGTCGGTCTCGTAGCCGATTGCTCGCAGCAGTGTGGTTACCGGCAACTTCTTCTTGCGGTCGATGTAGGCGTACATCACGTTGTTGATGTCGGTGGCGAACTCTATCCACGAACCCTTGAACGGAATGATACGCGCCGAATACAGCTTCGTACCGTTGGTGTGGACGCTCTGTCCGAAGAAGACGCCCGGAGAACGGTGCAGCTGCGAGACGATTACTCGCTCGACACCGCTTATGATGAACGTTCCGCGTTCGGTCATGTACGGAATGGTGCCGAAATAGACATCCTGAACGACCACGCCGAAATCCTCGTGCTCGTCATCCGTACAGTAAAGTTTCAACTTCGCCTTCAAAGGCACGCTGTATGTGAGTCCGCGCTCCAGACACTCCTCGATGGTATAGCGAGGCGGATCGATGTAGTAGTCCAGAAACTCCAGTACGAAGTTGTTTCTTGTATCGGTGATCGGAAAATTCTCCTGGAAAACCTTGTACAGCCCCTCGTTCTTGCGATTCTCGGCCGTGGTATCCATCTGGAAGAAATCCCGGAATGATTTGAGTTGTACCTCTAACAGGTCAGGGTAAGGTACTCTGTTTTTGACCGTAGAGAAGCTGATTCGTTGTTGTTTTGTTGTATTGGACATGCTCTTATCCATTTGTTTTTCGTATGAGTACTCAAAGGGGAAAAACTGCCCCTGTTGCGGGATTCCCATATCCCGCCGATGCCCCCAACGCAGGCCATGAGGCCCTGAGAGCATCCCGAACGTCCAAAAACGGGCACAGCTCAGTCGGCACTCCCGATTTTTAGACCACAAAAGGCATAGAGCTTACACTGCAGTAGTAAGCTCTACACCTGAAATGAAGGTTTTGCTAAAGCAACCGTATTACTTGAGCTCAACCTCTGCGCCAGCCTCCTCGAGGGATGCCTTGATGGACTCGGCCTCCTCCTTGGATACGCCCTCCTTGACAGCCTTCGGTGCAGCGTCAACCAATGCCTTGGCGTCGCCCAGCGAAAGACCTGCAACGTCCTTAACGACCTTGATAACCTGGAGCTTAGCCTGACCTGCGCTCTTCAGTACAACGTCGAAAGTGGACTTCTCAGCAGCTGCCTCACCTGCAGCAGCAGGAGCAGCAGCAACAGCAACAGCTGCAGCAGCCGGCTCTATTCCGTACTCCTCCTTGAGGATGGTAGCCAATTCGTTTACCTCCTTAACTGTCAAATTTACCAATTCTTCAGCTAATTTCTTTACATCTGCCATAGTTGTAATCTTCTTTATTAAATTTTGTTTTTTTTGATTCTTTTGTTAATTGTTTTTTTCCTCGAGCGCCTTCACCAAACCGGCAACCTTGTCGCCAGCATTGGAACGCAATGCCGAGATGACATTCTTGGCAGGCGACTGCAGCAGCGAGATGATATCGCCGATGAGCTCTTCCCTGCTCTTGATGTTGCACAGCGTATCCAACTGGTCGTCTCCGACATAAAGGCATCCCTCGACATATGCAGCCTTCAATACCGGCTTGTCGCTGCTCTTGCGGAACTCCTTGATGAGTACAGCCGGAGCCTTGCCGGTCGTGGCCAACATTATCGAAGTAGGGCCTTCGAGAACCTTCTTGAGTTCGTCGTCAGCCTTCTCTACCCTCTCGAGTGCCTTCTCCAGAAGCGTATTCTTGACGACAACCAGCTTGATGCCGTTTTCGAAACACTTGCGGCGGAGAGATGCGGTCTGCTCCGCATTCAGGGCCTCGATGTCGGTTACGTAGAAGTGAGGATACTCGGCCAACTGAGCGGCTATGGTGTCGATTACGACAGCTTTTTCTTCTCTTGTCATCGTTTATCCTCCTCCTATTTGTTTTCTACTGATTTGGTGTCAATCTGCAGACCCGGGCTCATGGTCGTCGAGAGATAGATGCTCTTGACGTAGGAGCCTTTGGCTGCCGACGGTTTGAGTTTGATTATCATACCGAGCACCTCTTTGGCGTTGTCCTCGATCTGCTCGGCCGTAAAGGAGATTTTGCCTATCGACGTATGTACGATTCCGAACTTGTCTACCTTGAAGTCAATCTTTCCGGCCTTCACTTCGCTGACGGCCTTGCCGATCTCCATCGTTACGGTTCCGGTCTTCGGGTTAGGCATCAATCCGCGTGGTCCGAGGATTCGTCCCAGAGCTCCGACCTTGCCCATCACGTTCGGGGTGCAGATGATAACGTCAACATCGGTCCATCCGGACTTGATCTTGTCAACATACTCATCCAAGCCTACGTAATCGGCTCCGGCATTCTTCGCCTCTGCCTCCTTCTCCGGGGTGCACAGTACGAGTACGCGTACCGTCTTTCCGGTTCCGTGAGGAAGGGTTACAACACCGCGGACCATCTGGTTGGCCTTGCGAGGGTCTACGCCCAGACGCACGTCGATATCAACCGAGGCATCGAATTTCGTAAAGGTTATTTCCTTCAGAAGAGCGGCAGCCTCACCGAGCCTGTAAGCCTTCTGCGGCTCGACCTTTGCCCGGGCAATCTTTTGATTCTTTGTCAACTTACTCATCTCTAACTACTTTTTAGGAAATTCACCCACTACGTTGATACCCATACTGCGTGCAGTACCAGCAATCATACGCATTGCAGACTCAAGAGTGAAGCAGTTCAGGTCAGGCATCTTGTCCTTTGCAATCTCTGCAACCTGCTCCCACGTTACCTCTCCGACTTTCGAACGGTTAGGCTGTGCGGAACCAGACTTGACCTTTGCGGCCTCTTTGAGCTGAATGGCTACCGGTGGCTGTTTTACAACGAAATCGAACGATTTGTCGCTATAAACTGTGATGATGACTGGAAGAACCTTCCCCGCTCTGTCCTGCGTTTTGGCATTGAACTGCTTGCAGAAGTCCATGATGTTGACTCCCTTGGAACCCAATGCCGGACCAACCGGAGGCGAAGGGTTGGCAGCACCACCTTTGATCTGCAATTTAATCAATGCAGCAACCTCTTTTGCCATAATTTTCCTTGGTTTATTATTCTTTTTCTACTTGTGTAAAGCTCAACTCCATAGGAGTCTTGCGACCGAATATCTTCACTGAAACAGTCAGTTTCTTGGCCTCGCTGTTGACACTCTCAATGGTACCTTGGAAGCTTGAGAATGGGCCGTCCGTAACCTTGACGACCTCGCCGACAACGAAAGGAACCTCCTGTTCCTCCTCCATCTCGCTCATTTCGTCTACTCGACCGAGTATGCGGCTCACCTCCTGTGGACGCAGAGGTGTCGCAATCATCTTTCGACTGTCTTCCTTGGTGTCGCCGAGGAAGCCAAGAACGTTCGGAGTATTTCGGATGATATAAGGAATTTGTCCTACCAATGCGGCCTCCACCAATACGTAACCCGGATAAGAAACCTTCTCCTTGGAGACCTTCTTTCCGTTGCGTATCGTGTAGACCTTTTCCGTCGGGATAAGAATTTGCGATATGTACTCTTCGAGGTGGCTGTGGCGAATCTCCGACTCAAGGTACTCCTTGACCTTCGCCTCCTTACCGCCTATTGCCCGGACAACATACCACTGTTTTTCAATTTCGCTCATAATCCGTGCAAAGTGTTAATGGATTAATGGCCCAAATTGCCCAAAAACCTGTAGATTCCGGACATGAGGTTTTCGAATGCTATGTCCATGACAAGCACGATGAGGGCGAATATCACCGAAGCGACCATCACCACAATCGTCGAACTCTGCAATTGAGAGAAAGAAGGCCACGAAACCTTCTCCACCAGTTCCTTGTAAGAGTCTTTAATGTATCCCATATCTATTTTATTCTTTTTCCTTACCGGATGCGTTCCGACGCCCGACGAATCGTTTCGTCGCCGCCGGAACGGCCATGCCTCTCGGCATTTGCAGGAGCAGAGAGATTCGAACTCCCATCAACGGTTTTGGAGACCGCTATTCTGCCCTTGAACTATGCTCCTATTTGAAGGCGGCTTTTGAAGGCCGCCTTCTATGATGACTGCTTAGTCAACAATCTTGAGGATCTGACCAGCACCTACCGTACGGCCACCCTCACGGATTGCGAAACGAAGTCCCTCGTTGAGCGCAACCGGATAGATAAGGGTTACTGTGATGGTTACGTGGTCGCCCGGCATTACCATGTCTACTCCATCAGGAAGTGCAACCTCGCCGGTTACGTCCATCGTACGGAGATAGAACTGCGGACGATACTTGTTGTGGAACGGAGTGTGACGGCCACCCTCCTCCTTCTTCAGGATGTAGACCTCAGCGGTGAACTTGGTGTGCGGGGTAATCGAACCCGGCTTTGCTACAACCATACCACGCTTAACCTGCTTCTTGTCGATACCACGCATCAGCAGACCTACGTTGTCACCTGCCTCACCCTCATCGAGGAGCTTGCGGAACATCTCAACGCCGGTGCAGGTCGAAGTCAGGATCTTGTCCTCGAGACCTACGATCTCAACCGGATCACCAACCTTGATGACACCGGTCTCGATACGGCCGGTAAGAACGGTTCCACGTCCGGTGATCGAGAATACGTCCTCAACCGGCATCAGGAACGGCTTCTCATTGTCACGCTGCGGAATCGGAATGTAGTTGTCCACTGCGTCCATGAGCTCGAGAACCTTCTCTTCCCACTTCGGCTCGCCGTTGAGTGCGCCGAGTGCGGATCCGCGGATGATAGGGCAGTTCTCGTCGAAATCGTACTTTGCGAGAAGGTCGCGAACCTCCATCTCAACCAGGTCGAGCATCTCAGGGTCGTCCACCATGTCGCACTTGTTCAGGAATACGACAATCTTAGGAACGTTAACCTGCTTTGCGAGAAGCACGTGCTCGTTGGTCTGAGGCATCGGACCGTCGGTTGCTGCAACTACGAGGATGGCACCGTCCATCTGGGCGGCACCCGTAACCATGTTCTTTACATAGTCGGCGTGTCCCGGGCAGTCTACGTGAGCATAGTGACGCGTTGCGGTCTGGTACTCTACGTGTGCAGTGTTGATGGTGATACCACGCTCCTTCTCCTCCGGTGCGTTGTCGATGGAGTCGAATGAACGGAGTTCAGAGAGACCCTTCTTTGCAAGTACGGTGGTAATTGCAGCGGTAAGAGTGGTCTTACCGTGGTCTACGTGTCCGATCGTACCAATGTTCACGTGTGGTTTCGAACGGTCGAATTTTTCTTTTGCCATAATCGTAAAGTTGTATTAGTTTTATAAAAGTTACCTTAAATACTTTGTGTTTTAGGTTCTGTTCACAACGACGCGGGCAATGCACCCTTCATTCCCTTGGGGATGAAGGCGCATCGCACGCATCTCTGAGAGCGGAAGACGAGGCTCAAACTCGCGACCCTTAGCTTGGAAGGCTAATGCTCTATCAACTGAGCTACTTCCGCATTTTACGCCCTTGACTGTTGCCTCCGCCGGGATCCGCGACATCTCTGTCGCCTCCCCCGTAATGTCGGCCCCTGCAGGTCGTTTGTGGGAAGAGATGGATTCGAACCACCGAAGGTATAAACCAGCAGATTTACAGTCTGCCCCATTTGGCCACTCTGGTATCTTCCCAAATATCTTGCGATAGCCTGACTGCCCGCCGGAGTCTCTTCCGAATCCGGCAAATCCCCTGCTCCGCCCTCCCGAACTCTCCGCCCGCATCGCGAGCCATAGTTAGGAGTGAGCCGATGGAGGGATTCGAACCCCCGACCAGCTGATTACAAATCAGCTGCTCTGGCCAACTGAGCTACATCGGCAGTTTGCTACCAATCGGATTGCAAAGATAAAGCAAAAATCCGAACCTGCAAAATTTTGACGTAAAAATATCTCTTTTTCAAAGAACCGTCCCTCTTTTCCTCAACAGCGCAGCGACTTCCGACAGCGGATGCCGGCGCGAAACCGGAAAATCGACTGCAAATATATGATAGTTTTGCGAAATATGAAAAAGTCGGGCCGTTTTTTGCGAAAAAAGTTGCAGCTTCACCGGAAACCCGCAGGCAGGAGAGTGTTACATATATATAATAGGGTATTACTTTTCGATAGGTTTTTAATCTATGTTTCAAATAAATTGCTATCTTTGCTGTCGCAAAATGCCAACACAACAAACATTACAAACATATGACAGACATTTTTGAACGTTTGGAAAAGAATGCGGGAGGTCCTATCGGACAGTACATGCAGCGTGTTCACGGATACTTCGCATTCCCTAAACTCGAAGGGGAGATAGGCCCACACATGCGTTTCCGCGGCAAGATGATGCTCAACTGGAGTCTCAACAACTATCTCGGACTGGCCAACCATCCGGAGGTACGCAAGGCCGATGCAGCCGGAGCTGCGGAGTTCGGCATGGCGGCACCTATGGGAGCCCGAATGATGAGCGGACAGACAAAATATCACGAACAGCTGGAGCGCGAGCTGGCCGAGTTCGTAGGCAAGGAGGATGCCTTCCTGCTCAACTACGGCTATCAGGGCATGATTTCGATTATCGACTGCCTGCTCTCTCCGCGTGACGTGGTGGTTTACGATGCCGAGGCTCATGCCTGCATTATCGACGGCCTGCGCCTGCACAAGGGCAAACGTTTCGTATATGCACACAACAACGAGGAGTCGTTGCGTCTGCAGCTCAAGCACGCAACGGAACTCGCCGAGGAGCAGAACGGAGGCGTTCTGGTCGTAACCGAGGGTGTATTCGGAATGAAGGGTGACCTCGGATTCCTCGATGTGATAACCAAGGCCAAGAAGGATTTCCAGTTCCGCCTTCTGGTTGACGACGCCCACGGATTCGGAACCATGGGACCGGGCGGACGCGGTACGGCAGCCCACTTCGGCGTTACCGACCAGGTTGACGTGCTGTTCAACACCTTCGCGAAGTCGATGGCCGGAATCGGTGCATTCGTATCGGGACCGCGCTGGCTCATCAACCTCTTCCGCTACAACATGCGTTCGCAGCTCTACGCCAAGTCGCTCCCTATGCCGATGGTAATCGGAGCCCTCAAGCGTCTGGAGCTTATCCGCAACCACCCGGAGTACCAGCAGAAGCTGTGGGAGATCACCCGCGCCCTGCAGAGCGGACTCAAGGAGAACGGATTCGACATCGGCGTAACGCAGTCGCCTGTAACGCCTATCTACATGAAGGGCGGCAACGAGGAGGGTACCAACCTCATCGTTGACCTTCGCGAGAACCATGCGCTCTTCTGCTCGATAGTAATCTACCCGGTAATACCGAAGGGAGAGATAATCCTGCGCGTGATACCGACGGCAGCGCACACGATGGAGGATGTCGAGTACACGATAAACGCATTCAAGGCCGTACGCGACAAGTTCGAGGCCGGTGTTTACCGCCAGAACCCTATTCCGAACATGGCCGACCCTGACTTCAAGGTTCGATAACCGAAAAACACAATAAAAGACGGGCACCCGGATTTCGGGTGCCCGTTCGCTTTTATATATACCTACCCTACCGTTTAAAAATAGTATTTCAGACCGACTGTCGGACTGAATCCAAGGCTGCCGGTGATATTGTGTGCACTCAGCGACTTGTAAGTCAGATATACATAATTAAACGAAAGCATATCTACCGAAATGCCGAAATGTTGCGTCGGGCGGAATTCGAAACCGAGCAGCGACAGTCCCACTCCGAAGCCGAACATGTTTTCAGAATAGGAGCGGGAATAGGCAAAGGCTACCTCGAAGGATGGAACATAGTAGAACTTGTCGCACAGGCGAACATAGTAGGAGAATTCGGGCCCGACTGTCAGAGCATGTACAGGGTCTCCGGTAACATTCACTTCATATGCCGCATTGATACCGATCTTGAACCTGTCGGCAGCAAAAAATCCGAACTCCATATTGGCTCCTACGCTGGCTGAAGTTGTGGATATGCCTTCGACTGAAGTAGCGGAGACTTTCACTCCCACTATTCCTCCGAAATACTTGTCGCCCTTGTTTTGGGCGGAAAGCAACTGCACCGATGCCGCAACAAGCACCAAGGTGCAAACAAAAATCTTTCTCATACGCGTTTTGATTGGGTTAATGTTTTAGAAATACTGTTCTCTTGAACTTTTCCATACGATTTGGCACGAATACAGAAACAGATACCATCATCGCACTCAAAAAAAATCCAACAGACATATGCAATTTTTCTGTGTCCGCCAACCTCGCTCGGACATCGGCAAAAAGAAAGTGTGAGGTTGATGGTTTATTTTGTGTGAGGTTCTGGAATACCCGTGCGACAAATAAACAATACCTCACACCTGCATTGGATGTGAGGCATATATTATTCCAACAAACATACCAATACAAGATGATGAGCGTTGTCTATCCCTGTCGCATTGAAATTTCCAGATTTCACACAAAGGATAAAGACCGATACACTTCCATCGAAATATGTACACCGGGCGACGATTCTCATCAGCCCGATGCTCAAAGATAAAAAAATTCTGTCAGAAAATGAAAAAATCCGACCTATTATTGAATTGCGAATAAAAAATTATCCCATAGGATAACAACAGGCAAATACCGTCTTTCGTAAAAAGGCGGACAATATTACAACATTAAATAAGGCATGGATGGTTATACGGAATATATTACCGTTTCATCTCCCTTACGGCCTTGAGTATGCCGTCGGCATCGTACCCGCACAGGGCATAGAGCTGTGCCGGCGTACCCTGTTCGACAAACCGGTCGTCGATGCCGAGCGTCCTTACGCGGGTCTTGACACCGCGGTCGGCATAGTACTTCACAACGGCCTCTCCCACGCCACCGCGCAGGACTCCGTCCTCCACGGTCACGATACTGTCGAACCTGCGGCCCACCTCGTCGAGCAACCCCTCATCCAGAGGCTTTGCATAACGCAAGTCATATACGGCAACGCTTATCCCCTCCCCGGCGGCACGTTCCGCGGCCGTTTCGGCAAATGCACACGCCGGGCCGAGTGCCAGCACGGCCACATCACGTCCATCGCGCAACAGCCTGCCGCGACCTATCGGCAGCCGTTCGAAAGGCTTGTCCCGCCACTCCACCCCGCGGCCCTTTCCGCGCGGGTAGCGTATTGCGAACGGCCGCCCCTCGCACAGGGCGGTATACATCATGTTGCGCAGGTCGAGTTCATCGGACGGCGCAGCCACAACCATGTTGGGGATGCAGCACAGGTATGCCAGGTCGAATACCCCGTGGTGCGTGGCACCGTCCTCGCCGACGATTCCGCCGCGGTCGAGACACAGCACTACCGGGAGATTCTGCAGCGCCACATCGTGTATGATTCCGTCGTAGGCGCGCTGCATGAACGAGGAGTATATGTTGCAGAACGGCCTCGAACCGGCCGCCGCAAGTCCTGCGGAGAATGTCACCGCATGGGCCTCGGCTATGCCGACGTCGAAACAGCGTTCCGGCATACGTTTCATCATTATGTTCATCGAGCACCCCGTCGGCATTGCCGGCGTTATGCCGGTTATGCGCTCATCCATAAGGGCCAGATCGAGCAGCGTCTGGCCGAATACATCCTGATAGCGCGCCACGAAGTCGGTTGCGGAGGCCGTTATGCGCTCGCCCGTATCCGGATTGAAGCGTCCGGGGGCATGCCATACGGTAAGATTCTGCTCCGCAGGGCGGTATCCGTGACCCTTGTGTGTCATCACGTGCAGGAGCTTCGGCTCGTGGATGTCCTTCAATGCGGTGAGCGTCCTCACAAGCTCCTTGACATCGTGACCGTCGACACGTCCGAAATAGCGGAACCCGAAGCTCTCGAAGAGGTTGCTGTTCTGCAACAGGCCGTGCTTTACGGCATTTCCCGTTTTCTGGCAAAGATGGAGCAACGGCGGGACGTGCGAAAGTATCGACCACAGGCGGCGTTTCACGGCGTTGTAGTGGCGTGACGTCGAAAGGCGAAGCAGATATCCGTTCAATGCACCGCACGACCTGTCGATGGACATGTTGTTGTCGTTGAGTATGACGAGAATGTCGCAGCGTTTGTCCACCCCGGCATTGTTCATTCCCTCGAAGGCCAGGCCGCCAGTCATCGAACCGTCGCCAATGACCGCAATGGTCTTGCGCCTGATTCCCTGCAGTTCCGATGCCTTCGCTATGCCGAATGCGGCCGATATGGAGACGGAGGCATGTCCAGCCCCGAAGGCGTCGTACTCGCTCTCGGCCATGCGGGGGAACCCGCTTATGCCGCCAAGAGTACGGTTGCGGCGGAAAGCTTCGCGCCGGCCCGTTATGATCTTGTGGGCATAGGCCTGATGACCCACATCCCACACCAGCTTGTCGTCGGGTGTATCGTATACGTAATGTATGGCCACGGCTATCTCGACCGCACCGAGGCTCGAAGCCAGGTGTCCCGGATTGACGGCACACTGTTCGATGATGTAACGGCGCAGTTCGTCACAATAGAGGGGCAGTTCGTCCGGAGTCAGCCGCTTGAGGTCGGCCGGCGAATCTATCGAATATAGGTATTTGTACTCTGGACGGGTCATACGGGTTACAAAGATACAAACTTTTTCATTTCATCAGAACGGATATCCGACTCCGAAGTTCAGTGAGGTATTCTTCCACTTGAAGTCATGGATCCAGCGCGAACCGGCCGGATTGTTCGGATTATGGAGTTGTATACCCCAGTCCAGGCGCAGGATGGCAAACTTTATATCGATCCGCAGTCCTATGCCGGTATTGAATCCGAGCTGCTTGTAGAAGTCCCGGAAGTGGAATACCGACTCCTCGCTGTACTCCACGTCATCACGTCCCATATACCACACGTTGCCGACATCGAAGAATGTCGCGCCATGGAATATTCCCCATATCGGGAAACGGAACTCGAGATTGGCCTCGAGCTTCATGTCGCCCATCTGCGTCGGGTAGACCACGTTGTCTGGAAGCGGTGACGAGCCTGGGCCGAGCGTACGCGGGGCCCATCCGCGCATGCTGTTGCTGCCTCCTGCATAGAAGAGACGGTCGAACGGCATGGCCTGCGAATTGCCGTAGGCGATGCCGAATCCGGCGTAGACACGGCCCGCGATGGCCGTAACCTCACCGAGCATTATGCGGTGGCTGACATTGAGGTCGGCACGGAAATACTGCGAATAGCGGATGCCCAGAATCTTGTAGTAGTCGGTTCCGGGCGCCGGTTTCGAGAAGAGATGCTCGAGACCGTCCAGAAGGTTTCCGGCAACCTCCCAGTTCAGTCGTACGGTGGTCTGGTTACGTGTGGTCTCCGGCCTCGGATTGTTGTATAGGTACGAACCCGATATGGCGAATATGAGCTGCGACTCGTAACTGTGGCGCAGATACTCGTTCTGGAGCGAATCGAAATAGGCCTCGTCTATATACCCGACATTCACCCAGTTGATGCCTATCGGACGGATGACGAACGAAGAGTGCTTGAAGTTGCGCCACGAATAGGACCAGACGATACTCGACAGATCACGCCGGTAGTACGGGCGGTTCTGATAGTTGTACGATATCTCGAAGCGTGTGCGCGGTGCCGAGATGCGGCTCAATGCCGAGGTGTTGAAGATCAGGAAGCGCGGGAAGGATAGACCCGCCGAAAGGCCGAACTCCATGGCGTTGCGGCGCGACGACTCCGGTGCCTTCATGTACTCGTACCCCACAGTTCCGACGAGCTCCAGCATCTCCGCACCGCGGAATATGTTGCGGTTCTGATAGCCGAGCGATGCCGACACGCCGTAGAAACTCGACGTGGTGGTGCCCTCCAGCTCCACCTTGACACTCTGTTTCAGTGCAGGGGTACAGTAGATGTTGCAGTCGAGATAACCCTCGCGGGTGTAGAAGACATTTGTCGAATCGGCCTTCGAGGCGTTGCCTATATATGTTATGAAGTTGCGGCCGGACAAGGTGTCAGGGACCTCATTGAAGACAATCCTCGCACTCTTGAAGTACTCCATCTGCATGAGGTTGGAATATGCGCGCGACACCTGCGAATAGTTGTATATGAAGTTCGGGTAGAGCGGTATGGCCGGGCGCAGCACGCGCGGACGGACATTCGGCTTGCTGCCCGAATACAGGATGTTCAGACCTCGGAAATCCAACGTGTCGAAACGTTCGTAGTAGTTGCGCACCGATTTCGCCTCGGAGGCGTCGTAGTCCGGAATGACATTGATGTTGCGCAGGCGGTATACCATGTTGTTGTCGTAGGATGCCCGCCCGCGGCCGTCGTACCCCGTAAGGTTCTGCTTTACAACGACCTTGAGCCCGACCATGTTGCTATTGGTGAGCGTATCGGCCAGATACTCGATGTTGTTGACCGAAAAACCGTAGTAACCGCGGTCCTTCAGGAACTCCGCCATGCGCTCGCGCTCGCTGTCGAGCACCGAGATATCGAATATGTCGCCCACATGAAGCAGCGTGTTGACCGTATCCGACAGAAGTATCGGCTCGAGGAAACGGTCGCGGAACTCGTATGAGATGCGGTCGATGCGGTATGGCCGGTTCTGCTTCAGTGAATAGGTTACGCGGGCACGCCTGCGGCGGTACGTGGTGTCGACCTCGTAACCGACCTGCGAAGCGAAATATCCGCGCGAATCGAGGTATATCTTCAGGTTCTCGGCCGACTTCTCCGTCTCCGTCATGTCGAGCAGCACGGGCTCCTCGCCTATCTTGCGCTTGAAGTTGTTCCACCAGTTCTCCTTCTCCGGATTTGCGAGATTGTAGACCCATACATAGAAATCGGTACCGAAGAAGTGCTTGTTAGGGGTCTGCCGGATATACTTCTCCACATCCTCGCTGTCGATGCGCTCCTTGCGGGGAACCGACTTGTCGTCCTCCACCTTTACCCGCTGAAGCAGGTAGGAACCGGCCGGCAGTTTGCGCGTGACGTTACACGATGAGCAGATGATGCACACCGCAACGGCAACAGATATCAGCGCAAACAATCTTTTCATCTGCCGATGCTCCTTAAGAAGGTCCCGTAAGCGGCAGTCTCTTCATCATATAGTGCGTCGACCGAGTATCCGGTCATCGAACCTCCGCAAATTTCAATCCTCCCGCGACTCTCAAAGGTCGCATTGCCGACAAGCCTCGTCAACAACGTATCTCCCTCACGCATGCAAAGGCACTCCACCGCACCACCGCGATTCAGCACCCGGATATTCTCGTCAAAGCCGCAATCCCCCGCAAGTGCCATTGCCGTTGCGCTCGAGGTCATCGCCGTACCGCACGAAGGGGTGATCCCCGCCCCGCGCTCGTATGTGGCGACAAAGATCTCATTGCGGCCGCGCACCTCCACAAGACTGACATTCACTCCGTTAGGGAAGATTTCACGCAACCCGACAACCCGATGGCCCAGCTTTTCAAGCAGGTTGTAATCTATGCTATCCACCCTGGCCACAATATGCGGATTGCCGACACTTATGGCGGTAAAACTCAAATCCGGATCAAGTTGCGGAATACGCTGCCCGACAAACCGCTCCCCGCGGGAATGGGTGGCAAAATCGGCACTCCACAGCCTTACGGGAATATCAACCCCGTAGGTTGCGACACCCGGGGCAATATCCGCGCAGCGGCGCAGACGGTACAGACCGCCTCCCGAGGTCAAATCAAATTCCCGGACTCCCGCATGCGCCTCGGCAAGCCGTGCGATGCAGCGTATTCCGTTGCCGCACATCTCCGCCTCCGAACCGTCGGGATTGAACATACGCATGCCGTAATGCCCCTCTCCGTACACGAGCAGCAACAGTCCATCGGCACCTATTCCACCGTCGCAGTCGCATACCTGCCGCGAAAGGGAGCCAAGGTCGACTCCGGCAAGGTCGCAGACAGTCGAATCGACCATGATGAAAAGGTTGCCCGAACCGTGGCACTTGATATATTCGATCTCCATACAGGTATGCATATAATTCGTTCAAAATTACAAATAATTGAAGAATAATCTATATTTTTACCTGTCAAAAATCTCAAATCGGGGAAATGGTAGAGAAATTCATCATGGCCGGAGATACGGCCCTGCACATATGCGATTCGGAAAAGGGAGAGCGCACGGTCGTTCTTCTGCATGGTTATCTGGAAAATATCTCGGTATGGGACGACTTCGTGCCGCTGCTCTACAAGAGCGTGCGTGTCGTGACCCTCGACATCCCCGGACACGGAATATCGGAAGTAAAGGGCGAGACGCACACGATGGAGTACCTGGCCGATACGCTGGCCGCGGGATTGAAGACGCTTGGCATAGGGCGCTGCTTCGTCGTAGGGCACTCGATGGGCGGCTACGTTGCGTTGTCGTTCTGCGAACGCCACCCCGATATGCTCGACGGAGTGGTATTGCTGAGCTCCACCCCGAATGCCGATTCGCCCGAGAAGGCGGAGAACCGCCGTCGCGAAATCGCCCTGGTAAAGGCCGGCAAGAAAGAGGCACTGGCAAGGGTCGCGCCGGAGGCGGGATTCGCAGTCGAAAACCGCAGACGCTTGCAGCCTTACATCGATGACCTCGAAGAGACGGTACACCTTACGGAGGATGCCGGAATCGTAGCGCTGCTGAACGGCATGATCCAGCGTAAGGACCAGAACGAAATGCTGCAAAAGAGCAACGTTCCGCAACTGTTCATACTCGGACGCAAGGACGGCTACATAACGCCCGAAGTGGCGGAGGCAATGGTTACACGCAACCCTCAGGCGGAGGTCGCATGGCTCGACAACTCGGGACACATGGGCTTTATCGAAGAGCCGCAGAGGTGCGCCGAAGCATTGTTGAGCTTCATATCAAGACACTGATTGAGGGAATAACACGAATCTCAGCGTTTCTTCATATCCGGGCACAAGCCTCCACGAACGGCATCCGCCATAAGCCGCTTTCTCAGTGATGCCGGCGAGACATTTCCTGCGATAACGAGCAGGTACGAATCGCGTATCAGTTCGCGTTGCAGCGCATCGTCCACACCCCGCTCCACATAGACGTCAATCCAGTGGCGCTTGTTCATGTGCCACGCCGGAGTAATGCCGGCATGCTCCTCGCACAGGACAACACCCCTCTCCACGTCGCACTTGACGGCAAAACGGTCGAAACGGTCGATGTTGCCCATCGCAAACATCCTCCCGCCGACCTTGTAAACGAGCATGCTCTCGTCGAACGGCAGCGTCTCCTCCACGTTCGGCAGCGAAAGGCAAAATTCCCTGAACTCGACTATATCCATACTTCAAATTTAGCAAAAAAGGTAGATAAAACCGAGAGAGGAGAAGATATAATCGGCCTGGGGGCACACAAATGCCGATGAGCGGGCACAAAAAAAGCCGGACAGTTGTCTGTCCGGCTTGAAGAGGCGGCTACCTACTCTCCCACAACGTGTGCAGTACCATCGG
>CALUNL010000005.1 GCA_944322005.1 uncultured Alistipes sp.
CGATGATAGCTAAGCGCGTGAAATACCAGCTTGACCAGCTTACGAAAGAGGCAGACAAGTATTCGGAGAGCATGTGCGAGGATTATGAATACTTCTTTCGTTGGTATGCAGAGAGCATGTACAAGGTGCAGCTCCAACTGTCAGAGTACCGCAAACTCCGGGCGGTGGTCGGCACAGGGTCGCTCAGCGATGTGCGGCAATATCTTGAAAACAAGGTCAAGAATATCACCTATGACCTGTTGAATGGCAGCCCAAGGTTGAGCAGCACGAGTGCGACTACGAGCCTTGCTCATACATTCGAGGTGGAAGTCAAGCAGGAGATACGCGAGAAGTTCCTGAACTACCTGAACTCAATGGAAACAACAGAATAGCAGGGTAAGAAAGATTGTTGAATAGCTGACAGCCCGGAACGCGAGTAAAAAGACGGGCAGACGGTGCGGAAAGACGCACGGGGTACTGGGTGTTTGCGTTGGGGTTCGATTCCCCTTGCCCCACGAATTACAAACCCATAAATGTTAGAGGATATGGAAAAGTATATTGCAGTGACAAAGGAGACCCGTGAGTATTTGCGCAAGCTGTTCAAGACCACGCGGCAGAGTGTATGGAGGGCATTGTATTTCGAGAACGATACGCCATTCTCGAAACGCATCCGGAAAGCGGCTCAGGAACGCGGCGGCATATTGATGGCTGCCTGTCCTATGATGGAAACGATGCACGATGCCGATGGCTATATGCGGCAATACTTCCCCAACGGCGTGATGTTGGAGTGCAACAAGGAAACCGGGCGCGTGGAGATAATCAAAGAGGGCAAGGCTGTCGAGGGATATGACAATGTGACAATCAACGAGCTTTACGATATTCAGGCCAAAGCAGAAAGGATGTGATATGGAAATCTACGGTAACACGCTTTGCATCAGCCACACGGAACTTGTGAGCGGCATTATGACGGAGAGCAACTTGAAACAGTTGCGCAACCGTGGCAAGCTGCGCCAAGTCCGCCGTGGCTGCTATGGCACACCCGCGCTGTTCGCCGTCGATAGCCTACCCCTTAAATACCGCACGGAGGTTTACCGCCGCCACCCCGACTTACAGGAAAAGGCGGAGAGCAAGCCGTTTATGGACACGATAACCCCCGACGGCGAGGCAATGGCGTTCTATGCCGAGTATGTCTTGGCAGACGGTCGCCATCTGACCACGGAGAAACAGGCGGAATATGCCAACAACTGCGCCATTATGAATGCATTCCGGCGCGTGATAGAGGCAAGCAACAGCCACAGGCTGCGCCAAAGCAAGCCGAAGCTGAACAAATGCGAGTTCTGGCGCAAGGCGGCAGCGGCTTTACCACGGCTTGCCGACCGCTATCCTCACTCGCTGCCTGAAAGCCAACGCCGCTTGCAGCGGAAATTCAACGAATACCTGCGCGACGGCTATGTGTGCTTCATCAGCAGGAAGTTCCAGAACGCCAACGCCGCCAAGGTTGACGACGACATCAAGGAGAGCGTGCTGGTGCAGCTTATCGCCCACCATAACAACCTCGACAACGCGGCTGTGGCCGGCCTTTACAACGCCGTCGCCCGGAAACAGGGGTGGAAAGAGATTACCGCCTCGACCGTTGGAGTGTGGCGCGACAAATACGACCTTGTGACCGCAGCCGGGCGGCTCGGCGCGACCAATTTCCGCAACACCAAGAGTATGCAGGTAAAGCGGACACGCCCGACAGCCCCGTTCCTGATGTGGACGCTCGACGGCTGGGACGTGGAACTGCTCTATCAAGCCACCACGACCAACAAGAACGGCCACAGCGTGACCACCTACTGCAACAGGCTTACGCTCGAAGTGGTGCTTGACCCATGCTGCAACTACCCGATAGGTTATGCCATCGGCACACACGAAACACCCGAGCTGATAAAGGAAGCCCTGCGCAACGCTGCGCGGCACAGCATGGAACTATTCGGAGTTATGTTCCGGGCCAACCAGTTGCAGTGCGACCACTACGCCATGAAAGCCATGACACCGCTTTACAGCGTGATGAGCGACAAAGTGACCCCGGCACGGGTCAAGAACGCCAAGGCAAAGGCAGTGGAGCCTTATTTCGGTTACCTGAACAAGACTTATTGTAAATTGCTGAACAACTGGTCGGGGTACGGCGTAACCACAGATCCGAAACGACAGCCGAATGCCGAGGCACTTAACCAGTTGCGGCACTGCTTCCCCGATGAAGAAGGTGTGCGCAGACAGATTGAGGGCATTATCGAAATGGAACGGAAGCGCAAGGTGGCACAGTTCCGCAAGATGATGGAGAATTTGCCCGAAGAAAGGCGGTTGGTATTGTCAAAAGAGCAGTATCTGCTCAATTTCGGTGCGGAAACAGGCTTCAAGAATGCCATCGAGGGCGGTGGCTTGCGCCCCACCATTATGGGCATCAAACGCGACTACGACTGTTTCGACATCAATTTCCGCAGGTATGCGGGCGAGCGGTGGACGGTTAAGTATGACCCCGACGACTTGTGCGAGGTGCTTGCCGTGAGTGAGGACGGTTCCCTGCGCTTCATGCTGGCCGAGAAGTATGTGCAGCCTATGGCACTTGCAGACCGCAAGCCGGGCGATGCCGCAGAGCTACAAAGGGTGATGCAGTTCAACCGCGACTTGGAGCAGCATGTGACGGAACAGTTGGCGGAGGCATACGACAAGACAGAACAGCTGATACAGGACAACCCGCAAATCGGCAATATCCTTGGTCGCCTGTTGATATGCGACAGCGATGGCCAGCACAAGCTGCCGAAAGCGAGGAAAAGGCTGCAAGCAGCCGAAACGGAAGCGGTGGAAATCCCCATCATACCACAAGGCGCACCTGCGGCAGACAAAGACGATTATTCAATTTTCTAAAAACGACAGACCATGTTAAAGGACGAGAAACAACAGATTGCAGCGCGGTTGAAAGACTACTGCGCACAGAAAGGCAGCCAGAACAAGGCCGCCAACAGTATGACAGGCGTGAGCAGCGCGACGGTGAGCAAGGTGCTTTCGGGCGACTGGGACACGATAAGCGACGAGATGTGGCGCACGATAGCCTCGCAGACAGGCCACGAGCGCAAGGGGTGGAACATCGCCCCGACACAGGCGTATAAGCGCATGACATTCCTGCTCACCAACGCGCAGCGCGAGAGCCTTGTGCTTGCCGTCACGGGCGATGCAGGGTGCGGCAAGACGGAGGCCATAAAGAACTATGCCGCCGGAGGACGGCACGTTTACCACCTGTGCTGCTCGGAGTACTGGAACAGGCGCACTTTCATGGGCAAGTTGCTCCGCTGTATGGGCATCGACTTCACGGGGTGCACCGTGTCGGACATGATGGACGACATCATCGACACGCTCAAACGCACGGACAGCCCGTTGGTGGTGCTTGACGAGGCCGACAAGCTGAGCGACCAAGTGCTCTACTTCTTCATCAGCCTTTACAATCAGTTGGAGGGACACTGCGGCATTATGCTCTGCGCCACCGACTTCTTGGAGAAGCGCATCAAGAAAGGGCTGCGCACCAAGCGCAAGGGGTACGAGGAGATTTACAGCCGCATGGGGCGCAAGTTCGTGAAGCTGCAAGTCATCAACGGCGAGGACATTGCCGCCGTATGCGCTGCCAACGGCGTTACAGACCCCAAGGCGGTAAGAACTATAATAGACGATTGCGAATGCGACCTGCGCCGCGTAAAACGCGCCGTGTGGGCCAAAAATATGGAGGACGCGCAATGAAACGGATAAAAATAGAGGAAAAGCCTCAGAAATGTTGTTTGTGTGGCAAGATGTTCACGGAATACCCCAACAACCCGTACCCGCTTTCGGATGTCGGCGTATGCTGCCGCGAATGCAACAAGACCAAGGTCATACCTGAAAGGTTGCGTATGGTAAAAGAACGGGAGGGTGAGGCATAATGGCAAGGTTTATAATTGAACGGCACAATAAACGAACCCCTATATGGATGCTTTCCGTTTTGGCGTATTTCCCTTTTGACCGAAATAAAAGCTATCCCGATATAGAGCGGTATGCCATGATGGAAGCCGTGCTTCGTTATTTAGTGGATTTTACTTACAAACGCCGTAATTCGGTAGAGTGTCTTGGAATTACCCACCGTTTCGATGTACGGGAAAACAGCATAACAATAAAGACCATTAACGATGTGCCTTATCTGACGATAAAGTTGATAGCGGAAGAATAGATTATGGGACGGGCGATAAGCAACAAGAATGTACTGACGGCAAAATTCGAGGTGGCCGAGTTCGACGGCGCGTTCCTCGCGAGCTTCGGCAAGCCGGAACTGCGTGGGGCGTGGATAATCTACGGCGGCAGCGGCTCGGGCAAGACCTCGTTTGTGATGCAGGTCTGCAAGTACCTTACCCGCTTTCGCCGCGTGGCCTACGACAGCCTCGAACAGGGGCTGTCCCTTTCGCTCCAAAAGGCATGGGAGCGCGCGGGCATGGAAGAAGTGGGCAACCGCATCATCCTGCTAAACAAGGAGAGCCTGAAAGACCTGCGGCTGCGCCTTGCCAAGAAGCAGAGCCCGGACGTGGTGGTTGTTGACAGCGTTCACTACTGGCTCGGATTGAAGATGAGCGACTACATCAACCTGCGGAACGACTTCCCCGACAAGCTATTCATTTTCGTCAGCCACGAAAAGGGCGGTCAGCCGGACGGTAAGCTCGCGCAGAAGATACGCTATGACAGCGACATCAAAATCCGGGTGGAGGGCTACAAGGCATTCGTCACCACGCGCTACGAGGTGGCTGAGCACGGCGAGGGCGGCGCGGACTTCATCATTTGGGAACAAGGCGCACAAGATTACTGGGTAGATAAAATGTAAGGATATGGCAGAGAACAGGACAATGGACGAAATCCACAGGAGCATCTTGAAGAAGTTCCACACCCTTTGCGGCGTGTTGGGACTTACCGACGATGAGAAACACGCCATAGTGAGCAGCTACGGCGTGGAGAGCAGCCGCGACATGGACACACACGACCTGATAAATGTCTGCGCCAAGCTCTCGGAACAGGTCAACAAGAAAGCCGGGCACGGCGAGGTTGACAAATTGCGCAAGCGCGTGATGGCCTCCATCGGTGCGTACTTGCGGGCGACAGGGCGCGAAAGCAACGCCACGGTCATTAAGGGTATCGCCTGCCGAGCATCGGGATATGACGATTTCAACAAGATACCCAAGGAAAGGCTGCGTAACCTCTATTACGCGTTCAACAACAAGGTCAAGGACGCACGGAGCGTTGACAGCCTTGCCGGAATTATGGAAACTGCCGTCCTTTTACAATTTGCTGACGGCAACAAAAAGATGCTTAACTGATTGTTTAACTATAAAAATTTGAGCAAAATGAGTTGGTTTACAGAAAGCAACAGACCGAAGCATTTCAAGTATGCGATACTTTGTGGCTTCGCGGGAACATTCCTTTTCGCGCTTGGCGTGGCTATGGGAATGGAGTTTAAGGATTACCGTTACGGTAACAAATGGGACTGGCTTGACATTGTGGCTACCGCATTGGGCGGCCTCGTTGGTCAGGCGTTGCAGGTATTGTTAATCCTACTAATCGCATTCTGATTATGGGCAAGGTAAAGACGGTGCTGCTTTATGTGGCAGCGTTTCCGTTGGTGGTAATTGGTATAACCCTTATTTCCGTGGGTGTCGTGTTAAAGGTGGCAGGTTATCTGTCAGTGTTTGACACGGACAGTGCGGAAGATGAGATAAGAACACTACGGCCATGAGCAAGATAGTAATGAACTGCGTCAAGCAGTCCATCAAGGAGCAGACCTGCGACCTTGACACTCCCGAATATGTGGAGTTCCTGCGTGAACTGGCCGAATGGGCGACATCGGAGGCAGATGTGGCCGAATATGTGGCCGAGGGCGAGTACAGAAACGATGATTAAACGACATTTAATAACCGATTAAAAAGCAATAAAATGGAAAAAGTAGAAATGACGGCTGAGGAACGCAAGGAGTTTGAGGCATTCCGGGCAGCCAAGCAGAAAAAAGAGGAAGCGGAAAGGCGCAAGCAGCAGCGCGAGGACTATGCCAAGATGGTGGATGATGAGATAGCCACTGCCATACCGGCACTGCGTGATTTGAGCGAGCAAATCAAGACGGTCAAGGACACCGTTTTCGGGAACTTCGACACCATCCTGAAAATGAAAGCCGAGGTGCTGGGTTTGACCAAGGACGACCAGCGCAGCCACACGTTCACCACTTCTGACAGCAAGCTGCGCATCACGCTCGGTGTGAACACCATCGACGGCTACCGCGACACGGTGGAGGACGGCATCGCGATGGTAAAGGCGTACATTGAGAGCCTTGCCAAGGACGATACGAGTAAGGCCCTTGTGAACGCCGTGCTGCGCCTGTTGAGTCGCGACCAAGCCGGGAACATCAAGGCAAGCCGCGTGTTGCAGCTCCGCAAGATGGCCGAAGAAACAGGCGATGACAAGTTTATCGAGGGTGTGCGTATCATCGAGGAGAGCTACCAACCCACGAACACGAAGAAGTACATTCGTGCCGAATATAAGAACGACAAAGGTGCGTGGGTATCAATTCCCCTTGCCATGACTGATGTAGATTAAAAAGGGAGACCGACCCCATCCGCCGAAGCAAACAAAGCCGGTCAAAGCCCGATGTTAAAGGACTTTGCAAAGATAGCACATTTCGGCGAATGGAGAAAAGGAAACACCATGAATCGACCATCAAGCGTGTGCTGCTGGTTAGAAAACTGACAGAACGCTACTATGAGGCGGGCAATAATCAAAGATGCTACAAGGCGGTTTGGCGTAAGTATATCAATCCCATTTATCCGATGTGTTACCGCACATACCTGAATTATTTGAATATACCGACCCCGCCGCCTCCGCCACCGACCCCGTTGCAATTGTCCTTATTTGAGTTTTTCGATGAAAGCCCTCGCCGATGAAGCGGGGGCTTTGTCGTACCTATCCGACCCGGATGTTCGCTTTTGTGACTTTGGCCGAGGCGATATTGGACGGCATGGCAGTGGTGTCCTGTGCCCGGGTAACATACCGTTCCACGCTTTCAATAAGCTCCGCATGGTTGTGGTTGGTGGCGGAGGTGGTAAGCATGAACGAGGCGAAATTATCGCCGCCAAGCCGTTGCATAGCCGCGTTGATGCGGTCGATAAGGTCGAAATAAGCCAGAGCTTCTTCCATACGGCTGTCCTTGTTTCCGTTGACCACAACGGCCCGTGTGACGATGTGTAGGCGCACCGCAACATCGCCCATCCGTGCGCTGTTCCCCTGTTGCCGCCATTCGATAGTTTCAAACTCCACGAATACGGCGGGAAAAGGGAAAGCCGTGCCGCCGTTCAGTGCATTCACATTGTCGTTCCAAAGGTCAATGAAAGCTATTTCCGGCACTTTCTCCGCGAGCCGGTCACAAATGGCTTTGAATATCTGTTTTCTCATTGTTTGATGAATTTAGAAAGTTGAAGATTGAAGTCGGCGAGGTTGTCGTTGATGACCCCCTTGATGATTTCCTGAGTGCGCTTGCCGTCGCCTACAAACTGGCGTTGCGGCATGGTGAACTTGCGCGTGTGGGCCTTGACCGTGTATGTCCTGCCCTTTTTGCTGCGCCGGGTATGGGCGCGGACATTCTTTGTGCCTTTTCCGCCCTCATTGTGGATCTGCGCATACGGCACGGAAGATGAGAAACGCACACCGTTGGGTCGTTCCTCGGCCTTGATGGAGCGGCGCAACGTGCCAGTGACGACCAGCAGCGAGCCTTTCGCATTCGGGTCGGCGCGTTTCTTCCATTTGTCGGTGAAGAAAGCCTTTCGCTCGAAGTTCTTGTCGAACTCGTCGGAAAGTTCCACGCGCATATCCCGGATAATGTTCTTTTTTAATTGTTCTGAGTCAATCATTGTAGTAAGGCTATAAATGAGTACCTTTGTGCAAAATAATGCTTGAATGAAACATTTGATAGACGAAATAGAGGAACGCCCCTACCTGTGCGAGGACTGCAAACACTTTATCAAGGGCATAACTTGCCGTGCTTTTGATATTATCCCCCTGAATGTTTTTGAAAACCCGGAGGGGCACACATCCGTAATACCCGGACAGAACGGCGATTATGTCTTTGAAACCGACAAACCGCGTGACACGATGCGGGTTTATCGCGATGGTGGCGAGGAGCCGACAGAGTGATGCTTTTCGTCATATAGTTTTTTTATCAGAATACCAACCGCAGCCGCTATCGGTCGCGGTTTTTCGTTGTTAATGTATTCAGACCATGCTTCCGCTATAAATTCGGCAGCGTTTGTCGTTCCATATTTCGACAGGTTTTCAGTGACATTGTTTTTACCTTTTGCCACCTGCTCATTATATACACTCAAAAAGTCTTTATGATTACGTAGCCCGACAAGCCTGTCTATTTCATGCCCCAGTTCATGGTCGATAACGGCTTTGACAGTTCCGCAGCCCGGCGGATGCCATTTTGACTTGCAGTCGCTTTGTAATGACTTTTCTATTTTTTCGCCTGCCCATGAAGTGTTGAAGCAAATGCCGCTTAACCCCATATCCTTTGCATACCCGTGTGAATATGCGTAACAGTTACGGCAATTTCCGACTTTTCTGGCCCATTCTGAAGCCCAGCGTTTGAGTGTTTCCTCGTCCTTATCCGGGTAGTCCTTTTTATATTCTGCCAGTTTTGCCTCAGTCAGCAACTTTATGCGTCCCCGGATGGAGCCAACAAAAAGCGTTTCCTTTTTCAGTTCTGGGAAACGTTGGAAATGTTCCTCTACACTTCTGTAAATGGCTTCTATCTGTTCCATGTGTTTTGAGGTGAAGCCGTCAAGTGCACAGTTCACACCAAGGTTGTCACGGAAAAACTGTTCGGCCTCTTTGACCGTTTTAGGAGTCCATTCTGCCGGAACATATCCATCGGCTGCGTTTTTAACTCCTTTCGGGGCTTTGTTATACGGGTGCTTGGGTGGAAACAGTTCAAGTGACTTGCCCGGATTGTAGCGGAAAATCGCCTTTTTCGCCCCGGCGG
The DNA here is from genome assembly GCA_944322005.1 of uncultured Alistipes sp. GTDB lineage: Bacteria > Bacteroidota > Bacteroidia > Bacteroidales > Rikenellaceae > Alistipes. The sequence continues at coordinate 9,050 of CALUNL010000005.1, forward strand.
TGCATTCTTCGCCCCTTTTGATGGCGTCCTCCGAATTGGAGCGCGGATATTTGCCCCGGCGCACCTGTACGGCGGTGCATCGACAGTTCCAGCCGTTAGGAGGGTAATAGCTTTCCCAAAACGGGTCGGAAGGCGGCAATGTCGTGCCATGCAGCAGGGCGTGTTCCTCGCGCACCTTGTTGTCCCCAGCAGTGCGGTACTGCAAGTCATACCGGTCGCCGTCCTGCTCGATGTCGTGCCACTTGGCCGCCATCTGCGATGCGCCCACGGCATGGTTGTACTCTGCATACAGGTAGTTGCGGTTATACTTGTCGTTGATTTTACGGACATCGGCGAGGAAATCCGCAAACGGCTTGATGCCGCCTTTTTCCGTGACCAGCGAAAGGCCCACCTCGCGCAGCGCGTGGAAAGTCTTGAAGCCCGAGAAAATGAAGGCGTTGTTTTCCAAGGCGTACCTTACCGTTTCCGGCACTTCGTGCGGCAGCCCGCTCCCGATGGCCGTTTCCAGTACGCGCATGGTTTCTTCCACGACGGCCTGAGCCTCCGGCGTTGCCATCAGCGGGATGTCGAAGCCCTTGTTGTCGTAAATGGCTTGTGCCGCCTTGTCGAATATTTCACCGTCGAACTCAAAAGGCGGCTTCTTCCCGGCAAGAGTCACCAAGTCCTCCCTGTAAAGTGATGCCAATGCCGTGTTGAAAGCCCTGTACCTGTCGCGCAGCCCCGGCACAGGGCTTACTCGAAAAAAGCGTCCGGCTGTGTCTTTGCTTGGCGTATGCCGGTGATGTTGACATTGTACTTGTCGATGAAATACTGCGGGTCTATCTCGTAGTATTCAAGCAGCACACGTTCCATCTCACGCTGCTCTGCGGGGCTGAAAGTCGCCGCGTTGTCCCACTCGAAAGAAAGCCCCTGCACCGGGAAGCCGTGCTTGGCCATGAGCGGGAGCAGCCTGTCGTTGACGATGCAGGCAATCATACGCGCATCGGCGGCTACCACGTCCTCGAAGATTTCGAGGTGCGTTTCAGACTGCGACAGCGAGGAGCCGCTGTCGATGGTCATCGTCTGCATCAGCACCCCTTTCGACAGTTCCGAGTTGGCCCGGTCGATGCGCTTGTCATACACATTGTAGGCATCGCCCCGGCTGCTTTCCTTGATTTCGATGTCCGTACCGTCAGGGAGCAACGCCCAGAACGCCGCGCCCATGTTTTCGAGGGCCTTTTCGATTTTCGCCTTTTCTTTCTCGTCTGTCGTGTTGGTACGCGCCACGCGCATGGGTGCGCCGAACACCTCCCCGAACATATCCCAAAAGGCGAGCATATTCTTCTTGCTGATGCAAGCCGGGGCGCATTTCAGCAGCAGCCCCAAGTCACGCGGTTTGCCCACCTCCACGCACCAAAGGGACAGGTCGCCATCGCGGTAGCTGGTGCCCGTGCGCCAGTCCGCAGCCGGCTCGGGCGTGATGACCCCGTATTCAGGGCATACATGTTTGCGCGGCACAAGTTCCACGCTGCTGAAACGCAGCCCATCTTCGTCCTTTTCGATGTCGTTAAGTTGGATGAGGCTGTTGCCCCAGAAGCGGCTGTCAAGGGCCAAGTCCATAAAGTCGTAAAACCACTCCTTGCGGAACAACGCGGTGCCTTTTTCATTTTCCTTGCCGTCTTTCCCGACAAGGCGGAATTCCTTTTGCAGAGTCTTGCCCTTGCGCTGTCCGATGCAGCCGGTCAGGTGCAGGTCGATAAGGCAGTCAGTATAAATGTCGTACAGCCGCGCCCTGTTGGGCGTTTCATAGCTTATGGCCTGTTGCCAAGCCATGCGCCAAGCGGCGACATCCTTTTTCGTGAGGCTGTCGGTCTGTTGCATGAGCTGGGCGGTCAGCTTGACACCCTGTTTGCTTTTCATAAAACGAGCCAGCCGCTCCACATCGTTTTGCGAGGGGCGGCGTGAGAAAATCTGTCTGAAACCGTTTATAATATCCATTCAAAAGCCAGTTAAATACCCATTAAACAGCATTTACCAATCATACTTGTTCTTGTGCATCGACCCATACCGGACTGGGTTGTGCGCGTCCGTGTCGCCGTCGCAGCTCACATAAGTCGGCAAGTCCGGGGAAGCCTTGCTTGCCTGTACATCTTTGAGCCATTTGACGGCATCGTTGTAAAGGCATTCCCTGCGCTCATGCCCCATGTTCTGCGGCAGCCTGTGTACCATAAGCCACAGCGAAATGTTAACGGCGCACTGCACGAGCATAGGGTTGCGCTCGTCGTCCTCTGCGGCAAACGCCTTATCCATATCGTAGCGGTGGCGCGTGTAGGAGCATATCTGTTCCAAGGCGGCACGCTCGGCCGCCTCCCTGTCCTCCTTTGAAACTCCGCAAATCTGCTCGAACTCGAAGTCGTCGCAGACACTCTTGTAGTCGTCCTCCGTGATGAACATTCGGCATCAACGTTTGGGATTGGCCACATATATGGCCAATTGTTCGGCCTTTTCGGGCGTGAAACCTTTTGAGAAGCGGTGGCGGCGTATGAGAGCCTTGATGCCCTGTTTTGACACGACCACCGGTTTCTTATTGAATACAAGCACAAGGAATTTCCTGCCGTAAAGGTCAGCTTCTGCCTGTGCTTTCCTGATGGCTCTTTTCTTTCGGAAATCGAACAGCAGAGCCCTGAAAAACTTGCCTACCATGATACATTTTTTGCATTAGTCCGCCTGCCGAAAGACGGAGTGAAACTACTTATGCGCGTATCCCTTTGAAGATACCATATTGCGCCCTCATCGGCATCGGGCGCGTCATCGTGTCCTCTCATTCCCTTTTCAAAGGCCAGTGTCTGTTCTATACCGGTCTGCATGTCCGGGTCTTCTTTTTCTGCCTCGTTGTAGGTGACAAATCCGCGTTCCCACAGGGGGCTGATGGCCTCGATGCGCTGGAACTTGTCCGGCTTTTTGCGCTTGTCGGAAGAGAGCGGCAGCTGGTAGCCTCTCAGTTCGCCCTCCGTGCGGAAATCGTCGAGGATGGTGTCCTGCATGAAGTTCGCCTCCATGTACCACCTTATGGCGATGCCCTTATCCAACGACCATTCATAAAGGTCGTAAAGCCACCGCACCATCTCGGCGACGGAACACTGCCGCACGAAAGCCTTGATGTGCCAGAGCTGCGTTCCCACCTTGCCCCACAACTTGGCGGCCTTGTAGTCGTTCTTGGTGGAACCCTTGAAAGACGGGTCTATGTAGAGTATGATTTCATCGAATTTTTTAAGGTCGGGCAGCTTGCCCCATTTAATCCAGTCCTGCCGGAACACCGCACCCTCGGTGATGGGGTTGTTCATGTATTCCTTCTGGAACGAGCGGTAGCCTTGGAACGCTTCAAGCTCGCGCACCTCCTGCGGAGTCCACTTGGCCGCCCATGACACGTTGCCCTTTTTATCCAAGATGTTCACCTGTGACACGAACACGCCATTTGTGGCCGCTATGTTGGCCAGCACGCTGTTCTTGGCTATCAGGTTGCCCACCATTATGAAACGCCCCCTGCCGCCGTCCAACGCGCCGAAAAGAGCCTCTTTCACCCAATTGGTGAGTCGGGTGACACGCGCCGGGCTTTCGCAAAGCTCGTCGTCGTCAAGGTCGTCGATGACGATGTAGTCCGGGCGGTGGCTGCGGTAGCGCAGTCCACGCGGCGACTGCCCGCGTCCACGGGCGAAGAAAGCCGTGCCGTCCTTGGTGACAAACTCCCCCTCCTCCCATGAGCCGCTGTTGTATTGCTCGCCGAAATCGTGGATATAACGCTGGTTGTATTGCAGTTCGGCCTGCACATCGCCGAGCAGCGTGTTGGCATTCTCCTCGCTCTTGCCTACAAGCACCATCACATGGATGTCCGGCTTTTCCTGACATTTAAGCCACAGGGGTATGAAGATGTCGAGGTGGGTGCTTTTTGCCGCCCCACGATGCCACTTGAAAACTGCCCGCAAGTTTTTCTCCTTGCGTACCTTGTTGGCGGCGGCGATATGGAACGGCGCACAGGGTGTCTGTTTGCCTGTCTGCTCATTCGTCGTATAGTGCGGGAAATAATAGTCCACGAAAGCGGCATAGTCGGCGCGCACCTTTTTGATGCGCGCAAGTTTTTCCTTTGCCGTTTCAGCGGCGTTCACGGTCGTGGCGTTCTGTACGGTCTCGCACAGCTTGTTCCACCGCAGGACGGCTTCCTTTATGTTTGCGACTGATGCCATATCTACATTTTCGTCTGGAGCAGTTCGTTGATATACCTGTTATGGTACTTGTTGATGGTCTTGATGAGTTCAGGGGTTATCTCGTCATCGAATTGCGCTTGGAATTGCAGCCACTTGCTGAACGCCATGAACACCTCGATTACATCCACCACCGACGCTTTCTTGTCAAGCCTTTCAATAGTGGTCGAGAGTTTGGCGAGCTTGTCGCCGAGGCTGTTCATCGCTTCCGGGTCTTCACTTTCGTTTACCTGTTCTATAAGCCGGTTTATGGTATGCAGCAACTTGTTTACAAGTTCCGGGCGTGTGATATTGGTTGCCGCCCGCGCTTCCTGCCATCCTCCGTCTGCCACCCACCTGTTGATGGTCACGGCGGAGATGCCCGTTTTTTCAGCGATGATTTTCTGCGTGTCGCCCTGCATGAACAGCAGCCGGGCATACTCTTTCTTCTCTTCGAGTTCTTTCCTTGTCTTCATTCATAATGGTTAAAAATGATGCCCTGCGGGCGTGTTTGACGGTGCAAATTTGCCTTAAAAAGGCGGGCGCATAAAAAAGAGTGCCAAAGTTTTACACTCTTTTTGCCCCTGTCATGGCATAGGTTGAAATTTGCGGTGTCATCGCGGGATGGAGCAGCTGGCAGCTCGTGAGGTTCATTCCCTCAAGGTCGGCGGTTCGAGTCCGCCTCCCGCAACAAACTTTTGTGTGTTTTTCATGGTAAAAAGTTTTGTTTAGGTTGCGGGCAGCCCCCGACAGTTCCCGAAGGACATCGGCAAGGCAGCCCGCTTTTTTTCAAAGGCAATGGCAAAGGAAGTAGTAATAAGCACAAGCGGCGTGAACAGTTATGGATGCCGCGTCTTGACCGAGGGGATAGACCTCCGGCAGTACCAGCGTAATCCCATACTGCTGTGGATGCACCGCCGCAGTTTCAACGGCGACTCGATGCCGATAGGCCGCATCGAGAATCTGCGCATCGATGGCGACCGCCTGATAGGTACGCCCGTATTCGACCAAAAGGACGAATTTGCGAAAAAGATAGAAAGCAAGTGGGAGGACGGTTTCCTACGCATGGCATCGGCTGGTATCGAAGTCGTGGAGGTGAGCAACGCCCCCGAATACGTGCAGCCGGGTCAGACCCGTGCGACCATTATCCGTTGCAAGCTCGAAGAGGTCAGCATCGTGGACATAGGCGCGAATGACGAAGCCCTGCAACTTTCGCATGGCGGCAAGGTGTTGCAGCTCGCCGCAGGGGAACAGAGCGACATTATCCCGCTGCTTGACACAGAAGAGGAAGAAAAAACTGCCGAGGGAACTGCCCCCAAGGCACCAGACAACAATCAAATCACAAATCAGATGAACAAAGAATTTTTGCAGTTGCTCGGCCTGCCCGAAACGGCTACCGAGCAGGAAGCATTGGGCGCATTGCGTCTGATGAAAGAGAGAGCCGACAAGGCTGAAAGCCTGCAACTGGCGAGCATCACCGCCCTTGTCGATGGCGCGATAGCCGAAAGGCGCATCACCGCCGACAAGAAAGACCACTTCGTTTCGCTCGGCAAATCGGCGGGCATCGAGAGTCTCCGCACCACGCTGGAAATGATGCAGCCGCAGCACAAGCCCACGGAGCTGCTCCACCAGAAGACTGAAATCCCGGCAGGCGGGGAACACAAGACCTACGCCAAGCTGTCGGAAGTTCCCGAAGAGGAACTCCGCAAGATGAGGGAAGAAAACTATGGCGAGTACGCAAGGCTGTACAAGGCCGAATTCGGAATCGAGATTTAACGACAACCAACAAGAAGCATAATGAAACATTTTAAGATTTACCTGATGGCCTTCGTGGCCTTGCTGTCCGCCGTCGCATTCAACAGCGTGGCGGGCGCGACCATTTTCACCGTGCTGGGAGGTAATGCCCTGACGGGCGCAATCACCGGCAATGCCGTGTCACTGCTTGCCGGGTCGTTCATGCCGAAAGGCGCGATGCTGGACGGCGTGTTCGCAGAGATATGGACAGGCCAGATGATTAAGGCGTTCCGCACCGCAGCGGAGAGCCTCGGCTGGTATGACCGCATCAAGAGCTACGACCAGTATGTGGATGCGGACGTAATCCACTTCACTGAAATCGGCGGAGACCCGACCGTGCTTGTAAACAACACGACCTATCCGCTGGAGATTGAGACCCTCGAAGATGCCGACAAGCCCATTTCGCTTGACAAGTTCGACACCACGGCAACCCCCGTGACCGACGACGAACTCCATGCTTGCAGCTATGACAAGATGGCCAGCGTGCTGGAACGCCACCGCGCCGTATTGCGCGAGAAGGTCTGCGAGAAAGCAATCCATGCCATTGCCCCGACCAAAAAGACCGACAACACCCCGGTGCTGTACACCACCGGCGAGACCACGGCGGACGGCACGCGCAAGAAACTGACTTTTGCCGACCTGCTCGAAGCCAAGAAAGCCTGTGACAAGTTGAAGATGCCCAAGGCAGACCGTATCCTCGTGCTGTGCAGCGACCATGTGAACGACCTGCTTGAAACCGAGCAGAAGTTCAAGGAGCATTACAACATCAACCAGACGGAGGGCAAAATCGCCCGCCTGTACGGTTTCGACATCTACGAGTATGACGGTACGCCGTATTACAACACCTCGACGAATGCCAAGCTGGCGTGGGGCGCGACCCCGTCATCTGCCACTGACCGCCAGTGCTCGGTGTTCTACTACAACGGGCGCATGATGAAAGCCAACGGCAGTGTGCAGTTCTACCACAGCGAGGCAAGGCAAGACCCGCTCTACCACCGCAACCTCGTGAACTTCCGCAAGTGGGGCATCTGTATGCCTCTGACCGAGAAGAACAGCGTGGGCGCGATAGTCAGCGCGAAAGCCTCCTAACCCATACCCAAGCGACAATGGCAAAAAAACTGAAATACTTGGTAATCCATTGCACCGCGACCCCGGCAGGGCGCGAAGTGAGTGCCGACGACATACGCCGTTGGCACACTTCGCCCGTGTCGCAGGGCGGGCGCGGCTGGAAGCAAGTGGGCTATACCGACCTGTTCCATCTTGACGGCAGCGTGGAACGACTCGTAAAGAACAACGAGGACATGAGCGTCGATCCGTGGGAGGTTACCAACGGAGCGGCAGGCTACAACAGCGTGAGCCGCCACATCGTCTATGCCGGAGGCGTTGACGCGAACGATGTGAACAAGGCGGTCGATACCCGCACCCCGGCGCAGAAGGAAGCCATGAAGCGTTATGTCTTGGATTTCCACAGGTGTTTTCCGGGCGTGAGGATTGTCGGCCATAACCAGCTTGCCGCAAAAGCCTGCCCGTCATTTGATGTGCCGGAGTGGCTTGAAAGCATCGGCATAAAGCAGTAGGATGGAATGAGCAGCGAACTATTGACCATCATCGTGTCGTCGCTTGTAGCCGCCGTGTCCGCCCCGATAGGCGCATGGGTGAACAGCAAGATACTGCGGCAGAAATACGACATCGAAATAGGGCAGCTGAAAGCCGAGATGCAGAAGAAGCTGTCCGATGTCAAGGACAGCGAACTTGAAAACGTGCGCAAGGCGAGCGACATACTGATGGAAAACATAGTGAAGCCGCTCGAAACCGAAATAAAATCATTGAGGAGAGATGTCAACAAATTCCGCAAGGCGATTGAGAAAATACCTTCCTGCCCTATGGCTGACAACTGCCCTGTTTCTCGGCAGCTGCTCGCCGACGAGGCAGGTGACGAGCAGCGCGTCCCGGACGGAAACAAACAATGACTTCCGGCAGCGGATTGACAGTGCGATGACTGCCGACCTGTTGCACGAATTGGAGAGGTTGGAAAGTATCCGCAGCGACATTGAAACGGAAATAATCCTGTTTGACACCTCCCGACCGGCCGAACCCGACAGCGCAGGGTTGCGCGTACCGCCTGTACAGGCCATCGTGCGCCAGAGAGCGAAACAGGAGACCGACAGGAAAGAGACCGGGAACACCGAAGCCCGGATGACAAAGGACACATCGGTGGAGACCACCGACCAAGGCACGGAAACGGCCATCGGGCAAATAGAAACGGAACAGAAAGCCGGATGGTGGGAAACCGTCAAACGGTATGCCCTGACAGCCGTTTCAATCCCTATCGCCATATTGCTGATATGGCTATTGTATAAACTCGTAAAACTGTTCAGAAATGGAAAACAATGAGAAAACCACGGTAGAGCAGCCGGTGGAAAGCAGTACGGAAACGGCAGTGGCCAAGAAAGGCAAGTCCGCCGATACAAAGAAGTCCGCTTCTTCTGTTTTGGAGAAAGTCGGCAAGACAATTATCCGTGAACGGGGCTATGCGGAGGTGTTCGTGACCGCCGACGGTCAGGCGTTCAGGCTTGAAAGCGATGCCAAGAACCATGCCCGCAACCTGAAAGACCGCGAAGTGTTGAAAGTTAAAAAGTAGAAAGAATGAACAATCTTACCATCACGAGGCAGAACGGGAATGTCCCCAAGAGCTTGGCTGGTGAAGACCACATTTCGGGCTTTATCGCCTATCTGACCTCTGCGGAGATACCCGAAGCCTTCAAAATCGAACATGTGCAGGCCGTTTCCACCATCGACACGGCGGAGGCAGCCGGAATCACGGCTGATGCCGAATCGTGGTCGGTGCGCGTGCTGCACTATCACCTGAGCGAGATGTTCCGTGTAAACCCCGGCATATCGCTTTACCTTGGCATTTTCGCCAAGCCGGAAACCTACAATTTCACGGAGATAAAGACCGTACAGAACTATTCCAGCGGTCGTATTCGCCAGATGGCAATCTGGGCGGGCGATGTGGCACTCGCCGCCGACGACCTTGTGAAGATACAGGGCGTTGCCGATGCCCTTGACGAGGAAAACGCCCCTTTGTCGGTACTGTACGCACCGAAAGTGGCAGATGTAACCAAGCTCCCGGCGGACGTTGCCGGAGGGAACAAATGCCGCGTCAGCGTGGTCATCGCGCAGGCGGGCAGTGGTGACGGTGCGGACTTGTATGCCGATGACTCCAACAAGACCGTCAAGACCTCCGTTTCGGCCATCGGCATAGTCCTCGGTCTGTTGTCTGCGGCAGCCGTGCATCAGAGCATCGGCTGGGTCAAGAACTTCCCGACCGGCGTGAACGTACCGGCATTCGGCGACGGCAAGCTGCTGCGTGACCTCGACAAGGCCGTCATCGAGCAGCTTGACAGCGAGCGTTACATCTTTTTCCGTACCTATCCGGGCATATCGGACAGTTATGTGAACGACAGCCACACGATGGACGATGCCACGAGCGACTACGCCATGATAGAGAGCGTAAGGACGATGGACAAGGCCGTGCGCGGCATACGCACCTACCTTATCCCGGAACTCGGCGGGAACATCTACATCGATGCCGACACCGGCAAGATGCAGTCGTACAGCGTGACCCACTTGCAGACCACTGCGGGAAAGGCACTCGAAGATATGGAGAAAGCCGGTGAGTTGAGCGGCTATGCCGTGGAGATAGACCCGGAACAGGACATACTCAGCACCTCGGAGGTGGAGGTTGTCATCAAGCAAGTGGCCGTGGGTGTCATGCGAAAGATAAAGGTAAAAATCGGATTTGCTAAATCAGTATAACAATGGCAAGCGTAATCAACAACGGCATACCCTTGGTGAATGGTATGCTCCATTCATGGGCTGACATCGTGTGCGCCATCAATGGCGTACCCGTTACAGGCATAACAGCCATCGAATACGGCGATGACCAAGAAGTGGTAAACAAGTACGGTGCTGGCCGCCACCCGGTCGGCAGGGCAAAGGGGCGCATTACCCCGTCCGGGAAAATTACCCTGTATCAGGAGGAGGTGGAGTCCATACAGCGGCAAGCCCCCAACGGGCGTTTGCAGGACATAGCCCCCTTTGACATCACAGTGACCTATATCCCGGACAGCGGGATAGTGACCACGGACATCATCCGCAACTGCCAGTTCAAGGCCAACAGCCGCAAATGGAAAGAGGGCGACACAGGGCAGGAGGTGGAATTGGAACTCGTGCCGTCGCACATAGAATGGAATCACTAACAAAGAATGAATATGGAAAACAAGGAAGAAGAAAAGAAGTATGCCGCCACTTACGACGGTGAGGTAAAAGAGAATGACATACAGCAATGGAAGAGCCGTTATGGCAAAGTTATCCGAATCGATGTGGTCGATGGTGATGAACTGCATGTCGGTTATTTCCACCGTCCGAAGCTCGAAACGATGTCCGCCGTGAGCAAGATAGCCAAGACGGACGAAGTGAAGAGTGCGGAAGTGATGTTTGACAACTGCTGGCTTGGTGGCAGCAAGGCATTGCGCGAGGACACCGTCCTGTTCCTTGAAGTGACCAAGCAACTCGGCACCATCTTCAAGCACTGCATGTCGAGCCTAAAAAACTTGTAGAGGCGCATCTGCTTTCGGAGGACGACAACAAGCACGGCTTCGAAAAAGGATGCGCCCTCATACGGGCGAACTTGGGCATAGACCCGGAGAGATGCAGTTACGAGGAATGGGCTGCGAACTATGCGCAGGCGTTGTGGCTTGAACAATGGAGGTTGAAAAACGAGGCGGGAATGATAGCCGCCTTATTCGGTGGGAAGAAGTAGGTCAGTCGTTATGCAAGGCGGACCAGAATGCCCACCAAGGCAGCGAACCTGTGGAAGGCTTCCCCTTGAAACAGGAAACAATCATACGCAAGGCTACCACTACCAAGCCAAGAACGCCAAGCAGCATGACAGCCCCGAATGCGTAAGCCACTATTTTAATAAGAATATCCACCGTATAATGTTATTTGTATCGACGCTTCAAAGATAATAAAAATAATTGAGCCATGCAGACGTTTGACTATCTTTTTAACGTGGGTGGCAATTATACCGCCGTCATAAATGGCATGACCGATGCCACCGGGGAATTCCGCGCCAGCGTGGAGACCGCCCAAAGCTGGATCGGCAAGCTGTCGGCGAAACTTGCCGTATTCGACCTGTTCAGGAATGCGGTGGAAAGCGTCAGCGGGGCATTTCAGGATTTAAGTCAAAGCGGCATCACGCTTGACAGCCAGATGCACGACCTGAGTGCCATTGCAGGGGTCACGGGCAAGACACTTGACGAGATAGAGGGGTATGCCCGCGACAGTGCAAAGGCATTCGGCACGGATGCGGCAACGGCGGTGGAGGGCTACAAGCTGCTGCTGTCGCAGTTGTCGCCGGAATTGGGCAAATACCCGGAGGCCTTGCGGGCGATGGGTGATGCGATACAGACTACCTCCAAACTGATGGGGAATGACGGCACGGCGGCAGCCGAGGTGCTGACCACGGCCATGAACCAATATGGCGTGAGCCTTGACGACCCAATAGAGGCGAGCCGCCGCATGGCGGAGATGATGAACGTGATGGCGGCAGCCGGACAGGAAGGCAGCGCGGAACTCCCGGCCATAAAGGTCGCTTTGGAACAGTGCGGAATGGCGGCAAAAGCCGCCAACGTGAGTTTCGAGGAAACCAACGCCGCCATACAGGTGCTTGACAAGGCCGGGAAGAAAGGCAGCGAGGGCGGCGTTGCGCTGCGCAACACGCTGGCCATATTGGGGCAAGGCCGTTTCATGCCCAAGGACACGCGGGAGGCACTTGAAGCGGCGGGCATCGATGTCATCAGGCTTGCCGACACGAGCCTCACGCTGAAAGAGCGGCTCGACATGCTTGCGCCGGTGATGAACGATGCCGCCCTGTTCTCGAAGCTGTTCGGCATGGAAAACAGCAACGCAGCCCGTGCGCTGGTGCAGGGGCGCGACGAGCTTGCCCGTCTGACGGAGGCGATAACCGGCACCAATTCGGCAGAGGAACAGGCCGCCATCGTGATGGACAGCTATGCCGAAAGACAGGCAAGGATAAACCAGACGATAGAGGATTTCAAAATTTCCATATTCCAAGCGACCGGTGATTTGACCATTTGGATGACCACCATAATGAACGCCCTGATACCTGTTTCTCAACTGATGCCGTTGTTTTCGGTTATGGGCAAACTCATGCTTTGGATAAAAGGTTTGAATTGGGCAGGCATGTGGTCAGGCATCATGCACTACGCACGTGCGGCAGGCATACAGATGGCGTTCATCAACCGCGAGCTTGCGACCGGGCAGATGGTTTCCAACGGTTTCATCGTCAATATCACCCGTGCCACGGTTGCCGTGGTGCGTTTCGCCACCGTCGGCCTTTTCCAAGCCTTGAAAGGGCTTGGAGCCTTGGTGCTGTCATTGGTGACAGGCGGTGCGACTTCCGCGACCTTTGCAGGGATAGCGAGTGCCTCATTCGGTGCATTCCGCACGGCGGCTGTTTCCGCCTGCCGCGCCGTGGGCATCGCGATAATGAACATCCCAATCATCGGCTGGATAGCGGCAGCCATCGCCGCGCTCATCGCCATAGGCGTTTACTTCTGGAACACCTCGGCGAAATTCCGTGCCGTGCTGAAAGGTCTGTGGGCATCGTTCAAAGCCCTGTTCACCGGCATAGGCGACTTGGCACGCAACACCTTCGGTGCGATTGGCGACCTGCTCAAAGCCTGTTTCAACCTTGATGCCGCCGGTATCGATGCGGCGTTGTCGAAACTTAAAAAGGGGTTTTCCGACTACGGCAGCCAAATCGGCAAGGCTTTCAACGAGGCATACGATGCGGAGATGGAGGCCGCTAAGAAAGAAGAGGAAGCCAAGAAAGACCCGGATGACAACAAGGGTGGAGACCCAGACCCTGTGCCGACAGTGCCGACCGTCAACCCGACGACCCCCAACCCTACGGGCGGCAGCCTTGCGGGTGTCGGCAGCAGTGCTGCGGGCGGCAGCGGCCAGATACGGAACATCACCGTCACCATCGACAAACTCGTGGAGAAGTTTGAAATCCACACCACCAATTTGAAAGAGGACGCGGGTCGTGTCAAGGACATGGTAGCCGAAGCCCTGTTGTCCGCGTTGAACGATGTAAACCTTGCAGTGTAATGTTGTCACCCATAAGCATATCATTCGTTGCGGCAGGAGCCGCCATACAGGCCAAGGGTCTGCTGTACCGTTTCAAGCCGTCGCGGACGGGTCAGTCGCCCGACTGGTCGAACAGCGGGATGCAGCCCGTGACCCACGAGCTGGGCAGCCCTATAACCGACAAGCGGTATTGGGAGGGGCGTTATGCCCTGTGCGAGCTGACCTTGCAGGACGAGGCCGGTGAACGGCTCGTGATGAACGACGCGGTGGTTGCGGTGAGCCGGGCGAAGAATATCGTGACCACGCAGCTGGTGGGGCGCGACGGCACGGTGAAGGAATACATCAACGCCGGGGACTACCAGCTGAATATCTTGGTGGGCGTGGCGGCTGTACGCGACGGCGTGATAGTGGACGAATACCCCGAAGACGGGCTGAGGGAACTGCGTGCGTTCCTTGACGGGAACACGGCATTGCAAGTACACAGCGCGTTCCTCGACATCTTCGACATCAACCGGGTGGTGATAAAAAGCTATTCGCTGACACAGGACACTGCGAGCAACTACCAGAGCCTGACCATATCGGCGATAAGCGATGAAGAGTACACCATATACGGAACAGATTATTAAACGGCATTTAATGGACGGTTAAACGGCATTGAAACGATGTACAGGCTTACGGCAAAAATAACGATAGATGGCGGACGGCGGTGGCAGCTTGAAGAAGTCACGGCGGTAGAAATCACGCGTGACACCGAGAAGCTGACCGACGAATGCAGGATAACGCTGCCCAAAAAAGTGAAGTGGGACGGCGAGCCGGATATTCCCGTGCGCCGTGGCGACATGGTGTCCGTGTCACTCGGCTACGACGGCGAGCTTCAAGCCGCTTTTTCCGGTTATGTGCGTGACGTGGGCTTCAAGACACCCATTGTATTGGTATGCGAGGATGAGATGTTCAAATTGAAGCAACAGCCTGCGCAGAAGAAAGCATACCGCAACGTGGATTTGGAAACCCTGCTCAAAGACCAAGGCATAGGTTGCGAAATCCGGGTATTCGGCGAACAACGGCTCGGACAGTACCGCGTGACCGCCGACACGGTAGCCTCGCTGCTTGGCAAGTTGCAGCAACAGGGCATCCGCTCGTTTTTCCGCACGGAGGACGGGCAGCCGGTGCTTTACTGCGGTGTCCTGTTCGAGCGGGAAACCTCCCCGTCGCAGGTCTTTGCCACCGGGCTGAACATCATCGACGACCAAAGCCTCGAACAACAGCAAGCCGACACGATGCGGTTGCGCGTTAAGGCCGTGTCGCTTATGCCGGACAACAAGAAGGTAAAAGTCGAAGTGGGTGATGCCGACGGCGAACTGCGCGTGCTGCACACCTACAACAAGACGGAAAGCGAATTGAAAGCATGGGCTGAGCAGGAGGTGAAACGGTTGAAACGCGACGGGCTTACCGGGAGTTTCAAGACCTTCGGTTATCGGCTCGTCGATAAACTTGATGTGATAGGCATGAAGATAGACGGCGAGAAGAAAGGCTGCTATCAAGTGAAGAAGAATGTGATAAAATATGACACGGGCGGTTTCCGTCAGGAAATCACCCTCGGTTACAGGGTAGCGGAATGAGCAACATAAAGGATTTGATAAGGGAATTGGCCAAGGGCGACGGCGAGGCATACGGCCTTATATGCACCGTGGACTCCGTCGATAAAGAGGCGCGGACTGTGGACTGCACCCCGATAGACGAGGGCGCACCGCTGCTGGGCGTTAATCTGCAAGCCAACCAAGGCAGCAGTTTCGGCGTGGTGTCCTTCCCCCGTGTCGGCAGTTATGTCGTGGTCGGTTTTGTGGCCGATGGCAGCGCGGGCGTGGTGTTGCTGACCGACAACATCGAAAGCGTGGAGATAACGACCGCCGAGGACAAGAGCCGCGCCGTGATAGACGATGACGGTGTGCGCATCAATGTGGGCAATGACACCAGCGCGGAACTGACTGCGGACGGCATCGTGCTGAATGGCGGCAGCCTTGGCGGATTGGTAAAAGTGGAGGAACTGACCGGGCGGCTCAACACCATAGAGAACGATATAAACAGCCTTAAAAGCGTGTTCACGGGATGGGTACCCGCGCCGCAGGATGGTGGAGCCGCATTGAAAAGCTCGGTGGCATCGTGGGCTGGGCAACGCCTGACTCCGACGAAACGCGGCGATTATGAAAATGAAAAGGTGAAACAATGAAAGGGCTTGTGACGGACATAGCGACCGGCGACCTGCTCGTGGAGAAAGGCGGGGCGGTGATAGCCGACAACGAGGTGCAAGTGGTGGAGAACGTGCTTCTGGCCACTCGCGGCGACTTCAAGGAACACCCCTTGGTCGGCGCGGAAACCCGGCAGCAGCTGAGCGGCGAGAAAGATGTGATGTGGCCGACACAGACCAAGAAGATGATAAAGGAGTGCGGCGTCGAAGTGCGCAAGGTAAGCATGGCGGACGACGGCACTGTAACGATAGAATGAAATGGAACTGACGGTGCGTGACAGGCAGAGCCTGTGGGACATAGCGGTGCAATACCTTGGCGGCGTGGAGGGTGTTTTCCTGCTTGCCGCCCGGAACGGCATAGAGGTCACGAGCCGCCTGAAAGACGGCCAGCGGCTGGAATGGGAAAATGATGATGTCATATCCCCCTCCATACAGTCGGCCTGTACCGTCAAGGGGATAATCCCCGCCACCGACATCGACGAACAGGACTATAAGGAACTGCTTGCGGCGACTTCGACCAAGGCGGCCACAGCCATTGCGGCGGTCAAGGAACAGCCGGAACAGGCGGAAGAGGACACCATCGTGATAGACAAGATAACGGAAGTCATCAAAGACCTGCAAGAGGGCAAGCCGGTGGAAAGCGATGGCGGTCAGGCGTTGACCCGGATATTTGAAGATGAATTTGACACTGTATTCGCATAATGGAATTGACAGAGAACAAACTTGCGGAGCTTGACACCGCAGCGTTGACAAAGAAAGCGCAGGCCATCCGCGACGCGGTGATGGCCAAGAGTGTTACGGCGGAACAGGTGGGCAGCCTGTTCGTGGACTTGATAGGAGCCTGCGGCAATGTGCGCGATGCCCTTGCCCTGTTCCTCGACACCAATGTGCCGGAAATCACGGCGGACATCGACAGCCGTCTGGCCGGTGCCGATGCGGCCACGCTTGCCGCCACTGCGGCAGCACAAAAGGCCGAGGCGACCCGCGCCCTCGTTGAGGAACTCGTGGGCAAGCTGAGCAGCCAGAACCTGAGCAAGCCCGTGCGCCTCGAAGTGAAGGCACCGGGCGAGGTGACGGTATGCAACATGCGGCAGCCGCGCATAGAGGCTCAGACCCTGCCCAAGTTCGGGCTTGGCGGGGTGCTGTTCATCAGCGACAACAAAGCCCTTGAAATCACGCCCGACGGCAAGATAACGCCGGTGGCCGAGGGCATCGGCAAAGTGACCGTGGTGGCCACCGGCAACACTGAACTGTACGAGCAGATACAAATAGCCGTCGTTCCGCCCCGTGTCCGCCTGTCCTCCGACGGCGGCATACGGCTCGACGGCAGCGGCAACATAAGGCTGACATGATGGAAAAGACAAGACACATAAACAGCAAGTCGGACTTCGTGCTGCGCGAGCGTTTCCGTGACGCGGACGGCAACACGGTGGCATTGCCCGATGTGGACTTTACCCTGCGCTACTGGGTGAAAACGGGTCGCATATACGAGGCATCGCGCAAGGGCGGCACATACACCAACTGCGTGGCCGACGGCGATGCAGTGCTGGTGATGTTCAAAGACCACCGGCTCGGTGAGGGTACGCTTAAACACGAACTGCATCTTCAATTAGACAATGCCCTTTTTGACGACGGAGTGCAGAACGTGTATTATCCCGACTGCCTGAACATAGAACTGTGGCAATGGAGCGGCGACACCGAGGGCGTGGTGGAGAGCGACCTGATGGCCGCCTACACGAGGGGCAAGGCGTTCACATGGGAGGATTTCACCCCGGAGCAGCTTGCCGAACTGAAAGGAGAAAAGGGCGACCCTTTCACATGGGAGGACTTCACCGCCGCGCAGATAGAGGTGCTGAAGAAACCGGCCATCGATGCGGCGGCCACGGCTACCGCTGCGGCCAAGAAAGCGGAAACGGCGGCTGACAATGCCGAAAAACAGGCAAAGGAGCTGAAAACGGCGAGCGATGATGCCATCGGCAAATGCGGCACTGCCACAAAAGAAGCGCAGGATGCAGCCGCGCAAGTGAAGAAAGCCGGGGAAACCGCCGTGAGTGCCTGCAACGGGGCGACAGCCGGGGCGCAACAGGCGACTGCGGACGCACAGGCAGCCACGGCACAGGCCGAACAGACCCGCCAGAAGCTGGAAGAGATGACCGCACAGGTAGAGGCGGCAGCCTCGAACATACCAACCGGGTTGCGTGTGGACTGCCCGGAAGAAGTCACGCTTGGCAACACGGTGGCACAATACGTCACCGCCAAGGTCAAGCCCGACTATGCGCAGCAGAACGTCCTCTACCTCTCGGACGGTGCGGCCTGCGACGTGGAGCCTGACGGCAGGATTGTCGCCAGACGGGCAGGAACAAGCCGGGTGCATGTGATACCGACGGCGGGCGTGAGGTATTACAAGACCGTCGGCATCGCCGTGGTGCCTCCACGCATGAGGATGGCGGGGAACGCCCTGCGGCTTGACAAGGAAGGAAACATTCGTTTAACTTAATAACATCAAGACAATGGCATTAACAACAGAACAGGAACAGAAAATCACCGAGCTGCTCGCCGCATTCGAGAACGGCAAGCGCATCAGCGACCTGTCCGACGCGCAAGGCGCGGTGGGCGACATGCATATTGAGGTGATGGACGAAAGCGGTGAAACCCGGAAGATGATGCTGGGCGAGGCCGTGGAAACGGCGAGCAACCCCATTGCCGGTCGTTATTGGAACGAGGCGAACAGCACGCCGACGGCAGCCGGTTATTACGGCAGCTTGCAGGCGTTGCGTGACCTGCCGAAGAAGCTCGGCCTTGGCCGTTACCTCGTGACCGACGACCGCAAGCGGCGGAAGCTCGACCCGGTTGACAGCACGAAGTTCGAGGACGGCAGCCCGGCAGCCTTGGACGGCAGCATGGGGCAGTGCATGTGGTGTTGGAACGCCCACTACTTCACGACATGGAAAGAGGGGAACAACACCATCCTTGCCGTGACCTTCGCCCCGATAGCGGGCAAACCGAGCATTTATGTACCGGCAGGCGGTATCAGTTGGATGGATGCCGCAGTGATGGACAGGACGAACACAAAACTCTGTTCGGTCATCAGCGATGCGGAACAGTACCGTGGCGGCAACGGCACCGCGCTTACCGCAGGGAACTACTCGAAAGCTCCGGCAGCGGATGCCCCGCAGCTCACTATGCTGGGAATGCCCGCGACAAGCATCAGCACCACCAACTTCGGAGCATACGCCCGGAAACGCGGCGAGGGCTGGGAAGCCAACTGGTTTGTAGCCCGTGCGGTGGTGGAGTACTTGTTTGAAATTATCATGGGTACGCGCAACTCGCAGGCGGCATTCAACGGCGAGCTTGACGAGAACGGGCTGTATCATGGTGGTTTCGGCACAGGCGTGACGAACATGCCGGACTGGAGCAACTACAACGGAGCGTACCCGGTAATCCCGACAAGCGTGGGGCTTGAAGCCGGAGACGGCGTGTGCCTTGTGGACTACTCCCTGCCGGCGACCGCCCCGGCGGAAGGCTCGGAGGAGGAGCAGGCGGAGAGTTACCACACTTTCCAAGTGCCGGTGTTCTTCGGGCTTGTCAATGCCGGTTTCGGCAGCCTGTGGAGATGGGTGCGCGGTTTGACCATTTCGCAGACCGCCGGTGAGAAGATGGAGGTGTATGTCGCCCCGTCGATGTATGCCGACTTCACGCCCGACACGGTGGAAGGCAAGGTGAAAGTGTGCGACTGCCCGCTGACACAGTCGTATATCAAGAAGAAGTCATATAACGGGCTGTGCTGTATGCCTACCGAAGTTGGCGGCTCGGCATCGACCTACTTCTGTGACTACTTCTATAACAATGCGGCGTCAGCCACAGGTTTCCGTGTGCGGGCTGCCGGTGGTAGCGCGGACGGTGGCACGGATGCAGGTGCTTCTTACACGAGTGCGTACAGCGCGGCTTCGACTGCGTATTCGAGCTACTCGTCGCCCCTCTGCTTTTTCACGGAAGACCCGGAAATCGAATAAAACGAAAACGGGGCGAAGCCCAAACGAAAACAATCGTTCTTTGAAATTTTGTGCTTGAAATATCGGTTGAATGTCACGGCGGGAAAATAAAAATCCCGCCGTCAGGCGGGCGAATTTTGGAAGAATTTATGGAGTTATCGGCGATATTATCTACTTTTGTGCCGTCTTTGGTAAGACAGAGACAGGTTGCATGTCCCTCAGTGGTGAGTTTCCGTGTGCGGGCTGCCGGTGGTAACGCGAACAATGGCACGAATGCAGGTGCTTCTTACACGAATGCGAACAACACGGCTTCGACTGCGAATTCGAACTACTCGTCGCCCCTATACTTTGCAGAGACGAACTAAGGCGATAAAGGGATGTGAACCTTGCCGCTTGGCAAAAGATGACCGCGACGGAAAGGGTGCCGGTAGGGCGCAAGCCTCGAAAGTTCCCGATTAAGCAAAGCAGACCCAAACCCATAGACCCCAAGACCCGAAGACCCGATGAAACGGAAAGGCTTTTTGTTCGAGCAAGTATGCTCGATGGAAAACCTTTTGCTTGCCTCCTACAATGCAGGGCGCGGCAAAAGGAACCGCGAGGAGGTGAAAGAGTTCGAGGAACATTTGGAGGAAAACCTGCGGCAGTTGCAGGCGGAACTCCAGACCCGGACTTACAAGACCTCAAAATACGCCGTATTCGTCAAGTATGAACCCAAACGGCGCGAAATCTACAAGCTGCCCTACCGCGACCGAGTGGCGCAATGGGCGATAATGCAGATACTCGAACCGCTCTGGACTCCTACTTTCACCGCCGACACCTATGCCTGTATCAAGGGGCGCGGCATCCATTCCCTGTTGCGGAAATTGCGCAAAGACCTCCGGGACGACCCGGAAGGAACACGCTACTGCCTCAAACTGGATGTGCGCAAGTTCTATCCGAGCATCGACCACGACACATTGAAAATGGTCGTGCGGAAGAAAATCAAAGACCCCGACATGCTGTGGCTGCTCGACGGTATCATCGACTCCGCCGATGGCGTACCCATCGGCAATTACATCTCCCAACATTTCGCCAACCTGTACCTGTCGGAACTTGACCACAGGCTTAAAGAGTTCGCCGGTGTGCGGTATTATTACCGCTATGCCGACGACATGGTCGTGTTGTCCGGCAGCAAGCCGTTCCTTCACGGTGTCTTGGTGTATATCAACGACTACCTGAACAACGACCGGCTGCTCGACATGAAGCGGAACTATCAGGTGTTCCCGGTTGACAGCCGGGGCATCGACTTCGTGGGCTATGTCATATACCGTACCCACTGCCTCGCCCGCAAGCGCAACAAGAAAGCCCTGTGCCGCGAGGTGGCGAAGCTGCGCAAGGCAGGGCTGGCGAATGAGGAGATACGCCTGAAGGTGGCCTCGCGGCTCGGCTTCATGGTGCATTGCGACAGTAAACATTTAATAGATATTTTGGGCATGAAAAAATTTAGTGACATCAAACCGAAACAAGGCAAGCTGACAGGCAGCAAGTACCACATCGACACCATCCTTAACAGGGAAATCCATCTGACGGCGTATGAGATTGCGCAGTCGAAGTATGACGGCGAGATGCTGACGCTTCAATATGAGATTTACGAGCCGCTGACGGACGAGCAGGGCACGGTGGTGGATGACGACGGCCAGCCGGTATATGGCTGGGTCAAGCATATCACCTTCACCGGGTCGAAAGCCCTGATGCGGCAGTTGGACGGAGTGGAACTTACGGAGCCTGTTGCCGCCAAGATTATCAAACAATCCATCGGGAACGACGGCAAGCGGTGCTTTTACAGCATAGTCGATCCCGACCAATGACAAAAGAGAATGAACACTGTAAATTATGCTGAAAGAAAGACATTCGTAAAATACGATGACGACCATTTTCTGCTTTACCTGAACGAACAGGAGGCGGAGTTCCAGACACCCGGCGAGGACGGCCAGCCCGGTGAAACCGTGCAAGGCTATTCATACACGGGCGAGGAGGCGGACGGCTCTACCAAGATAGCCGCGAGCGGCGTGACGGACGCGAACCGCCGGGATAAGTTCATAGCTGGGCTTATCGGCCTGTCGTTTGACATCGACGCGCAGATAGCCATCCTCGCCAACGACGGCGACACGGAAGTGCATGCCGAGGAGCTGGAGAACTACAAGACATGCCGTGCGCAGTGCAAGGCGGCAGTCGATGAATTGCTTGGCCGTACCATTTAACTACTACCGCTGAATGGCACGGACGATAGCGGAAATCAAGAAAGATATGGCGGACACGTTCATCAAGGAACGTGCCGTCATATCCGCTTACGGTCTGGACGGCAAGAAAACCTTTGACCAGCAGTTCAGCCCCGTCAGCATCGAGAATATCCTGTTTTATGTGTTTGCCGTGGCCTTGTGGACATTGGAAAAGTTGTTCGATGCCCACACCGAAGAGGTGGACGACCGTATCGAACAGCTCGAACCGCACACCCTGCGGTGGTATGTGAACAAGGCCAAGGCATTCATGTTCGGTTACAGGCTGGTCACGGACACCGACTATTATGACACCACGGGAATGTCCGAAACGGACATCGACGCGGCGCGTGTGGTCAAGTATGCCGTGGCCACCGAAAGCAACACGGTTGTATATCTGAAAGTCGCCGGGGAGAAGGAGGGCAGCCCATGCCTGCTGACCGATAGCCAGTTCTCAGCCCTTAACTCCTACATCAACGAAATCAAGGACGCGGGCGTTTCTGTGCAGATACACAACGAGGAGGCCGATGACATGAAGATGAAAATAGTCGTGTACTATGACCCGACATTGCTGTCCGCGGAGGGCGTTTCGTTGATTGATGGAAGCAAGCCGGTTGAAGATGCCGTGCGCTCCACGATTACAAGCCTGCCGTTTGACGGAGTCTTGAGAAAGTCCGATTTGCTTGCGGCAATAACGGCAGTCAGAGGGGTCGAGGTGGCTGATATAACGAGCCTTACCGTTAAGCCGCATTCATCGTCCTCATGGACTCCCGTTATAGGCTATAACCGCCCATATAGCGGTTATTACAAGATAAATGATTTGGCCGTGGTATATGAACAATACAGCAAGATAGAATGATGTTCACGATAGACTACAAACGCCTTGCCTTGCAGCTGTTGCCTTACCATTTGCGTAAACCCCTGCTGTTCGGGCTGCTCCGTGCCGCCCTTGCCCCGTTTGAAAGCCTTTACAGCCGTTTCCTCTCGGCAAGGTCGGAACATATCTACCGGCTAACGCACAACGGTCAGGTGTGCTACCTCCGCGCCTGCCTTAATGACCATTTCAAGAGTACCGGCGGCGGTAAGTTTGAAATCATGTCGGTGGTGCGTGAGGGCGAGTGGCTGTACGCCATATCGGAAACAGGGGAGAAAATCCCCCTGACCCTTGGCGAGGACAACGACAGTGACACGGAAAACGTGCCGGTGGTTTACAACGAGCTGATGCTGAACGAGGCGCAGAACGACTTTGTCGTGAGCGTACCGGCAGACATCTATGATACCCAATTGGAGGCGGTGAAAGCCTTGGTGGACAAATATAAACTCATATCAAAACGCGCCATCTACATATCGCAGAGCGCATAATCAGGAAACAGGAATGAAAACAGCATCTTATATCAGTACACAGACGACCACGGGCGGCGTGGGCAAATACCCTCTTTCAACGCAAGCCCTCGACTTCATACAGTCGCAGATATTGCTATTGCAGAACCTGTCGCTCATAGGCGGCAACCGTTATATCCTGAAAGCCCCGGACGGTACGAGTACCGGTTGCGTGGTCATCGACGGGGAAGTGTTCACACTGCCCGCATCACCGGCCATGTCCGACCGAATGAAATATGTCGTGGTCAAGACGGAGAAGCAGGACATCACGGCGGACGGCGAAACCTACAAGGATGCCCGGACAGTCAGGACGGCAGCCCTTTCGCCCACCAAGAGTGAATCGGAGGCATACGAAATCAACCAGTTCAACAATTTTGCCACCAATACCGCGCTGAACGCCCAAATCAAGCAGATGCCGGAAACGGTGCTTAAATACTTGCAGGACGTGATGGCCGAGAAGTTGTCATCGCTGTCCGTGACTGGGCTGACCAATGCGCAACTCGACAACCTGCGTACCCCTTGCCTTGTATCGTGCGAGAGCAGCATAACGATGTTCGGAAGTACGCGGTACAGCATATTCGTCAGAAAGATGGGTACGGCCATACAACAGGAACTGACCCTGCCCGACAACATGAGGTATGTGCGTTTGTTTTCCGGCTCGTGGGGCGAATGGTCGAAAGTGACGGAAAACCTGCACATAGAGGCGAAAATAGTGCGCGGCACTGTGTATCTGCGGCACGGCTACCTTCCGGCGGACACGAGTATCGTGCTGTTGCGCAAGAAGAAGAGGTCGAAGTTCCGCAGGACAGGTGGCAGCAACGCATACACGCAAAACAGGGGCAAGCGTGAGAAACGACAGCCCAAGACACAGTATGTACATTACAAGGGCATCGTCCTGTCAATGGGCGAGGCCAACAAATGGTATGTGCCTAAGTGCGTGGAAGTGGCTGACCGTGCTGTTGATGGCAACCTGATAGACCGCGAACTTTCCACGCTCTGCAATTCGCTGATAAAGGAATTGCCGTCAGTCAGCGGCGCACGCCTGTTCAAGGTGCAGGGCATGAGGAACAAGGTCGCCGAGGGAAAAGCCAAAGGACGGCAAACTACCGGGTATGTTAGCATCGCCATACAAGCGGCGCATTACGCTTCAAACGGCTCGAAAGATGCCGGTGGGGAAATGGTGCGTATGAAGTACAGGATTGCCCGGAAACGGCCTAAATCCGAAGATGGCACATTCGGTAAAACGGTATGGTATCGGTCTTTCTCGATGGAATAAAAAAAAGAGGGGCGACAACTCCTCTTTCAAGTCCCTGCGGTCGTAACACAATGTAAGCCATTCGGGGAATCACCGTCAAATAACGGGTCATCAAAGAAAATGCATCTGTTTGGAGGCACACTTGGCCTCACGGGGCATTTTCATCTTGCTAAGGGACGTTCAAACGATGCAGAACCCTACAACGGGAAAACTCCCGGCTTGATTTTGAGGGTTGAGTCTCGGCATTTTGCGAGTCCCAACGGATGGGACAGGGGTCGCACGTCGCCGCAGCTAACAAACCAGTGTTCTTAACGTGAAACTACAAAAACGAGATAAGTTGTGAGATACTCCTAAAACTGATGCAAAGATAAGCATTTAGCTTGGAAATAAAAAGATACGGACAAAAAACCGTACTGGGGGATAGAAAAAAGCCCCCGGCCTGTTAAAAAGTAACGCCAATCACCCTTTAACTAACACGCCCATAGCGCACGACCGGGGGCATATACCCTCTGCCGCGCTATGGGCTTTAATGTGTTAGAAAGGATGATTGGCAATACAAAAGTAACAAAAAACATTGAATGACGGTTTTTGAAATACTCAAATTTAACAGGGAGCTGATAAAAAGGCTCGGACGGATAGGCTTCAAGCCTGATGACTGCCGCTATATTGACCTTTATGACGAATATGAGAGGATGAAAAAGGCCGGCGAAAAAGTCACATACATTGTGATGCATCTGTCGGCAAAATACGGGGTATGCGAGCGCAAGGTTTACGGCATTATAAAGCGTTTCGGGCGTGACTGCACGGCGGATGCAGTGTGATAGCCTCTGCATATTCTTCTACCTGTTCAGGGGGTGTTAAATTTGCGTTGTAATAATCAAGATATGAATGAACAAGTATTTTCAACTGCTGGATAAGATACTTGTATCCGGCAAAACACAAGACAACAAGAAAGGCAGGATAAGATACCTGCTGAATGAACACCTGACACTGACCCCGTCCGACCTGCTCGACATTTTCGAGAGCCGTGACATTGCCCGGAAAAAGCTGCGCCGCGAGTTGCAACTGTTTATGCAAGGCGAACGCAGTGTGGCGAAGTATGACGAGGCCGGCATAACTTGGTGGGATTATTGCGGTCAGACACTCATCAACAGTTATCCCACCTATATGGAAAAGTTGCCACCACTTATCGCGCAAATCAACAAGGAAAAACGCAGCAGCAAGAATTATGTGCTGTTCTTGGGCGCGACAGGCGCGGAAACAAACCAAGCCCCTTGCCTTAGCCTTGTGCAGTTCCAGATAGACGGAGGCGAACTGGTGGTGACAGCTTACCAGCGCAGCTCCGATGCCAACCTCGGACTGCCGTCCGACATTTACCACCTGTATTTGATGTCGCGGCAGATTGACCTGCCTTTGAAGTCCATATCGATAGACTTTGGCAACGTGCACATCTACGAAACCAACGAGGAGAACACACGCCGTCTGCTCGCGGGCGAAACGGCGGTAAATTTCGTGCTGAATGTGTGAGCGGACATATTCATCTGCTCCATTGCCGTTCATGGGGCAGAAAAGGCGTTTTGTGCGGGATTTCAAGGAGGTGCTGAAACGGTTTGACGATGTTGACACGATTGTTGACCTGTTCGGCGGAAGCGGCTTGCTTGCCCATGTCGCAAAACGGGAATGCCCGGAGAAAAGGGTCGTTTATAACGATTTTGACGGTTTTTGCGACAGGCTGGCAAATGTGTCCGTGACCAACGAGATATTGCGCCGTTTGCGGCCCATTATAACCGAAGTGCCTCCAAACAAACGTGTGCCGCGAGAACAGCAAGACAAGGTGCTGGCAATAATAGCAGAATATGAGGAGAAAGGCTGTTATGTCGATTATATCACGCTGAGCGCATCAATACTTTTCAGTGGCAAATGGGCCAAGACATATCAGGAACTGACGAAGCAGACGATGTATAATGTCATTAAACAGTCGGATTACAATGTCGAAGGCTATTTGGACGGTTTGGAAATCGTCCACGCTGATTACAGGGAAGTCTTTGCCGCGTTTCCTGACAAGCGAAAGACGTTGTTTCTTATCGACCCACCTTATTTGTCAACAGAAGTCGGAACGTATGAATGTTATTGGAAATTGGGCGATTATTTGGACGTGCTGAAACTACTTGTATCGACACGTTACATTTATTTCACGAGCAACAAGTCGCAAATCGTAGAGCTTTGTTGGTGGTTGAACGATAATGCAGCTTCGCTTGGAAATCCATTTAAGGACGCGGAAACACATAATCGTTACAGCAATCTGAATTACCAAGCAGGTTTCACGGACATAATGCTCGTGAAAGGATAGAATGAGAGTGGAAAACACTCTTTCAACTACTATGTAAAGTTAGTGATTTTGCGTGAATTGACCAAATAATCAAGTGGATAAATAAGCGGTAAAAGCAATGTTTTAACACCTTTTAACCGACAATAAAAAGGCGTTTAATGACCGTTGAAATGGTGATTAAACGCCTTTATTTTGCAACCGCGAAAAAACGTGGAAATTGTACATTTCGTTTTGAAAAGTTGTACGTTTCGTTTTCGCGATTATACATAGCATTTATAATATTATGTCAAAGGTAATTAATTTTACTGATTCATTTGATCTTTGGGAAATCAATAGGGCTAAAGTTTTTAGCAGCACATGTTGCTGGAATGAGGGCTTTCTTCTTATTTGCTGTTATTGGTTCATGGCATAAATCCCTTAAAATTATTCTGTTATATTAATACGTGTAGGGAGATGCGCTGGCGTATGGATGATAGGCCATATCGACAAGTCGTGCATTTGCGGATTTGCCAAACAATGGTTGTCGGCTTAGTTGAAATAGTTGCTATTCGAGTATTGGTGGCTGTGCAGGACTTAATGGAAAATGTTGAAGACGCCTGCAAGTAATAATTTGGTACAGAACCATTGGGGGAATGATAAAAAAGAGTCAGGCGTCGAATGATCAATTGCCTAACTCTTTTTTATTATTGTACCCAGAGCCGGGGTCGAACCGGCACAGGGGTGAACCTACTGGTGTTTGAGACCAGCGCGTCTACCGATTCCGCCATCTGGGCGTTGCCTGCGCTGCAAGCGTCTGCAAAGGTAGGAATAATTTTTTTAATTGCAATATTTTTGGGATTTTCTTGTGCCGCAGCATGGTAGAATGCCGCCGGCATGCCGTTGCACATGTAAGCCGGAACGGAGGCGTGTGTCATTCCATGCCGATCCGCAGGCTGGCGGCGGCCGATTTCCGGCGATTGCATGCAACAAATTCGGCTGCATATGTGAAACTTCGGATTTTTGAATATCTTTGCACCCCGAAAATTCTTGTCTCGGAATATTCAGGTTAAGTCAGGTTATCTTATGAGTTTACACAGCAAGTTCGTTTTCCGCCCGAAGATGGCGGAGGTATTCCGCAATTACGACCGGTCCCGTTTCTCAAAGGATCTGTTTGCCGGCATAATCGTCGGCATCGTCGCCATCCCGCTGGCCATAGCCTTCGGTATCGCCTCGGGTGTCGGTCCGACAGAGGGCCTTGTGACTGCCATAATCGCCGGATTCCTTATATCGGCGTTTGGCGGCTCTAATGTCCAGATCGGCGGCCCTACAGGTGCATTCATAGTTATAGTCTACGGCGTGATACAGCAGTACGGTGTCGGAGGACTTGCCATTGCGACAATCATGGCCGGCATAATGCTCGTACTGATGGGCGTGTTCCGGCTCGGACGTGTGATAAAGTTCATGCCGTATCCGATAATCGTCGGCTTCACGGGAGGAATCGCAATCACGATATTCTCGACGCAGATGAACGACCTGCTGGGCCTGGGCATAGAGAATGTGCCGGCTAACTTCGTTGACAAGTGGGTGTGCTACTTCCGCAATATCGGGAACATCGACTGGTGGTCGCTGGGCGTGGGTGTGGCGAGCATCCTGATAATCGCCTTCATGCCGCGGCTGTCGAAGCGTGCGCCGGGCGCATTGGTGGCCATAATGGTGATGACGCTGCTTGTGTGGGTGCTGCGCCGCTACTGCGGGGTCGACTCCATACGTACGATAGGCGACATATACGAACTCCCGGCAGGAATACCTGCGCCGGGCATTCCGAAGATCGAGTCCGGAACATTCTTCTCGACGGTGCAGTCGCTGCTGCCGGTTGCATTCACCATCGCCATGCTTGGGGCCATAGAGTCGCTGCTCTCCGCCATGGTGGCCGACGGCGTCATAGGTGACCGCCATGACTCCGACACCGAGCTCGTCGGCCAGGGAATCGCCAATATCGTCGCGCCGTTCTTCGGCGGAATACCTGCCACCGGAGCAATCGCCCGCACGATGGCCAACATAAACAACGGCGGCCGGACGCCCGTGGCCGGAATCGTGCATACGGCGGTGCTGCTGCTCGTGCTGCTTGCCTTCGGACGCCTTGTCGGTGCCATACCGATGCCGTGCCTTGCGGGTGTGCTGATAATGGTTTCGTACAACATGAGCGGCTGGAGAACCATCCGCTCGATGTGCCGCCAGTCGGCATCGGGAGTGCTGGTGATGTTCACCACGCTGCTGCTTACCGTGCTCTTCGACCTTACGATAGCGATCGAGGTGGGACTCCTGCTGGCCGTGGTCAGCTTCATGAGGCGAATAATGGAGACCTCCAACATATCGGTCATTCGTGACGAGATGGAGCTCCACCACGACGGCAAGGCTGCCGACGAGAAGCTGTCGATACCGGCCGGAACGGAGATTTACGAGATCGAGGGGCCGTTCTTCTTCGGAATAGCCAACAAGTTCGACGAGCTTACACGCAGCCGGGACTCCATGCCGATACGTATTGTCCGCATGCGCAAGGTGTCGTTCATCGACTCGACTGGAATTCACAACCTCGAGATATTCGTACGCTCGTCGCTCGACGAGGGCCGCACGGTCATCCTGTCGGGAGTTAACAAGCGCGTGCATGCCGCCATCGAGAAGGCAGGCATAGTAGACATGGTCGGACGTGAGAACGTGTTGGACCACATCCACAAGGCGCTGATCCGTGCCGGCGAGGTGTCCCGTTCGCTGGGCCTCGAACAGAAATAGGCGGCTTGAACGGGGATAGAAAGATATACGGGCCGGCATTCCGCCGGCCCGTATATCTTTTGTGCAGGTGACAGTCCTGTATTATCCCACTATGTCGAGTGCGTTCGTCTCCTTCCCGGCTGCCTCCGTCAGCGGGAGCGTCATGGCGATGTCCCTGGTTACGTCGCCGGTGCCGAAATCATGCTCATGACAGAAACGCATCGGGGTATGCGTGTCGAGAAATCCCTGAGCGGCATATATTCTTCTCGAGTCGTCCCCGCTCGGAATGACTGCGGCCAGGTCGTAGTGCCCGGAGCGGCGGATACGCTCCACAGCCTCTGCCGTGAGCCTTGACGCCAATCCGCGGCGCCGGTATGCCGGGTCAGTCGCGACGGCATAGACGTATGCCACACGCAGCGTCCGCGTACGCATCGGAACGACGTGCAGCATCGCTACCACGCGCCCGTCCTCCTCGCACGTAAGGCACAGGTCCGGATTGTGATGGTGCATGAGGAATGAGTCCACGAATTCGCGTTCGTCGCCGAAGACATTCATCCACAGCTCCCGTATCTGTCTTTCGCGTACGGACAGTTCACGCGCGGATAACTTTTCGAGCAGTACGGTAGGGTAGTAGGACTGTTTCGAGTGGCGCAATCCTTCGATGCCGAGATCCTCCTCTCGGTTTATGTATTCGTATTCGGATGCGAGGTCGCGTGCGAAGAGATGGTTTATCATTGCCGCGGCACCCTCTATCCTGACATCGGCCTTCTCGACGTGTGTGCAGAAGGTTGAGGCGCTCACCGGAGAACCGTATGTGAAGGCCGCGATGCGCGAATCGGCATACAGCACTCCGCCACGAAGCCCGAGCCTGTCGAAATTCTCGAATGCACGGCGCATGGCCATCTGTTCCGAATGTTCGCTCTCCGAAACGTCTCCGTGCTCCGACATCCATATGCGGTTCAGTTCGATGCAGTCGGCGACGTTCTCCCCGGTAAGCGGTTCGTACCTGTATTCGTACTTCGACAGAAAACGGTTTATGTGGTTGCGCTTCGGTTGGTAACGTCTGCCTGGAAGGTTCGCAAGGTCTGACGCGAGGTATATGTAGTCGCGCAGCGAGCGTGGATCGGAGAATGCGAACTGGCCGGGGAACGAGTCTTCTATGCGCTGCCTCCATCCGGGCGTCATGCCTACTATGCGCAGTGCCGATCCCCTGTGCGCGGCATCTTCCCGCAGCGCCTCCACGATATGCCGTGTTTCGCCGCTGCCGACGGGCTGCATGTACCCCGTCTCGTTCTCGCCGTACAGGAAACGTGTCAGGAGAAAACCGTCGTGCTCGGCCAGCTCGCTGTGGTAGGTGTCCTGCCAGCAGAATATGTTGGCGAAACTCATGTCGCAGTTCTGTATTCCGCTTCGGAAGACATACTGCCTGAAGAGTTTCTGGTCTTCGGCCGTTATGGCGTGGAAATCGATCATAGCCGGTTATGCGGTATTGTATATGGGTTTCTCTTTGGTGCTCAAAGGCCGTGCCGATTCCGTCAATACGCCTTAAGCGACATGTCAAGCGACTTTATCTGGTGAGTCAGTGCTCCGACCGAGATGAAGTCGACACCCGTAAGGGCATAGTCGCGCAGCGTGTCGAGCGTGATGCCGCCGCTGGATTCCGTCTCGCAGCGTCCCGCAACCTTTTCGACTGCCCGGCGTGTCTGCTCCGGTGTGAAGTTGTCGAACATTATGCGGTCGACGCCGCCTGCGGCGAATACCTCGTCGATGTCTTCCAGCGTACGCACCTCGCACTCTATCGGGATGTTGCGCCCCGTGTCGGCCAGATACTTCTTGGCCGCGAGAACTGCCTTGCGCACCCCTCCGGCGAAATCTATGTGGTTGTCCTTGAGCAGAATCATGTCGAACAGGCCCATACGGTGGTTTTCGCCTCCGCCGATCTTCACAGCCATCTTGTCCAGTACGCGCATTCCGGGAGTGGTCTTGCGCGTGTCGAGCACCTTGGTGTGCAGGTCGGCGATGCGGTCGGCATAGACAGCCGTCTGTGTGGCCACGCCGCTCATGCGCTGCATGATGTTGAGTACGATGCGCTCGGCCTGCAGCAGTGTGATCTCGCGTCCCGACACGAGGAACGCTATGTCGCCCGGCTTCACGCGGGTGCCGTCCTCTATGAGTTTCTCAATCTCCACCGTCGGGTCGAGACGCCGGAATACCATCTCCGCGATCTCGATTCCTGCGATTATTCCCTCCTGTTTGCACAGCAGACGCATGCGTCCGCGCTGCTGAGGCGGTATGCAACAGAGCGAGGTGTGGTCTCCGTCGCCTATGTCCTCCTTTATGGCGAGCTCTATGAGCTCCTCTACGTAAGGTATGTATTCGGTCTTCATGTTGTCATTCGGGTTTTGATTTCCGACGGGACAAAGGTATAAAACATTTCATTACGGAGATAAAAAAAACCGTCTTCCGACGGTTCTTGTCCCTTTGCTGCCGGACGGGGCTGCCCCCGTCCGGTACAAGGCATATCAATAGTTCTCGTTTGAGTACGTTACCGTATAGGTTTGTCCATCATACTGGATGTTGAACGAGAACTCGAAGTCGTTTTCGTCAATGGTTCCCTGGAAGTTGGTCATCGTGTACTGCTCGTATGCCACTCCGCCGATCGTCGGAACTATCGTGCATGGCAGTATGGTCCATGTCCCGCTGAGCGGCTCGCTGTCCGAGGCGTCGGAGGTAAACGGTATGCCCGGGAGGTCGATGTTCATCAGAGGCATGTTCTGTACGAACTGCACGCCGGATATCTTCAGGTCGAACGACTTCTCGAGGACATCCCCGAGGTATACGGTCGATTTCACTGCCTCGTCGACGTATATGCTGTTGCCTTCGGCATCGGAGGTTGTGAAGTCGCCGACGATATTCTTGTTCCACGACTGCGTTACGCTGTAGGTGACGTTGTATTTCTGGCCGGAAGTCTCAAGCTCGAACGTGAATCTGATGTAGTAGTCCGAGATTATTCCGTTGAGGTTGCGTACCTTGTAGGTTTCGTCCTGCACATCGTTGATGAGCGGTGTGAGTTCCGATACCGAAATCTTCCATGAGCCGACCGGAATGCCCTCTTCGGTGCCGTCCGTAACCGAGAACCGGAGGTTAGGCATGGTCATTGACTTGATGGTGTTCATCGGCAGTGACAACTTGAAGTCATTGAGAGTGAAGTCCAGTATCGAGGCAGTCGCGTCGTCCATGTCTATCACGGACTTTATCTTCGACTCTTCGTAACGGTCGGATGTCTGGGCGTTTACGCTCGTGATCGTTCCGGTGAATTCGGCTGTCCACGATATGGAGGAACCGGTGTTCTTGAAACATGCCGTGCATGAAAGGATTACCAGTGCGATGATTGCTGTCTTTCTCAAGGTTTTCATAATATTATATGATTTTGTTGTGTTTCTTCTTGTTTTGTTACTTTACTATTTAAAACTGTTCCTGATTCAAATGTTCAGTGCCAGCCTTATGCCGAAGCTGCGTCCGCGTCCGGTCTGCATGAACCTGTTGCCCATGGACTCGAAATAGAATATCCCGTATTTCGTGCCCGTAATGTTTTTCATCCACAGGTCCACCGACCACTTTTTGTGCTCGAACCTCAGTGAGGCGTTCGCAAGGGCATAGAACGGTTGGCTCACCGAGTTCTCCTCGTCCCAGTATATGCGTCCGGCCCCGTCGCATCCGGCGCTGAATACTATCCTTTCGAGCGCTGCGGCCGACAACGGCAACGTGTACGAAATTCGTGCCGACATCGTGTTCGACGGCGCATACGGGATATGTTTTCCGCGAAAATCCCTATCTCCGCTCACATATCGCCTGAACCTTGCGTCCGTGTGCCCGTACGATACAGACAGCGCCACGTTCCGGTGTGGCATGTATGTCGCCGACACCTCCGCCCCCGAGCTCCTCGTGCGTCCGGCATTCGTCATCATCCGTCCCGTGGTCTTGCCTTCGGGAAAGACTGTCAGCTGCTGGTCGAAGCACTCTATGTGGAATAACGAAGCATCGACCCTTAATCGTGTGTCGATGGTGGAAAAATGTACTCCGGCTTCGAATGTCCAGCTCTTTTCCGGCTTGTATTCGATGACCTCCTTCACCCGGTCGATGTCCGTGGCAAGCCCCATCTCGTATTGCAGTCGCCTCTGGAGTATTTCGGAGAACATCTGCGTGTTGAATCCTCCTGCCTTGTACCCTTTGGCGGCCGAAAGATACAACATATTTTCATTATTCCTTCCGAAATCCATCGAAACGGAGAATTTGGGCAGAAATTCCAGGTATGATTCCCGGTAGGTCCCCGTGTCGTCTATCTCAAGCGGGACGGTGACGGGAGTTCCCGATGAAGGGAATGCCGTGTATGCCGTCGATACGAGGCTCCGGTACGACAGCCTTGCCGACTCCCCGTCGAGACGCAGGCCGAGAGCCATGCGCCACCGTCCGAGACGCAGCGTGGACTGGTGGTATACGGCCCAACCGTAGTTCCGCACGAGGAAGTCGCTGCCGAGGGTGAACTCCCCGCCGCCGTTGCCGTCGATATCGCCCCAGCGGTATTCGCCGTCGAATATCTTGTTTATGTTGTCGAGTATCAGCTCCTCGATGCCCTGACGCTTGAAGTTGACAGGTGCATGCGTCCTCTGGTGCTTGAAGAACCCGAATGCGCCGCACATCCAGCCGTACTTCCCGCTCCCGTCCGAACTCACGACTATCTCCTGCGTGAGGTCGTGCTGCCGCCTGGCCTGCCGCAGCGTGAAGTAGGACTCGGGCAGGAAGTCCTGGTCGAGCACCATCTCGTCGTCGAGGTACTGGTAGCTCGTGATGCCCGAAACATTTACCGTCCCTGCCGAATACCTTATGCTCAACCCCTCGCTTATGCCCGCGCGACGGTACGACGACTCGTCGTTGTAGCATATCACACCTTCGGTGCCGCCGTTTTCGCCCTCTTCCCCGCCATCCGCGCTGCCTGCATAGGCGTACGGGTAGCCGCCCTGCGACAGGGCCGATGCGGCCACCGTGTTGTCGATGCTCAAGGCGCCGTGGCGGTACTGCAGCTTGAAACGTGCGCTCGCCGAGTTCTCGCGGTCGCACAGCTGCCCGTCGTACATGTTGCGGAAGTATCCGTCGCAGTGCGACACCTCCGTCGACAGCGAGACGCCGAGCCTGTCGCTGAAGCGGTCGTAGACCGATGCCCCGATGCGGTAGGAGTTGCGCGACCCGTAGTCGGCCTTCAGCTTCACGCCCTGGAACGAAAGCGGCGATGTGGTGTATATGTTTATGACGCCGCCCATGGCATTGCGGCCGTAGAGTGTCGACTGCGCCCCGCGCAGGAACTCTATGCGCTCGATATCGGGCATGTCGAGGTCGTACATGTTCTTGTCGGCGACCGGGACGTTGTCCACGTTCATGCCGACCACCGGCTGTTCGATTCTCGTGCCGATTCCTCGCACGTATATCGACGATGTCATGCGTGAACCGTAGTCGGGCATGAAGAGGTTGGGCGACAGCGCCGCGGCCTCCTTTGCCGACCTTATTCCGTAGAGGTTTATCTCGCGCGAGCCTATGACGGAGGCTGAAACAGCCTCACGCCGCAGCGAGAGACCCTGCTTTATCGCCGTGACGCTTATGCTTCCCATCTCGACGAGTGTGTCTGCCGGAAGGATTCCGTAAGAGGTAGCCATTCCGTCTCTCTCGTCTGTGCCTCCGTCGGCCGATGCCGTGGCCGCATGACCGGGCATGCCTCCGTTTGGGGCGGTCCCCGATGCGGAGGCCCCGATGGAGAGCAGGAGTGCGGCCGTTGCCGTCAGAATATTTGCGTATATTCTCAAGACGATGGTTTTACGGCTGCAAAGTAAAGGCTAATTCCGCGGCCGGACAATCACCATTTGTTATGAAATGGTACGCGGTGAAACGGAGTGGGATGTACCGCACTTGGGGACGCGGCGATGCGGAGGGGCGCGGCGTCAGATGTTGTCGATGTCGGCTATGCCGTGCGTCACGGCGTATACCGTAAGCGCTGAGACCGATTTCGTGCCGAGTTTCGAGACGATATTGCGCCGGTGAGTGATGACGGTGTTGATGCTGATGTGGAGCCGGTCGGCAATCTCCTTGTTTATGAGACCCTCGACGAGCAGCCGCAGGACATCCTTCTCGCGTGCCGACAGCGAACTCCTGCGTACCGGCGCCTCGACCGGGGCGCGGTATCCTCCGCGGTGTGCGCTCTGGTGCAGGCGCAGGATGTCGCGTACGAGATCCTCCTCTCCCTGCATGACGTTGAGCGTGTGGATCCCGTCGGGAAGCAGCGTCTGTCCCGAGCCTGTGAGGACGATTGTCTTGTGCCGGCGGGCAAGGAAGAAGCGGCTGTGCTCCGCAAAGAGCTGTGCCGAGACGAAGTAGTGGAACACATCCCCGTCGTCCGGGGACACGCTCTCCGACGTGCATACCTCGGCCATGGGTATTATGCGGTCGAGAATCGTCTTCAGACCGATGTTCATCAGGGAGTTCCTCCCTATTATCGCTATCTTCGGCTTCATCGCCGCAAATTTACTAAAAAAAACGAAAGGGCCGCCCTTCGGAGAGCGGCCCGTATGTCGGATGCAACGTGTCAGTTCCTTTTTGCCTTTCGCTGCTGGCGCTTTGCCGCCTTCTCGGCAGCCATCTGCTCGGTCAACATGCTTATCGAACCGAGGTCTATGCGGCTGTCATCTATGTCGAGTTCGAGATTGTACGTCTCGTATCCGCTGGCCTCTATCTTCATGTCGTAGCTGCCGTGCGGAACGACCATTTCGAATCCTTCATCATTGACTACCATGCGCTGGTATGCCTGTTTGGTCCATACGTCGGTAAGTGTCACGAGCGCTCCCACCACAACGTCGGCCGTCTTCTTTGTTATCGGCCTTCCCGATACCACGCCCAGGGATTGTGCCCCTGCCGCAACCGAAATGCACAATGCAATGCATGCAAATATCATCCTTTTCATATCACTCCTGTATATTTTGGTCCAAAAATAAGTTTTTTCACTTTAATAGATGCAAAAATGCGGGGAAAGTTAAATCTATTTTTTTTATTTGCTAAAAAGCCCTACCTTTGAGGAACGAAGAACAAATCTTGAAAAACAAACCTGATAATTCTTAAAACTTATGAAAGGAATGAAACTTCTTAAACTGGCTTTTTGTGCAGTTGCGATGTTCGGGTTTGCCGATGTGGCATCGGCACAGCTCGAGAAGGACCATGTAATCCAGTTCTTTGCCCACCGCGGTAGCCGTTTCGAGTTCGACGAGAACACGATGGATGCCTTCCGCAAGAGCTATGACGCGGGAATGCGCGGATTCGAGACCGACGTGCGCCTGAACAAGGACGGCGATCTGGTGCTGAACCATGACGAGTCACTTTACCGCACATGCGGCGTCGACCTGCAGTGCGAGGACCTCACTACGGAGGAGTGCCGCAAGATACGCACCAAGCAGGGTAATCCGCTGGCATTCTGTCAGGAACTGGTTGATTTCCTTGCCGACAAGGAGGATATTTATGTGGAGTTTGAGATAAAGACCATAGAGCGCCTCTATACGCAGGCCATGCTCGACGAGCTTTGCGACAAGCTCTACAAGATGGCGATGCCGAAGAAGCCGGCTTCGTCCACATATCTCTTCACTTCGTTCGACAAGCGTGCGCTCCGCACAATGAAGCGCCTGCATCCGGATGCCGAACTGATGCTCCTCAAGAGCAAACCTTGCACTCCGGAGATATTGATGGAGGCATATTCGATGGGTATCATGCGCGTCGGCTGCAAGATGGACGGCACTACTCGTTCGACCATAAAGCTCGCACATAAGCTCGGCATGATCGTGTCGCTTTGGCCGGGAACATGCAAGGAGGACTTTTTCCTCGGTGCTGCTCTCGGTTGTGATGGTATGTGCTGCGACTGTGCCGTTGAGGTCAACGAGTGGCGCAAGGAGGCTCTTCCGTTTATCCGTCTTAAGGGCGTTGTCGACGTGGAGAAGCCTGTTGCCGCCGCAGCGGATTCCAAAAAGAAGAAATAGCCGGCATCTGACGACAGATGCAATTTGCGGCATGCCGGATCGGGCGTGCCGCTTTTTTTGTCCGATTCCATCTGGAGCCATCCCTTCTTGAGGTTAGCCGCAAACGGCCATCTGTACCCTGCACGGCGCCCCGGTTGTGCGTGTCAAAAGTGATACGTGTATCAAAAACAGTAATCGGGGCATTGCAGTTTTGGCAGTGATGCGTTATTTTTGCCGTAACGTATTCCGCATGGGAACACCTGTTTGCGGGGTTGCGAGACGAAACAATTTGCGCATATGTTGAGAAAAATCAGAATTGCCCTTGCCGTTCTGTTCTTCACGGCCGTGACGCTGCTGTTCCTCGACTTCACGGGGACGCTCCATACATGGCTCGGATGGACGGCCAAAATCCAGTTCCTGCCGGCCCTGCTGGCGATGAATTTCGTCGTGGTGGCGGTGCTGGTACTGCTGACGCTCCTGCTCGGACGCGTCTACTGTTCGGTGATATGCCCGCTCGGTGTATTTCAGGATATCGTGGCATGGCTCTCGAAGCGCAACCGCAAAAAACGCTACACATACTCTCCGGCAAAAAGCTATCTGCGCTGGGGCGTACTCGTGGTATTCATTGCGGTGATGGCGCTTGGCGTCACCTCGCTGGCCGCCATCATTGCCCCGTACAGCGCCTACGGCCGGATTGCCGGCAACCTCTTCGCCCCGGTATATGCCCTCGGCAACAACCTGCTTGCATATGTGGCCGAGCGTGCCGGCAGCTACGCATTCTATGAGAAGGAGGTGTGGATCAGGAGCATCCCGACCTTCATCGTGGCCGTGGCGACGTTCGTCGTGATCGTCGCGCTTGCATGGAGGGGAGGCCGGACCTACTGCAATACGATTTGTCCGGTGGGTACCGTATTGGGATTCCTTTCGCGCTTCTCGTGGCTGAAACCGGTCATCGACAAGTCGGCATGCATCGACTGCAAGAGCTGCGTGCGCAAGTGCAAGGCTTCGTGCATCGACATAGAGAACCACCGTATAGACTACAGCCGCTGCGTGGCCTGCATGGACTGCATAGACACCTGCCCGAAGGGGGCCGTGCACTATGTGCATCCGAAGCGTTCGCAGGCGTCGGCTGCAGAGGGTGCGAAGACCGGTGAGAATACGCCGGATGTTTCGCGCCGCAGGTTCCTCACGGTTGCGGCCGCAATGACTACGACCTCGATGCTGAAGGCACAGGAGATGAAGGTCGACGGAGGCCTGGCCGTAATAGAGGACAAGAAGATTCCGGAGCGCAAGACTCCGATCGTTCCTGCCGGAGCTCTGTCGGCAAGACACTTTGCAAACCACTGTACGGCATGCCAGCTCTGTGTGTCGGAGTGCCAGAACGATGTGCTGCGCCCGGCGTCCGAGCTCTCGCGGTTCATGCAGCCGGAGATGTCGTACGAGCGCGGCTACTGCCGTCCGGAGTGCGTCAGGTGCTCGGAGGTCTGCCCTGCCGGGGCGATACGGCCGATAAGCGTCGAGGAGAAGTCCTCCACGCAGATAGGACATGCGGTGTGGGTACGCGAGAACTGCATCCCGCTTACGGACGGGGTTTCGTGCGGCAACTGCGCCCGCCACTGCCCGTCGGGGGCGATACAGATGGTGCCTTCGGTGCCGGGCGACGAGTCGTCGGTAAGGATTCCGGTGGTGAATGTCGAGCGCTGCATCGGCTGCGGAGCGTGCGAGAACCTGTGCCCGGCCCGTCCGTTCAGCGCCATATATGTGGAGGGCAACAGCGTCCACAGAACGGTGTGAGATGTGTAATGTTCCAAAAAAAGTGTGAATCATGGAGAAAAAGAGAGATAAGAAGAGTATTTCGCGCCGTAACTTTCTGAAGACTGCCGGCGCAGCCGCAATCGTTGCGGCCGGACTCTCCACGATGCCCGGTCGTGGCGACAGGAAGCGTTCGACGGCCGGGGACTCGGAACCGTCTGGGGAGATGACATACCGAACGAACCCGAAGACCGGCGAGAAGGTCTCGATACTCGGATACGGGTGCATGCGCTGGCCGACTCTGTACGGCTCGGCCGACGACGAACTCGACCAGGAGCAGGTGAACCGCCTTGTCGACTATGCCATCGCGCACGGTGTCAACTATTTCGACACCTCGCCGGCGTACTGCAAGGGGCAGTCGGAGCGCGTTACTGGCAACGCCCTCAAGCGCCATCCGCGCGACAAGTTCTTCATCGCCACCAAGCTGTCGAACTTCGACCCGTCCACATGGTCGCACGACGGCTCGATGAAGATATACCGCCATTCGTTCGAGGCTCTGCAAGTGGACTACATCGACTACTACCTGCTGCACGGAGTCGGCATGGGGCGTGACGGCATGGCCGAACTGCGGGCCAAGTATATCGACAACGACATGCTCGACTTCCTTCTCAAGGAGCGCGAGGCCGGGCGCATACGCAACCTCGGATTCTCGTACCACGGCGACATAAAGGTCTTCGACTACCTTCTGTCGCAGCACGACCGCTACAAGTGGGATTTCGTGCAGATACAGATGAACTACCTCGACTGGCGGCATGCGAAGGAGATAAACCCGCGCAACACCAATGCCGAATACCTCTACGGCGAGCTCGCCTCGCGCGGCATTCCGGCCGTGATAATGGAACCGCTTCTGGGAGGGCGCCTGTCGAAGGTGCACGACCACGTCGTGGCCCGTCTGAAGCAGCGTGAGCCGACGCAGAGCGTCGCCTCGTGGGCTTTCCGCTTCGCGGGTTCCTATCCGGACGTGCTTACGGTGCTGAGCGGCATGACCTATATGGAGCATCTGCAGGACAATGTGAAGACATACTCGCCGCTGAAGCCTCTGACCGAGGAGGAGCTCGGGTTCCTTTTCGACACGGCCGACCTGATGATGCAGTATCCGCTCATACCGTGCAACGACTGCAAGTACTGCATGCCATGCCCGTATGGCATCGACATCCCGTCGATACTGACGCACTACAACAAGTGCGTGAACGAGGGCAACGTCTCGGAGGATGTGCAGGCCGAGAACTACCGCCGCGCCCGCCGTGCCTTCCTTGTGGGATACGACCGCAGCGTGCCGAAGCTGCGCCAGGCCAACCACTGCATAGGCTGCCGCCAGTGTGTTCCGCACTGCCCGCAGGGCATCGACATACCGGGCGAGCTGCACCGCATAGACGGATTCGTCGAGAAGCTCAAACAGGGCAAACTGTAATAAGACAATAGCAGAAAAATGTTAAAAAACACGAAAATATGGGAACTACAGTAAACGCAAAACTCTATTCGCTCGGATACGGGGACGCAAGGACATATCTTGCCGCTGCCGCCTTCATTGCCGGCAACATTGCCGTTCCGCAGTTGTGCCACCTTCTGCCTTCAGGAGGAATGATATGGCTGCCGATATACTTCTTCACGCTCGTCGGCGCCTACAAGTACGGATGGCGTGTGGGACTTATGACCGCCGTGCTGTCGCCGGTCATCAACTCTCTGATTTTCGGCATGCCGGCCGCTGCCGCACTCCCTGCAATCCTGCTCAAGTCGGTTCTGTTGACCGTTGCGGCCGGATACGCCGCATACCGCTGGCAGCGTGTGAGCCTGTTGCTTACGGCAGGCGTCGTGCTCTTCTATCAGCTCTTCGGAAGCCTCGGCGAGTGGGCGATCTCGGGTGAGCTCTCCGCAGCGCTGCAGGATTTCCGTATCGGCGTTCCGGGAATGCTCGTGCAGGCCGTAGGCGGTTACCTGTTTATCCGCTACGTGCTCAAACGATAGTTCCGGTCCGGATGTTTGTTGCCGGGGTGCGGAAGCACTCCGGCTTTTGTTTTTACGTAAAAAAGACTATCTTTGCCGCATCATGTACAGGCTGAGGAGATACGGGACACTTATCGTGGCGATGATGCTGGCGGTGCTGTCGTGGGCCTATGCGGGCAAGGCGCTGCACACCCACGACGACTCCTACTACGGTATCTCCATGAGTGACGATGGGGAGGGCCGTACCGACAGGTCGAATCTCTCCGACATCTG
The DNA here is from genome assembly GCA_944322005.1 of uncultured Alistipes sp. Lineage (GTDB taxonomy): Bacteria > Bacteroidota > Bacteroidia > Bacteroidales > Rikenellaceae > Alistipes. Next base: position 50,518 of record CALUNL010000005.1, read on the forward strand.
TCCTATATGCCATTTCCACTTCCAGCTCTGTACCGCTCCTCAATCGGCAACCGTGCTCTTCTGCTGCACCGTCCTGGTGGCGACGGTCGCCGAATCCGTATTCGGGTGCGTGTCGGCGCCGGCGGTCGATTCAGACCCGAGGGGCCCTCCGTTCCATGCAGCGGCCTGACGGCCTCCGCGCTTCGGCGCGGCAGAAATCCGCAATGACGTGAATGCACTCTTCGCTACGTGCGCACGGCAGGCGATGCCTGTGCGTCGTGTCGGCGTATGATGCCCGACATTCATGGCGGATTTCTCCGTAACGGAATCATACACCCCAACTTTTATCTTTTATGAGGAAATATATTGCCCGTGTGCTCGCCCTGTCCGCGGCGGCACTGTGCGGCATGAACGGAGCCATAGCCGACAACGGCCAGGATGCCAACATCTACGGACATGTTGTGGACAAGAGGACGGGAGAGCATCTCCCATATATAACAGTAACCATTGCCGGAACCTCCATCGGCACGATGACCGACTCTTCGGGCCACTATTTCATGCATGACGTACCGGTGGGAAAATGTACGATAGAGGCCTCGTCGGTAGGTTACGTCACAGTATCGAAGCAGATTACCACGAGCGCCAACATCAGTACGGAGGTCAATTTCGAGATCGAGGAGGCGCAGGTCTCGGTCGATGCGGTCGTCGTATCGGCCAACCGCAACGAGACAAAGCGCCGCGAGGCGCCGTCGCTGGTGAACATCATCGATGCGGGCATATTCAAGGCGGCCAATGCCGTGTGCGTGGCCGACGGACTGTCGTTCCAGCCCGGTGTGCGCGTCGAGGACGACTGCCAGAACTGCGGCTTCATGCAGGTGCGCATAAACGGCCTCGACGGCCACTATTCGCAGATACTCATCGACTCGCGCCCGATATTCTCGACGCTTGCCGGCGTTTACGGCCTCGAGCAGATTCCGGCCAACATGGTCGAGCGCATCGAGGTGGTGCGCGGCGGAGGTTCGGCACTCTCCGGGGCATCGGCCATAGGCGGTACGGTGAACATCATCACACGCGAGCCGGTGCGCAACACGGCCGAGGTCGGGCATACGCTCACCTCCATCGGGTGCGGAGGCACTTTCGACAACAACACCACGCTCAACGCCTCGCTTGTGAGCGGCAACGGCAAGGCGGGAATCTGCATCTACGGTCAGAACCGCGTGCGCTCCGGCTATGACCACGACGGCGACGGCTTTACCGAGCTTCCGGAACTCTCGTCGCGCATGATAGGCATGCGTTCGTATCTGAAAGTTGGCAACTACAACAAGATTTCGCTGCAGTATTACGGTATAGGGGAGTACCGCCGCGGCGGCGACAATCTCGACCTCCCTCCTCATGAGGCGATGATTGCCGAGCAGACCGACCACAACATCCACGGCGGTGGATTGAGCTTCGACGGCTCGACGGCCGACCGCGAGCACCGGTACAGCGTCTATGTGTCGTTGCAGAACATCGACCGCAAGAGCTACTACGGCAGCAAGATGGACGAGAAGGCTTACGGTGCGACCCACGGACTTACGGCCGTGACGGGCGCGCAGTACACGTACGACTGCCCGAAGATGTTCTTCATGCCTGCCGAGCTTTCGGTGGGAGTGGAGTACAACTACGACGGACTGCACGACCGTTCGTTCGGTTACGGTACCGTGACGGACCAGACCGTGCATATCGTCAGCGCATATCTGCAGAACGAGTGGAAGAACGAGCGCTGGGGCATTCTCATCGGGGGACGTCTTGACAAGCACAACCTCATAAGCCACCCGATATTCAGCCCTCGCGTGAACCTGCGTTACAATCCTGTGAAGGATATCAACCTCCGTGCAACGTATTCGGCCGGTTTCCGTGCACCGCAGGCATTCGACGAGGACCTCCACATCTCCATCGTCGGCGGCGAACGTGTGCGCATAGCCCTGGCCGACGGTCTGCGTCAGGAGCGTTCGCACAGCTTCAGCATCTCGTCCGACATGTATCACAGGTTCGGGAACGTGCAGACAAATCTCCTTGTAGAGGGTTTCTACACGCTGCTCGACGGCACCTTCTCCCTGCGAGACGTGGGACTTGATGCAGACGGTACGGTGGTCAAGGAACGCTACAACGGTTCGAATGCACATGTCATGGGCTTCAATATCGAGGCCAGGGCTGCTTTCACGCCGTGGATCGATGCGCAGATGGGAGTCACCGTGCAGCGCAGCCGCTACAAGGAGGCCGAACAGTGGAGTGAGGACGAGACAGTACCGCCTGAGCGCCGCATGTTCCGCACGCCGGATGTCTACGGATACTTCACGGCGACCACGACGCCGCTCGAGCGTTTCGACATCTCGCTGACGGGAACCTATACCGGACCGATGCTCGTGCAGCACATGGCCGGTTCGGGCACCGCGAAGGATGTCGCCGTCAGGACATACGGATTCTTCGACATGGGAATGAAGGTTGCTTACGGAATCAGGATATACAGGTCCGTTGTACTGGAGTTGAGTGCCGGCGTGCGCAATATCTTCAACGCCTACCAGCGCGATTTCGATACCGGTCCTGACCGCGACTCCGGATATGTCTACGGCCCTTCGCTGCCGCGCAGCTGGTATGTCGGGGCGAAGTTCAGCTTCTGATGGCCGGCGGTGACGACGAAAACGGTGAACGGAAGATTCCGCTCACCGTTTTTTTGCTGTCTCAAGTCTTCGCGGCAGCCGGTTACGCCTCATTCAGGGCGTTGCGGCTGTCGACAGGGTTGGCGTATATGCCGAGGAATATGCGGCGCGCCGTTTCGTCGCCTCCGAACATGTGTTCTGCCTGGCCGAGATGGCTGGCGAACATCTTCTCCTGCTCCTTCGTGTAGCGGTCGGCATAGCGGCGTTCGCCATGCAGTATGTCATGAGCGATGTAGTTGGTGGCGTGCAGGTGGTATGCGCCGATGATGCGGCGGTCGATGAGTGTCGTGAGCGCCTTGTAGGCGTCGGCCTTCGGAAGTGCCGCAATCTCGTCTATCTCATCGTCGCCGACAGTACGGCATATGTTGAGCTGCACGTCTCCCTTCGGCGAGCATATGCCTGTGAGTATGCTCTTGAAGTCCTCGTCGGGAGCCTTGTGATATGCATCTCCGTTCTGGCGGTGCAGCAGTTCGAGGGCCTTCATTATGTCGCACGGCTCGTACTCGTAGGAGATGGCAACCGGAACTATTCCGAGCGACTTGAAGTCCGAGGCGAAGTCGCCGCTGCCGCTCAGTCCGAACAGTTTAAGCACTCCCTGGTCGGTGGCGTCGACACCATCCTTCGTACGTCCGTTGCGCTGCGCTATCCAAAGAGAGTTGCCGCTTTCGAGCCTCATGCGCAGGTATTCCGAGAGGTGCTTCGAGTTCTCAAGAAACTCGCGCGGCGAGATGTCGTCCTTGCGGATAATCTTGAGCATCTTGTTAGAGCGGCATATGTCGGCCACCATCTGCGGACGCAGGAGGTTGTCGCCGTAGGTTATGTCGGTGGTGGAGTGCCCGCTTTCGTGGAGCACGGCCTGCAGCAGGAACGCATCGAGGACAATGTCGCGGTGGTTGGATATGAAAACCTTGCTGCGCGACCCGTCTATCAGCTCCGTTCCGGAGTGTCCGAAATGGTTTATTGTCAGGCCGATGATGCGTTTTATGGCCGGATACATTATGTTCAGCTGCACCTGTGCCGTGGTGTGGCAGGCACGGACCTTGTTTCGGGCGGTCTCGATGTCGTCGCCCGGGAAGACGAACCCGGCGACGTTCATGAACAGTGGGTCGTCGGCAACGCGTGCCATCGCCTCCGGAATCTCCTCATCGAAATAGGCCCTGATATCGTCGTATTTTGTACTCTCCATTTTATGAATTGCCGGCAATCGTACCGGCTAACAGCTACAAATATACTAAATTTCGGCTAAAAACGACACTTGCGGCAAGAATATGCCTCTTGTTTCTCTTCGATGTGGACCATGCCGGTCCGTATTGGCCTTCTGAAAAATGGACGATGTATGCATTTTGTGGATGTTAAATGAAAAAAATCTGCAAATTTCAGTATATTTGTCAGTGAGATCTCAATGGTCTGCATTACCTGTTCTTACCTTAATAAATTAAGCCATAATATGAACGTAAAGGAACTTCTTGCAACATGCCGCAGTGAGCATCGCGCGGTCCTTGCCACAAATTTCTACAATCTCGAGACGCTGACGGCGGTGATGAAGGCCGCTGCGGAGACCGACTCTCCGGCCCTTCTCCAGCTTACGCGCAGTTCGATAGAGTATATGGGCCTGCGTCAGGCCGTGTCGATGGCCCGTCAGGCCATATCCGACTACGGTGTCCGCGGATGGATACACCTCGACCACGGCGGCTCGGTTGAACTTGTGGAGCGTTGTCTTGATGCAGGTTTCGACTCCGTGATGATTGACGCGAGCGAGAGACCGTTCGAGGAGAATGTGGAGACCACGCGTCGCGTGGTGGAGATGGCCCGTCCGTACGGCGTGAATGTAGAGGCGGAGCTCGGATATGTCGCCAAGCTCGGCCAGCAGCAGGGTGGAGGATTTACGACTGCCGACGAGGCTGCACGCTTCGTAAGCGAGACCGGTGTCGACGCCCTTGCGGTCGCCATTGGCTCGTCGCACGGATTCTACAAGGAGGCTCCGCATCTCGATATTGACCGTCTGCGCGAGATAAGTGCCGCAACGCCGATTCCGCTCGTGCTGCACGGCTCGTCGGGCATACCTCACGACATGGTGCGCGAGGCCATTGCCAACGGCATTGCCAAGGTGAACCTTGCAACGGAGATAAAGGACGGATTCATGCGTGCCCTGAAATCCGTGCTGCTCGGCAGCGACGAGATAGACCTGCGCAAGGTCTTCCCGAAGGCTGTGGAGCCGGTGAAGGAGATGCTGTGCGAGAAGTACCGCATGGTGGGCAGCGCAGGTAAGTAGCCCTTGCGGCCTTTCGATATGAAAAAATCGGTGGCAGAATCCTCTGCCACCGATTTTTTTGGCCCGTATGTATCAGTCCCTGCTGCGTTTCAGCAACACATGCTCCAGCAGCAGTATCACGATTATGCCCATCACGAATCCGTTGCCTACGATCGGGCGGAGCAGTGACGGTATGGCGTTTATTGCCTCCTGCGGGGCGAACGAGAGAATGATGTTGAACATTATAGGTATTCCGATTATCATTCCGTCCTTGAATGTCGGCACGGCCTTCGTGGCCTGCATCATGTTCAGTCCGGCCGATATCTGCGTGGCCATGAGGTACAGCAGGACGGTTCCCATCACCGGCTGCGGTATTGTCAGCAGCACCGAGACCGCATCCGGGATGAATGCCAGCACGACCATTGCCGCGGCAGCGGGGATTATCGTGTAGCGCGATGCGCACGAGGTCGAGGCCACAACGCCCGGCGAGAGCGAATAGTCCACCGGTCCGAGTACGCCGAGTGCGCCGGACACGATGTTCATGACGCCGGCGACACCCATTCCCCTCCTGTTGCGTCGCGGCATGTCCGATGCCGATACCATCTCACCGAGCGACTGCATGGAGCCGACCTGGTTGATGAGCAGGGCAATGTAGCAGAAGACGAATGCAATCATCACCCCCGGATCGAACACCACGGGCGAGTTGATCAGCTGCGGTTCGACGGTGTCGGTGGCGAACTGCGAAGGGAATCCTGTGATGCAGTAGTAGAATACCGAACCGAGAATCATGGCCCATATCACTACGGTTGTCTTCCATATCCCCCGCAGGAGGTTGTTGGCCACGGCCATGACAAGCACGCATGCGATGGAGAATATGAAGGCGAGTAGCTGGTGGTCGTTGTCGGAGAATATTAGCCCGACAATCGGGTTGGCGGTGGTGAATGATATTAGCAGCAGGATGGATACCACGATGCGCGGGGTGAAGAGCCGCTGCATCTTCGACATGGCGCCGCTTGCGGCTATGGCTGCGACGATTGCTCCGCCGACCATCATCGACGGATATATCGTCGATGAGTCGTGTCCCTGTGCGGATGCCGTTATGACTCCCATGAGCAGAACGGCGGCCGGCCCGGCAACCAGCGGCATGCGGTGTCCCCACAGTGCCTGCACGATCATGGTTATGCCCATTACAGCCAGAAGTTTCTGGGTGTAGAACACCGTCTCTCCGGGCGGAGCTATGAATGTGCTGGTTATGACTATCGGGATGCATATCATAAGCCATTGCAGGCCGTAAAGCATCGTGGCTCCGGCCGAAGGCCTGTCGTTGAGTCCGTATTTCAGTTTCATGTCTCTATTTGTGTTGCAGGAAATATCTTTGCGCCTTTACGAGGTTGCGCATATGCGGCACCATCGTCTTCGTCCCGTTGAGTGCCGTTATGCAGAGGAAGTTCGCCTTGGTCGGGGGCTCCTTGTGCCTGATTTGCGTACGAGCATCCATCCGCACGGCGGCGATTATGGCGAAATCGCTTCCGTACATAGGTGCCATTGCAACCCTGAAGGCAGCGGGGGAGTGCTCCTGCGCCGCTCACAAACCACCCGGGACAGCCGTCTGTATTCCCTATCCTGTATGCTCCCATCCACCGGGCCTTGTCGGCACGTATACCGTAGGTTGCCGTTATTTGCACATCTCTGCGATGAGCTTCTTTGCAAGCACCGGGTTGTCGGTGGTGATGTAGTCTACGCCCTGTTCGATCACCCAGCGCAAATCCTCCTCCTCGTTTACGGTCCATACGTTCACCGTAAGGCCTAGCTTCTGTGCCTGCTTGATCCATTTCGGGTGCTTCTTGAGCACGGAGAACTTGTAGTCGATTCCGGTGAGGCCCATGCCCTTGACATACTCCGGCGTGTAGTCTCCGTTGAGGTATGCGATTTTCGTCCCCTCCGGTGCAAGCCGCTTGATCTCCATGCATACGAACGGGCGGAACGCGATGTACTCCACATGCTCCTGCAGACCGTATTCGGCCACCTTCTTCACGACGGCCTCGACGATTTCGGTCTCACGGGCCGGTGTGGCGTGTTTCTTTATCTCGATGATGAGTTTGGTCGCCGGGTCCTTCTTCGCCGTTGCGAGATACTGGTCGAGGGTAGGCATCGTCTCGCCGTTCTCGAGCTTTATGGCGCGGATGGTCTCGGCCGTCTCACGCTGTACGTGCACCGCGCCCTCCTCTCCGCGCTTCGGGTGCCAGTCTCCGTGCACTACCAGAACTTCCCCGTCCTTCGATAGGTTTACGTCACACTCTGAGCCGAAGACACCGAGTTTTTGAGCCTTTTCCAGTGCGGCTATCGAGTTGCGGGCCGAACCATCCGTGGCGTGGAATCCGCGATGGGCTATTACCTGTGGCTGTGCCGATACGGCAAGGCCAGCGAGCGTCATTATCGACATGATGATCAGTTTTTTCATGGTCTTTAGGTTTTAGTAATTTGGAGTTTCCGATAAACAAAGATAGGAATAAATGACGAGATGCGGAAGAGGTGGCACTTTTTTTTGATGCGGCATGCCATGCGTTTCGTGAAAATGACTACCTTTGTCTCTGCAAAACCAATTTTCACATGAAACGCAAAAACAGGATATCGGTATCGGTGATGTGTTCGGATCTTATGAATCTCGAACGCGACATAAAGGCGCTCGAGAGAGCGGGTGTCGACTGGCTCCATGTCGACATAATGGATGCGCATCTGGTCCCGAACCTGACTTTCGGACCCGACATCGCCAATGCCATGCATCGCGTGACGGATATGCCTCTCGACATTCATCTCATGGTGGAGGATCCGGAACTGATGCTCTCGAAGCTCGACATCCGTCCGGGTGACACCGTGTCGGTTCATGTGGAACTCGGACGCGACTTCGGCACGCTTGCCGCCGAGGTGCATTCCCGCGGAGCCTCGTTCGGCCTCGTGCTGAATCCGGAGACCGCTGTGGAGTCGCTGGCTCCTCATGTCGGAGTTTTCGACATGGTCACGGTGATGCTCGTTCGCCCGGGGTTCGCCGGGGCGAAGCTCATCGACGGCATTCTCGACAAGGTGGCCGTCGTCCGCCGCTGGCTCGATGCGAACGGATGCCGAGATGTACTCGTGAGCGTCGACGGCAGCGTAAGCTGCGAGCGTGCCGCGCTGATGGCCTCCATGGGAGCCGATGTTTTTGTCGGCGGTACGGCCGGAATATACCGTAAGGGGATGCGCATAGAGGATACCGTGCCCGCATTCAGGGCTGCAATATCATAATGAAGGGGCCATGGAGAGGATGCGGAAGGTTTTGGATTTCCTTGAGGAGAACGGTTTGGAGTTCACGTTTTACGAACACCCCGAGGCGCCGACGATAGAGATTGCCCGCCGCTACTGGCACGACGACGGTTCGAAACACTGCAAGAACCTCTTTTTCCGCAACCACAAGGGCGACCGCCACTATCTCGTGGTCTTCGACTGCGAGAAGTCGCTCGCCATACACGATTTGGAGCACCGGCTGCATCAGGGGAAGCTCTCGTTCGCCTCGCCGCAGCGCATGGAACGCTATCTGGGCCTGCTGCCCGGCTCCGTATCGCCGTTCGGTCTTATAAACGACACGGAGAACCATGTCCATCTCTTCCTGGACGCCAACCTGCGGAAATATGGCTCGCTCAGCTTCCATCCGAACGACAACCGTGCGACGGTGGTCATCCCGACGGCGGAGTTCGAGCGCTATCTCGGCATCGTGGGCAACACCTACGAGTATATCGAGCTTTATTGACGGGTGTTCAAGTACAAAACGTAACCCGCACCTTATTCGGCGCGGGTTACGTTCTCTTCCGCATATATCCTGTCGAACATTCTGCGCAGAGCCTCCCTGTCCCTGATTGCGGCGCGCAGCTCCGCCAGCCTGCGGGCGTTGTCCGAGTCTGGAATCCAGAACCGCATGTACCCTCCGTCGCCGTACTTCTTTTCGAGGTGTCCGATGAACCTGTTCCAATGCTCCTCCGGTCCGTATTCCGGATAGTGCTTCATGCCGTACTGGACCGTCCGGCGCAGGATGGTGGAGGTGTCTATGCGGCGGTCGGCATCGGCCACGATCATTCCGTATATGGAGCGCGGCGCGTGGCCGCTCGACGCACGGTGGTCCTCGACGGCCTCGCTCATGACTCGCAGGCTGTCGTCGTCGAACCACTTTTTCAGAGTCGGGTCGCCGAGCAGAATCCGGCCCGAAACGATATGGTGAAACTCGCGCTCCTCGCACAGGCCCAAATCGTGGTAGGCCGCGATTACGTAGGACATCTCGGGGTCGGCGTCGAACCTCTCTGCAAGCTTCAGACTGTCGGCGATGACATCCTCCGCATGGCTGCGGTCATGGCCCTTGTCGAAAGAGTCGTATCGCGGGATTATCTCGCCCTCGACATACCTCCGTATCTCCGGGCGTATGGTGTGCGTATTCTTCATTGCTGTTTCCGTTTTGGTTTTGTGCGCAGTGTGCGCAGGTATGATTTCCGCCCGTCGGAGATCCGGAAACTCTCGATCGCCTTCCGGATGGCGGCGTTGTGCACCTGCTCTCCGAGCATATGCCTCTCGAACAGCGGTGCGGTGGCCTCCCACTGCTTTACGAGTGCCTCGCAGAGAAACCATGCCTTGCCCGTCATGACGTAGTATCCCCCGTCGCGGGAGGAGAGGGCGAGGTCGAGCACCTGCATGCTGAAATTCTCATCCAGAAACAGGCGCATGAGCATGTTCAGCCCGAACCGCACCGTGTAGTCGTTGCCGGAGACCACCCATTCGCGGCACTTCGCGAATACGGTATCCGGTTCTTTAACGAATACGGCCGGGAAGAGCGCATCGCACGAGGCCCAGTTGTCGATGTGCGGCAGCAGCCGGTCGCACATTGCGACGGCCGTCCCGAAATCGCGGCACCGGTTTACGAGAAGCGCGTGGAGTGTCGTCCCGTCGACAGTCGGGTGGGGCAGCGAGGCCATGAACGCCTCAGAGGAGGCCTTGTCCAACGCAAGGTGCGCGGCATACCTGCGCAGTGCCGGCATGCGTATGCCGAGTATGCGCTCCCGCCCGATTCCGGGCATCAGTCGGGAGAGGAAGTCGCCGTTGCCGTCGTCGCGCATGGCGGCGAGTTCCGCGTTTACATCCTTCATGCCGCTATTCGGCCTCCGCCTGCCAGCCATTCGTGTGGATGTTCTCCGGCTTCCACTTGTCCTTCGGGGTGTTTTCCGAGGCCGGGTAGCCTACCGGTATCACGTTGAGCGGAACGATGTATGACGGCAACCCGAGAATGGAACGCACGGCATCGGCGCGTGCGGCATTGGGATATATGCCCGTCCATACGGCGCCCAGCCCCTGCGCATGCGCCGCAAGCAGCAGGTTCTCGGTCGCCGCCGAGCAGTCCTGCACCCAGAACAGCGCAGCCTCGCCCTCGAGCGTCTTGCGCATGTCTCCGCATACGACGATTGCGAGCTGGGCCTCTGCCGCCATCTTGGTGTTCGGCAGAGCCTCGGCCAGCGACGAGAGAAGCGCACGGTCATCTACGACCACGAATGCCCACGGCTGTTTGTTCACGGCCGAAGGTGCAGCCATTGCGGCCCGCAGAAGTGTCTCGACGCTCTCCTTGGCGACAGGCTTGTCGGTGTATGAGCGGACGCTTGAACGGGTCATTATGACCTCGATCGGCGAGCCGGTCTGTATTGCCGGGGTGCGGCGCTGTAGTATGAGAGCCACGGCCAGAACTATTACGGCCGCTGCAAGAATCAGAATGGTGATTTTTGATGTTTTCATAGCTTTATTCGGTTTGAAATTTGTCGTTGCCTGCCCGGAGGCCTGCCGGACGGCATCCTCCATGCAAAAATATGAAAAAAACTTCGATCCCGCAATCGTTTTCTGGCTGTGACAGGCACTGGTCAGGACGCGAAAACGGGGTTTGTGGCATGTTTTGCGGGGAAGTCGGCGTGCGATTTTTTATCCGACTTTCGAAAAAAGTATTACATTTGCGCAAAATTTGGAGAAGATGGAGAAATATGAATCCAAACACCAGAGGATATTCCGGTCAGCATCCGAAATATATCCGTTGATATCCGATTTTTCGCTACTTACCCCGGCCGTGTCGGACAAGGTGGAGAACTGGCAGGCCACGGCGGATGCGTGCTCGTTCCGCATCAAGGGTTTTGATGTCAAGCTCCGCATGACGGACAAGCAGGAGAACAAGCACGTCAAGATACAGCCCGAGGATGGCGGTATTCCGGTAGATTTCGCGTTCTGGATACAGTTGCACGAGGTTTCGCCCGGTGATACGAGGATGCGCCTGGTACTGCATGCGGACCTCAACATGATGCTGAAGATGATGGTCGGCGGAAAGATCCAGGATGGGCTCGACAAGGCGGCCGAGAGTTTTGCCGGACTTTTCAACGGAACACGCGCCTGAAACGGGCGGCGGAGCCCGAGGTGCTTGCAACAGAAAAAGATAAAAAAAATTGTGCGGTTTGCAAATATGATGTATATTTGTACGCGCAAAACGGGGCGGTAGGCATCCTGAATGCGTGTCGAACGGTCCACGATTATCCCTCGACCCGGAGTCCCCGGATGTGGAAAGAGACAACTTTAATTAACTTTTATTAATATGACAAAAGCAGATATCGTTAGCGAAATCGCTAAGAAAACAGGTGCAGAGAAGGTTCAGATTCAGGCCATAGTAGAGGCTTTCATGGATGAGGTGAAGGAATCGTTGGCGAAGAACGACAACGTATATCTCCGTGGTTTCGGTTCGTTTATCATCAAGCATCGTGCAACCAAGGTGGCACGTAACATCTCGAAGAACACGACCATAACCATCCCGGCCCACAATATTCCGGCCTTCAAGCCTGCAAAGACTTTCGTTTCGAAAATCAAATAACGAAAAATTCGTACACTAACAACAACTCTAAAATCTTAAACTATGCCAAACGGAAAGAAGCATAAGCGTCACAAGATGGCGACCCACAAGCGTAAAAAGCGTCTGCGCAAGGACCGCCACAAGAAGAAGTAAAGGAGGTGATAGCTTCGCATAGGTAGTTTAACGCTAAAGGGTCCATAACGCTCTTTAGCGTTACCTATTTATTTAATCGCACACGAAGCCGGCGCCGCGGTGGCGGCCGGCGGATTCAAACTCAATCGGAAAAAGAGTCATAATCTCGCAACATGAATCGGGAACTTGTAGTAAACGTAACGTCAACCGAAATCAACATCGCCCTCTGTGAGGACAAGGTGTTGGTGGAGCTCGGCCGCGAACAGGCCAAGACGGGTTTCGCCGTCGGTGACATATATCTCGGCAAGGTGCGCAAGATTATGCCCGGACTCAACGCCGCGTTCGTGAACATCGGTCACGAACGCGATGCATTTATTCACTATCAGGACCTGGGAGTCCATTTCCCTTCGTTGGACAAGGTGGTGTCGAGCTATCAGCCCGGAAAGCGCGGGCTCAAGCTCGAGACGATGAAACTGGATGCCGGACTGGAGCGCGGCGGCAAGATAACGTCGCAACTGCAGGTCGGACAAACGGTGATGGTGCAGGTGGCCAAGGAGGCCATATCCACCAAGGGACCGCGCCTTACGGCCGACATATCGCTTGCCGGCCGCAACGTGGTGCTGGTGCCGTTTTCGTCCAAGGTCTTCATCTCGCAGAAGATCCGTTCCAACGAGGAGAAGAAGAGACTCAAGAGGGTGGCGGCAAGCGTTCTGCCGAAAAACTTCGGCGTCATAATACGTACCGCCGCCATGAATGCCGACGATCTGGATGTCGAACAGGACATTCTCGCATCTGTCGAAAAGTGGTACAAGGCGTGTCAGCAGATACGCCGCCATCAGGCTCCATCGCTGCTTTTGGGCGAGATGAGCCGAGCCAATACCATCATACGCGACAATCTCGACGGTTCGTTCTCGCAGATATGCGTGGACGACGAGGCGATGTACAACGAAATCCGCAACTATATCCGTGCGGTCGACCCCGAGAAGGAGAAGATCGTAAAGCTGTATCGCGGAACGTTGCCGATATTCGACAATTTCGACATATCGCGTCAGATAAAGTCGCTTTTCGCCAAGTACGTGTCGCTGCGTCGCGGCGCGTACCTCATCATAGAGTCCACGGAGGCCATGAACGTCATCGACGTCAATTCGGGAAACCGGACCAAGGCCGAGGACAATCAGGAGCAGACGGCGGTGGACGTCAACCTTGCGGCTGCGGCCGAGATAGCCCGGCAGCTGCGTCTGCGGGATCTTGGCGGCATCGTCATAGTCGACTTCATCGACATGCGCAAGGCGCAGAACCGGCAGCTGCTCTACGACGAAATGACGAAGCTCATGGCCAACGACAAGGCCAAGCATACGATATTGCCGCTCACGAAGTTCGGACTGATGCAGATTACGCGTCAGCGTATCCGTCCTGTGGCGGTGAAGGACATACAGGACGTCTGCCCGACCTGCGGGGGAACGGGCAAGATAGAGCCTACGGTATTGCTCGACAAGAAGATAGAGAACCAGATATCGTTCCTTACCCAGGACCGCGGACACCGTTACATACGCCTGGTCGTAAGCCCGTACGTGGCGGCATTCCTGTGCCGCGGGCTGTGGCCTCTGCGGATGCGGTGGATGTTCCGCTACAAGGTGTGGATAGATGTGGTAGCCGACCAGAGCGTCGGAATGGTGGACGTGCATTATCGGGACCGTCGCAACAACGACATTCTGAACTGCACAAAGAAGAAATAGGGTCCGCCTGAAGGGCATAACGGCATTTTGCCTGTAAGACATATGCATGAAATACTGAAATTTGCCGGGAGGTCGGATAATGCCGGTCTTTTGTGCAATTGTTTTGAAGGGAAGGGTAACACCGTCCATCTCAATGAGCTGGTCGGTGGGGCCCTTACTTTTTATGCCGCGGCTGCCATAGCGCGCGGCGGGGGGCTTCATGTGCTCGTGGCCGAGGATGCCGATGCGGCCGCCTATGCCATGAACGACCTCTACGGGATGCTCGACGAGGAGCGCGTGCTATTCTTCCCGTCGGCCTACAAACGCTCGATAGTCTACCGCAACGAGAATGCCGAGAGCGTGGTCATGCGTACGAACGTCATCAATGCCGTACGCAACCGCAGGGAGGGCTATCTCGTAATATGCACCTACCCGGAGGCCCTGGCCGAAAGGGTTGTCGACAAGGGAGGCTTCGACGCATGCTCGCTGCATGTGGTCGTGGGGGATACGCTCCGCATGGCTGACCTCGAGGATTCGGTGCAGGCACTCGGGTTCACGCAGGTGGACTTTGTCTACGAACCCGGACAGTACTCCGTGCGCGGAGGCATATTCGACATATTCTCCTATGCGGAGAGCCGTCCGTACCGACTCGACTTCTTCGACGACGAGGTGGAGTCGATACGCCGTTTCGAGATTGCCGACCAGCTTTCGTGCGACCGGCTGCAGGAGGTCGACATAATATCCAACATAAACCGCTCGGAGGGGAACGGCATCTCGCTCGCCGCCTTTGCCGGAGATGCGTTATATTGGTTCTACGATGCCGATTTCGCGCTGCGCAAGGTCGACGACCTGCGCAAGCGTCTGCTCTCGTCGAGCGAGGACCCGCAGGCCGACGTGCGCGCGCTTACGTCGCGCAAGGAGCTACTTTCGGATATGTCGGGGTGCACGCTGTTCGAACTCCGCAACAACCTTGCGGAGCGTCCGGCCGACAGGACGATAATATTCAGCACATCGCCGCAGCCGCGCTTCAACAAGAACTTCGAGATGCTGGCCGACGATGTAACGGACCGCACCGAGCACGGATACGAGTGCTACATACTGACGGAGAACCGTGCACAGGTCGAGCGTCTGGAGAACATCTTCCACCAGATAAACCGTCCGGGAGTCAGGCTTGCGATGTTGCGTACGGTGCTCAACGAGGGCTTCGTGGACAACGACCTGAAGATCTGCTTCTATACCGAGCACCAGATATTCGACCGCTACCGCCGTTACCGCATCAACGGCGAGATAAAGCATGACGAGCAGATGACCGTCGCCGAGCTGAATGCGTTGCAGGTCGGCGACTATGTCGTGCACATCGACCATGGAATAGGACGCTTCGGCGGACTGGTGAAGATAACCGAGAACGGGAAGACGCACGAGGCGATAAAGCTCGTCTACCGCGACAACGACGTGCTCTTCGTGAACGTCCACTCGCTGCACCGCATATCGCGCTACAAGAGCGCCGATGCCGAACCCCCGAAGATATACAAGCTCGGCGGCGGGGCATGGCAGAAGCTCAAGAACGCCACCAAGCGTGCCGTCAAGGATATCTCGCGCGAACTCATCGCGCTCTACGCCAAGCGCAAGGCGAGCAAGGGCTTCGCCTTTTCGCCCGACGGATACCTGCAGCAGGAGATGGAGGCATCGTTCATGTGGGAGGATACTCCGGACCAGCAGAGCGCGTCGGAGGCTGTCAAGAGGGACATGGAGTCGGACCGTCCGATGGACCGCCTCATATGCGGCGACGTCGGTTTCGGAAAGACGGAGGTTGCCATACGCGCCGCATTCAAGGCTGCGGTGGACGGCAAGCAGACGGCTGTGCTGGTGCCGACGACGGTGCTTGCGCTGCAGCACTACCGATCCTTCACGGAGCGGTTGCGCGATTTCCCGGTGAGGGTGGAATACCTTAACCGCAACAAAAGCGCCCGCGATACGGCAGAGATACTCAAGGAGCTTGCCGACGGCACCATCGACATCCTTATCGGTACGCACAAGATACTCGGCTCGGGTGTCAGGTTCCACGATCTCGGGCTTCTGATAATCGACGAGGAGCAGCGTTTCGGTGTCGCGGCCAAGGAGAAGCTCACGCAGATGAGCGTCAATGTCGATACGCTGACGCTTACGGCGACGCCGATTCCGCGCACCCTCCAGTTCTCGCTCATGGGCTCGCGCGACCTGTCGGTCATCTCGACCCCGCCGCCCAACCGCCATCCGATTGTCACGGAGTCGCACGTCTTCTCGGAGGAGCTCGTGCGCGATGCCGTCGAGGCGGAGCTTGCGCGCGGCGGACAGGTATATTATATCCATAACCGCGTCGAGGACCTCATGACCGTGCAGGGCATGATTACGCGGCTTTGCCCGAAGGCGAGGGTGGTGTCGGCGCACGGACAGATGAAGCCGGCCGCGCTCGAGAAGGTCATCATGGACT
This sequence comes from uncultured Alistipes sp., assembly GCA_944322005.1. Lineage (GTDB taxonomy): Bacteria > Bacteroidota > Bacteroidia > Bacteroidales > Rikenellaceae > Alistipes. The sequence continues at coordinate 66,656 of CALUNL010000005.1, forward strand.
TCATATACGGTGATTTCGACGTTCTGGTGGCCACCTCGATAGTCGAGAACGGTGTGGATATACCTAACGCGAATACGATAATCATCGACGATGCCGACCGCTTCGGACTGAGCGACCTGCACCAGCTCCGCGGACGCGTGGGACGCAGCGACCGGAAGGCGTACTGCTACCTCCTGTCGCGTCCCGACGAGATGCTCTCGTCGGACGCACGGCGCCGACTGCGGGCCATAGAGGAGTTCTCGGACCTCGGCTCGGGATTCAACATCGCCATGCAGGATCTTGACATTCGCGGTGCCGGCAACCTGCTCGGCGCGGAGCAGAGCGGTTTTATCGCCGACATAGGATTCGAGACCTACCAGAAGATAATGAACGAGGCAATAGCCGAGCTGCGCGCCGAGGGACTCGACGTTGCCGGGTTGAGCAGCGAGGAGCAGCAGGCCGTCGACGCGATGCGTTATGTGGACGACGTGGTGATAGAGCTCGGCGACGAGGCATCGCTCCCGGAGAGCTATGTCCGCCAGCAGGCCGAGCGTCTGAAGCTCTACCGCGAACTCGACTCAACGCGCGACGAGAAGGCGCTGCAGGCGTTCGAATCACGCCTTGTGGACCGTTTCGGACCGCTGCCGGATGCGGCTCGCGAACTTATGGATGTCGTGCGGCTGCGCTGGGAGGCCATACGTCTCGGAATGGAGAAGGTGAAGGTGAAGAACGGACTGATGATAGTGCAGTTCGTGGGCAACGACTCCTCTCCGTTCTACAAGAGCGACACCTTCATGGGCTTGCTGAAGACGGTGACGGCACACCCGGACCGTTTCGTGCTCAAGCAGCGCGACGACCGTCTTGCCATGACGGTACGGCGAGTGGCCGGTGTCAGGGAGGCGCTCGAAATCCTCAAATCATTGTAAAGATTGCAAAAAAATATGAACCTGATAGTCGATATGGGCAATACTTTGACGAAAATTGCCGTTATAGATGGCAATAACGAAGTATTGCAGGAGTGGCGCTCCGATGTCCTGTCGGAGGCGCAGCTCGATGAGGCCGTGGGCAGATACTCGCCGGTCGGAGCAATCGTGTCGTCCACACGGGGTGACGAGGAGCGCGTATGTGCAATGCTCGAGGGCCGTATTGAGAGGGTTCTGCGGCTGGGACCGCAGACACCGGTGCCGATAGGCATAGATTACGCCACGCCGCAGACGCTCGGCCCGGACCGTGTCGCACTTGCCGTGGGAGCCGTCGAGATGTTCGGTCTTGGAGACATGCTGATAGTCGATTTCGGCACTGCCATAACCATCGACCTCGTACAGAACGGCGTGTTCCGCGGCGGAAACATATCGCCAGGCGTGGATATGCGTTTCAGGGCTCTGCATGAGCAAACTGCGCGGTTGCCGATGTGTTCCGAGGCGGATGTTTCGGAACTTTTGGGAGACTCCACGGCAACAGCCATCGAACAGGGGGTGATGCGCGGTATTTTTTATGAAATAAACGGATATGTGGAGAGTTTCCGCAAAAAAAACAGCGAAATTCGCATAATTTTCAGCGGAGGCGATGCCAAACGTTTTGTTAATAGAATTAAAAATACGATATTTGCAAGTTGCAATATGATGTATGTCGGACTAAACAGAATTTTGGAGTACAATGCGGCGGAAAATGTCAAATAACGCATTAGTGAGATTCGCAGCGGCCATTATGGTTTGCGCGGCAGTATTGGTGCCGTCGGCCGCGGTAAATGCGCAAAGCAGCGTCAACGCATATTCGCCGTACACCATGTTCGGCATAGGAGAACTGGGCACACCTGGCAATTCCATCATGCGCTCCATGGGAGGCATAGGTGTGGCACTGCGCAGCAGCCAGCAGGTAAACATGATGAATCCGGCCGGATACAGCGCGACATTCCGCAAGACGTTCATATTCGACGTGAGCGCCGAAGGCAACTTCCTGCTTAACCGCCAGTACAAGTACGACGAGAACAACGCTCTGTCGCGTACGGCCAAGAATGCGAAGAACACCATCAACTTCCGCGGCATCGCCATACAGTTCCCGCTTGCAAAGAGGTTGGGCTTCGGCTTCAGTCTCACTCCGTACAGCAGTGTGGGATATACCATGGCGACGACCGAACAGAGCGAGGACATATGGGGAAGCGTCGGACGTGCCGTATATTCGTATTCGGGTGACGGAGACGTAACGGAGGTCAAGGCCGGTGTCGGTTGGGAACCTTTCAAGAACTTCTCGATAGGAATCGCGGCCAAATACTACTGGGGAAATATCCAGCACAACTATGCGTCGGCCATATCGAACGACTATGTCGGCACCGGAAACTATGTATCAGTTGTGGGCCTCGACGACTATGCCATCTCCAACTTCAAGTTCCAGGTGGGCGTGCAGTGGAGCATAATCGCCAACGAGAAGCGTATCCTTACGTTGGGTGCCACATACGACTACGGCGGTTCGCTACGTCCGAAACTGACGAAGACGATATACCTGAACGATGTTGCGTCGACAGTCGTGGAGTTCGAGGACTCGCGCAGCCAGATGCGCCTGCCTCACAGCTGCACGGTCGGCATTCTCTATCAGGACAGCAAGTTCACGGCCGGGTTCGACTATGAATATCAGGCATGGGGCGGCAACGACGGTTATTTCGAGGAGACAATCTACGGTAACGTGAAGGTGAGATATGCCGATACCAATACCTTCAAGGTAGGGTTCGAGTATACCCCAAACCGTTTCGACGTACGCCGCTACCTTCGCCGAATGTCGTACCGTATAGGAGCGAGATACGGCGACTACTACCAGACCTATGGCGGGAAGAGACTCGATCAGCTGGCTGTAACGGCAGGTATCGGATTCCCTATCAGGTTCATGGGGGCGTCGAGCATAAATATCGGCTTTGAATATGGAAAAAGGGGAACGCTCGGCAGTGTGATGAGCGACATGAATACCCGGATAGGACTGATAAGACAGGATTATTTCAAGGTTTCGCTCGGGCTTTCGCTCTTCGGTGAGGACTACTGGTTCGTACGTCCGAAGTTCGATTAGCACTTGTGCGGAGCGTGACATTCCCTCGGGAATATGGGTTTGAGAATACCAGATTAAAACAAAATATTAAAAAGTCATAACCATGAAAAGAATCAAGATGTTGTTTACCCTGGCGCTGGCTTTTGCGGGGATGTCGGCCTTTGCCCAGGATTTCAGTGACCCGAGGTATGCAAAATGGGGCGATACTCCGGAGGAACGTCGTGAGAACATCCTTAACAGCTCCTTCCTCAAGGAGGAGATAGTCAACCACAAATACGATCGGGCTGCAGGCTATCTCCAGAAGCTGCTCGCGAAGTGCCCTTCCGTATCTGAGAACATCTATGCCAACGGAATCAAGCTCTACAAGCAGAAGATAAACCGTGCACAGACTCTTGATGAGAAAAACGTGTATGTCGACTCGCTGCTGATGCTTTATGATTTGCGTCTGCAGTATTTCGGTTCGCACCCTAAGCGCGGCAAGGACTATATCCTCGAGCGCAAGGCACGCGAGTATCTCACCTATAAGGACAGTGACCGCGAGGGCATCCGCAAGGCCTTCGAGGCTGCCATTGCCGCACAGGTCGAGAAGACCGGAACAGCCGACCCTGAGGTGGTTGCCATATATTTCAAGAACCTCTGCGACGACTATACCAACGACGTGGTGGATGCCATGACCGTTGTGAATGCATATGACGCCAATTCCAAGTATTTCGAGAACCTCACCCCTGACAAGCAGGAGTACAAGGACCAGTTCGAGACCTGCTTCGGTCTGAGCGGTGCCGCCAACTGCGACAACATTCAGGAGATTTTCTCGAAGAAGCTTGCCGAGGATCCGGAGAACGAGACCCTTATGGCACAGGCCATATCGCTGATGATGAAGGCGAAGTGTGACAACGACTTCTTCTTCCATGTGGGAGAGAAATATTATGCAAAGAAGCCTACGTCGGATACGGCAATGCTGCTTGCAGAGGCTTACCAGAACCAGAGGAACTTCGACAAGGCCAACGAGTATCTCCGCAAGGCACTTGACAAGGAGACCGACAACGCCATGCGCGAGACCATCTTCGTACGCATCGGTATCCTCGAAATGGCGGCCGAGAAGTATGCACAGGCCGTAGAGGCACTCCGCCAGGCCCGTGATCTCAATCCGGAGAACGGTTACGTATACTACTTCCTCGCACAGTGCTATGTACAGGGTTCGAGGTCGTGCGCCGGCATATCGAAGGATGCCACCTACTGGGTCGCATACGACATGCTCCAGCACGCAATTCCGCTCCTGAGCGGAGATGAGGATACGGTCAACAACGCCCGTTCCCTCGCTTCGAGCTACCGCACCGTATTCCCTACCGCCGAGGAGTGCTTCTTCAACGAGCTGGAGGAGGGAAGCACATATACGCTGGACTGCGGTTTTGCTTCCGGCATATCGACCAAGGTACGTTATCGCGCACAGTAACAGGCTTGCCTGCATGACGGGTGCCGCACGGTTATGCGGCACTCTTCGCAGGCGGAGATAGTATGTCCGGTTTCCGCTACAGATATGCTCTGGTAGCACTCCTTTTTACAGGGAGTGCTATCTTGCTATATTCATGCAAGGAGAAGAGCGTGTCGGAGGAGGAGCCCCTGGAGATGATAAAGACCGAGGAGAGCGAGAATCTGTCGATCGTGGTTTCGGAGAACGGACGCAGGTCATACAGGTTTACCGCTCCTTTGCTCGAAGGCTATACGCTCGGACGTGACCCGTACCGTGAGTTCCGCAAGGGTGTCAATATCATAACCTACCAGGATGACTCGCTGTCGACTGTGAATGCGACGCTCGAGGCCAACTATGCGATATACTACGAAAACCGCAAGCTGTGGGAGGCCAAGGGCAACGTCAGGGTGACCAAGGCCGACGGGACAAAACTGTACACGCAGCAACTGTTCTGGAACTCGATAACCAAACGTATATATTCGAATGTCGATACGAAGGTCGAGACCGATACGGATACCTTCATCGGCGAAGGTTTCGAGTCGGACGAGGAGCTGAACGAACTGCGTTTCCGGCGACTGAAGGGCAAGATGCTCGTGGATACAAATGAGCTTATAAACGATGATTCCGTGTCGACGGATAGGAAAGAGCGGCCGGCTGCGGCGGGCCCTGCTCCTGATGGTGGAGAACGTGTAAACGGTTCCGGAAAACCGGTTGCAAGCGGATCGGAGGAGATAACTGCGGCGAAGCCCGTTGCGGCCCCTTCACGTCCGGCAGGGGAGCCGGAAACCGTGGAACTGTCATCTGGGGAGAAACCCGAGGTGAAGCCGGTGGAGAGTGTCCGTGCGACGGGGATGATGCGTCCGGATGCGGCTTCCGGGCCGATGCAGGGCGCTGCGCAGGTGACGAAACGCAGCGTGCGGCAGGCGAGACCGGTCGCGGAACAAAATAACGAATGACAATGATAGTTACTTCGCTGCTGATAATAGCGCTGATGCTTGTGCTTTCGGCCTTCTTTTCCGGAATGGAACTCGCATTCCTCAACAAGAACAGGCTCAAGCTCGAGATAGACCGCAAACAGAGCCGGGTGTTCGATTTCATCGCGGACCTCTTTTCGCGTCATCCGGGTCAGTACATCACGACCATCCTCGTGGGCAACAACATTGCCCTGGTGGTCTATTCCCTGTGCATGTCGCAGTTCCTGCTCGCCCTTATCTCTTCGTTCGGATGGAAACCGCTCGATGAAAACGTGATGTTCATCCTCGAGACCATCATCCCGACCATAATTATAATCTTTTTTGCGGAATACCTGCCGAAATCGGTCGTCCGCAGCAACCCCAACTTTTATTACCGCGTCTTTGCACCGGTGATATATTTCTTCTATATCCTTCTCTACCCGATTGCGAAGTTCACGACGCTGCTCTCCTACGGACTGTTGCGCATATTCGGCCGTAAGCCGTCGAGGGAGGAGAATACCTACAAATTCGACCGCAGCGACCTCGAGAGCCTTCTGGACAGCAACAATTCGGAGACGCAGGCCGAGGCGGACAACGAACTGAAGATATTCCAGAATGCGCTCGACTTTGCCGACCTGCGCGTGAGGGACTGCATGGTCTCGCGTGTGGACGTCGAGGCCGTTGACCTTGACAATACGACGATAGAGATGCTCACGGAGCGGTTCGTGAAGACGATGTATTCGCGCATATTCGTATGGCGCGACTCGATAGACAACATCGTCGGCTACGTCAATTCCAAGAGCCTGTTTTCCAGCCCGAAGACGGTGGAGGAGGTGGTCATGAACGTGGATTACGTTGCCGGGACGCTGCCGTTGCAGGATATGCTCGAGCAGTTCATCAAGCGTCGCAGCAGCATAGCCGTCGTAATCGACGAGTTCGGCGGTACGGCGGGCATAATATCGCTCGAGGATGTGCTGGAACAGATTTTCGGCGAGATAGAGGACGAGCACGACGTGCCGGACCTGACCGAGAGGAAGATTTCGGACAAGGAGTATGTCCTCTCATGCCGGCTCGAGGTCGAGTACCTCAACGAGAAGTACTCGCTCGGCATCCCGGAGAGCGACGAGTACGACACGCTTGCCGGATACATAATTTTCCGATACGAGGAGCTGCCGGCCGAGGGTACGGAGATGGAGCTCGACGGCATGCGCATCAAGATACTCCGCACCACCCGCTCGCGCATCGAGCTCGCACGCATCGAACTGAAGTAAAAAAAGACTGAAAACGTTACGTATTAAGAATAAAATTATTACTTTTGGAAGTTAAAAACGCAAATATCAATTAACCACAGAGCAATATGGTAAGTTTGAACACTTTGAGAACCAAATTCGGCGTGCTGCTTTCGGTAATCATAGCAGGCGCGCTTTTGGCTTTTATTCTCTCATTGAAGACCGAGATGGGATTCTCGGGCAACGACCCGAAGGTGGGTGAAATCGACGGCGACAAGATCCATTACTCGGAGTACCTTGCCGCGTATGACGATGTAAGGGCGCAGATGGGCGACAACAGCTACGATGAGGCGCAGGCCGACCAGATCATAGGTGCGGCATGGCAGACCCTTGTTGCCGATCATGTGTTAGTTCCGGGATTCGAGAAGCTCGGCATCAGCGTTCCGGCTTCGGAGCGTACGTCGATGCTGGCCGGCGAGCATCCGTCGGGCGTATATGCCAGCCTCTTTGCCGACCCGAAGACGGGACAGTACGATGTTGCGACCGTAACTGCATTCCTTTCGCAGATACAGGACAACCCGCAGGCACAGAAGATGTGGAAGCTTTTCGACAAGCAGGCACAGCTCGAGCGTCAGATGATGAAGTACGCATCGCTCGTGCGCGCGAGTGCATATGCCAACACCCTGGAGGTGAACCGCGGCCTTGCAGCCGAGAACAACACTGCCAAGGGGCGTTATGTAGTAAGCAAGTACAATTCGGTTCCGGATTCGCTGGTTACCGTCAGCTCGAAGGACATGAAGGCATACTACAATGAGCACAAGGCTCTCTACAAGCAGCTGCCTTACCGCACGGTAAGCTATGTCGTATTTGAGGTCAATCCGACCGACGAGGACAAGGCAGCCATCGAGAACGAGGCCAAGGCCGCTGCCGAGCAGTTTGCGGCAAGCAGCGACGTGCGCGAGTTCGTGCGCGGCAACAGGCATGCTTCGGTTTCCAACAACTTCATAGCAGCCAAGCAGCTCCCGGAGAATGAGTACAAGGCCCTCAACAACGGCCGCATGTACGGACCGGAGCTCCGCAACGAGGAGTGGACCGCATCCCGTGTCGTTGAGGTTCGCAACGTGCCTGATTCGCTCGAGCTGCAGCACGTGGTGCTGGCATATACCGATGATTCGCTTGCCGACAGCCTCCTCACCGTGGCTCGCCGCGGTGCCGACTTCGCCGACCTTGCAGGCCGCTACTCGATTGCCGAGACATCGGCCGACGGCGGAATGATAGGTACGGTGGCATATTCGTCGCTTGCACCGGAGTTCGCCGACGCTCTCTACGGAGTCCGTCGCGGCGGTGTGGTTAAGATCACGGCCGGCAACGTCATCCAGCTCGTGAAGGTGCTCAAGACCGGCAAGGTGCAGAAGCACATGAAGGTGGCAACGCTTTCGTATCCGGTGGAGGCATCCGCCGCAACCAAACGTACGCTCCACACGCAGGCCAGCCAGTTCGCCGTTGCGGCAAAGGGTTCGGTCGAGAAGTTCAACGAAGCCGCTTCGGCACAGTCCCTCTCTCCTCGCGTGATGAACGTGGAGCAGGGTGAGCGCCAGATCCGCGGTCTTGACAGATCCACCGAGGTTGTCCGCTGGGCTGCTGATGCCAAGGTGGGCGATGTGTCCGACATCTTCAATGTAGGCAAGGATTATGTCGTGGCTGTTGTTACCAAGATAAACAAGGACGAATACAAGGATATAAACGAGGTTTCCACCCAGATCCGTACGGCAGTGCTCCGCGACAAGAAGTTCGAGATGCTCGCTGAGAAGATGAAGGGTGCGACCCTTGAGGAGGTTACCGAAAATGCAGGAGGCAAGGTCGATACCTTCGAGAACGTGAAGTACGGACTCTATTACATCCCGGGTGTGGGTGTCGAGCCGCGTCTGCTTGGTGCCATTGCGGTTGCGGGCCCGGAGGATACCGGCAAGGTTTCGGCTCCTGTGCAGGGCAACTCGGGTGTATACGTCTATGTTGTCGACGAGGTGACCGTAGGTGACGGCCAGACTGCCGAGGACGAGCGTGTGAAGCTCCAGGCACAGAGCGAGAGCTATGCACTCCGCCGTGCGATGCTTGCCATACAGCAGCTCTCCGACGTTAAGGACTACAGCGTCAAGTATTTCTAACGGACTGAACGGTCCCGAAATATAAAGGGAGGATGCAACCGCATCCTCCCTTTTTTGCGGCCGTCGGCTCTTCGCTTCTCCGCCTCTCATTTGCCTGCCACTCGCTCCTTGCCCTTACGGGAAATACGTTGTGCGGCTTGATCGAAGCACCCGAGCGAAATGGCGGGATATGTTGTTGCGGCCTGATGTCCATGGCGTCTCTATGGCCGCAATACTTGCCGTTCGGCCGGCATGCCGAAAAGACAAGCGGGACGCGAACCGTTCGCGTCCCGCTTGCATGATGTGTTGAAACTCTTTATTCTACAAGCTCGTATGCCTTGTCTTCCGTGCCGACGAAACGGTAGAGCTTTATGTTGCCGAACTGTCCCTGCTCGTTGCGGCCGTTGTGCGAGATGTAGAAATATCCGTCTCCGAGGGAGCAAAGTCCCGTCGTGCCGTACTTGAAGCGCCATCCGTGGATGCCGTTGGCCGCATCGTACGTGCCGCGGTCGAGCAGCGTGAGGAGCATGGCCTTCCCCTTGTGGTACGGCACACCCTTCAGCTTGCCGGATACGGGAGCCGCGTTGCCGTCGACCACAAATGTGCAGAAGTTGGCGAAGTTCGGCTTCTTGCCCTTGTATGCGGCCATGAACCAGAGGTTGCTCTGTGCATCGTATTCGAGGTTCTGCACGCCCCATGACGTGTTGCCGGTATAGACGAAATACCTGCGGTCGGGCTCTGCCGGGCCGTTCTTGTGCATCGCGTCCTGCGAGAGTATGCTCTCATAACTCTTCCAGTTGTCGGTATCGTACTGCAGCAGCACCTGGTAGTCGTTGTCCGACCTCTCCGTATCGCCGTAGATGCCGTATGCTATCGTCAGGTAGCGTTTGCCTCCGCTCTTGCCGAACTCCGGGCCGAAGGTGATGCCGTCGAAACCGCTGCATCCGTACCTGTGTTCGCGTACACCCTCACTGCACTTTACCTCGGCAGTATAGTCCTCGAGCACGGTCGGGAGGTATACGGTGGTCATGATTCCGTCCTTTTCGGCATCCATGCCGGTGCGGGTAATCTTGTCCACGTCGAATATCGCCACGTAGAATGCGTTGTCGAGCTGCTTGTCGGACTTCTCGCGGCGCAGGATGCCCTTTCCTATCGAGTCGTCCTTGTATTCGAGCGAGCCGTACAGGCGTCCGTCCTCATCGTTGAACTCGAGGCATCCGAGGTGTCCCAGCAGTCCGGTCACGGTGCCGATGACGTTGCCCTGGAGGTCGGCCTTCACCAGCACGGTGGTGAACGACATGTAGATGTGTTCGTGCTCGGTGTCGAGGGCTATACCCTGTATGTGTCCGGCATCCCAGATGCCGGAGTAGATGTTGCGCGGAAGATCCTTCGGATTTTTGCCGGCCATGGACTCGGTGACGCTGAGCACGGAGAGTGCCAGCAGAATGGTAAGAAATCTTTTCATAGGTATGGGTTTTTGTTTTTCGGTATGCGGTATGTGCGGTCAGGACCGGCCTGCCCTGGCGGCCTGCTGCTGTCCGTGCTCGATGTCGCATGCGGAGCAGTTGCCCGTACACGGCGAACTGCAGTCGGCCGAACCGATGTCCTCGCGCGTCTCCTGTACGGCACACTTTATGCCCAGGCGCTGCATGTCCTTGTTGGTGGATATCTCCGATTCGATGTTATGTCCCTTGAATATGAGCGTTAGCGAGAGTCCGAGTACGAACATCCCCACGGCGGCTGCGGAGCACAATACGACTATGAGCCAGGTTGCCATATGCTGAATTTTATCGTTTTCCTTGTGCGCCGGACTGCGACGGCGGCATGTCCGGCTTTATTTTTTGAATTGTTGAGACAAATTTATACATTTGTAGAATAAAATGCAAGAATGTCGCCATACGGCAACAAGCCGATGCTGCCTGCGGCGGAGTTTGAACACAGCCTATGAAAATCGTTATTGCGGGAGCAGGGGAGATGGGCAACCACCTTGCCCAGATGTTGAGCGGAAACGGCCACGACATCACCGTCATAGATGCCGACCCGAAACTGCTTGCCGATGTGAGCAGCCTTGCCGATGTCATTACCGTGGAGGGCGACTCCACGACATTCGCCGTGCTGCGCAAGGCCTCGGTGCGCAAGTGCGACCTCTTCATCGCCGTTAACCATATGGAGAACGACAACATCCTGTCGGCCATAATGGCGAAGCAGCTCGGCGCGAAGAAGGCCATAGCCCGAATCGACAACAACGAGTATCTGGAACCCAACAACAAGGAGATGTTCATCAACATGGGCATCGACTACCTCTTCTACCCGGAGAAGGTGGCCGCCAACGAGGTGATAAACCTGCTCGGCCATACCGCCACCACCGAATACGTGGACTTTTCGGGAGGCAAACTCTCGCTCGTGGTGTTCCGCCTGGAGCCGAACTCCTCGCTGGTGGGCCGGGATCTGTCGGACCTCAAGGATGTTTCGGATTACCGTATGGTCGCCATATCGCGTGACGGCCGGACTATCATCCCGCACGGCAACGACACGTTCATGGTCGGCGACATGGTCTATACCATAGCGCGCCAGGATGCCGTGAGCGAGGTGATGGAGCTTTCGGGCAAGGGGAATGTCCGCATCAAGAACATGATGATACTCGGCGGTTCGAGAATAGGCGTGCGCATCGCCACCGAGTTGCAGAACGACGTGAACATCAAGCTCATCGACTACAATGCCGACAAGGCCTACCGCCTTGCCGAGCTGCTCGAGAAGACGCTCATCATCAACGAGGACGGCCGCAACACCGAGGCGATGATGGAGGAGGGGCTCTCCAACATGGATGCCTTTGTGGCCGTTACGGGGCGCAGCGAGACCAATATCCTCACGGCGATGCTGGCCAAGCGCATGGGGGTCAAGAAGGTGATAGCGGAGGTGGAGAACCTCAACTACATAAACCTGGCCGACAGCGTGGGCGTCGACACCATAATCAACAAGAAGATGGTCACCGCATCGAACATCTTCCGGTTTACGATGTCCACCGACGTGTTGGCCATTAAGTGCCTCACCGGCAGCGATGCCGAGGTTCTGGAGTTCATCGTCAAGCCGAACTCCCCGGCCACCAAGAGCAACATCAAGGAGATGGGCCTGCCGGAGGATGTCATTATCGGCGGCATCGTGCGCGGAGACAAGGTCTTCATCGCCTCCGGCGATACGCAGATCAACGCCTACGACCGTGTCGTTGTCTTCGCCATGCCTTCGGCCATATCGAAAATAGGTGACTATTTCAATTAGTTCAGTAGGGAAATAATATCCAATCCATAAATACCATGTACATCGCTATTGCAGGCAACATAGGAAGCGGTAAGACGACCCTGACGGAGATCCTTACGCGGAGGTACGGAGCCAAAGCCTATTACGAGGACACGGACAATCCGTACATCAACGACTTTTACGAGAACATGAACCGCTGGGCATTCCAACTGCAGGTCTATTTTCTCGGCAGCCGCATCCAGCAGACCATGAGCATGCTCTCCGACGGTTTGGAGAACATCTTCCAGGACAGGACCATATATGAGGATGCCTACATATTTGCCGGCAATCTCCACCAGATGGGGCTCATGTCGAGCCGCGATTTCGGGACGTACATGAAACTGTTCGACATATCGACTCACCTCATACCGAAGCCCGACCTGCTGATATACCTCAAGGCGAGCGTTCCGACGCTCATATCGCAGATCCGCAAGCGCGGCCGCGACTACGAGCAGAACATCGACGAGGAGTACCTGCAGCGGCTAAATGACAAGTATAACGAGTGGATTGACAACGAGTACGACGGGGAGGTCTTCGTGATAGACAAGGACCATGACGACTTCGTCGAGAACGGGGCCGTGCTCGACCGCCTGTACGAGCGCCTTGAGCAGATACGTCTTTCGAAAAAGTGACGCAGAACCGTATGAACGGCCTTCCGTCGGAATTCATCGAGGAGCTCCGCCGCACCCGCGGCGAGGAGGATGCTGCGGCACTCGTCTCCGCACTCGAGAGCGAGCCGCCGGTATCCGTACGGCTCAATCCCGCCAAGGACGGCGTGGCCGACGGCGGCAGTCCCGTACCGTGGAGCCGTTGGGGACGCTATTTCGACGTCCGCCCGCAGTTTACGCTCGATACGGCATTCCATGCGGGGGCGTATTACGTGCAGGAGGCCGGTTCGCAGTTCGTGGAGTATCTGTTGAGGGGTGCGGATACCGAAGGGGCGCGCATTCTCGACATGTGCGCTGCACCGGGAGGAAAGACGACGATATACTCGACGCTTGCCGGAGAAGGCGGGCTTGTCGTGGCCAACGAATATGTGCGCAGCCGCGCCGGAGTGCTTGCGGACAATGTACGCAGGTGGGGTGTCGGCAATGTGGTCGTGACCAACGAGGATTCGCGCCGGCTGGCCGATTTCGAGGGGTGGTTCGACATCGTGGCGGTGGACGCGCCGTGTTCGGGCGAGGGCATGTTCCGCAAGGACCGCGCCGCACGCGACGAGTGGAGTCCGGCGGCTGTGGGCGCATGTGCCGCACGGCAGGCGGAGATATTGAGAAACGCATGGAGGGCGCTCCGCGCGGGCGGAGTGCTGATATACAGTACCTGCACCTTCAACACGACGGAGAACGAGGGCGTGCTGCGTACGTTCCTGTCGGAGTTCGGCAGCGAAACCGTTCCGTTCGGGCCGGTGGAGGTCGATGCGGAGTGGGGTATAGAGTGCTCGGAGGTTGGCCCGTTCCGGACGTTCCGCTTCATGCCGCACCGTACGGTGTCGGAGGGATTCTTTGCGGCCGTGGCGGCAAAGGACGTGGATGCGCAGGTGCGTACGGCCGTTCCGAAACCGCGGCGCAGCGTGATGACGGATGCGTCGGCGGCCGAACGCCGCGAACTGTCGCGCTGGGTGAAGAACCCCGGCGGAATGCGCTTCGCCTCCATAGGCGGGACGATGTACGGCTATCCGGCGGCACGCTACGATGACGTGAAGACGCTGTCGCAGTCGCTCGCGGCCATATACTCCGGAGTGGAGATGGGAAAGATATACGGCGGAACGCTGAAACCCGAATGGGCGCTGTCGCAGTATTGCGGCATCGACCGTTCGGCGGTGGCAAATGCCGAGATCCCGGAAGGGGAGGCCCTCGACTACCTTCGCAAGGCGGCGTTGCCGGCCGCGGATTTCGCCGAGGGGCTGAATCTGGTGCTTTGCGGCGGACGTCCGCTGGGATTTTTGAAGAGGATAGGGAACAGGTGCAACAACATGTATCCCAATTCATTGAGAATAATGAACCTGTGATATGGCAGAGAAACTCTACTATTCGATGGGGGAGGTGTCGGAGATGTTCGACGTCAACCCTTCGCTCATAAGATACTGGGGCACGCAGTTCGACGTTCTGCGTCCGAAGCGCAACAAGAAGGGAAACCGCATGTTCACTCCCGAGGATGTGGAGAACCTGAAGATGATATACCATCTGGTCAAGGAGCAGCGCATGACGATCGAGGGTGCGCGCCGTGCGATGAAGGTGCGCCGCGCCTCGCAGGCCGATATCGCACCTGACGTGGAACTGCTCGAACGGTTGCAGAATGTCCGCGCGATGCTCATGCAGGTGCGTGAATATCTCCGCACGGGAGAATCGGACATCGTTGCCGACGACGACTTCCGGGAGCCGGAGCCGCCGTCCGCGAACTCTGCGGAGATGGAGGATGCGGCTGCCGGCACGGCCGTATCCGAATCTGCGGATACAGCCGTGGAAAGCGGCGCCGGGGCCGTGCCGGAGGCAGGAAGGACAGAGCGGGACGAAACCCTGCCGTTCTTTGAGCAGACGTTGTTCTGAAAAAAATTGTGACGTATGAAGATAGGGGAAGTTGCACGCATGATCGAGGAGTTCGCTCCTTTGGCCTTGCAGGAGTCGTACGACAATGCGGGGCTTGTCGTAGGTTCGCCCGACGACGAACTTAGGGGAGGCATACTCCTTGCCGTTGATGTTACGGACGAGGTTATTGACGAGGCCGTTGAACTCGGCTTCGGGATGATTGTCACCCACCACCCGATAATATTCCATCCGCTGAAGCGGCTGAACCGCGCCTCGCAGGTCGAGAGGTGCGTGGAGCGCGCGATAAAGAGCGACATAGCCCTCTACGCCTGCCATACGAATCTCGATTCGGCCGGCGGCGGCATGAGCTGGCGGCTCGGCACTATTCTCGGCCTGCAGTCGATGCGTGTGTTGCAGCCGTCGGCCTCGGGCGTTGCGGATACGGGTTTCGGCGTTGTGGGAGAGCTGCCTTCGCCGATGCCGTTCGGGGAGTTCCTCGGAATGGTGCGCGAAAGGCTCGGCGTGAAGGTGGTAAGGCACAGCGACGTTGTCCGCGACGCGGTGTCGAGGGTGGCCCTGTGCACCGGTGCCGGAGCATCGCTCATGGAGGATGCGCGGGCATCGGGATGCGACCTCTACCTGACGGCCGATTTGCGTTACAATGACTTCTTCCTGCCCGACGGCGACTTCACCGTTGCCGATATCGGACATTTCGAGAGCGAATTTTGTGCAATTCGGATATTATTTGACATTTTGTCAAAAAAAATCACTAACTTTGCGCTCCGCGAGAGCGCACGTACAAGAAACCCCGTGCATTACAGCATGTAAGGCGTTTGCGGGCATCTCCGGCATGCGGGTCTGAATGCCGCCGTAGCCGGGGTGCGGAGGTTTGGAAACAAAATTTTCTATATATGGCTACAAAAAAGAAGACATCGGAGGTGGATTACTCGATGTACGAGAAGATCATGGCTCTGTACGATTTGCAGAAAATCGATTCGCAGATTGACGAAATCAACAAGGTCAAGGGTGAGCTGCCTCTGGAGGTACAGGATTTGGAGGACGAGTTGGCCGGGCTCAATACGCGCATAGCGAACATCAATGCCGAGATAGAGGAGCTGAATACCCTCACCAAGCAGCGCAAGCGCGAGATTGACCAGGCGCAGATCCAGATTGCGAAGTACGGCGAGCAGCAGAACAACGTGCGCAACAACCGTGAGTTCGATGCCATCTCCAAGGAGATAGAGTACCAGCAGCTGGAGATAACCCTTGCGGAGAAACGTCTGAAGGAGTATGCTGCAGCCATCAAGGCCAAGCGTGCGACACTCGAGAGTACGGAGGCGCAGGTTGCCGAGCGCAATGTCGACCTTACCGCGAAGAAGGGCGAGCTCGAGAGTATCGAGAGTGAGACCGAGGCACAGGTGAAGGATCTTACCGCTCAGGCCGAGGTCGCCAAGGAGAAGATTGACGAGCGTCTGCTCAGCGCATACGAGCGTATCCGCAGCAAGGTGCACAACGGACTGGCCGTGGTCACCGTGAAGCGCGACGCCTGCAGCGGATGTTTCAACCGTATCCCGCCGCAGCGCCAGGTGGATATCCGTCAGGGAAAGAAACTCATCGTCTGCGAGTATTGCGGCCGTATCCTCGTGCCGGATACCGAGGCGGAACAGCCGCAGCCGGAGGAGTAGTCCGGATGCGACTTGTGGATTCATGGCAGGCGAAAGCCTGCCTTTTTTGATTCGGCAGCCCATGGAGGTGGAGTTCGTACATACGGAGGATTTCGATGAGCGCATGCGGTATGCGTTTGCCGCTACGCCGTACGGCGCCGACGCGCTTGTGGCGTGGTGCCGGCGCGGCGTGTGCTACATAGGGTTCGTGACCGGTTCGAGAGAGGAGTCGCTCGCGGATGCAACGTCCCGGATGCCACATGCGGATATGTCGGAGGGTGACATTGCGGAGTGCCCGCACGGACGTTTGTGCCTTGTCGGAACGGAGTTCCGGTTTGCCGTATGGCGCGGGCTTCTCGGTGTCGGACCCGGCGAGCGCACCACCTACGGCGGTCTGGCCGCGGCAATCGGTCGTCCCCGTTCGGCGCGTGCCGTCGGGCAGGCCGTGGGCGCCAATCCCGTTGCGGTGATGGTCCCGTGCCACAGGGTCGTGGCAGCCGACGGTTCGCTGCACGGATACCGTTGGGGTACGGAGCTGAAGCGGCGCATCCTCGAGCGTGAGTCGCAGTATCCGGATGAAGATTTTTTCGGCGGATTGCATTAAAATTCCTATTTTTGGGGAGACATACAGTTAAAACCATTCCAAATATGAAACGTATAATAAAGTCACCGAATGCCCCTGCAGCCGTGGGACCCTACTCGCAGGCCGTGGAGGTGGGAAATACACTCTATGTTTCCGGCCAGCTGCCGGTGGACCCGAAGACCGGGAAGATGCCCGAAGGCATCGAGGAGCAGACACGGCAGTCGCTCGAAAATATCCGTGCGATACTCACGGAGGCCGGATATGCACCCGGGAATGTGGTGAAGTCGACCGTGCTGCTTGCGGACATCGCCGATTTCGGAGCCATGAACGGCGTCTATGCCGGTTTCTTTGCCGAGCCGTTCCCGGCCCGCGTCTGCTATCAGGTGGCGGCGCTGCCGATGGGCGCAAGGGTCGAAATCGAGACCGTGGCCGTGAAGGAGTAGAGGCGGCACATGCAAGGAGGAGGGTTCCGGATTTCCGGGACCCTCCTCTTGTTGTCGCGGCCGCACGGAGACCGGCGCGGGCGTGTTGTTGCGGACGATAATTTTCGTATCTTTGTGAAGACGATAAAATACTGACGATATGGAGATATTTCTGGCCGTTGCGGCCGGCATCATACTCGGAGCGGTGTGCGGATACCTTGCCGCAAGGGTGAAGTCCGCCTCGCTTGCCGCCCTTCTGGAATCGAAATCGGCCGAGAATCAGGCGCTCGCCTCCGACAAGACGGCTTCGGATGCCCGTGCGGAGGCGTTGCAGAGGGAGCTGGCCGACGTGCGTGCGGAAGCTACCGCGCTGCAGCGCGAGGTGAAGATCCTCAATGAGCAGAAACAGCGCGAAGAGGAGCAGCGCCGGAAGGAGTTCGACGCCCACCTTGAGGCCGTGAAGGAGAATTTGCAGAAGACCGCTTATGAGATGCTCGAACGCAAGGCGCAGACGCTCGGCGAGAAAAACACGGAGTCGATGGACGCCATCCTGAAGCCGTACCGCGAGGGGCTGGAGGCCATGCGCAAGGCCGTGGAGTCGGCGCGCGACAACAGCAACAGGAACACCGCCTCGCTCGAGAAGATGATAGAGGAGATGATGAAACGTGCCGCGGAGATGGGCGAGGAGGCGGAGCGGCTGGCCAGGGCGCTGAAGAACGAGACGAAGGTGCAGGGCAACTGGGGAGAGGTGATTCTCGATACGCTGCTCGTCCGCTCGGGACTGACCGAGGGGGTGCACTACGAGCGTCAGGCGACGGTGCGCGACAGCCAGGGCCGCACGGTATTCAACGAGGAGACGGGCAAGCGCATGATTCCCGACGTGGTCATCCATTTCCCCGACGGAAAGGATGTTGTGGTGGATTCCAAGGTTTCGCTGACGGCATTCGTCGACTATCTCAACGCCGGGAGCGACGAGGAGCGTGCGTCGGCGCTGAAACGCCATATCGAAAGCGTCAGGCGCCATGTCGACGAGCTCGCCCGCAAGGACTACGCCTCCTACATAAGGGAGGGGCGCAGCAAGGTGGACTACATGATGATGTTCATCCCGAACGATTCGGCCATGCAGCTGGCCGTGCTGAACGACCGCGACCTTTGGCAGCGGGCATTCGACAAGGGTATATTCATAACCTCCGAACAGAACCTGATGCTCGCCCTGCGGCTCATATACGGTGCCTGGTCGCAGGTGGCGCAGTGCCAGAACCAGGAGGAGGTGTTCAAGGTCGCCGGGATGCTTCTGGAGCGTGTCGTGGATTTCGCCGACATGTTCAGCGGCGTCGGCGAGAGGCTGGACGGCACGCGGAAACTCTATGCGGAGGCATACGGCAAGCTGCGTGACGGCCGGCAGAGCATCTACGGCGCCGCGAAGCGCCTGAGCGAGATGGGGGCGAAGGTGAAGTCGAGCAAACAGAAGAAGATGCAGCTTCTGGAGGGCGACGATGACGATTCGGAGGTTGCGGAGGCGCTGCCGGAGCCGTCGCCGACATCCGGTGAGAGTGCCGTCTCCCTTGCGTCGGAGCATTAGCCGCAAATGGCTATTCGCTTACGATGCGGTCCATCCTGATGTCGTGCTCCTCCGACGGGATGCCGCCGGCAAGCTGTTCGGCAAAGCAGACGCCTATTTTCAATGCACGGAACCCCTTTCGCGAGAGGTAGCGGTCGTAATAGCCGCGTCCGCGCCCGAGTCGTACGCCGTCCGGCGAAAAGGCCCTTCCGGGAACAATGATCACATCTATATCCTGCGGTGGCACGGGTGTTGTACCCGTCGGTTCCATGATTCCGAATGCCCCGATACGCAGCTCCTCCCTACGGTACGGGAAAAACTCCATGTCGTCACCATCCACGCGCGGCAGTACAACGGTATGCCCTTCGGAGAGCATCCCGACGGCATCTGCGGTTGACGGTTCGTCGGGCAGCGACGAGTACAGGGCGATGACCTTCGCCCCCGCGACGGCTTCATCGCGGCATATGCGCCCGAATATCGCCGACGACTTCCTCGACTTTGCCTCCGGAGTGAGTTCCGACGTGCGTTTTCTCATCTCCGACCTCAATGCGCGCTTGTCCATAAAAAAGATAACAAGTTATTGTTATTCCGTGAACAATTACTATCTTTGTGTTGCCAACGGGAAATCTTTTCAGCAAACAAATATAACCAAAAATCATTTCAAAACATTATGAGTTGTTTCTTATCTAATTCATCCCTTGGAAGAAAACTCGTGATGAGCGTGTCGGGCTGCTTTCTCGTGCTCTTCATTCTCTTCCATATGTCAATGAATCTGGTGGCGATAGCCAATGCCTGGGGCAATCATCCTTTCGGCCTCAACTACGACGCCATCTGCGAATTTCTCGGGACGAACTGGTATGCTCTTGCCGGTACCCTCGTACTGGCATTCGGTGTGGTTGTGCACATCGTCTATGCCTTCATTCTGACGTTCCAGAACCGCCGCGCCCGCGGAAACGTGCGCTATGAGGTTACCGTAACGGAGAAGGGTGTCGACTGGGCTTCGAAGAACATGCTCGTGCTCGGTATCGTGATCGTGCTCGGACTCGCACTGCACCTGTTCAACTTCTGGTCGAAGATGCAGCTTGTCGAGCTGCTCGGACATGAGCCGGAGAATGGCGTGGAGCTTATCCGCGAGACCTTCTCGAACTGGATCTATGTGGTGCTCTACCTCGTATGGTTTGCCGCACTGTGGTTCCACCTCACGCACGGCGTATGGTCGATGTTCCAGACCGTGGGCTGGGGCAACGACATCTGGTACCCGCGCCTGAAGTGCATCGCCAACATCGTTGCGACGCTCGTATTCCTCGGCTTCGCTGCAGTCGTGGTTACGTTCTTCGTGTTGAGTCTTGTTTAATTGTCTGATCGAATAAAATCATAAATAATATGGCTCTGAAATTAGATTCCAAAATCCCGGCCGGTGAACTGGCCCAGAAGTGGAGCAATCACAAGGCTGCGATAAAGGTCGTAAGCCCGGCGAACAAGCGCAAGCTCGACATCATCGTCGTAGGTACCGGCCTCGGCGGAGCGTCCGCAGCTGCTTCGCTCGGAGAACTCGGATACAACGTCAAGGTGTTCTGCATCCAGGATTCGCCTCGCCGTGCGCACTCCATTGCCGCACAGGGAGGTATCAACGCTGCAAAGAACTACCAGAACGACAACGACTCGGTTTACCGCCTCTTCTACGATACCATCAAGGGCGGCGACTACCGTGCGCGTGAGGCCAACGTATACCGTCTGGCCGAGGTTTCGAACCTCATCATCGACCAGTGCGTGGCACAGGGCGTTCCTTTCGCCCGCGAATACGGCGGCCTTCTGGCCAACCGTTCGTTCGGCGGCGCGCAGGTTTCGCGTACGTTCTATGCCCGCGGCCAGACCGGCCAGCAGCTTCTGCTGGGCGCATATGCCGCTCTCAACAAGGAGATTCACAACGGTACGGTGAAGTCGTACCCTCGCCACGAGATGCTCGACATAGTAATCGAGGACGGAGAGGCACGCGGAATCATCGCCCGTAACCTCGTCACCGGCGAGATCGAGCGTCATGGCGCACATGCAGTCGTAATCGCCACCGGAGGATACGGAAACGTCTTCTTCCTCTCGACCAACGCCATGGCATCCAATGGCTCGGCCGCATTCCAGTGCTACCGCAAGGGTGCGGGCTTTGCAAACCCTTGCTTCACGCAGATTCACCCGACCTGCATCCCTGTTCACGGTACGCAGCAGTCGAAGCTGACCCTCATGTCGGAGTCGCTGCGTAACGACGGCCGCATCTGGGTTCCGAAGAAGCTGGAGGACGTGAAGGCCCTGCGCAACGGCTCGAAGAAGCCGTCGGACATCCCGGAGGAGGACCGCGACTACTATCTGGAGCGCCGCTACCCGGCATTCGGAAACCTCGTTCCGCGTGACGTTGCATCGCGTGCCGCCAAGGAGCGCTGCGACGCCGGATACGGTGTTAACGAGACCGGACTTGCCGTATTCCTCGACTTCAAGACCGCAATCGAGCGTCTCGGCAAGGATGTCATCAAGCAGCGTTACGGCAACCTGTTCGACATGTACAAGGAGATTACCGATACGGATCCTTACGAGCAGCCGATGCAGATATTCCCGGCCGTACACTACACCATGGGCGGTATCTGGGTTGACTACAACCTCATGACCACCATCCCTGGACTCTACGCCATAGGTGAGGCCAACTTCTCCGACCACGGAGCGAACCGTCTCGGCGCTTCGGCCCTCATGCAGGGTCTGGCCGACGGATATTTCGTGCTGCCTTACACCATCGGCGACTACCTCTCGCACAAGATTCAGGCTCCGAAGGTGAAGACCGACACGCCGGCATTCGACGAGGCCGAGAAGGGCGTCCGCGAGAAGATTGCGAAGCTGCTCTCCATCAACGGAAAGCAGTCGGTGGACGACATCCACAAGCGTCTGGGACACATCATGTGGGAGAATGTCGGAATGGCCCGTACGAAGGAGTCCCTCGAGAAGGCCATTGCCGAGATCAAGGCTCTGCGCAAGGAGTTCTGGCAGGATGTCAAGGTCGTAGGCACCGCAGATTCGTTCAATGTCGAACTCGAGAAGGCCATACGTCTGGCCGACTTCCTCGAACTCGGCGAGCTGATGGCACGCGACGCCCTCAACCGCGAGGAGTCGTGCGGCGGACACTTCCGTGTCGAGCATCAGACCGAGGAGGGCGAGGCAAAGCGTGACGACGAGAACTTCGTATATGCCGCAGTATGGGAGTACAAGGGTATGGACAAGGAGCCGGAGATGACCAAGGAGCCGCTCAACTTCGAGTTCGTACACCCTGCACAGCGCAACTATAAAGACTAATTTTGACGTTGAACATTTTTAGAATTTAGGAATATGAACTTTACATTGAAGATATGGCGTCAGAAAGACGCCAAGTCGAAGGGAGCGTTCAAGGAGTACCATGTCAAGGACATCTCCCCTGACACTTCTTTCCTCGAGATGTTGGATATTCTGAACAACGACCTCGTTCATGCGGGAGAGGAGCCGGTGGCATTCGACCACGACTGCCGCGAGGGTATCTGCGGAATGTGCTCGCTCCACATCAACGGTCATGCGCACGGTCCGGAGCAGGGTGTTACTACCTGTCAGATATACATGCGCCAGTTCAAGGACGGCCAGACCATCGTTGTCGAGCCGTGGCGTTCGGCAGCATTCCCGGTAATCAAGGACCTCGTTGTCAACCGTTCGGCCTACGACCAGATTCTGCAGGCCGGAGGCTACATCTCCGTACGTACCAACTCCGTGCCTGACGGCAACGCCATTCCTATCTCCAAGGCCGATGCCGACGAGTCGATGGATGCCGCCGCTTGCGTGGGATGCGGAGCCTGCGCCGCAACCTGCAAGAACGGTTCGGCCATGCTCTTCGTTGCTGCCCGCGTTTCGTCGCTCGCCAAACTGCCGCAGGGCAGGGTAGAGGGCGCACGCCGTGCAAAGGCGATGGTTGCCAAGATGGACGAGCTCGGATTCGGAAACTGCACCAATACCGGCGCATGCCAGGCAGAGTGCCCGAAATCCATCAGCATAGCCCATATCGCACGCCTGAACCGCGAGTTCCTGAGTGCGAAGTTCGAAGATTAGAACTTTTTCGGGTGGAGGCTGCCTGACCGCAGCCTCCATCACAAACGCAGCGGTCGATACGCTGCAACCCGTATATACCTAAAACCCCGATAATCGTGAAAACGATACGTATCGCGGCTCTTCTGTTTACGGCACTTGCAATGAGTGCCGTGGTTTCTTATGCACAGCAGTCTCCGTATGTTTACGGCCGCCTTGTGGATTCCGAATCCTTGGAGGGAGTGGTCGGAGCGGTGTTTGAAGTGACTGAGACGCACGGTTCGGCGGAGAAGCGGTACCAGACATCGGAATACGGCGGCAATTTCCGCATACCGGTCCGGGACGGGGTCGACTATTCGTGCAAGATCACATATGTCGGCTACGAAGAGAGAACCATCGACTTCCGGGGCAGTTATGTGCCGAAGAATCTCGGCACGCTGGAGATGAAACCTTCGACCATAGGCATAGACGCCGTCGTGAAGGAGGTCGTGTCGACGCGAACGGTTATGCTGGGCGATACGCTTCGCTACAATGCCGACGCCTTCAAGGTGGCCACGGATGCCGAAGTGGAGGCGCTGTTGCGCAAGATGCCCGGAATAACCATATCGGAGGGCAGGATAGAGGCGCATGGCGAGGAGGTCAGGCAGATATATGTGGACGGTGTCGAGTTTTTCGGAGGCAACATCCAGAACGTACTGCAGACCATTCCTGCACAGGCCGTCGAACATATAGAGGTATACAACCGTTTGAGCGAGGCGGCGCAGATAACGGGCGTCGATGACGGCGAGGGCGGCAAGGTCATCAACATTGTGACGCGGCAGAGCCTTTCGCACAGCAGTTTCGGAAAGGTCCATGCCGGCTACGGCTATGAGCCGACGGCATCGCCCCGTATCTCGCCGAAGCACAAGTATACGGCCGGCGGTTCGGTCAATATCTTCAACGGTGACGCCCGGGTCACGCTGATGGGACTTGTGAACAACCTCAACAAGCAGAACCTTTCGGACGAGGGTATGTCCGTGAGCGACAAGGCCAACAACTCCAACGCTTCAAGACAGTTTTCCGTCAATTCGCAGGCCGGTGTCGCCTCGGCCGAGATATTCGCCCTCAACTATTCGGACCGCTGGGGACGCCGCAAAAGGGCTCGCTTCGACGGAAACATCTTCTATAACCATCTCAACGCAAGGAACGAGTTTACGATAGACCGCTGGTACGATGCCCCGGCCAAGTGCGATACGGCGCACTATGACCGGTTCGCCAATCCGAACAACCACACCCTGAAGTTCCGCGGGCGTCTGGAGTGGAAGGTGGCCAAACGGCAGAAGCTCATATTCATCCCGTCGGTGACATATACCGACAATTCGTCGCTCAACTCCGTGGCCGAGACGAGCCTGCGCTGGGGAGAATCGGGCTACCGCTGGATGCCGAGCGGAAATGAAGGCCGCAGCCGCTACTACAATGTTGGCGCATATGCCCAATACTCCTACAAGTTCCTCAAGACGGGCCGGCTCTTCATCCTTGTGGCAAGCGTTTCGGCTTCGGACAGCGATGCCGACCGCAACTACTACTCCAACGGCGGAAAGACGAGCCAGGAGAGCCCCGACCTTGCAACGATCGACTACACCTATTCGCGCAAGCTCACCGAGACGCGCACGACCAACATCCGCGTACAGCCGACGTTCCGCGAGCGCATAGGCCGCTACTGCAACCTGAATGTAACGTACCGCCTGCAATGCCAGCTTCGTTCGCGCGACCTCATGTCGTATAACACGGGCGAGGATTACGTCATAGGTGATGGGGAGGTCAACCCTCTGACCTCGTCATCGGCCGATGGCATGTACCTCTACCATCAGGCCGGAGTCGGATTCCGGTACGGCAAACAGCGGAACTGGTTCTCGGTGAATGTATCGTATCAGAATTCGCAGCTTTCGAACCGCGACCTGTGGAGCGGTGAGTCCGATTTCAGGTCGTTCCACCATCCGGTGTACAACGCGACGCTGCAGTGGTCGTTCGATGCGAGCAATACACTGCGCGTGAGTTGCAACTCGGAGGTGAAGGCACCGTCGCTGTGGACGATGCTCGACATCTACAATGTCTCCAACTCGCAATACATATCCCGCGGAAACCCCGATCTGCGCCCATTCTGCCAGCACAATTTCTTCGCCCGCTACACGAACATCTCGGCGGAGAAGGGGACTACCTTCATGCTCATGCTCAAGGCGCAGCATACGGCCGACTACATAGGTACCGACATCACCTATTCGCCCGGACCGATAGAGATAGGGGGCAAGCGGTACAATCCGATACAGCTGACGCGACCGGTCAACCTCGGCGGCAACTGGTCGTATGACGGCCGTGCGAGCATAGGGTTTCCGATAGGTTTCTTGAGTTCCAACCTCAACATCTCGCTCGGGTCGCGGTATTCGCTGATTCCGGTCATAGTCAATTCCGAATATGACAGGATGAAGAACCTCTCGGCCTACTCCCATGTGGTGCTCGGCAGCAACATATCCGAGAATGTGGACTTCACCATCGACTGGCGCGGTTCGTACAGTGTCAACAAAAGTTCGCTGGCTGTCCTTGACAACGACTACTTCACGCATTGCGCATCGGCGAAACTGAAGGTGGTGCTGCCGCTTGGCTTCACAATCGAAACCGATGCGGCTTTTACACAATATATCGGATTCACGAACGGATACGACGACAACTTCACGATGTGGAACCTTTCCGTCGGCAAGAAGGTGTTACGGCGGTTGGGGGAGGTGCAGTTGTGTGTAAACGACATACTCAACGTCAATACCTCGTTCAGCCGCTACGTGTGGGCCGGGTATTCGCAGGTGAGGTACAATTCGGTGCCGGGTCGCTGCTTCCTTGTGAAGTTCACGTACAACCTGCGCAACTTCTCCGGCGGAACCCGCCGCATGGAGAAGATAAGGAAATCCTCCGGGGTGCGTACCAACGACTTCGAGCGTGTGAAGCGCATGCTTGACGGTCTCCGGTTTTGAACTCCGGAAGGATGGGAATAAAAATGCGGCGGACACAGACTGTCCGCCGCATTTTCACTCATGTATTGCTGCCGGTATTTACAAGGTGCCGTACCAGGAGAGATCGCCGTTGTTCTCTGCCTTTTTGTCCCTTGCCTTCAGCGCACCGGCCTTGCCGAAGTTGAAGCCGAGACCGAAGTATACATTCACGGACTTCATTGCGCGCGGGATAGGGATATTCCTGTATTTCGCAAAGTTCAGGTCTATGTAGTCGGCTCCGACGAAGAGGTTGAATCCAGCAGGGTGGATGTTGAGAGCCGTACCGAAGACTCCCGGACGGTTGCGTCCGAGGAAGGTGTGGCTCAGCGTCCATGTGAACCACTTGCCGGCCCTGAAGTTGGCCGAAGCAGTCAGCTCGGAGTAGGTGAACGACTGGCAGAACTTGGTGTGCGAGAGCAGTCCGAACGCAATGTGCCCGCGCAGGATATTGTACTCGGCGCCTATGTTGAGCGAGCAGTTGAGCCGTTTTGCGTAACTGTTTCCCGGCTCCACGAGCAAACCTTTGAATTCGTTGGCTGTCACCGTCTCGTTCGTGTCGAGATTCATTCCGCGGTACGAGAAGTTGCCGTTTATCTCCGCCCTTGCCGTGCCTCCGTTGTTCCAGTAGATGAATCCGAGGTCGGTTACGGCTCCCGAGAGTTTGAGGTGGTCGTTGAGCAGGCGTACCTCGACTCCGAGGTCGATGGCGGCTCCGCCGCTCTTGATGTTCTTCAGTATACGGTTGATGTCGTTGGTGAAGAGGTTGAAATCGTCGATAGGCCCGGTGGTATAGCTGTTGTCTATCATCGGCGCGGTGGCGCGCAGCATGCCGGACATGCTGGCGGAGACTTCATCTCCTGCGACCTTGACGTTTATGTTGTCGATGTTGCCCGAAGCCTCACCTATTCCCAACAGCCCCTTTACGCGGAAGCCGATGGTTATGTTCTTCGTCACCGGAAGTGCGAATCCGACGAAGAGTTCCGTATATGCCGTGGCATCCACATGGGTGTCGGAGAGGTCATATACGCCGCTGTCCATCGATTTGAGAATGGAGAACAGCTCCTTCGGAAGCGTTATCTCGGCCTGTGCCCGCAGGTTCATGCCCGCATTCCAGAACAGCGTCTTTTTCCTGTTGTAGGCGCCGAATCCCACCAGCTGCACATCCGTCCCGAAATCCATCTTGTTTACGTTCGGTATACGTTTGAGGAATGTGTCGGCATCGACGCTGTTGTGCATGAAGGTAACTACCTGGCCGTTGTTCTTGTAGAGGAAATTGTCCACCGACAGGAAGTTGCTCTGCATGGAGACCTTGATGCCTCCCAGCGCCGGCATGCTGAAATATCCGCGTGTCGGGGCCAGCGCAGGGTTGAGGTCGGTGCGGAAATACGACCCCTCCATGAAATACGATGTCTTGAGTTGCGCCGACGCGGCGGAACATATGCCGAATGTGGCTATGATGAGTATTATGCAACGTTTCATATTACTTCTTGTTTGGGCCGATTAAATCATTTATGTCCAGAGTAATGCCTCCCGGAACGCTTATCGAGAGCCGGGCCGCAAGCGACTGCCCTTCGTTGAGCTGCGAATTCGGTCTCGAACTTGTCATTTTCAATGTCAGGCCTATGCCGTCTATCGATTGCAGAACGTCGGTATTCATCGTTCCGTTCGGGTTGCTGATTCCTATCGCAACCGTACTTGTGCGCGGCGCTCCGTCTTCCGAACCGTATACGGTGCCGTTGCCGTCGAGGACCTCTGCCTTTACGGTCGACGGCTGTCCGTCCATGTCGTAGAATTGCAGGTCAACGCTCAGGTCGAAAGGCGTGGAGTTGTCAACCTCGACGAAGAACTTTATCTCGTCAACGGAGACGTTGTAGCCCGAAAGCTCCGAGAATACTGATTCGTGGAGTCCCTCCAGAATCTCCGAGTAATTTATGTCGAGTCCGTCTCCGAAATCGAGCGGTATGTCGACATTGTAGTCATATGTTACGTCGTACGTATCTGCTGCATATATGGTCTGTATCTTCGAAGGGTCGGTTGCGGCCTCGAACTCTACGGAGATGCTCTCCGGGAAGCTGCCGCGGAACAGACGCGAGAGATCGCACTCCTTGAATACGGTCGTCACGCCAGGTTCGCTCTCCGACGGTTCGTTCTCCGCTATGACGATTCGTGTCAATCCCGGCTCGAGCCTGCCCTGCGCATACTCTGCCGCAACGATGGTCATGCCGTCTATCTCTATTGTGTTCTCCGTCTGCGGTGCACCGTCGCGCTCCGGAACAAGGCGCAGGGATGCATCTATCGGAATGCTTATGGAGTTGGATATGTTGACGGTGATTACCGGCGATACGTCCAGATTGGTGATGTCGATGTCGTAGTCGGATATCGAACCTATAGATATCGTCGACTGGTTGCTCGACGTGTAGGAGGTCTTGCCTTCGATGCTCTCTACCGTTGCGGTCATCGGGCGTATGCCGACAGTGATGTTGCCGGAACCGGTATTGTCGAGCTCCGATGCCTTGATCTCAGTACCCTCCGGTATGTCGCTTACGGAGACGGTTGCATTGATGCCTATGTTCAGCCTTCCGTTGTCCGGAACAAGCCCCTCGCTGCCGAAATCTGCGGATACGACATCGAGTATCACGCCCTTGATGAATGCCGTCATTGGTGCGGTGACGCGGTGGGTCTCGGCATTGTAGTATCCGTCGGCATCAGGCGAGAACTCGAAATAGGCCGGCATGTCGGCCGTAACGGTTATCAGGTCCGATATGTTATTGCCGAGCCACTCCAGTCCGTCGACGAACACAACCATCGATGTCGATGTGAACGATATCCGGTTGATGCTTGCAACCTCATCCGGAATGTTGTCCAGCGATATGTCCGAATCAATCGTGTTCTCGGAGTTTGCGACCGATATGGCGTTGGTGACTATGTCTGCGTCCTTATACTCGATAACTCCCGTGAAATCCAGCGTCGGGGTATCGGCCGGGTCGAAACTTATGCCGCCTTCCGCCTGAATCTGGTAGGATACCTCGTACGGCATGGATTCGTTCAGCGATATTTCGTTGTTCACTATTTCGCTGTCCGAAGTGTCGATGCTCTCTACGTAGCAGGATATGCGGCATGAACCGCCAGTAACCTGTCGTGTGACAGACAGTGTCCCGCTTACGGCTTTTCCGAGGCTGTCGCGCATGATGCACTTTTCCGGGATCTGGATTGTAACATTGAGCGTTCCGGATTTGTTTATCGGTGCGAGTCCGTTGAGGTCGAAATCCATGTCGATGCGGGAACCGAGCTCGGTGTCGCCGAAATATACGCGGTTTACCCTCTTTACCTCTTTCGGTACCGAGGTTTTGAAGTCGTAGTCGAGAACTCCGGCTTTGGATATCTCTGTGGAGATGTCGGAAGGCAGTATGCCTCCCGATGGGGATAATTCATCCGGCAGTGTGAGCTCCTCTATTTTGCCCAATGTGTAAGCGGTGCCGGTAAGTACGAGACTCGGATAATCGATATCCCATGAAGAGGAGCTCCCCTGAATCTCGTGTACGGAGCTGAATCCACCCAAAGAGAGGGATTCGCTGTCAGAGAATGAGAGGGAGTAGTCTCCGTTCTGGTCGGTGGTAAGTCCATCGACATCCTCTCCGATAAGGTCTCCGATTGTCTTTTCCGGAAGGAATCCGAGAGGAAAGGTCGCATTGCCCTCGCCGATTGTTATCTCGCCGGAGATGTTGTCGAGCTGGAAATCGTTGTCCACACAAGACCATCCCAGAAGAGATACGCATGCGAGAAGAGTACATGCAACCCTGAAAGATGATTTTTTGCAGTCGTAGAAATACTTCATGCTTTGGTCGGGTTTATTTTGTGATATGTTTAATGCGCTGCAGTCCAGGTGAATCGCAATCTGATTCGGTCAGATGTCCTGAATGTCTTAATATCTGTCCTTATCGCGACAAAGATATGGCTATTTTTCTGAAAAATCAAAATCTTTCATTATTAAATCAAAATATGGTATATTTGCGTATCATGTCCGACAAGAAGTCTGAAATATCGCTGAAGGAACAGGTCGCGAATCTTCCTCTTTTGCCCGGGTGCTATCTCTTTTCCAATGCCCGCGGGGAGGTGATATATGTCGGAAAGGCGAAGAACCTTCGCCGACGGGTCTCGTCGTATTTCCTGCAGAGCAGGGACCACACACCGAAGGTGCGGGCAATGGTGCGCCACATAGCGTCGCTGCGCCATATCGTGGTCGACAGCGAGACCGATGCCCTGCTGCTCGAGAACTCGCTCATCAAGACTCTGCAGCCGCGATACAACATCCTGTTGAAGGATGACAAGACCTATCCGTGGATAGTCCTGCGCAATGAACCGTTCCCGAGAGTGATGTCGACGCGGCAGGTGGTGCGCGACGGCTCGCAGTATTTCGGGCCGTACGGCTCCGTCGCGGCGCAACATTCCGTGCTGGAGTTTCTGCGTGAGGCCGTGCCTCTGCGCACGTGCAAGCTGAACCTTTCGCCGGAGATGATTGCCCGCGGGCGCTATTCGCCGTGCCTGCAATACCATATCGGAAACTGCAAGGCCCCGTGTATCGGGGCACAGAGTCCCGAGGAGTACGGCGGGCTCGTCTCCATCGCCGTATCGGTGCTCAAGGGGGACGTGCGCCCCGTCCGCAAGTACCTCGAGGAGGAGATGGCGCGGGCGGCGGAGCAGCTGCGTTTCGAGACGGCGCAACGCTTCAAGGCGCGTCTGGAGGCTTTGGAGAAGTATTGCGGCCGTTCGGTGATCGTGAGTGCGAACATCGCGGACATGGACGTCTTCTCGCTTCTGGAGGACGGCGACGAGGCATATTGCAACTTCCTGCGCGTGCGTAACGGTTCGGTGGTGGCGGTGCATACCGTGCGCCTTACGGCCGGAGTTGATGCCGACGGGCGATCGATGCTCACGCTCGGAATACAGCATGTCGTGGAGAATATTGCCGGTGAACTGTCGGAGGAGGTGCTGGTACCGTTCCTGCCCCATACGGAGCTGCTCCCGAATGTGCGGTTCAAGGTGCCGAAGCGCGGGGAGAAGCACGAACTTCTGGAGTTTTCGCAGCGCAGCGCCCTGGCATTCCGTGCCGAGCAGCTCAAGAACCTCGAGATAAAGAATCCGGAACGCCATACCGAACGTCTTATGGAGTCGATGCGCCGCGAACTACGGCTCGACAAGGCTCCGCGCCATATCGAATGTTTCGACAACTCCAACCTTCAGGGTACCTCTCCCGTGGCATCGTGCGTCGTTTTCCGTGACGGACGCCCGTCGCGCAGCGAGTACCGCCACTTCAACGTCAAGACCGTCGTCGGCGCCGACGACTTCGCCTCGATGCGGGAGATTGTCGGCCGCCGCTACCGCAGGATGCTCGACGAGGGGGCCGAATTGCCGGACCTGATAGTCGTGGACGGCGGAAAGGGGCAGCTCTCGAGCGCCTATTCGGTGCTTTGCGAGTTGGGCATAGAAAAGAGGGTGCCGATAGTCGGACTCGCGAAGCGGCTGGAGGAGGTATACTACCCGGGCGACCCGATGCCGTATTATTTGAGCCGTACGGGCGAGCCGCTCAAGGTGATATGCCACATCAGGGATGAGGCGCACCGTTTCGGCATAACGTTCCACCGTCAGAAACGCAGCAATGCCTTCCTGCACAGCGAACTCGAATCCATCGGCGGAATAGGCGAGAAGAGCATATCGGCGCTTATGAAGAGGTTCCGTACGGTGAAGGCCGTGAAGGCCGCCGGTATCGACGAACTTGCCGAGGTTGTCGGCCGGGCGAAGGCCGCGAAACTCGTTGCGGCGTTCGGCAGGTCGGAACAATAGGAAAAACAAGTGCGTCCGGCATTCGCAGGACGCACAACTTTTTTATACAGTTCTTATACGGTGGCGAAGTTAAGCCGCATCCGTCATTCTCCCTGTTTATTCATGTATTCGCCTATGATGCGCGCAGCGTCGCCCACATACTCCACGCAGGGACGCTTGCGGTAGTACTCTTCGGTGCGTGCGGCCGGAGTCGGGTCGCAGTCATCCTTTTCGAGTCCCAGCAGCCGGCGGCATACGATGTCGCCGTTCTGACGGCGGAATGCCCCGGCGAACTCCTGCACGAGCACGTAGTTCCTCTTTTTGGCGGCCATGTCGCTGTTCGTCGGGCATGGGGATAGGAATCCGGCTATCATTGACATGCCGCTGACCGTACCGCACACTTCGCGCATGCGGCCCATGCCTCCGCCGAAAGGGGCGGCTATCGTGGCAGCCAGTTCCGGGTCGAGCCCGATTATGTCGGTGTAGGCCAGCACGACCGACTGGCAGCAGTTGTAGCCGCTGCGGAAGAGCGATTTGGCCCTCTCCACGCGGGCCTCTATGTCTATTTTTTCCTGCATATGTCGTCCTGTATGTTGCGAAACCTGTTGCGAAAAGAATCCCGCACCGCCTTGCAGTGGTGCGGGTGTCAAATATGACTGTGCAGTGCTATTCGGCCTTGATGTCGGAGGCCTTGATATGTATTACCTGGTCGCCGCGCATCACGACAAGCTCGCCGTCCTCGCGGATGGTCTTCTCGATAAGGCGTTTACGCGCAAGGAGTATTCCGGCGTTGATCTTTTCCTGCAACTGCTTGATTTCAATTTCGCTCATAATCGGTAATTTTTTTGTATGATGACGAATCTTTTATTTCAATACCTGAATCCTTGCCTCCGGATGCGATTATCCTGATATCCGGGTCTGCCGAGCTGTTGTCGTAGATTACCCAGTAGTCGCATATCGGGGCATACATGGTTATCAGATTTCTTATTCCGGCATTGTAGCGGCGCCGTATGACGTCGGCGGGGATGTCGTGCCCTCCGTCGCTCACCCGAAGTGCCACGCGCTCGATGGCCTGCTCAGGCGTAGGAAGCCAGAAGAAGAGGAGGGATACGAAATATCCCTTGCGCTGGGCCATCTCTATGAGCCTTACATATGAACGGGTGGCGAGTGTGGTTTCGAATGCGAAATTCTCCTCGGTGGTGAGCAGATCGTCGATTCGCTGCAGCATGAGCCGTCCCGCCTCTATGGCCACGTTGCCCGGATTGAAGGGTGAGAGACCCTTCGCGATTTCGTCGGCATTGACGAATTCGCGGCAGTTCAGCATCTCCGGCAAGATGGAGTACGATGCAGTCGTTTTCCCCGCACCGTTGCAGCCTGCTATGACGAACAGTTTAGGCATGACACAACAAGTCAACACGGCAAAGATAAACAATTTTGCGTCATTAAACAAATCCCGTGCCGGTGGCCTCGCTGACTGCCGGTCCGCATGCCTCGGCGTTTTCTTCCTCTCACGCGCGCGCAGGGCCGTTTTTGCTCCGGTGAATAAAAGTTTGCCGCAGACAAAATGTCACATTTTGTAGCAAAGGGTGGGGCAAACCGGATAAAATGGGTATCTTTGTAAGATGTAAACACAATACCGGCAATTCAATGGATATCTGGCACAACGAAAAGGGAATCGACTACTTCTCGCTCATGAGCCGACGCATACGGCGCATCCTCCTGGTCTGCAGCAGTTACGACAGCTATTCGCTCGAGGAGGACGGGCGCATCGAGGCGCAGATCGCGCAGGAGTATTCGGAACTGAACCTGAGCAATCCGCCGTCGATAGTGCAGGTGGAGTCCACGCGCGAGGCTCTCGAACTTGGAGACGAACTCTACAACTTCGATCTTGTGATAACGATGTACAACGTCGGAGACATCGACGTATTCTCCTTCTCCCGCGAGATGAAGCAGCGCTGCCCGGCTACGCCTATCGTCCTGCTTACGAGTTTTTCGCGCGAGGTTTACAGACGCATAGGGGAGCAGGACCGCTCGTCGCTCGACTACGTGTTCTGCTGGAACAATTCGACCGACCTCATAATAGCCATAATCAAGTTGCTGGAGGACAGCATGAATGCCGAGCACGACATTCTCGAGGTGGGCGTGCAGACCATCCTGCTGGTCGAGGACTCGGTGCGCTACTACTCCACATATCTGCCGGCCGTCTACAAACTCGTGTTGCAGCAGAACCAGGCATCGGTGCGCGACGCGCTCAACGAACAGCAGCAGATAATGCGCAAGCGCGCCCGTCCGAAGATTCTCATGGCGACGAACTATACCGATGCTGTGGCTCTGTACGAGAAGTACAAGAACAACATGCTCGGTGTAATCTCCGACGTGGGATTTGTCATCCACAAGAATGACAATCCGGAGGACGAGAAACTCGATGCCGGCATCGACCTCTGCAACCTTATCCGCCACGACAACCCGACGATGCCTTTCCTGATGCAGTCGTCTCAGGAGAGCATGCGCGCGGTGGCCGAGCAGCTCGGGGTGGGGTTCATTGTCAAGAACTCCAAGACGCTGATCCACGAACTCGGCGAGTACATCGGCCGCGAATTCGCCTTCGGCGACTTTGTGCTCGTCGACCCGGAGACGGGCGACGAGATCGGAAGGGCGAAGGACCTGCACGGACTGGAGCGCGTGATGCACTCCGTACCCGAAAAGATACTCTACGACGTAGCCATACACAACTATCTCTCGAAGTGGCTGCTTTCCCGCGGTATTTTCTCTCTGGGCAAGACATTCCGCACGATGTCGGTCGATTCGTTCAGGAATATTGCCGACATGCGGCAGTTCATTACCGACAACATCCGCGACTACCGCATAAAGCAGGGACTGGGCGTGGTGGCGAAGTTCTCGCCGGAGACATACAACGATGCCATATGGTTCTCGCGGCTCGGCAACGGCTCCATAGGAGGCAAGGCCCGCGGCCTGGCCTTCATGAACCACATCCTGCAGAAATACAACCTCTACAACGAGTGGGAGGGCGTCCGCGTGCTGGTGCCGCGCACGCTTGTCATCACGACCGAGTATTTCGACCGCTTCATCATCGAGAACGGCCTCCAGTATGTCATAAACGCCGACATATCCGATGCGGAGATACTTTCGGAGTTCGTCGCGTCGAGCCTGCCGCAGGATTTGATGGAGGCTCTGCGCATATTCATCCGCCATGTCCGCAAGCCGCTGGCCATACGCTCGTCGTCGAAACTCGAGGACTCCTATTACCAGCCTTTCGCCGGAATCTACTCGACCTACATGATTCCGCACACGGAGAACGAGGACCAGGAGCTGCGCCTCCTGTCGAAGGCCATAAAGAGCGTGTATGCCTCCGTATACTTCGCCTCGTCGAGGGCCTACATAACGGCCACTGCCAACGTCATCTCGGAGGAGAAGATGGCCATCGTGATCGAGGAGCTGTGCGGCTCGGAGGACGGCGGGTATTTCTTCCCGACATTCTCGGGTGTGGCGCGTTCGCTGAACTTCTATCCGATAGGCTACGAGCAGCCGGAGGACGGAATCGCCAAGGTGGCGTTCGGGCTCGGCAAGGCGGTCGTCGAGGGTGAGCAGGTGCTGCGGTTCTCGCCGAAATACCCGAACCACGTGCTGCAGACATCCACGCCTGCGCTGGCCATGAGGGACACTCAGCAGGTGATGTACGCCCTGAACCTCAAGCCGGAGAAGTTCAAGACGTCGCTCGACGATGCCGTGAACCTCGAGCGGATCAACATTGCCGACTGCACCCGCTTCCGCAACCTCAAGCATGTCGCATCGACGTGGGACATGCAGGGTATGCGCATGGTCGATTCGCCGCTTGCGGAGGGCATGAAGGTCATCACCTTCGCCCACATATTGAAGTACGGCACCTTCCCTCTGCCGGAGATACTTACGCGCCTGCTCGAGATAGGACAGCGCGAGATGAAGTGCTGCGTGGAGATTGAGTTCGCCGCAAATCTCGACCGCGGAAACAAGCTCCGGATATTCAACGTCCTGCAAATCCGCCCGATAGCCTCCGGCAATGCCTCGGCGGCGGTCGACTGGTCGCAGATTGACGATAGCAATGCGATAATCACCTCCGACAGCGCGCTCGGAACGGGCGCCGTCGAGGGCGTGCGCGACATCATATATCTTCGCAGGGAGAGTTTCGACCCGTCGGCGACCGTGAAGATGGCGGCCGAAATAACGCGGCTGAACGAGAAGATGCGCAAGGAGCGGCGCCCGTATGTGCTTATTGGCTACGGCCGTTGGGGCTCGAGCAATCCGTGGCTCGGGGTGCCGGTGAAGTGGGGCGATATCTCGGAGGTGAAGGTCATCGTCGAGTGCGGTCTCGACAACTTCCGCATCGAACCGAGCCAGGGTACGCACTTCTTCCAGAACATGACCTCGTTCGGCGTTGGGTACATAGCCGTGAACCCTTATGCCGGCCAGGGTACGCTCGACCTCGAGCGGCTGGATGCGATGCCGGCCGTTGAGGAGTCGGAGTATGTGCGCGTGGTGCGTTTCGACGCTCCGCTTCAAATCTGCATCGACGGTGTGGGCAACCGCGCCCTTGTGAAGTGACATAAAGACTTTTTGGCGTATCGTGCTGCAGGTCCTGTAGAGGTCTGCAGCACCTTTTTTGTCCGGCCGGACGCGGAAAACGCCCGTTTTTGCCGTATGTAATGTTCTGGGCTTCACGATATTTGCCGCAGTGCTCTCTCCCGCCTTTCTATTTAACATAATATTTTATTATCGGGCGCGTTATCCATGCAGGTTAACAGGTTAATGAGAAAAAATGTTATGCAAGTCAAAATATCGAAAGCTTTGGAGGGTGTTATCGCCCGTACGACGTTCGACGCCGCCAAGGGCGGTATCGACCACTCGCTGAAAGACTGTCTGATGCTCCAGATTCTCCGTGAAGAGGGCTCCATGGCCTGCCGCCTGCTCTCGTCCCGCCTGAAGGACTGGGAACTCTACCAGATTCGCCTGCGCATACAGCGCGGCATCGCCGATGCCCCCGGCGAGGGGCTTGACCCGCAGGACTTTTTCCTCCACTACGTAACCTCACTGCGCCGCCGCTTCGGCGATGCCGGGAGCGTTTCGACGGTGCATGCGATGGTGGAGATACTCGGTGACCCGTCGACATGCTCGTCGCAGGTGTTCCGGATGTATGGCATCACCTCATCGACCCTGACGGAGGAGATGGAGACTCTCGCATCGGAAAAGTCCGACGTGCAGCCGCAGCCGTTGCAGCCGCCGGCATTCCATGTGTCGGACACGTTCGGTGCGGCCGATTCGGAGAGGCGGCCTTCGGAGATGATATTGCGGTTCGGAGTCGACCTGACGCAGATGGCCCGCGAGGGGCGTCTCGATCCGGTCGTGGGCCGCGAGCGCGAGATAGAGCGTGTGGTGCAGATACTCTCGCGCCGCAAGAAGAACAACCCTGTCCTCGTCGGGGAGGCGGGTGTCGGCAAGAGCGCCGTCGTCGAGGGGCTTGCGCTGATGATAGCATCGGGGGATGTGCCTTTCACGATTGCGGGAAAGACGGTGGTGTCGCTCGACGTGTCGTCGCTCGTGGCTGGGACGAAGTTCCGCGGCGAGTTCGAGGAGCGCATGCAGCAGCTCATCGATGAGCTGAAGCGCTCGAAGGATACGATAGTATTCATCGACGAGATACATACAATCGTCGGGGCCGGCGCCACACAGGGGAGTCTCGATACGGCCAACATCCTCAAGCCTGCGCTCGCCCGCGGCGAATTGCAGGTGATAGGGGCCACGACCCTCGACGAGTTCCGCGAGAACATCGAACGGGATTCGGCCCTCGAGCGTCGTTTCCAGAGGGTGATGGTCGAGCCGCCGACGGCCGAGCAGACACTCGGTATATTGCGCAACATCGCACCGATGTACGAGCGCCACCACGGCGTGCGCTATACGGAGGAGGCTCTGCGCGCATGTGTCGAGCTCACCGGACGCTATGTCACCGACCGCAACTTCCCGGACAAGGCCATAGATGCGATGGACGAGGCCGGTTCCCGTGCCCATATCTCCAGGATCGGGCGCCCGGAGCAGGTGCGCGAACTGGAGAGGATGCTTGCGGAGGCGCAGTCGGAGCGCCGCGAGGCGGCCAAGTCGCACATGTACGAGCGGGCCGCATCGGCGCGGCTGCGGGAGATGGGGCTACGGGCGCGTCTGAACGAGAAATATATGGAGTGGAGACGCTCGGTGGAGTCGGCCCCGCCGGAGATTGTCGCGGCCGATGTGGCGGGAGTTATAACCTCGATGACCGGCGTGCCGGCCGAAAGGCTTAAGGAGAGCGATTCGGCACGACTGAACGGCCTGCAGTCCCATCTCTCGTCGAAGGTCATAGGCCAGGACGATGCGGTAGAGCGCGTTAGCCGCATCATCAGGCGCTCGCGGGCCGGGCTCCGCGACGAGAACCGACCGATGGGCGTGTTCCTCTTCGTTGGGCCGACGGGCGTGGGCAAGACGCTGCTTGCGAAGGAGCTGTCGAAGTGGATGTTCGACGGCGGCGACGGCCTCGTGCGTCTCGACATGTCGGAGTACGGCGAACGCCACAGCGTTGCACGCCTTACCGGCTCTCCGCCGGGGTATGTCGGCTACGGCGAGGGCGGCCAGCTTACGGAGGCCGTGCGCCGCCGTCCCTACTCGGTGATACTGCTCGACGAGATAGAGAAGGCGCATCCGGATGTCTTCGACACGATGCTGCAACTGCTCGACGAGGGCCGTCTTACCGACGGCTCCGGACGGACGGTCGATTTCCGCAATACGGTAATCATAATGACCTCCAATGCCGGTTCGCGCGATGCGGCCGTACGCGGCTCCAGAGCCGGATATGCCACCCCGTCGAAGAGCGAGGCGGAGGATATGGCGGCGGGAGACGAGTGCCGGAAGGCTCTCGAGCGGACCTTCTCGCCGGAGTTCCTGAACCGCATCGACGACATAATCTTGTTCCGCGAACTTACCGAAACGGATGTCGAACGAATCGTCGAGACCGAGCTCGGAGGGCTCTTTTCGCGCATGTCGAAGCTCGGTTACGGCATCCGTGTGACGGCCGGCGCCCGCCGGGAGCTTGCCGCACTCGGGTATGAACGCCGCTATGGCGCAAGGGCGCTCAAGAGGGTGCTGGCCGACAAGGTCGAGACTCCGGTCTCGAACATGATTATCGACGGCATGCTCCGCAGCGGCGATACGATAGTTGTCGGGAAGTCGCGTTCGGGCATTGTCCTCAAGGTGGCCTGACACGGTCCGACCGCAAAGGAGCGGGGGCGTTCGCAGCCCCCGCTTTTTTGTTGCCCGTCTGCGGGTTGCGCCGTGCTGCCGGCACGGTTCCGAGTTGCCGGCTGGCGTATTCTGATGATTTCCGGAGGGCGTTATACCAACAAATGGCAATTGTCGGATTTTCCGTCACCCGGTAATTTTGCAGGCGACGAAACAGATGAATGTCAGTTTCAAATACATGTTGTTGCAGCTGCCGCTGATGCTGCCCGGCCTTGCGTCGGCCGCCACCGACGGATATTCCGTCAGCGGCCGCATACTTTCGGCCGACGAGCGCAGGCCGCTTTCGGCCGTCGTGGTGACGGTGGACGGTACCGGCAACTGGGCCGTAAGCGACCGTGACGGCAGATTCCTTCTGAACGATGTCGATGCCGGCGGCCAGAGGCTCTGCATGTCGTTGCTCGGATACGTTCCGCTGACGGTCGATGTCGGCGTGAACGGAGATACGGCACTCGGCGATTTCGTCATGCGGCTCGACAATCTCGAAATAGATGAGGTGGTGGTCACGTCGAAGGCCGATGCGGGGGAGCTCTCCTCGAAACACGTGATCGGGAAAAAGGCCATCGAGCACCTGCAGATGAACAGCATCTCCGATGTCATGTCGCTGCTTCCGGGTGCATCGACCTCCAACCCGGACCTTACGTCGGAGAGCATAATCTCGATTCGTGACGGCGGCCTGTCGGCAGGCAACGCCTCCTTCGGCACGGCCGTGGAGGTGGACGGCGTACGCATCTCGTCCAATGCCTCCTTCGCCGAGCCTTCGGGCGTGGGCATCCGCGGCGTGGCTACGGCCAACGTAGAGTCGGTGGAGGTGATAACGGGTGTCCCGTCGGCCGAATACGGCGACGTGGGCTCCGGAATAGTCAGGGTGAATACGAGCAGGGGACATACTCCGTGGAACATATCCCTTTCGACGAATCCGCGGACGAAATCCGCTTCGCTGGCCAAGGGATTCGATCTCGGCGACGGCAGGGGAACAATAAATTCGAGTCTTGAATATGCGTATGCCACAAAGGACCTGATGTCGCCGTACGAATCCTATACGCGCCGCGGGGCGACCCTCGCCTACAACAATACCTTCCGCAACAGGTGGCGTTTCAGTCTCGGACTTGCGGGGAACATCGGCGGAATGAACACCAAAAGCGACCCGGATGCCAATACCGGTGCCTGGGAGCGGGCCCGCGACAACTCCGTCCGGTTCCGCTCGTCGGTCGAGTGGCTGCTCAACCGCAAGTGGATATCGAATCTGATACTTGAGGGGTCGGTAAATTATTCGGATCTGCTTGAGAAGGAGTTCGAACCGGTGTCGAACGGCTCGCAGCAGCCGGCCGTGCATGTGACGGAGCAGGGTTATTTCTTTTCGGACATGCTTCCGGCCCTCTTTTCGCGCACGCGTTATGCCGATTCGAAGGAGCTGGATGCGAACATAAGGCTCAAGGCGATATGGAACCGCCGCTGGGGCGGCTTGCGAAGCAACTTCAAGGCCGGATTGTCGTGGCAGGCAAACGGCAATGTCGGGCGAGGGGAGTATTACGATATCCCGGAGTATGCCCCGGACGGGTTCCGGCCGCAGCCCTACAGCGAGTATCCGTTCATGCACAACATCGCGCTTTTCGTCGAGGAACGGCTCTGCATTCCGTTGGGCCGCGAAGGATATTCGGCCGAGATAATGGCCGGACTGCGCGCGGAAAAGACCGTGATACGCGATGCCGTATACAGGCATACGGCGACGCTCTCGCCGCGCCTGAACGCGAAGGTTAACATTGGCCCGCATCTCTCCATGCGCGGAGGGTGGGGTTTTGCCGACAAGCTGCCGTCGTTCTACATCCTCTATCCGCGGCAGGAGTACCGTGACATCCAGGTCTTCGCCGCCTCGTACGACAACGACAAAAGCATCTATGCCTACCACACCGAACCTTACAGGCAGACGGTCAACACCTCGTTGCGCTGGCAGCGCAACCGCAATGCGGAGGTCGGCGTGGATGTGCGCTGGGGAGATTTTTCGGTTTCGCTGACGGGATTCTTCAACAGGACGAAATATCCCTACAGGCTTTCGACGGAATATGTGCCGTTCTCATACCGGGTGAGCCAGATCCCTGACGGATACACCATGCCGGCAAATCCGGAGTTCCGTATCGACAACATTACTGGAATCGTCAGTGTGCGCGACGCCTCCGCTGCAGGGTCGGCATGGACGGAGATGGAGACGAAGGTAATCAACGAGACCTTCGTAGGCGCCACCGTGCAGGAGAACGGCTCGGACATCGACCGGTGCGGCGTCGAGATGGTCATCGATTTCCCGCAGATATACCCCATACGCACGCAGTTCCGTCTGGACGGCGCATACAACCGTACGGAGTACCTGAATACGGACCTGTCGTGGTACTATCCGTCCGGCCTGTCCCACACCTCGGAGAGCGGCAAGTCCTACCAGTATGCCGGCCTCTATGTCACGACCCCGTCGACCTCGTCGACATACAACGGCCGCCGGACACACTCCTTGAGCATGAACCTGACAAGCATAACCCATATCCCTTCCATAAGGATGGTCGTCACGTTCCGACTGGAGGCGATGCTGTTGCGCCGCATGCGGAACATTTCGCTTTACGAGGGTGCGGAGTACGCCTTCAACGTCCGGGACGACAGCAACCGCCTGGCCGGCGGAAGCGTCAT
Source organism: uncultured Alistipes sp. (assembly GCA_944322005.1). GTDB lineage: Bacteria > Bacteroidota > Bacteroidia > Bacteroidales > Rikenellaceae > Alistipes. The sequence goes on from CALUNL010000005.1 coordinate 108,424, forward strand.
GGACGGGAACAGCTATACGGCGATATATCCGCTCTACTATATGGATACGTCGGGCGAGATACACCGCTTCACGAACGTGCAGGCGGCCAATCCGGAGTTCGCCAACCTCATACTGCGCTCGAACAACAAGTACCAGTACAATCCGGACGGATACGACCCGTACTTTTCGGCCAACATGAGCATCACCAAGGAGTTCGGCGACCATGTGTCGCTGTCGCTGTATGTCAACAACTTCACATTCTCGCGGCAGGCCGTGGTGTCGTACGCGACGGGGGTGGCCGCAATATTCACCCCGGATTTCTATTACGGGATGTCGGTTAGAATCAGATTTTAGGGTGAACGATGGATGGAATGATTCGTAAATATGCATGTTTGCTGCCGGCGGCGGTGTTCGCATCGGTGCTCCTCGCGGGATGTACTGCCATGGACCCGGGGGCCAGTTACGTTGCGACGCTGCACCGCCTGTCGGTGCAGGCGGAATATCCCGATGGGACCGGCGCATCGGTCCGTGAGGGCGTCGAGGTAACAGCCTCCGAGCTCTCGACCGGAAACACCTATACGGCATCTACCGACAGCTCCGGACGCGCCGTGTTTACGCTCTCGGAGGGATTCTACAACGTGACGCTCTCCGACCGCCAGGGCGATTTCATCTTCAACGGCTCCGCGGACCTGCTGCCGGTGCTCTCCGATACGGACATAAGTCTCGAACTCTTCGAGTCGAGGGTGTCGCCGGTGGTGATCAGGGAGGTCTATTGCGGCGGCTGTACGAAATATCCCGAAGAGGGGACCTATGCGGTCGACAAATACATAATACTCCACAACAACTCCGCCGGTACATACTTCCTCGACGGCTTGTGCTTCGGCGTCCTCGACCCGTACAACGCGCAGGCGTCGAACGTGTGGGTGACGGCCGACCCGGAGACAGGGGCGACGCAATATCCCGATTTCCTGCCGATAGGCGAGACCATATGGCGATTCGGCGGCAGCGGGACGGACTTCCCGCTCGGCAGCGGTGAAGATGCCGTCATTGCCGTGTGCGGCGCCATAGACCACCGCTCGCGTTATCCCAACTCCGTGAACCTGAACGACAGCCACTACTTCGTTTGCTACAATCCGGTCTATTATCCAAATACGCTGTACCATCCCGTTCCCGGCGACCGCATCCTGCCGTCGCACTACCTCGAAGCGGTGGTCAAGGTGGGACCGGCCAATGCCTATCCGATGTCGCAGGTGTCGCCTGCCGTGGTGCTTTTCCGTGCCGAGGGGTGCGAAATCGGCGAATATGTCTCGCGCGAGGGGGTGATTGTCCAGAAACCCGGCTCGTCGGTCATACGCGTGGTGAAGATTCCGACGGCGTGGGCGCTCGACGCCGTGGAGGTATACGACGGCTCGTCGTCCGACAACAAGAAACGTTTCCCGCCATCGATTGATGCTGGCTATGTCTACCAGTCGCGTTCGTATCTGGGACATACGCTCCACCGCCGCCTCGACGAGGAGGCCTCGGCGGCGGCAGGCTACGATATATACATGGATACCAACAATTCGACTGCCGACTTCTACGAACGCGACAGGCAGTCGCTCAACGACGACCCGGAGTGATGCGCAGGTTCCTTTTCATATTCGTTTCGATGTCGGTGTGCATTGCGGCCGCTTCTGCACAGGAGCGGTACGGGACCGTCGTGCGCCGCAATCCATGGAACATGGGAGGCGGTGTGGCCGGGTTGCGGTGCGACAGCGTCTCGGTATCGTATGCGGAGGCGTACGCATGCAAGGAGAACGGCGGTTTCATCCCTACGTACGGCTCCGCGGACAGCTGGAGCTTCGGCGCAGGGATGGAGTCTCTCTACCATCTCGAGAAGGTCTCGTTCTGCGGCGGGTTCGGATACGACTGTTTCTACGGCAGAGACATGTGCGGCTCGATGTTCACGCATCCGGGATACTATCCGGTCGACATTCTCGAGTTCACGCCGGGAAACAAGAGGCGCGAGACATATTCGTTCCGCGGAGGCGTTTCGGCGGAACTCGGACGCGGCCTGCGGCTCGGCCTGTCGGCCGATCTGTCAGCTGAAAGCTACTCCAAGCGCAAGGACCTGCGGCACAAGAACAACGCGCTCGACCTGAGCTTCATGCCGTCGGCGACGTATGCCTTCCGCAACGGAGCAGTCGGCGTGACCTACATATTCGCCAAGCGCGGCGAGAATGTCGCGGCCGACGAGTACGGCATATCGTCGCTCACGTACGACGCCTTTTTCGACAAGGGACTGTGTTACGGTGTGCGCGAACTGTGGACCGGAAGCGGGATACACCTTCAGGAGTCGGGCATATCGGGCTTTCCGGTGCGCGAGTTCGCGAACGGTGCCATGCTGCAGGCGCAATGGGGCGCGGTGTATGCCGATGTTTCGTACCGCCGCGGTGAAGGCCGGACCGGCGAAAAGAGTACGATATGGCACGAATTCTCGTCGGATGCTGTCGACGCGCACATTGCGGCAACGCTGCGCGGGAGGTGGTATGTGAGGGGCGGGTTCGGCCTCTTCTCGCAGACCAACCGCGAAAACGTCCTGAAGGCGGTGACCGAGAACGGCGTCACGACCACGCGCAAGTTCGGTTCCAACGACATCTTCTCGCGCCGCATGCTGCGCTCCATGCTTGAGACGGAGTATGCGGCCGACCGCTGGTGGATTGTGGTTGGTGCGGAGTACGTCCGCTGCGATAGGCTTTCGACGCTGATGTATCCCGAATACCGCCGCCATTCGATGTCGCAGGTGGCGCTGCGCGCCGACTCCCGGGTGCGTCTCGGGCGTTTCGAACTCTCGGCCGGAGCCCGTGGCCGTTTCGGCGGCAGCGACTCTTCGGAGGGTGTCGTGGCCGACGGAGTGGAGTCGGGAGAATACCCGTCGTGCCTGGAGGATTACCTCTCGGCGGAGACCGAATACTTCACCGCGGCTGCGGCCGGTGTCGTGGCCGGGTTGAGGTGCGACATAAAGGCCGGATTCTACGTGGACCTGCAGGCGGAGTACACGCACGCCTTTGCGACGCGGTTTGTCGGTGCGGACAGGGTGCGGGTCCGTCTGGCTGTCGGTTACGGATTTTGAAGGATTCATTCAAGTTAATATATGTAAAACAAAAAACAGAGAAGAGATGAAAAAAATCGCTTTTATGGCAGCCATGGCTGCCCTGACGCTGGCAGGATGCCAGAAGGATGACGGTGGCAAGAACCCGGACGGCGGAGACGGGACCTATCAGGAGTACTCCGACCATATCGTCTACCACGGCGAGTCGTACGCCATCGTGACCCTTGCCGACGGCAATACGTGGATGGCCGACAACCTGCGCTATGTCCCGGAGGGCATTGCCGTATCGGAGGACCCGGCGGCGGATGCGGGCATATGGTATCCGTACACATATGACGGAACGGACTTTACGGTGCTGACTTCCGAAGAGGATGTCGCGCAGTACGGACTGCTGTACGATGCGGCGACGCTCTTCGGCGAGGCACTTACGGCCGACAATGCCGCTTCGTTCGAGGGCAAACAGGGTATTTGCCCTCCGGGATGGCACATTCCGACCTTCCACGAGGTATTCAACCTCGTGGGCATGTGCTCCAAGCTCTCGGTTGCCGCGGCCGGTTACGAAGCCGGCGAGACCCCGACCGACGAGAATGCATATTACTACAACGCCGACTACAATGGCGGAAACATCGCCGAGATGAATGCGGCCGGTTTCGGGTTCGTCTTCTCCGGCACCCGCAACCAGACGGGCAGCTGGATAAAGTCCCTGTCGGGTTACGAAGCCTGCCCGATGACCTACCTGTGGTCGTCGACGATGTATCAGGTGCAGACGGAGGAGGACGGTTCGCTGAGCCGCCTGCAGTACTTCTCGCTCGGAAGCACCGTCACCAAGAGCTATCCCGACGGACGGCTCACTGTCATGTTCAACAACTACGGCAACGGCTGCCCGGTGCGTTGCGTGAAGGACAAGTAGCGGAACCATGCGCAGAGTAGTATTTTTGTTTGCCATATTCGCGGCCACGGCCCTCTCAGCCTTTGCGGACGAGGGCATGTGGCTGATAAACGATGCTGATGCCGGCATGTACAGACATATGCGGCGTATGGGGTTGAAGCTCAAGGCTGAAGACATATACGGCGGCGGAGACTCTTCGCTGAGCGATGCCGTGGTGTCGGTCAACGGCGGTGCCGGTACGGGAAGCATGATATCGGACGAGGGGCTGATGATAACCAACCACCATGTCGCATACGCCGGAATCTGCAGGATCTCGACTCCGGAACACAATATCCTCGAGACGGGTTTCTGGGCGCCGTCGCGTGACGGTGAGATACCGTTGGAGGGATATACCGTCTCGTTCCTGCGGGGCATAATCGACGTTACGGAGGAGGCTGCGTCGCTGCGAGACTCACTCGCTGCCGACGGGAGGGCGCATGCCATGGTGTCGCGCCGCCTGGCCAGGGAGATGGAGCGCCGTTATGCCGGCAGGACGGAGTATACGCCATCGTTCGAACCGATGTGGGGAGGCAAGCGGTCGTACATCTATCTGTACGAGACGTTCAGGGATGTACGCCTGGTGGCCGCCCCGCCGGAGAGGTTGGGCGCATTCGGAGGGGAGTCCGACAACTGGAACTGGCCGCAGCACAAGGCCGACTTTGCCATATGCCGCATTTACGGCGACTCGGCGGGGCGGCCGGCCGACTATTCGGCCGGGAATGTGCCGATACGCCCGCGCCGCCGTCTGCATGTGGCCGGGAAGGGTGTCCGTGAGGGCGACTTCACGATGGTGATAGGCTATCCGGGCCGTACCTCGCGCTATATTTCGTCGTTTGCCGTCGGCGAGAGGGAGACGGTCCGCAATCCCGTCGTCATCGATGCCCGCCACCGCCGCATGGATATAATCCGAGAAGGTATGGAGCGCAACGATACGGTGCGCATGAACTATTCGGACCGTTACTTCAACCTCTCTAACTACGCCGACCATGCCAGGTGGGAGAACGTGTGCCTGCGGCGTTTCGGCGTGCGCGGAATGCGCGAGGAGGAAGAGCGCGGGCTGCAGGCGTGGATCGAAGCCGACTCCGCCCGCAAATCCGCATACGGCGGCCTGCTCGCGAGGCTCGGACGCGGTTATGAAGCCCGGGCGGAGGCGATGAAGGTGCGGACCGACTATGCCGAACGGTGGTTCGGCGTGAGCGAGGCGCAGACGATGGCCAGCCGGATGCTGTCGGGCGTAAACCGCCTTAAACAGCGCGGGGAGTATCTGTTCGACCTCTTCGGAGACCCGCAGTTCAAGGCTGCGGTGAACTCTCTCGGACGGTTGGAGAAGGCGGACCCGACGGTCGACCGTACGCTCTTTGTCGAGATATGCGGGGACTTCCTCGACAGTGTGCCGGCGGATTACCTGTCGGACGATGTCTCGGCGCAGCTTGAGGCGTGCGGAGGCGATTCGCGCGCGATGCTCGGACGGATATACGATGCCTCGTTCTGCCGCAGCGCGGAGACCGTGAGGGAGTTTTTCGCGAAGCCCCGACGCATAAGGGAGGTGTTGTCCGACCCGCTCGTGGAGCTTGTCTCCGGGATGCCGTTCCCGAAATACGTGCGCAGGGTCTTTCTTGCCGAGAAGGGGGTGGGGGCCTCCGTTGCTGCCGATGAGCGCACCTATGCATCGCTGCTGTATGATTTCCGCGAAGCGGAGGGTGTACGCCAGTATCCCGACGCCAATTCGACCATGCGCCTGAGCTACGGGAAGGTATGTCCGCTCTCTCCGCGTGACGGAGTGCATTACGACTGGCAGTCGACGACCGCCGGATATGTCGAGAAGGCCGACGGTTCGGAGCATGCCTTCCGCCCCGACGGGAAGATGCTCGAAATGGTCTCGTCGCTCGACCGTCCGATGCGCATGAACTTCATCACCGACAACGACATCACAGGCGGTAACTCCGGGTCGCCGGTCCTGAACGGCCGCGGCGAGCTGGTGGGACTCGCGTTCGACGGAAACCGCGAGTCGATGTCGGGGGACATACGTTTCCATCCGCAGTACTCGCGCACCGTCTGCGTGGATATCGGCTATGTCATGTGGCTGCTGGAGAACCATGCGCCGGAATCGCTCTGCATGGAGATATTGAGATAGCCTGCGGGCAAAACATGGAACGGGCGGCATCTTTGCGGATGCCGCCCGTTTTTCATGATGCCGGCTGACCTGTCACAGCAGGATTGCAAAGAGTATCGGGATGGCCATGCCGACAAGCAGCTCGATTCCGCCGCGTCCCCAGAGCCCCAGACGCCCCTTGACCATTATGAGTCCGGTTATCGTGATAGTGACGAGCGCCAGCAGGAAGATGTCGGAGAAGTATGTCCACCAGCGGCTCGGATTGTAGTGCAGGCGGTTCAGGGCGCTCAATACCGGGCGCCTCTTAACCGATTCGTACAGGGCCTCGCCCGTGTTGCGGTTGAGCAGCAGCGACGAACCCCCGCGGATGAAAATCTTGACCGACTCCGAGTCGTAGTCGTATACGGCCGTGAAGTTGTCGGCCTCGCCCCACCTCTCCAGCAGCGACTTCGCATATGTTTCGTCGACCGTTGCCGGGACGTTCTCGACCGTGTAGCGGTATTGGCGGATGTCGTAGTTGGAGTTGAAGTCGTTCTTGTGGTTCAACATGAACCCGGATGCGGCATACACCAGCACCACGCCGGCGAAGATGTACGACAGGTCGCGGTGTATGTTGCGGCACCAGCGCCGCAGCGTGCTCATTCTGTCACCCATGGCCTCTTTGTCGGATTACAGTATCTCGTAACTCTGCGCAATGACGTAGAATACCGAGAGGTAGTTCTTTCCCTCCTTTGCGTTGCGGTCGGCGATGCGCTTGCGGAAGTTCTCGATCTTCTGCTGCTCGGTATTGCCGCTCTCGCCGCGTGCGGCCGACTCGGTCGCACAGCCGTCGTGCTCGCCTATGGCCTTGCCTCTACCGATGCGCGATTCCCAGCTTCGGAGATACTCTTCGTCGATGCGTGTCTCGCAGAGGGTGCCGGTTACGCGTACCGGTTCGTTTACGACCTCATCCTTGAAGGCTCCGGTGGCGTCGCTGCTCTCGACACGCAGCAGCCCTTTGGCGCCGCGGAGGAACATCTTGCGCCCGCCGTGGCTGCATATGTGCGTGCAGAGTCCCTCTATCGAGACTACCTGTCCCACATACTCCTCTCCCGATACGAGTACCTCGTCGACCTTCATCGACTTTGTCTGTGCGTTTACCGTTCCTAACGCCAACATGGCGACCGCTACGGCAGCGATGGTTTTGAAAATAGGTTTCATGGTTTATATTTTTTTTCGTGTATCCGTAATTTGTCTGTCGATCACAAATGTATGAAAAAAAACAAACCGTTGCACCTCCTTTTGCGGCACGCATACCGGACAATGGTTAAAAGTGGGGGACGAATAGCCCCAAGTGGCTATCCTTGATATGGATGTGGCGCGATCGATTTCCGTTAAATTTAGTAATTTTGCGACGTATGGGAAAGAGACGTTTCATATTGGGGACGTATTTGCTGGCGGCTTATCTGTGCTTCGTGCTGTCTGCATCCTGTTTTATCCACACCCACCGTTTCGAGTGGGGTACGGTGACGCATTCCCATCCCTTCCCAAGGGGCGGCCATACGCACAGCCAGGCGTCATGTCAGCTGATATCGTATCTGGACCTTGCGGTCTCGGAACCCGCATCGGAACCGTTTGCTGCGGAGCTGCCATCCTGCCTTGCGGAGTCGTGCGACACCCCTGAACCGCATGATGCCGGCTGCGGAATGCCGCACCGGACGCTGCGCGCCCCGCCGGCGACCACGCAGGCGGCGATATATGCATGACTCCGGCCGCATGAGCCGGGGTGGGATGAAAGTCACATTAACGGAATCAAACGATGAAACCAGACAACAAGAAAAACTCCGGCATGGCGTCACAGCATCCCCTCTTTACGGGAAGCTATACGCTGGCCGACCTCATAGAGGCCAATTACAAGCTGCTTTCGGTGCTTTCGCGCATGGATGTGCAGCTGTCGTTCGGCGACGTCTCCGTCGAGCAGATATGCAGGCGCTACAACCTTTCGGCCGAACTCTTCCTGATGATATGCAACATCTCGACCTATTCCGACTATCGCCCCGATGTCGGCGGGCTGTCGGATGACGACATACGGCGCATCATGCGCTACCTGCGGCTTTCGCATTCGTACTACGTCAACGTTTCGATGCCGAAGATAAGGTCGGGCGTGTCGGCGCTTGCAGGTGACTGCGACGACATACAGGAGAAGGTGCTGATAAAGTTCTTCGACGATTTCGAGTCGGAGATGAAACTCCATTTCGACGAGGAGGAGTCGGCATTCTCCGTCATCGACGGGATGCTCTCGTCCGGAGGCGGGGAGGCGGAGCTCCCGCCGGAGGTGGTGGAGGCCCACGACGACCTGTGCGACAAGATGGACGACATAAAGAGCATCATCATAAAGTACCTTCCGGAGTCGTGCCCGACGGAGTTGCGGCTGGAGGTGCTGATGGAGATATACAGGCTGCGGGAGGATATCCGCACACACATACTGATCGAGAGCCGGATGCTTGTGCCGGCGCTGGCCGGACATTGCGGGAGGGCGGAATCATGAGCGCAAGGGTGATGATAGTTGTCCCGTCTCCGATGGTCGGGGAGGGGCTGAAGAGCATCATAAACGGCTCGCAGGACTATACCGTCGCCGGCGTGGTGCCGGACATGCAGAGCTGTATGGAGCGTATTCCGGTCATGGTCCCGGACATAGTGGTGATCGATACGGTGCTGCTCGCGCACGGTGGCCGCTCGTCGGTCTCGATTTACAATGCCTATCCCGAACTTCAGCCGCGTACGGTGGTGGGCCTTGTTGCCGGGGCGTGCGATGACGAACTCATGCGGCAGTTCGACGGTACGGTCAACCTATATGACGGCCAGATGCAGATATTGCGCAAACTGCGTGCGGCATCGCGCAACCGCGACGTATCCCCGCACAAGGTCAACAACGAGATTTCGGAGCGCGAGCGCGAGATCCTCGTCCTTGTGGCGAGCGGCATGACCAACAAGGAGATTGCCGACCGCCTCAGCATATCCATCCATACGGTAATCGCACACAGAAAAAACATATCCCACAAGACGGGTATAAAATCGGTCGCTGGACTTACGGTCTATGCGCTGATGAACAACATGATAGACCGCAATTCGATAGACCTGTGAACCGGCCTGCACGGTTTTGCGGCGCACCTGTCACGGTGCGCCGCTTTTTATTGTCGGAGCTAATTGCTACCTTTGCCACCCGGTATATGATTTTACGTTGGCTATGGGATTTTTTGCAAAATACAGGGACGAATACGTTGCCAATCTGAAACTGGCCGTTCCGGTTGCGCTTTCGCAGCTCGGGTACGTCATCGTGCAGGTGTCCGACAACCTTATGGTCGGAATGTACGGAGGGAGCGACCCGGTGCCGCTGTCGGCGGTGTCGTTCGGCGGCATAGTCATCTATGTGCTCTATTTTCTCGGGCTCGGCATAACGCTGGGAATCACTCCGCTCGTCGGGGAGCTGTTTGCACGGGGAAACCGCCGCGAACCTGCCGGATACCTGCAGAGCGCCCTGATTCTCTATACGGTACTGGGTGTCGTCATAATGTCGCTGCAACTTGCCGCCACGCCGCTCCTGTACAAGCTCGGGCAGCCGAAGGAGGTGGTCGACATGGCCGTGCCGTATTACAGGCTGTTGTCGTACAGTGTCCTGCCGGTGATGGTGTTCGGCGCCTTCAAGCAGTTCCTCGAGGGTGTCGGCAACACGAAGATCGCCATGGCGATACTCATATTCACCAACATGGTGAACATCTTTTTCAACTGGGTGTTCATATTCGGCAATCTCGGGTTCGAGGCGACCGGAGTGTACGGAGCCGGACTTGCGACGCTTATCTCGAGAATCCTCAATCCGATTCTCATCGCGGTCGTATTTGTGGCCGTGCCGAAATACCGCGCCTATCTGGCAATGTTCTCGCGCAAGCTCGATTTCATGCGCAAGTGTGTGAGACTGTTGCAGATGGGAATACCGATTGCCGGACAGATGGTGCTCGAATCGTCGGCATTCGTCGTGACGAGCATCATGATGGGGTGGTTCGGCACGGAGGCCATAGGTGCCAACCACATAGGCGCCACATACGGCAACTGCGCCTTCATGATGTCGCTCGCAATAGGCTCGGCCGTCACCATACGCGTCTCCCACGGCTATGGAGTGCGCAGTGCCCGCAGGGTGCGTATGGCCGTCCTGTCGTCGCTGCATATGGCCGTGGCGTGGGGCCTGCTGACAATGACCGGTTTCATCCTGCTGCGGAAGGTCATGCCTCTGCCGTTTACCGACAACGCGACTATGGCGGCGATGGCGTCGCAGTTCATCATCCTGTACGGCATATACCAGGTCTCCGATACCATGCAGTGCATACTCGTGGGCGTTCTGCGCGGATTGCAGGATGTAAGGGCCATAATGCTGATATCGTTTGTCTCGTATATCCTGCTGAACATTCCGGTAGGGTACTTCGCCGCGTTCGTCCTCGGGTTCGGCCCCGAAGGCCTTATCTCGGGATACACGTTCGGACTTACGGCGGCGGCCCTCATGCTATGGTTCAGATACCGCCGCTCGATGGCGAACATGTGCGGGTCCGGACTCCTGCGCGGGAAGTAAAAATATTTCGCAAAATCCCCCTTTTTTGTTAACTTTACACCCCAAAGAGCAGATTTCTTATGGACTATACCAAATATACGAAACTCGACATGGGCCGCGGCTGCGCATTCCGAACGGACGAGAACGGCGAACCGCATGCCGAACAGGTGCCCGGATGTTTCAAACTGCACGAGACGCCGTGGCTTGCCGGATATCCCGACAACGTCCCGACCGACATATTCGAGGTGCGTTTCAAGAATACGCGCCGTTCGTACTACCGCAACGTCAACAATCTCCAGCTTGAGATAGGCGACATCGTGGCCGTCGAGGCAAACCCGGGCCATGACATAGGAATCGTGTCGCTCACGGGCGACATGGTGGCGAAACAGATGAAGCGCGTGGGCTTCAACCCCTATAACGGCGAGTTCAAGAAGATTTACCGCAAGGCGCGCCCGTACGACATCGAACGATGGCAGGAGGCCATGGCGCTCGAACACGAGACCATGATACGTTCGCGCCAGATTGCCGCGGAGATGGGACTCGACATGAAAATCGGCGACGTGGAGTACCAGGGTGACAAGATCAAGGCTATATTCTACTATATCGCCGAGGGGCGTGTCGATTTCCGCGAGCTCATCAAGGTCTTTGCCGAGCAGTTCCACATCCGCATCGAGATGAAGCAGATCGGAGCCCGCCAGGAGGCCGGCCGCATCGGTGGCATCGGAGCCTGCGGCAGGGAGTTGTGCTGCGCATCGTGGATGTCGAGCTTCTCGAGCGTCACGACGAATGCCGCGCGCATGCAGGAGCTGTCGCTCAACCCGCAGAAACTTGCCGGGCAGTGCTCCAAGCTAAAATGCTGCCTGATGTACGAATACGACTCGTATGCCGATGCCCGGCGTACGCTCCCGAAGGTGCGCGAACCGCTGCAGACGCTCGACGGCGAGTACTATCTTGTCAAGAGCGACATCCTTGCGCAGACGATGTCTTTCAGCAGCGACAGGAACTCGCTTGCGAACATGGTCACGCTTCCGGTGTCCCGTGTGAGGGAGATAATAGCCGTCAATCGCTCGGGCAAGAAGGTCGAAACGCTCTTGCCGTCCGATGCCGGGGCTGACCGCCCGGAGGAGCCTACGTTCCGTACGGAGGAGGACAGCATCACCCGTTTCGACAAGGCCAAGAAACGCAAGCGCCACAAGAACCGCGGAGGCGGGGCGAAAGGCGACACGCCACGACAGGAAGGCGGGCAGACGGCGCAGAATGGTGCTGCAGACGGAGAACCGACAAAAACGGATGTTGCACCGTCTCCACGTAAGGAGGGTGGAGACGTGCGTCCCGACGGAGAGCAGCGCACCGGAGAGCGTCCTAACGGAAACGGAGGCGGAAACCGCGGACGCGGCAACCGAAGACGTCGCGGCGGCAATGCCGGACACTCCGCCGACGGAAGGGACAAACGGCAGGCAAATGCCGGCGGACAGGCCGACAGGACCCCTGCTGCGGCACGCGGAGAGTCCGATGTGAAAAAGGAATAATCTTGCGGACATGAATAACATCTTCAGCAGCACGGCAGTCCGTACGTGCCTGGCCATTGTGTCTGCGGCCGTTGCGACAGGGTGCCGGACCGAGGTGCCGGCAGTCGTGGCGAGCGTGGACCCTCGAGGTTGGGACAAACCTGTCACGCTCATTGTGGATAACCGCGATACGGTGTCGGAGAGGTCTGTTTCGATCGTGTTGCGACACGGCGCTGAGTGCGATTCGCTGCCGCTGCGTATAGAGGTCTCGCTGCCGGATGCAGGGCACTACGGCGAGAGGTTCGTCGTGTATCCGTCGAGGAGGAGACCATCGTCGGTGCCGGTGACGGAGCGGTTTCCGTACCGAGACCGTTCGGTGCTGTCGGAGAGCGGGTACTATCTGTTTACGATATCTCCGCTCGTGCCGGTCAGCGGGGTCGAGGCTGTGGGCGTCGAGATTTTAAAGGAGCAATAATGGGAAAGGACAAACTGAAGAGATTTGCGGAGAACCTCACGTTCGGATGCATGGTGCAGCCCGAATTCGACGAGGTGTTCCGCCGTGACCATCCGCTCAAGGGGCGCTGGCGCGCGGATTTTTTCCGCAACGACAACCCGATAGTGCTGGAGCTGGGATGCGGCAAGGGCGAATATGCCGTGGCTTTGGCCGAACGCAACCCTGACTGCAACTACATCGGCGTTGATATAAAGGGCGCGCGTATGTGGCGCGGTGCGAAGACTGCCACCGAGCGCGGGCTGCACAACGTGGGCTTCCTGCGTACGCGCATCGAGTTCATCGACTCGCTGTTCGCTCCGGGTGAGGTGTCGGAGATATGGATCACGTTCCCGGACCCGCAGCTCAAGTCGCGCCGGGCGAAAAAGCGCCTTACCTCGCCGCTGTTCCTCGAACGCTATGCGAGGGTACTCGCCGCGGACGGATTCATAAACCTGAAGACCGATTCGCAGCACCTGTTCGACTATACGTCGGCGGTGGTGGAACGTTTCGGACTCCCTTGCGCCATGGCCAACAGGGATATCTACGGCACCGGTTGCGCCGACGGCATACTGTCGGTTCGTACCGCATACGAGGAGACATACCTGCGCCGCGGGCTCCCGATAACCTACATCCGTTTTTCGCTCGGAGGATGTGCCGAATTCCCGATGTTCGAGTGGGAGGGGGACGACATTCTCGAAAAGGATGCCGAGGAGGCCAGGAGGTAGTTTTACGGTCCCGACATAAATAGAGACGGGGGACGGATAATTCCGTTCCCCGTCTTGCATTTGCGGGTCGGGCGTCACGCCTTTTCCGGTACGTGCTTGTACTTGAAAAGCACGATGAACAGCACGGCCACAACCAGCGCGAACACCGAGAAGGTGAACCATGCCGAAGCCCAGTCGCCGACGAGAAAATCGCCCTCCTGATGGCAGAAGTGCTTGACGACGGCACCTGCGGAGAGCGTGCCTATGGTTGCACCCAGACCGTTGGTCATAAGCATGAACAGTCCCTGTGCCGATGCCTGGATTGACTTGTCGGCCTCCTTTTCTATATAGAGCGCACCCGAGACGTTGAAGAAGTCGAAAGCCACGCCGTACACTATCATCGAGATGATGAAGAGCCACAGGCCTCCGCCCGGATTGCCCAATCCGAAGCAGCCGAAACGCAATACCCACGCGACCATCGAGATGGACATCACGACCTTGATGCCGTAGCGTTTGAGGAAGAACGGAATCAGCAGAATGCACAGGGCCTCCGATATTTGCGACAGCGAGGTGAGAAGCGTAGGGTTCTGTGCGCCGAACGAATTCCGGAACTCGTCGATTGCCTGGAAACTTGATATATAAGGTCCTGCATAGCCGTTGGTTACCTGCAGGCACATGCCGAGCAACATGGAGAAGATGAAGAATATCGCCATGTTCTTGTTCTTGAACAGCGAGAATGCGTTGAGCCCCAACGCCTCGACAATCGAACTCTTGTTCTCCGAGCGGATGATGGGGCATTGCGGCAGGGTGAAACAGTAGACGAAGAGCAGCAGGCTCAACAGTCCGGAAACGAAGAACTGCCAATAGGTATACTGGAATGTGGATGCTCCGCCGAGTGTGAATCCGATTCCGCCGTCACCGATATAGGCGCAGTTGACGAACCACATCGTTGCGATAAAGCCGACGGTGCCGAATACGCGAATAGGCGGGAATGCGGTCACGGTGTCCATCTTCGCTGCGTTCAGAATGCGGAATGCCACCGTATTTGACAGGGCTATGGTCGGCATGTAGAATGCCACCGAGACGATGTACAGCGATATGAAGAGTGTCGGGTCGGGCGTTGCCGACTGCATGCCGAGCCACCAGCATCCTCCCATAAACAGGCCTGCAATGAGGTGGCACAGGCCGAGCAGTCGCTGCGGCTGAATGAATTTGTCGGCTACGATGCCCATGATCGCAGGCATGAAGATGGAGACTATTCCCTGTATGGCGTAAAACCACGGGATAAGTTCCGCCATGCCGGCAGAGATGAGATAATTGCCCATGCAGGTCAGATAGGCTCCCCATACTGCGAACTGCATGAAGTTCATTATCGTCAGACGAAGTTTGATGTTCATGTTTTTTAGAGTTTTAGAAGTCGATTTTTTATTTGAGTTGAACAAAAATATAATTTTTTTTGAAAAAATCTTTGCAAAAGCAAAAATATGTTCTACTTTTGCATTCGCAATTGGGCTATGGTGTAATGGTAACACTACAGATTCTGGTCCTGTCATTCTAGGTTCGAGTCCTGGTAGCCCAACAGTCGAGACGCTCCTTTGGAGCGTCTTTTTTTGTTGCAAGCCCGGTACGGACGCTGGTCTGCGTTCCGACGAGGCGTACGGGTTCCATGCCCTTTTCTTTCCCGTTTTTTTATTGTCCCTGGAGATGGCGCTGTCGGATGGAATCGAAGATTTTTTTGCGATTCATAAATCTTTCCTTAACTTTGTCTTTCGGTTAATGTCTTTACTGTCATTTATTTTGCTATGAACAGGTCACAACTGGCGGATGCCATATCCGAATTGACCGGAGTGTCCAAGATCGAGGTCCGCAAGGTCCTCTCTGCGGCCGAAAGCATAACCGTCGACGCGTTGCGCGGCGGCGACAAGCTCACGCTTTCGGGCTTCGGAACCTTTTCGGTGGTGCACAGTGCCGCACGCATGGGTCGGAACCCCCGCACCGGAGCCCCTGTGAAGATCAACCCTAAAAAGAACGTGAAGTTCCGTTCGACGATAGAGTTGTGACGCGGGCGGGCGCAGATGCCGCTACCGTTCATGCGGATGCCGCACCGGTGTCTCCGCATGCATGTCTGTCTGCAGACTTCAGACTCATTGACGCCGTCGGCAAGCCGTTTCTATGAAAGAAAATTGCCGTTGTGCTTTCGAAATCGGAAAAGAGTGTTATATTTGAATCCGGTATTGTTACGAATCCGGACCTGCCGGCCTGGATCGGGCGCGAAACCGGCATGTGAAGCCGCACCCGGACGCTTGTCCCGGCTGCAGCGCATGGCCCGGCCAATGCCGAAAAAACAGAAAACAGAAAATGAGCCCTATATCCGCGACCCTCGTCCCGTTTCTTGTCTCCATGCTATCCGTGGCTGTCATACATCCGGCCCTCGTGCGCTTTGCGCGCGCGAAGAATATAGTGGACAATCCCAATACGCGAAAGCTGCAGCTTGCTCCGGTACCGGTGCTCGGCGGTATAGGCGTCTTTTTCGGAATCACCATGGGGTTGGTGTGCGCATGTGTGCTCGTCGACTGCTCGTCGCTCTTCGTGCTCTTCGGGTGCATGCTGCTGATGATGTACGTCGGAGCCATGGACGATGTGCTGGACATATCGCCGCTGTTAAGGCTCGCCTCGCAGATACTGGCAGTGCTTGCCCTCATCTATGCCGGCGGCCTGTCGCTCGACGATTTCCACGGCCTGTGGGGTGTCGGACATCTCCCGACGGCAGTATCACTGCCTCTTACGGTGGTGGCCGTGGTCGGAATAATCAACTCGATGAATCTGATTGACGGTGTGGACGGCCTCTTTGCCATCTTCACCATATCGGTGTGCGCCATATTCGCCTCGGTCTTCTTTATGGCCGGAGACGTGCCGTTCTATGTTCTTGCCGTGGCATCGATAGGCGCCCTGATCCCGTTCCTGCTCCACAATGCCTTCGGCAAGAGGTCGAAGATGTTCGTGGGCGACGGAGGCACTCTGCTGATGGGCGTCGCCGTATCGGCCTTCGTCATGAGGCTTGACTCATACCCCGTTTATGGAGAGATGTTCGCCTCCCGGGGCATGGGTATAGTCCCGTTCTTGCTTGCGCTGCTTGCGGTGCCGGTATTCGATACGCTCCGGGTGATGATTGCCAGAATCATACGCGGAGGCTCCCCGCTTGTCGGGGACAAGACGCACCTGCACCACATGTTCATATGGCTCGGTGTGTCGCATGTCGGCACGGCCGTGTCGGTCGTGTCTCTGAACCTGCTCGTGGTGCTTGTGTGGTGGGTCTCTGTCCTCTGCGGGGCGTCGGTCGACGTGCAGTTCTATGTCGTGGTCGCCTCTGCCATTGCCGTCACTTGCGGCGTGTATTACTCCGTGCGGCTGATATGCAGGCTTTGGCCCGATGACGTGAACCGTTTCCGTGCATGGAAGGAGCGTCACAAACCGAGCCGCCGTGCCTTCGAATTCATGCGCAGGCTTATGGACAGTATCTGATATCTGCTTTGCTAAAACGTTTAATGGGCGCCCGTAACCGGATGCCCGTTTTTTTATTGTGTGCAACTGTCTATTTTACAGCGTATATGGTTGAGAGTGTGGGACGGAGCCAATAAAAAATGTTAAAACGATTTGCAATTTGCTAAAACGGTTTATATATTTGTGATACGTCTTATGGCAATATGGAACCATGGTTAAAAGAGTGACCATACGCGATGTGGCACGCGAGGCGGGGGTCTCGATTGCGCTGGTGTCGTTCGTAATGAACCGCCACAACCGCCGCGCTGACGGCAAGGAGTACCGCGTCAACGAGGATACGGTTAAGAGAATCCTCGAGGTGGCCGAGAGGTTGGATTACCATCCCAATGTTGCGGCGAGTTCGCTTCGCAGCGGCAAGACGCGGACGATAGGAGTCGTTGTCTCCGATATTGCAAACAGATTCTTTTCGGATATTGTGCGCCGCATAGAAAATGTCGCGTGCGAGTCGGGCTATTCGGTGATATTCGCAAGCACCGACGAGAAGGCCGACAAGTTCGAGCATATGCTCGGTGTCATGACCAACAAGGGTGTCGACGGCCTTATACTTGCTCCGTGCGACGGCGGCGAGGAGGCGGTGCGCCGTGTCGCCGCTACCGGGATGCCGGTGGTGCTGCTCGACCGCGATGTTCCGGGTGTGGAGGCTTCGAGGGTGCTGCTCGACAACCTGCGCGCCGGAGAGATGGGGGTGCGCTACCTTTACGGCAGGGGATACCGCCGTATCGAGACGGTGAGCTATGAGATGCGTATCTCCAGCCTCGTGGACAGGGAGAGGGGCTATCTCCGTACGATGGACGAGCTCGGGATCGGCCGCCATGCCCACATACACCGCTGCATCTACGGCAGTGCGGAGGCGCGGGTCACCGATATAGTCAGGGATGCCGCAGAACGCGGTGTGGAGGCTATGGTGTTTCCTACGAATACGCTCTCTGCGTTTGCCCTGGGGGCAGTGAAGAGATCGGGAGTCCGCATTCCCGACGACATGGCCCTGTTGTGTTTCGACGACAACGAGGCCTTCGACCTTCTGGAACCGACGATTGCCCGGATCGAACAGCCGGTAGGCCTCATGGGCGAGAAGTCGTTCGAACTGCTTCGGGCGCGCATCGAAGGCGGAACCGATGTCCCGTGCAGCGATCTGGTGCTTGACCCCCTACTTGTCGAGGGCGGCTCCGTAGGGCGGATGTTCAGTGAAAATGAAGACAAAAATACAATGCATATGAAGATGGAGGAGATTTCGGCATCGAATTCGGTCCTGTTGCTCGGGGCGATGTTCGATGACCGCGGCGGCTGGACCGCCGACCAGCAGTTTATCGACCTGATGGGGTCAACGTATCTGCTTGCGCACGGACTTGGCGAGCCTGTGGCCGATGCGGTAACGACGGCTCGGATTCCGGAGGATGGGGAGTACGATGTTTTCGTGCGTACGAGAAACTGGACGCGATACTGGTCCGACGCCCCGACGCCGGGCATATTCGAGCTGCTCGTTGACGGACGCAGTACGGGCACCGTATTCGGCAACGGCGACAGCGAGTGGCACTGGCAGCGCGGGCCGCGCGTCTTCCTCAACCGCGGAGAGCACCGTGTGGCGCTTCACGACCTGAAGGGCTTCGATGCGCGCTGCGATGCTGTTCTCCTTACGCGCAGCGGCAGCGTGCCGGGAAACTCCCTCGATGCGTATGCCGATTTGCGGAAGAGGCTGCTGGGTCTCCCTTCGGAGCCGGAGGATGCGGGCGATTTCGACTTCGTCGTTGTCGGCGGAGGCGTGGCCGGAATGTGCGCGGCGCTTGCCGCGGCAAGACTCGGTTCGCGCGTGGCGCTGGTGCAGGACCGCCATGTGCTGGGCGGCAACAACTCGTCGGAGATTCGCGTGGGCCTCGGCGGACGTCTGAACATCGGAATGTACCCGTCGCTCGGCTACCTCCTCAACGAGTTCGGACCGTGGAGAAAGGGAAATGCACGTACGGCCGACGTGTATGAGGACGAGCGCAAACTCGCCGTAATCGAGGCGGAGGAGCGCATAACGCTGATAATGGGCTACCGCGTGAGCGGAGTCGAGAAGAGCGCCGATGACACCATAAGCGCCGTTACGGCTACCAATGTGGATACGTTCCGGCGCATACGCATAACGGGACGCCTGTTTGCCGACTGTACCGGCGATGCCGTCCTCGGCGTGCTTGCGGGTGCCAGATGGCACATGGGCCGCGAGGCCGCGAGCGAATACGGCGAGGAGTCGGCTCCGGAGAAGGCCGACGGCATGACCATGGGTGCTTCGCTGCAGTGGTACTGTCTTGAGGACGAGCGCGAGCGTCCGTTCCCGGATATCGACTGGGGCCTTCCGATCGACGAACGCAGCGTGCAGAAGGTACGCCGCGGACAGTGGTACTGGGAGGTCGGCATGCGCGACGACCAGATTGCCGATGCCGAGCGCATACGCGACTACGGAATGTATGTCGCATACTCCAACTGGTCATATCTGAAAAACCGTTTCTCACAGCGCGACGAGTACCGCAACAGCTATCTCGGATGGGTGTCGCATGTGGCCGGAAAGCGCGAGTCGCGCCGGCTTCTGGGCGAGTTTGTGCTTCGCGAGCAGGATCTCAAGAGCGGCACCGTATATCCGGATGCCAGCGTCTCGACGTCGTGGTATATCGACCAGCACTATCCGGACCCGGAGAACGGAAAACTCTTCCCGGGTATGGAATATCTTTCGTGCGGCCATCTCGATCCGCTCGGATTCTATCCGATACCGTACCGCTGCTTCTGCTCTAAGGACATAAGCAACATGTTCATGGCGGGCCGCAACATCAGCGTCACGCATATCGCCCTCGGAACGGTCCGCGTCATGCGTACCACGGCGATGATGGGCGAGGTGGTCGGCATGGCGGCCTCGATATGCCGGCGTCACGGCATCCTCCCGCGCGAGGTATACTCCGACAGGCTCGAGGAGCTGAAGGAGCTCATGCGCAAGGGTGTCGGCCGCACCGACGTGCCGTACATGCAGGTTTATACGCTCATAGACACGACGGCCGAACGGAGCGAGGAGTGCTGATGACGGCGCCGGCCGACGGGCCGGTGACGTGGTCGTGGAAAACAAGTTGAAAACCATACACACAAAACCTTAAACATATAATCCAAAATGAGACAGATGGTGTTGACCGCACCCCGGACTATCGAATTCAGGACGGTTCCGGACATCGATGCGAAGAGCCTTGCCGACGATGAGATTCTCATCAACGTAAAGCATATAGGCATATGCGGATCGGAGATACATTCGTATCATGGGGTGCACCCTGCGACCTTCTATCCTGTGGTGCAGGGACATGAGTATTCGGGATATGTCGTGGCTGTCGGCCGCGGCGTGAAGACCGTATGCGTCGGAGACAAGGTGACGGCGCGTCCGCAGCTCGTATGCGGAACGTGCAATCCGTGCCGGCGCGGGCAGTACAATGTCTGCCAGAAACTCCGTGTCCAGGCGTTCCAGGCCGACGGGGCGGGACAGGACCTGTTTGTGGTGCCCGAAGACCGCATCGTGCGAATTCCGGACGACATGCCGCTGGAGTACGCCGCCATGGTCGAGCCTATTGCCGTAGCGGCACATGCCACCTCGCGTCCGCATTCGCTCGAGGGGCGCAACGTCGTAGTGTCGGGGGCCGGAACCATCGGCAATCTGATTGCACAGTTCGCCAGGGCCCGCGGCGCCGCACGGGTAGTGATCACCGACGTGAGTGACTTCCGTCTCGCCAAGGCGCGCGAATGCGGAATCGCAGATACGGTTAACGTGGCGTCGAGACCTCTCGGAGAGGCTCTTGAGGAGATCTTCGGTGATGAGGGATTCAGCGTCGGCTTCGAGTGCGCCGGTGTGGAGTCGTCGGTGCGCTCTCTCATGGAGTTGATCGAGAAGGGCGGCGACGTGATAATCGTCGGCGTGCATGCACACGACCCTGCCATAAGCATGTTCTACCTGGGCGAGCACGAACTCAACCTCATCGGTTCGATGATGTACCGCCACGAGGACTATCTGAAGGCAGTGGAGGAGATCGAGGCCGGCCGCATTGCATTGGAGCCCCTTATCTCGAACCGTTTCCCGTTCGAACAGTACGACGATGCATACAAGTTCATCGATGCGAACCGCGAGACGAGCATGAAGGTAATGATAGACTTGTAGCGGCCATGGAGCAGAGACCTTTTGTCATCGGAGTGGGCGAGCTGCTCTGGGATGTCCTGCCGTCAGGCAGGCGCATGGGCGGTGCGCCGGTCAACTTCACCTATTACGCCGCGCGCGGCGGTTGCCGTGCGCTGGCCGTAAGTGCGTTGGGCCGCGATGCTTCGGGCGACGAGCTCCTCGGTGAGTTTCGCCGCATAGGCCTCGATGACGCGCTTGTGCAGAGAAACGGTTTCCCGACGGGAAGTGTCGATGTCAAGGTGGATTCGCAGGGTGTTCCGACATACGACATTCACGAGAACGTGGCATGGGACCATATCGAGGCCGATGCCGCAACACTGGAGGCGGTGTCGAAGGCCGATGCTGTGTGTTGGGGTTCGCTGGCGCAGCGCAGCGAGGTCTCGCGCGGGTCGATACTGGCCATGGTGGATGCCGCGCCGGAGGAGGCTTTGAGGGTCTTCGACATAAACCTGCGTCAGGACTATTACGATCCGGAGACCGTGACGGCGTCGCTGCGCCGGGCCGACCTTTTCAAGCTCAACGAGGACGAACTCGTGACGCTCTCCTCTTTCTATGCCCTTTGCGGTGAGGCCGAGGTGCGTCTGCGGAGACTGTGCGAGATGTTCCGCCTGCGGTATGTAGTCTATACCGAAGGTGCGGTCGGGAGTACGGTGGTGTGCGGAGACGGTGCCGTTTCGCGCATCCCGACGCCGCATGTCGAGGTCGCCGACACGGTAGGAGCGGGGGATTCGTTTACGGCGACATTCGTCGCAATGCTTCTGCAGGGCTATACTCTCCGCGAGAGCCATGCCCGTGCCGTGGAGGTTGCTGCGGAGGTGTGCACCTGCCACGGAGCTATAATGCCGTGACCAGTGATGTAGGGGCAGGCAGAGGCCCGGATGCATAAAAAACCAAGAGCCTGAACAACTTTGATGTCGTTCAGGCTCTCTTGGTGGTGACTCCGACAGGATTCAAACCTGTAACCGCTTGATCCGTAGTCAAGTACTCTATTCAGTTGAGCTACGGAGCCGAATTGCGATTGCAAATGTAAGGCAAATTTACGATTCGAGCAAATATTTCGGCAAAAAAATTATTGCCGGTGCGGTATCTCCTCCTGCATCGGCAATTATTTTACCTCACGCTCAGGATTTTCCCGCAGGAACTGCTCCCATGTGCTGGAGCCGCGTTTCTTTGCGCGTTTGTCTCCGCCGAGACCCTTTATGCGCTCGGGACCGAGTACGTCGTTTATCGGACTCGATGCGGTAAAGTAGTGGCACAGGGCCACCGCCATGCCGTCGGTCGCATCGAACTTGTCGGGCTTGTCCTCGATGTGAAGCGTCCGCATGACGATTCCTGCGACCTGCTCCTTCGATGCCGAGCCGCGCCCGGTGATGGACTGCTTGATGCGCGTGGGGGCGTATTCGTAGACGTTCCGGTTACGGCTCAGGGCGGCGGCCATGGCCACCCCCTGAGCGCGTCCCAGTTTGAGCATGCTCTGCACGTTGCGGCCGAAGAAGGGCGATTCGAGTGCGACCTCCGACGGCCGGTATTCGTCTATCAGCCGGCATACGCTGTCGAAGATGTAGCGCAACTTGGCGTACGGGTCGGACAGGCGGTGCATGTCGACTGCGCCGAGGACTACGGCCCCGAGCCGTCTGCCTTCGACCTCTATGACGCCGTAACCCATGTAGTTGGTACCGGGGTCTATGCCGAGTATGCGGTATCTTTCCATCTTTCCGGACATCGTGCCGACTGCTTAGCAATGTTTGCCGCGGGCGGGATTATTTGCCGAAAATCTCCGCCAGGCGCTTCTCCACATCCTCGCCGCGGAGATCGCGTGCGATGATGGTGCCGTTCGAGCAGTCGATGAGAACGTTGGCCGGTATGGCCTCGATAACGTAATCCTCGGCAGCCTGGTTGTCGAACGAGTTGAGGCTGCTGACGTTTATCCACTTCATGCCGTTCTCCTTCATGGCATCCTTCCACTTGGCGATGTCGCGGTCGAACGAAACTCCGTAGATTTCGAATCCGAGCTTGTGGTACTTCTTGTAAGCCTTTACGAGTACCGGAACCTCATGCATGCACGGCTGGCACCATGAAGCCCAGAAATCGACGAGGACATACTTGTTCTTCGGGTTCTGTACCACATCGCGGAGTGAAATCTCCTCACCGTGGATGTTCTTCTGTACGATGTTGATGTACTTCGGTACGAAATCGCTGCCCTCGGCCTGCGGCTCAACCTTCATCTTGCGCTCGGCCTTCTCGATGGCCTCCTTTACGACCTTGTTGTTGCGCAGCTCCTCCGGGAACTTGTTGATCTCCTCCAGAAGCTCCTTGCCGGAGAGGCGTGCGCTCTTGGAGTCGAGCAGCGAGTAGACGCCGAAGAGATTGTCACGGTTGGCTTCGATGTGACGGTCGATGAGCGCGTAGTACTCGTCGACGAATTTCTCCTTCTCGCTCTCATCGGCCTTGTTCATACGGTCGAGCAGGTCGCCGAACTCGGCACGCATGGCTGCAATGCCGTCATTTGAAGGGGTTCCCGATACGACGAGGCCTTCGTCGGATGCGGCATCGCCGGTTACGGTAATCTTGCCGTTATCGGTGAATACCGTTGCGATAGGGGATTTGCCGTTGAGTATCAGGGCCAGGGTCGGCTCCTCCGAGCAGTTCACGAACTTGAACTTTCCGTTGCTTACCAGGGCGGAGTCGATAATCTCCATGTTGCTCTGGTCGGCCAGATAGATGTATCCGTCGTTGAGGTTCTCCACCTTGCCGCTGATCACGCAACGGGGATTCGAGCACGCCACCGATGCGGCGGCAAGTGCCAGCAATAACATTTTTTTCATATCCTTGACTTTTATTGATTATGGTTTTTACTCTCTCTTACTCCTTCTTGAGCTCGTTCAACTGCTTCTCGAGCATGTCGATGCGGTGGCGCAGCTCCGGAAGTATGCGGAATACGGCGTGCGAGCGGTAGAACTGCATGCCAGGCATGGCCGGGTATCCGAAACGCACCTCGCCCGACGGCACGTCGCGGTCGATGCCGCTCTGGGAGCCTATCTTGACGTTGTCGCCGATAGTGATGTGGTCCGCTATGCCGACCTGTCCCGCGATGAAGCAGTTGTGGCCGACCTTCGAGGTGCCGGCGATGCCGGTCTGGGCCGATGCTACGGTATTCTCGCCGATCTGCACGTTGTGGCCTATCTGGATCAGGTTGTCGAGCTTCACGCCGCGGCGGATTATCGTGGAGTCGGTCTTGGCGCGGTCCACGCAGGTGTTGGCTCCTATCTCGACGTCATCCTCTATGATAACGTTGCCCAGCTGCGGGATCTTGTCGAAGCCTCCTCCGGCATTCGGGGCGAACCCGAATCCGTCGGCCCCGATTACGGCCCCGGCGTGGAGTATGCAGCGCTTGCCGATGCGGCAGCCTTCGTATACCTTCACTCCGGCATAGAGTTTCGTCCCCTCGCCGATTTTCACGCCGTCGCCTATGTAGCACTGCGGGTATATCTTGGCTCCGTCGCCTATTTCGGCGCCGGCCTCGATTACGGCGAAATCGCCAATGTAGCAATCCTTGCCCACCTTCGCCTTGTCGGAGATGGAGGCGAGGCGGCTGATCCCGCTCTTCTGCGGCTTCATGGCATTGTACATCTCCAGCAGCTTGAGCACGCACATGTTCACGTCATCGACGCGTATGAGCGTTGCCTTTACCTCCGATTTGGGTTCGAAGTCGCGGCCTACAAGCACTATCGAGCAGCCGGTAGTATATATGAACGGTTCATACTTGGGGTTGGAAAGGTATGAAAGCGAACCTTTCCCGCCACCCTCAATCGACGATACGGTGTGTACCGCCGCATTCTTGTCGCCGACGACCTCACCCGAGATGAGCCCGGCAATCATTTCCGCTGTAAATTCCATAAAATAAGGTAGATATATTGTTCTTTCGTTTGCCTGTCAGGTTTGCTTTGTCTGGTGTGCTATTTGCTCATGTAGTCCGAAAGCCTAACGCCCTTGGGCATGAACTCTCCGACGTCGTGACCGAACGACACGAGCTCACGTACGATGCTCGACGAGATGTGGGCGTATTCGTCGGGGGTTACGAGCAGCACCGTGGTCACCGACGGGAACAGACGCCGGTTGGTGGCCTCTATGCTGCGTTCGAAGTTGAAATCGGTGGTATTGCGGATTCCGCGGACGATGGCGCAGGCACCGACCTCCATTGCGAACTCTCCGGTCAGCGTCCCGTAACTCCTTACGCTGACGCGCGGCTCTGAGGCGTAGATGTCCGAAATGAGCCTGCAGCGGCTCTCCACGTCGAGCAGGTGAACCTTGGATATATTCTCGCCTACGGCGATTACAATCTCGTCGAACAGTCTCAATGTCTGTTCCACGAGTGAGGCGTGGCCGAGTGTGAATGGGTCGAACGAGCCCGGAAACAGTGCGATTTTTTTCATAACACGCTGCAAATATACAAATATAAACAAAATCGGCGAATCTTGTGCATTGATGGCGAAAAAGAACGTATGCGCACATGCGGCGACAAATTTCCGGGAAGGAAATACTGTTACGGCATGCGGTTTCGGCGTAGCCATGAATAAAACGGTTGTTTTCATTTGGCTCTGTTATTGTCTTTTCGTATATTTGCATGGTGCGAATATATGACGCGGCTCGGCATGGCCAGACAAGACCATTCATGTTTTCGTTTGTCTCTGCACTTGTCCTTTCGTATATGTGAGATGTGACTTTTTGAGATGTTTGTTGCGTCCCGAATATTTTTAACACAGATACCATACCATGAGAGCCAAAAATCTTTTTTTTGTTGTGACGGCGCTTGTCGGCATGATGCTGGCAGGATGTACCAAGAGTGATGTTCCGACCCCGGGAACATCGGAAGTTTCGATCTCTCTCGACCGACAGACCATGATACTTCCTGTCGGTAAAAGTGCTACCCTTGAAGTTATAGTGCATCCGGAGACGGCAGCAACACCGGCTCTTGCATGGAGCTCGGAATATCCGTCCATTGCCACCGTGGACGATTCCGGAGTTGTCACCGGAGTCAGTGTGGGTGAAACCACCGTCGTTGTCTCGACCGAAGACGGTGAATACCGCGAGGAGTGCAAGGTGACGGTTGTAAACGATATGGAGACCTTTATCAAGCAGCAGATACGCACGGCGATGTTTGATATGGGTGCCACTGAAGAGATGCTTGGCCAAACAGGTTGGACCATGGATAATCCGTTGGAACAGTGGCAGATCATGCAAGTGGAGCCGGCCGATGAAGCGGAGATAGGATATTGGGTGGATTTATATGTGTATGATTATATCTTGAATGGGGAATTGAGTGCTGCACTGTTCAGTATACCGGGCCTGCGCAGTATCGATATTTCCTACAATAATCTGACGGGTCCGATTCCGACGGAGATAGGAAATGCTAAGTATTTATCCTATATTGCATTGGGCAGCAACAACCTGACGGGTCCGATTCCGGTAGAGATAGGAAATCTGAAGTCGTTATCGTTCCTTTGCATTCATGGCAACAATCTGACCGGCTCGATTCCGGCCGAACTGGGGGATCTGGAATTGCTTGAGACCCTTTGCTTTCATAGCAACAACCTGACCGGCTCGATTCCGGCCGCACTTGGGAGTCTGGAATTGCTCACGGAACTTCGTTTTGAAGAAAACAACCTGACGGGTTCGATTCCGGCCGAACTTGGGAATCTGAAATTGCTTACGGAACTTCGTTTTGAAGAAAACAACCTGACCGGCTCGATTCCGGCCGCACTTGGAAATCTGGAATTGCTCACGGAACTTCGTTTTAACGACAACAACCTGACGGGTTCGATTCCGGCTGAACTGGGAAACCTGGAGAACCTTGAATATGTCGATTTCTCGAACAACATGTTGTCCGGCACGATTCCAGTGGGGTTGAGAGCGAATGTCAACTTCTATGATTTTGTATTCAATCCGCAACAGGAGGGTTACGGCATAGATGAAGATGGGGGTGTTGACGATACCGACAAAAATACTCTGATAGCCATCGCGCAGGCCTGGGGTGATGCCGCTCCGGAGAGCATCAGGAGCTCTTGGACTGCAGATAACTCCATAACCGACTTTTACGGAGTGGGGTGTGACGGACTCGGTAGGGTAATCGGTCTGGATTTGTATGGATGCGGAGTTACTGAGCCTGTTCTCCAAGGGATAGGCAATCTGTCGAATTTGCGGAATTTGAACTTGGGAGACAACAATCTGTCCGCCCTCCCGGCCGAGCTTGGCAAGCTCACATCGTTGGAAGAGTTGTATCTGGCATTCAATAATTTTACGGAGGTTCCGGATGTCATCGGCAACATGACCAGCATGCGTGACCTCGACTTTTCCATAAACCTGATTACGAAGGTCCCGGACATTTTCGGCAACATGCCGAATTTGACCATATTGGATTTTTACAAAAACAAACTCACATCCGTGCCGGCGGGACTCGGAGGACTCGCCTTTCTGGAAGAGTTGTATCTGGAGTGCAACGAAATCTCCTCCGTTCCGGATGATTTCGGCAATCTCCCGAATTTGAGGGAACTGAATTTGAGCGAAAACAGATTGACATCCGTGCCGGAGGGCATACGGGAGATGTCCAAACTGGAATATCTGGACCTTTATAAAAATGAGATTGAAGGCGAGATTCCTTCATGGCTGTGCGACCTTGTCGGGTTGATAGATTTGTCGTTGTGCGCAAACAACTTTACCGGAACGATACCGGAGAACATCGGCAATCTCACAAACCTTACCAATTTGGTCCTATACGGCAACAACCTGATCGGAACCATTCCGTCCGAACTGTTCCGGCTTGTGAATCTCTCGACTCTGTACCTGAGCGAAAATCAATTGTCCGGAGAAATTTCGTCCGAGTTCGGAACCCTGACGAAACTGCATTATCTCGATTTGGGTAACAACCTCTTTACAGGCTACATCCCTGCCGAACTGGGCAATATACCAGATATGAGATATTGTTTTTTATGGTACAACAATTTGAGCGGAACAGTGCCGGAGTCGGTGTTGAACCATCCTAATTTCTCGGAGTGGTACATTGTCCCGCAGAATGACGGATATTCTTTCGACAACTATCCTTCTTCGTACAGTTCCGTGGCGAATATCGGGGCGCTTGACAGGTCACGCCACGAGCGATATTCGGAGTCGCGGATGAAGTATGAGCAGCGCAGGCTGGAACGTAGCCGTCGTATGCATGTGCGGTAATGGCTCCCAACGGGTAAAACACGCATGCCCGGCCATTTTGGCCGGGCATGTTTGTTCGTGTGACAGATAGGGCGACTTCCAGGGCCCGTAACTGCGGCTCGGGATGTGTTCGGAGTGCCTGTACGTCGGCGCTGCCGTTCCGCTGTGCCTTACCGCCTGCGGCGGTGGCGTCCGAGTTCGATATACTCCGTATATGCTATGCGGGTGTGGGGGTTCGACGAGACTATCTCCTGCCGTATTGCCTTGGTGCCGCAGCGGAAGAAGAGAAACCTCCTCGGTACGCGGTGCACTATCTGCTGCAGCGTGTCGATGCTCGTTACGTTGCAGTGTACGCGCCCGTTTTCGATGCAACCCTCGACCTCGACCCAGCCGTCACCCCACCGGAATGTGCGGAGCGTGTCGGCAATGCGTAGCGTATCCCTCAATATGACCGTGTCGCGGACGAATACCGTGTCGCACAGGCGCGCATCGGCCGAAAAGCCGGTCACCGTAACGCTCTTCGAGGCGCTTTCGAGGCGCCGTATGCGGATTCCCATGGCGCGGATCTTCTCGGCGTCGCGGGCCCGCAGCTCCTCATATTCGCCGCACAGCAGCCGCAGCGAACGTGCCGATGCCGCCTCCTCGCCGAGCCGCGTGCGGTAGTGCAGCACCTCCTGTGAGAGTGAACTCTGGTTGTTTTTCAGACGGCGGTTCTCCCCAATCAGGAACTTCCCGCCGGCGACCGCCGCCACCGTGGCGACGACGCAGTAGATGAGTAGGATTTTCTTCATGACCTGTCTTTTCCGGTTTTCGCGCAATATAGTGCGCCGCGGACCGTGGCAGGTTATGAATCTTGCATAAAATCATTCGAGAAGCCGCGAGACGGCCTCGGCGACGATGTCCGAATATACCGTACCGTCGCACTCCGATATCGCCGTAATGCCGCGGGCATCGATGCAGAATAGTTCATCGAGCGTAGGCAGCTCCTCCGCCGACAGGCTGCGGGTCTCGATTTCGCGTCCGGCCTTTGCGGCTGCACGGAGCATCTTCTCGGCCTCGACGTCGGCGATGCTTTCGGGTGCGATTATGCGTCGTCCCCTGGCTGCGAATGGGGTGGAGCCGTCTATCGTGACTATGCGGCCCGAAGAGTCGGTGCCAATGAACGTCCCCGCTCCGTTGGCGGCGGCGTATTCGCGCAGCAGGAGCGTCTGCGCAAGTCCGGCCGATGTGGGCAGCCCCGTGAAGGGCGTACCGCACTCGACGACCACGGCCTCGGGATGTATGGCGCGGAGCGTGAGGCTGTCGTAGAGCGACGTGCCGCGGCAGATGACCGAAAAGGTGCCGTCGGCATGGCTGCGGACGGAGACGATGTTGGTGCGGTCGCCCGGATAGTTGTTGCGGCGCAGCAGCTCCTCCGCAATCTCTGCGATGCGCTTCGCCGCAAGCCCCGTTGCGCGGTTGCGCAGCCTCCACGAGACGATGTCCATCAGCTCTATGTGGCGCTGCAGCGACAGCGGACGGAACCCGTCGAACCGTACATCCTGATATATGTACGGCGTGTCCGAGTCGGACCGCAGTTCGGCGAAAGCGCCGCATATGTATGCTGTGTCGGCCATGGGGCGTCAGAGTGTGAATATCTTCAACAGAAGTTCGCGCAGCAGCTCACCGTCGGATGCGCCGCCCGAATCGACGCCCTTGCTCTTGGCGTCGTACTCGCGCAGCAGTCCGAGAACCCCGAACACCTTGCGGTTGTCCCACTTCGCCGCGACGGCCTTCAGCCGTTGCAGCATCGCCGGAGAGCCCGCCTTTACCAACCCGAGCAGCTCGCTGTCCGGAGGGAATGCCGCGCCGCGCCGCCTGGACTGCCATGTGAGGTAGTTTACGATGAATATCTCTCGGAAACTGCCGAAGAGCGCCGATACGGTGAGCAGGAGCGGATACTCCTTCGGGTTCTGCGACAGCCTGTCGGCAATCTCGAGCGCACGTTTCACGTCTCTCTCGGTCACGGCCTTGCAGAGCTCGAGGTTGTTGAACTCCTTGGAGATGCCTATGTACTGCTGTATGTCGTCATCGGTGATGCGTTTCGTGCCGGCCGGCAGCGATACGGTCAGTTTTGTAAGTTCGTTGTCGATGCGCGAGATGTCGGTGCCGATGTGGCTCACGAGAAGTTCGACACTCGACGGTGCTATCTCGAGTCCCTTTGCACGGACGAAACCGCCGAGCCAGCCCTTGATTTCGTAGTCGCGCGGGCGTACCGACTCGAACACCACACCGTTCGCCTTGCAGCTCTTGTAGAGTTGCAGCCTCTTGTCGGCGTTCTTCTCCTTGTGGCATATCACGAGTACGGTCGATGCGAGCGGGGCGGAGGTGTAGGATGCGAGTTTCTCTATCTTGTCGAGACGCTGTGCCTCCTTCACGATTATCACCTCGCGGTTGCCCGCCATCGGCATCTGGCGGCAGTAGCTGGCCACGGTCCCGCCGTCGCTGTCGCGCCCGTAGAGCACGATCTGGTCGAACGACCTCTCGGCTTCGGTCAGCACCGTCGAGGCGATGCGCTCGCAGAGCGCGTCGATGAAGTACGGCTCCTCGCCCATGAGCAGGTAGACGGGTGCGAACCGTCCGGCGTCGATTTCGGCGCACAGCCTGCGGAACTCGGCCTCGCAGTCGGAAAAACGTATGGTCCCCTTTGCCATCCTGCTATATGGTGTATCGTTGTATGCGCAGCACGTTCTCGGTCGAGTCGGTGATGCGGTATCGGTCGTCTATCCTGCGCCCGACGAGCCATACGATGTCGTCGCCCGACACCAGCACGAACTGGCGCCCCTTCTCTATCATCGAGACCTTGCGGTCGATGAGGTAGTCGCTGACCTTCTTGCGGCCCGTCATGCCGAACGGTATGAACCAGTCCCCCTCGCGCCAGCGGCGCAGGCGGAGCGGGTATTTGAGCTTGCCCTCGTCGATGAGCGCCACGTCGGCCGGAACGCTGAAGTCGGTGACGAGGTCTATGTCCGTATGTTCGTAGTAGAGCACCGAGTTGCCGCAGTAGCTGCGCATGGCTCCCTGCTCTACCAGTATCTCGCAGTCGTCGCTGTCGTCTATCTTCGTCACTATGATGTTCCCGCGGTCGATGTAGGCCACATGTTCGCGCGAATAGAACCTGCGCCCGGTCATGCCGTGCTCAAGCGCCTTGCATAGCTCGTCGACAACATCCCCCTTGAACCCGTATGTGGAGTTGAGAAGCTCATATATGACGAAATCCCTCGGGAAATCGGCATCTATCCTGTCAACATGTATCGTGTCGATTCCGTCGCGGCTCTCGATGACTATCGATTTTACCTTGCCAATGGCCGACTCGATGAACCTCTGTGCATCGTTAAGCCTGTAGAGGTTGCCGCGCATGAGGGCGGTGAATTTCGGGTTTATCTCGCGTATCATCGGCAGCAGGCCGAGGCGTATCTTGTTGCGCAGGTACTTTGTCGAACGGTTCGACGAATCCTCTCGGTACGGTATGTGGTTGGCAAGGGCGTACTCCGTAATCTCCTTGCGCGATGCGAACATCAGCGGCCGGACCACCTTGCCCATCTGCTGGCTGATTCCCGTAAGGCCGCGCAGGCCGGTTCCGCGCAGCAGGTTGATGAAGAATGTCTCGATGGAGTCGTCCATGTGGTGCGCCACCGATATCACCGTATAGCCGTACTCGTCGCACAGGGAGTAGAACCATGCGTATCGCAGGCGGCGGGCCGCCATCTCCATCGACTCGCCCGTGCGCTCCATCTCGCCGAGCGTGTCGAAACGGCGGTTGTAGCATACGATGCCGTATTTCTTCGCCTCTTCGGCCACGAGGACCTCGTCCTCGTCGCTCTCGGCGCCGCGCAGACAGAAGTTGCAGTGCGCCACGCCCACGTTGTAGCCCGACCTGACGAAGAGCGACATCATTACCATCGAGTCCACTCCTCCCGATACCGTAAGGAGTATCTTGTCGTCGTGGGTGAACAGCTCGTGGCGCTGGATGTATTTCTGGAAGTTATCCAGAAGGGTAGAGTTGTGCATATGCGGGGTTTTTACAATATGTTCACTTCGGTGTCGATGTCTATTCCGAACATCTCCTTCACCCGACGCTGGACCTTGCGGGCGAAGCCTATCACCTCGCCGCCTGTGGCTCCGCCGAGGTTGACGAGTACGAGGGCCTGTTTCGGATGCACGCCCACATGCCCTTCGGAACATCCCTTCATGCCGGCCTTGTCGATGAGCCACCCGGCGGCGAGCTTGGTCTTCCCCGGCTCGCGGGTCGGGTAGTGCGGCATGTCGGGATAGAGTCCGAGCAGCGACTGCGCCACGCAGTCGTCGACTACAGGGTTCTTGAAGAAGCTGCCGGCGTTGCCGGTGACCTTCGGGTCGGGCAGTTTCGAGCGGCGAATCTTGCAGACGGCCTCACGGATATTCTTCAGCGTAGGGCCCCCGAGCTCCTCCGTTTCGCGTGCAAGGTCTCCGTAGCCGAGCTTCGGCGCGGGGCGTTTCGACAGGCGGAACTCGACGCGGGTTATTATGACCCGTCCGCGCAGCGAGTGCTTGAATACGCTTTCGCGGTATCCGAAGCCGCAGTGGCCGGCCGCCAGCGTCGCGAATTTACCCTCCTCCGGGAAAAACATCTCGACGTTGAGTATCGCGTCGGCCGCTTCGGCGCCGTATGCGCCGATATTCTGTACGGGTGCCGCTCCGACCTTGCCGGGTATGAGCGAGAGGTTCTCGACTCCCCACAGCCCGCGTCCGACGCACCATGCCACGAAGTCGTCCCATTCGACTCCGGCACCGACCCTTACGGTCGCGGACTCTTCGTCCTCGGCGACGATTTCAGTCTCGGTGTTGCAAGGTACGATGAGCGTCCGTTCGACGTCCTGCGTGAACAGGATGTTGTTGCCTCCGCCGAGCGCCATCCACTCTTTCGGGGCGTATCGCGAGAAGAGTTCCGGCAGCTCGCCGGCGCTGTCGAATTCAATCACCATCCGCGCGCGCTGGCTCACCCCGAAACTGTTCCGGTCGCGTAAATCCGTGTTTTCGTATACTCGAATCATCTCTTGCGTCGTTTTGTATATGGCTGCGGGCCCTGTTTCCGAAGCGCTCTGCCGAGTGTTTCGGCGGGCGGCCGCCTCCGTGCAAAGATACAAAACTATTTCGAGAAACGCATCCGGCTCAAAATAATTCCGAAAAACGGCAAGATGTCGGGAAAATTTATTAACTTTGATTGAATGTGTGAAACCATAAAACTTATTATAACCTTATGTTTACCGAAAGAGATTCCGAACAGATCAGCCGTCACGGACTGACGGTCGAAAAGGTCGAAAGACAAATCGAGAACTTCAGGCGCGGCTTTCCGTCGCTGCGCGTGGTTGCCGCCGCGTCGCCGGGGGATGGAATAACCGTGCTGTCACCGGAA
The DNA here is from genome assembly GCA_944322005.1 of uncultured Alistipes sp. GTDB lineage: Bacteria > Bacteroidota > Bacteroidia > Bacteroidales > Rikenellaceae > Alistipes. The sequence continues at coordinate 142,198 of CALUNL010000005.1, forward strand.
CGCCTGGCCGGGGCGGAACGCCGTTACGATGCCATGCGCGATTCGCTGTCGGTGGTGAAGTTCGTGCCGGCTTCGGGGGCTGCCACACGTATGTTCAAGGAGCTGTTCGAGTTCGTGAACGACGGCAAGCGCGGCAAGGGCATAGATCAGTTGGTGGAGAATATCGACAAGTTTGCATTCTACGACGAGTTGCGCGGTTGCGTGAAGGACTTTTCCGACGACCGTGCCGTCGTGTCTGCCATAATAGGCGAGGGCCTCGGATACGGTTCCACCCCGAAAGGGCTCGTGACCTTCCACCGTTATCCCGACGGCTGTCGCAAGGCCGTGGAGGAGCATCTGGTGGAGGGGGCGCAGTATGCCGCGTCCAATGGCGTGTCGAGGCTGCACTTCACCGTTTCGCCGGAGCATATGGAGGCTTTCAGGCGGCTGCTTGCAGAGCGCGTGCCCCGATATGAGGAGCGCTTCGGCATAAGGTACGACATATCGTTCTCCGTACAGCGCCCGTCCACCGACACCATAGCCGTGAATCCGGACAACACGCCGTTCCGCACCGATTCGGGCGAACTGCTTTTCCGCCCTGCCGGTCACGGTGCCCTGCTCGAGAATCTCGACGACATCGACGCCGACATAATCTTCATAAAGAATATCGACAACGTCACCACCGATGCCCGCCGCGGCGATACGGTGACGTTCAAGAAGGCGCTTGCCGGCCTGCTCGTGGAACTGCAGGAGCGGACGTTCGGCTATCTGCGTGCAATCCGCGAAGGACGTGCCGACCTCTCGGAGGTGGCGCGCTTCGTCGAGAATGAACTGTGCGTGAAACTTGGCGGTGCAAAAGTCGATGCGGAGCTGCTTGAACGCATCCTCGACCGCCCTGTCCGCGTGTGCGGAATGGTCCGCAACGAGGGCGAGCCGGGCGGAGGCCCGTTCTGGGTCGCCAATCCGGACGGTACGCAGACGCTGCAGATTGCCGAATCGAGCCAGATATCGGCCGACGACATGCACCTGATGAAATCGGCCACGCACTTCAATCCGGTGGACCTCGTCTGCGGGGTCAGGAGGTTCGACGGGACAAAGTTCGCGCTGGGCGGTTTTTCCGATCCCGAAACAGGTTTCATTTCGTCGAAATCGAGCGGCGGTCGCGAGTTGCGTGCACAGGAACTTCCGGGCCTGTGGAACGGTGCGATGGCATATTGGAATACGATATTCGTAGATGTCCCTATAACAACATTTTCACCGGTCAAGGTGGTGCAGGACCTGCTGCGTCCGCAGCACCAGTAAATATATCTGTATGTCAATATATTGCATATCGAAATACGTGGGATTACCCGCGTATTTTCGTTTGTCGATATGCGAATTTTAGACCACTTTACCTGTGTTCAAAACGCCTTAAAAATGTTCAAAAAGACAAAAGCTTCGCAAAAGCCTGTCCGCGCGCTTGCGTGAGGAGAATTTTTTTGTTACATTTGCGCAGCTTTTATTGGAACGGCAGGGTTGTTTCACGCTGTTGCCGCACATCGGATTTTCGGCCGGTGTGCATTAAGTTTGGTAAATGAATTCGAAAAATCATAAATCGCTATGGAGAACAAATTGAAAGAACTCACCGACAAACTTTACGGTGAAGGTTTGGAGAAGGGCCGCGCCGAGGCAGACCGTCTCGTGTCGGAGGCGAAGGCCGAGGCTGCGAAGATTGTTGCGGAGGCCGAGGCAAAGGCCGGCGACATCGTGAAGAGGGCAGAGACGAAGGCGGCCGACGTGGAGAAGAACACGATGACCGAGATCGAGCTCGCCGGAAAGCAGGCCGTAGCCAAGATAAAGGGCGAAATCGCCGACCTCATAACCGCCCGCAGCGCCGGAGCGGCCGTGAAGGAGGCCACGCTCGATGCGGCATTCGTAAAGGAGATGCTCCTAGCTGTCGCAAAGAACTGGAACGGAGCTTCGTCGGATGTGCGCCTGGAGGCCCTGCTGCCTGAGTCGCGCCGCAAGGAGCTTGAAGAGAGGCTTGCCGCATCGGCCAAGGAGTTGCTCGCCGCAGGTCTTGAGGTGGGTTATTCGTCGGAGGTGCGTACCGGTTTCAAGGTCGGTGCCAAGGATGGCGGATACTATATCTCGTTCACCGATGAGAGCTTCGAGGCTCTGATGCACGAGTATCTGCGCGAGAAGGTTTCACAAATGCTCTTCGCTTAACCGTATGTTCTCGAGAAACTACTATTCGCTCGTTTCGGGCTTCAGGGAGTATGCTCTCGACTCCGAATCCAAGAATTTCGATATCGAAGAGATTCTTGCGGAGGTTGGGGAGACGCTCTCCTCACGCGACATGAAGTGCGTGAGGCTGCTGTATGCCTATTACGATTGCGAGAACATCGTCGGGTTGCGCAACGGAAGCACGTCGCACAATGTGCTCGGGCGTCTGAACGGGGAGGAGCTCTCGGAAGAGATGAAGTCACCGTCGCACCTTGGCGGACGTGTGGCGGAGGTGCTCCGTGCCTATGCCAATCCGGAAGGCGATGAGGCCGAGACCGTCGATGTGTCGCGGCCGTTCGCCCGCACGCTGTTCGAAGCATATTACGGTGACTGCGCGGACTCTTCGTCGCGCTTCCTGCGCGAGTGGTCGGAGTTCGACCGCAACCTGCGCAATATCCTCGCGGCGGTGACGGCACGCGGCAAGTCGCTGCCCGTCGAGAGCGTCGTCGTTGGCGACGGAGATGTCGCGGAGCAGCTGAAACGCAGCTCCTCGTCGGATTTCGGACTTCGTAACGAACTCCCGTATGTCGAGGCGGCGATAACGGCCATGACCGACGAACACAACATCGTCGAGCGTGAGCGCAAGCTCGACCTCATACGCTGGGACATGGCGTCGGAACTCTCCGTATTCGACTATTACGACGTGAATGCTGTTCTGGCCTATCTGGTAAAGGCCAACATGGTGGCTCGCTGGAGCCGTCTCGACCGCAAGTTCGGCCGGGAGATATTCGAGCGCCTGCGCGGCGAGCTCGATGGCAGGGAATTGATAAATAAATCATGAAACTACATATGAAAACTACAGGACGTGTAAACGGTATCATCTCCAACATCGTCATCGTGAAGGCCGACGGGGCAGTCGGGCAGAACGAGATATGCCATGTATACTGCGATGATACCAAGATGATGGCCGAGGTCATCAAGGTCGTGGGCGACGACGCCTACGTGCAGGTCTTCGACTCCACCCGCGGTCTGAAAATCGGCGACAAGGTGGAATTCGAGGGACACATGCTCGAAGCGACGCTCGCTCCGGGTCTTCTTTCGCGCAACTACGACGGTCTCCAGAACGACCTCGCGAAGATGGATTCGCTCTTCATCGAGCGCGGTTCGATAACCGACCCTGTCGATTTCGACCGCAAGTGGGAGTTCAAGCCGCTGGCCAAGGTCGGCGACAAGGTGTCGGCCGGAAGCTGGCTCGGCGAGGTGCAGGAGCAGTGGGTGGCACACAAAATCATGGTGCCGTTCGTGATGACGGGCAAATATACGGTCAAGAGCATTGTCGAGGCGGGCGAATATACGGTGAATAAGACCGTAGCCGTGCTGGCCGATGCCGACGGAGGCGAACATCCGGTGACGATGGTACAGCGCTGGCCGGTGAAGCAGGCCATACGCTGCTATGCCGAGAAACCGCGTCCTTCGAGGGTGATGGAGACCGGCGTCCGCGCCATAGATACCTTCAACCCGCTGGCCGAGGGTGGTACGGGCTTTATCCCGGGTCCTTTCGGAGCCGGCAAGACGGTGCTCCAGCACGCCATATCGAAGCAGGCCGACGCCGACATCATCATCATGATTGCCTGCGGCGAGCGTGCGAACGAGGTTGTGGAGATATTCAAGGAGTTCCCGGAACTTGTCGACCCGCATACGGGCCACAAGCTCATGGAACGTACCATAATAATATGCAACACGTCGAACATGCCGGTTGCGGCGCGTGAGGCCTCCGTGTATACGGGTATGACCATCGGCGAGTATTACCGCTCGATGGGACTGAAGGTCCTCGTGATGGCCGACTCGACGTCGCGTTGGGCGCAGGCGCTGCGAGAGATGTCGAACCGTCTGGAGGAGCTTCCGGGACAGGATGCCTTCCCGATGGACCTCTCGGCGATCATCTCGAACTTCTATTCGCGTGCGGGACTCGTGAAGCTCAACAACGGCCAGACCGGTTCGGTGACCTTCCTCGGAACCGTGTCGCCGGCCGGAGGTAACCTCAAGGAGCCTGTCACGGAGTCCACGAAGAAGGCTGCGCGCTGCTTCTATGCGCTGTCGCAGAACCGTGCCGACTCGAAGCGCTACCCGGCAATCGACCCGCTGGAGTCCTACTCCAAGTATCTGGAGTATCCGGAGGTCGAGGAGTATCTCGGCGAGAAGATCGAGAAGGACTGGGTGAGCCTCGTCTATCGCGGCAAGACAATCGTGCAGCGTGGCAAGGAGGCCAACGACCAGATCAACATCCTCGGCGACGACGGCGTTCCGGTGGAGTACCACGAGCGTTTCTGGAAGAGCGAGCTCATCGACTTCGTCGTGCTGCAGCAGGATGCCTTCGACGACATCGACGCCAACTGCCCTATGGAGCGCCAGCAGATGATGTACAAGATGGTGCTCGGCATCTGCGACCGCTCATTCGACTTCGCCGATTTCGAGGCGTGCTCGAAGTTCTTCAAGGGCCTCATCAACCTCTTCCGCCAGATGAACTACTCGGAGTGGAAGAGCGAGAAGTTCTACGACTACCAGAGGCAGATCGAAAAGTATGTTTCCGAACAGAGTAAATAATCGAGCGATATGACAACACGAGCATTTCAGAAGATATATACCAAAATCGACAACATTACCAAGGCGACGGTGACGCTCCGCGCTACCGGCGTAGGCAATGACGAACTCGCCACCGTGGGCGGAAAGCTTGCGCAGGTGGTGAAGATCATGGGCGACTCCGTCACGCTGCAGGTATTCGCCGGCACGGAGGGTCTGGCCACCGACTCGGAGGTCGTCTTCCACGGCGAGCCGCCGAAGCTGAAGGTCTCGGACAACCTTGCCGGACGCTTCTTCAACGCCTACGGAGAACCGATCGAGGGCGGAGAGCCTATCGAAGGCGAGGCGCGCGAGATCGGAGGCCCGACCGTAAACCCTTACAAGCGTATACAGCCGTCGGAGCTCATCGCCACGGGTATTGCGGGTATCGACCTCAACAACACCATCGTGACCGGACAGAAGATACCGTTCTTCGCCGACCCTGACCAGCCGTACAACACCGTCATGGCCAACGTTGCGCTCCGCGCCAAGGCCGACAAGATTATCCTCGGCGGAATGGGACTGACGAACGACGACTTCCTCTACTTCAAGCAGGTGTTCGAGAACGCGGGTGCGCTCGACCGCATCGTGTCGTTCGTCAACACTACGGAAAACCCTCCGGTGGAGCGTCTGCTCGTGCCGGACATGGCCCTCACGGCGGCCGAGTATTTCGCCGTGGACAAGGGCGAGAAGGTGCTGGTGCTGCTGACGGACATGACGCTGTATGCCGATGCGCTGGCCATCGTCTCGAACCGTATGGACCAGATTCCGTCGAAGGACTCGATGCCGGGTTCGCTCTACTCCGACCTTGCGAAGATCTACGAGAAGGCGGTGCAGCTGCCTAACGGCGGTTCCATCACCATCATCGCCGTGACGACCCTTTCGGGCGGCGACATCACCCACGCGGTGCCGGACAACACGGGATACATCACCGAAGGTCAGCTCTTCCTGCGCAACGACTCCGATACGGGTAAGGTCATCATCGACCCGTTCCGTTCGCTGTCGCGACTCAAGCAGCTCGTCATCGGCAAGAAGACGCGTGAGGACCATCCGCAGGTGATGAACGCCTGCGTGCGCCTCTACGCCGACGCGGCCAATGCGAAGACGAAGCTCGAGAACGGTTTCGACCTGTCGGACTACGACGAGCGTGCACTCAAGTTCGCCCGCGACTACTCGGAGAAGCTGCTGGCCATCGACATCAACATCGGCATCACCGAGATGCTCGATACGGCATGGACACTCTTCGCCAAGTACTTCACGAAGGAGGAGGTTGCAATCAAGGCCGACCTCATCGCCAAATACTGGAAAGAATAGAACGCAATGGCAATCAAATTTCAATATAACAAGACTTCGCTCAACGAACTCGGCAAGCAGCTCAAGATGCGGCAGAACGCACTCCCTACCATCAAGAGTAAGGAGTCGGCACTGCGCTCCGAGGTGAAGCGGGCGAAGGACTCGGCTGCCGGATACCGCCGCAAGCTGGACGCACTCGTCGCGGAGTACGACTACATGGCGGCGCTCTGGGGAGAGTTTGATTGTACGCTGCTTCGTGTGACGGACGTGGTCCTGACGATGCACAAGATAGCCGGGGTCCGCATCCCGCAACTGCAGGATGTGATATTCGACGAGAAACCGTATGACCTCTTCTCCTCGCCGTCGTGGTATGACGAGGGTATGGACGTGCTCAAGCGCATCGCGCGCCTGGGTATCGAGTACGAGGTCTACGACCGGCAGATGGAGCTTCTGGACTACGCACGCCGCAAGACCACTCAGAAGGTAAACCTCTACGAGAAGGTTCAGATACCCGGGTACGAGGATGCCATACGCAAGATAAAACGTTTCATGGAGGACGAGGAGAACCTCTCCAAGTCTTCACAGAAGATAGTAAAGACCCGCCAACAGGCTGCTGCAAGGGAGGGCAGTGCGATATGATAGTCAAAATGATGAAATACGACATCGTGCTTCTTTCCGCCGAATACGACCGTTTCATCGAGACGTTGCGCGAGACCGGAATGGTGGATATCACCTCTTCGGGCTGGGAGCCTTCGGACAACGACCGTCAGCTCCTGTCGGAGATCGACGGCCGTTCCAAGGCGCTTGCCGCACTCTCGTCGCTTGCCGCGTCCAAGGGGTATTCCCCGTCGGGGCGCAAGGCCGATGAGGGCAAGGCCTATGAGACCTATGTCGCCGTGCAGGCCGGAATCGCACAGGTGAAGTCCGACATGTCGCGTTACGGAAAGGTTGTCGACGAGTGGGGCCCGTGGGGAGACTTTTCGGTCTCGGACATGGCCAAACTGTCGGATGCCGGCGTGCATCTCCGTTATTTCGTGACGCAGAAGAGCACGTACGACAAGAACGCGGAGGAATGGGGCGGAAGGTACAACATCGCCCTGATATCCGAGGAGGATTCACAGGCGCGTTTTGTCGTGATAGATGACGGACTTTCGGAAGTGTCGGTCGATGCACAGGAGCTCAAGGCTCCGTCGATGAGCGTTGCCGATGCACGCTCCGGAATTGAGAAGTGCGAGAAGCGCCTGCGCGAACTCGACGGCGAGATGGCTGCATGTGCCGACTCGCGTGAGGAGATTGCCCGCGAGCTCTCGGCGCTGAAGATGAAGATGCAGAACGTTCGCATCGAATCCACGGCCGGCTCGGCTGCCGACGGCATGCTGATGGTCATGGAGGGCTGGGTCGAGGAGAGCAACTGCGACCGTATGGACGCGGTGCTCAACGCCTATCCGAACGTGGTCTACATAAAGAGCAAACCGACGCCGGAGGACGATACGCCGGTGAAACTGAAGAACAACCGCTTCGCCCGCGTGTTCGAACTCATAGGGTCGCTCTATGCGCTGCCGAAATACGGCACGCTGGACCTTACGCCGTTCTTCGCACCGTTCTACATGCTCTTCTTTGCAATATGTCTCAACGATGCCGGCTACGGACTGATTCTGTTGCTGGCGGGACTGCTGTTGCTCAAGAAGGGCGGCGAAAAGCTGCGCCGTGCGGCATGGCTGACCGTAATCTGCGGCGGTGCGACAGCGCTGTTCGGATTCTATTCCAACGCCTTCTTCGGACTCTCGATATCGAGTGTGCCGATGTTCAAGGGATTCCACTTCCTGAATTTCCAGCAGGATTTCTTCTCCATGTCGCTGGTACTGGGTATTGTCCAGATAATGCTCGGTATGCTGATAAACATCTGCATGACCACGCGGCTGTTCGGATTCAGGTATGCGCTCGGCTCTTTGGGCTGGTTCCTGCTCATACTCTCGTGTTGCCTGGCATCAGGACTGTCGATGCTCAACGGGGCCTGGGTCATCCCCGGGTTCACAATGGGCTCCCCGGCATTCCTTGCCGTGGCGGGATTGAGCCTGGTGCTGATGCTCTTCTTCAACTCGCCGGGCAAGAACATATTCGCCAACTTCGGCTCGGGACTGTGGAACACATACAACAACATCACCGGACTGTTGAGCGACGTGTTGAGCTACATCCGTCTGTTCGCCATCGGACTTTCGGGCGGTGTGCTGGCGCTGGTGTTCAACTCCCTGGCAATCGGCATCACGGGACTCGACGGCGACCTTTCGGCTTCGCCGTGGTGGGCAATCGTGCTGCAGGTCGTGGGGGCTTCGGTGATACTGCTCATCGGACACGGCATCAACCTCTTCATGTCGACGATATCGTCGCTGGTGCACCCGATGCGACTCACGTTCGTGGAGTTCTACAAGAATGCAGGCTTCGAGATGGGCACCCGCGCATTCGAGCCGCTGCGTAATGATGACAAGTAAATAACATGTAAAATTCAATAACACACAAAAACAATTATGGAAAATTCATCAGCATTGGTAATGGCCTACGTGGGCGTAGCCCTCATGGTTGGTCTTGCAGGTATTGCTTCGGCAGTTGGAACCTCCATCTGCGGACAGGCGGCGGTCGGCGCCATGAAGAAGAACAGCGGCGCGTTCGGTAGCTACATGGCTCTCTCGGCGCTTCCGGGTTCGCAGGGTCTCTATGGCTTCGTATGTTTCTTCATGGTGACGAACATTTATGACATCATCACTCCGGAGATTACGATGCTTCAGGGTGCAGCCGTTCTCGGCATAGGTATTCTGGTGGGTATCGTCAACCTGGCTGCCGCCATCTATCAGGGCAAGGTGTGCGCCAACGGTATCACCGCAATCGGAAACGGTCACGACGTGATGGGTAAGACCCTTATCCTCGCGGCATACCCGGAGCTTTATGCAATTCTCACCGTTGCGGCAACCTTCCTTATTGCTTCGGCCGTTGCAGCATAATGCACCGCATACGGGCAACAAAAAACGCGCGAAACATTCGCGCGTTTTTTGTTTGCTGCGGCCGGGCTACCGGTATCGGTAGAGCTGGTCGCGCAGTCGCGGGGTGAATCCCGCCTCCCGGATTGCGGCCTGCATCCCCTCCGCATCGAGACGGTTGTGCGCACCGGCCGACGAGACAACGTTCTCCTCGATCATTATCGACCCCATGTCGTTTGCACCCGAATGCAGCGCTATCTGCGCCGTCGGCTTGCCTACGGTGAGCCACGAGGCCTGTATGTTGCGGATATTGTTCAGCACGAGCCTGCTTATGGCGATTATTCGGATGTACTCCGACGGGCTTGTGTCGGTGTGTATTCCCTGCGCCTCGAGCTGCGTGCCGCTCGAGCGGAAAATCCACGGGATGAAGGCAGTGAAACCGTAGTTGCCCTTTGGGCATGCCGCCTGCAGGTCGCGCAGGCGTATAAGGTGCTCGATACGCTCGCGGCGGGTCTCGATGTGTCCGTACATCATCGTGGCCGATGTTGGGAGGTTCATCTCGTGCGCCTCGTGCATCACCTTGAGCCAGCTCTCCACGTCGGGCTTGTTCGGCGATATGGCCTTGCGCACACGCGGGACCAGAATCTCGGCGCCGGCTCCCGGCAGCGAATCGAGACCCGCCGCAACGAGCCTTTCGAGCGTGCGACGCGTGGTCAGTCCGCTTATGCGGGCAATGTGCGCCACCTCCGGAGCCCCGAGCGCATGGAGCCTCACCTGCGGATAGCGGCGCTTGAGCTCGCGGAAGAGCTCCTCGTAATACTCTATGCCGAGCGACGGGTGCAGGCCTCCCTGCAACAGCAACTGGTCGCCGCCGAGCGAGAGCATGTGCTCGATTTTCCCGCAATACTCCTCAATGGTGGTTATGAAGTGCCGTTCGGTCTGGTGCGGCTTGCAGTGGAAGTTGCAGAAGCGGCACCCGGCCACACAGACGTTCGTCGTATTCACGTTGAGGTCTATCTGCCATGTCACCACATCGGGGTCTGCGACGCTTTCGCGGCGCATCGCATCGGCCTCGAAGGCGAGTTCCGGCAGCGGTGCCTCGCTGTACAGGCGGAATGCCTCCTCCTCGGTGAGCATCTCCCCGCCACGCGCCCTGCGGCATATCTCTTTCAATGCTCCGGTCACTTTCCCCTCCTTTTCTGACGGTGTCCCGTGCTCTTGGCCGGTTTTCGGCGGATGTATGTCTCATCTTCCTCCTCCTGCTCCGGCATGGCGAATACGAAGTCGAGCGTGCGGCGGCGCAGGTCGGCACCCTTGACGCGGATGCGGACGTTGTCGCCCAGCGTGAACACGCGGTTGGTGCTGTGGCCGTAGACCTGGTAGCGCGACTCGTCGAAGCGGAAGTAGTCCCCCTCGATGTCGCGCATGGCAACCATGCCCTCGACAAGCGAGTCGTTCAGCTCGACATATATTCCCCACTCGGACATGCCAGATATGTGGCCGTCGAACTCCTGCCCGATCTTGTCGGCCATGTACTCGACCATCTTGTACTTTATCGAAGCGCGTTCCGCCTCTGCGGCTATCGTCTCGCGTTCGGACGAATGTACGGCAAGGTTCTCGTAAAAGTCCTTGTCGGCCGACTTGCCGCCGTCGAGGTAGCGTTGCAGCAGACGGTGCACCATCATGTCGGGATAGCGCCGTATCGGCGAGGTGAAGTGTGTGTAGTATCTGAATCCGAGGCCGTAGTGGCCGATGTTGTCGGTGGAGTAGTAGGCCTTGGCCATGGAGCGTATGGCGAGCGTCGAGATGACATTCTCCTCGGCCTTTCCGCGGATGTCGCTCATTAGCTTGTTCAGCTCCTTCGATACGGCGATGCCCTTCGATGCCTTGAATATGTAGCCGAAGCGCAGGATGAACGAACGGAACTTCTCGAATTTGTCCATGTCCGGCTCGTCGTGCACGCGGAACACCATCGTGCGCTCGTGTCCGTGCGCCTTTGCACAGAACTCCGCCACACGGCGGTTGGCCAGCAGCATGAACTCCTCGATGAGCTGGTTGGCCTCCTTCTGCACCTTGAAGTAGACGCCCGTCGGATGACCCTTCTCGTCGAGCGTGAACTTCGCCTCGCGACGGTCGAAGGCTATGGCGCCGTGGCGGAAACGCTCCCTGCGCAGACCCTGTGCAAGGCGGTTGAGCGTAAGTATCTGTTCGGACATGTCTCCCTGCCCGGTCTCGATGACGCTCTGCGCCTCCTCGTAGGTGAAGCGGCGGTCGGAGTATATCACCGTGCGCCCGAACCATTCGCGTGTAACCTTCAGGTCTTCGCCTATCTCGAACACGGCCGAGAAACAGAGCTTCTCCTCGTGCGGGCGCAGCGAGCAGAGGTCGTTCGAGAGTCTCTCCGGAAGCATCGGGACGGTGCGGTCGACCAGATATACCGATGTGCCGCGCTCGACGGCCTCGTTGTCGATTACGGAGTTCGGCCTTACGTAGTGGGTGACGTCGGCGATGTGTATTCCGACCTCCCAGCGCCCCTCTCCGAGCGGCCGTATCGAAAGCGCATCGTCGAAGTCCTTGGCGTCGGCCGGGTCTATGGTGAATGTCGGCACTCCGCGCATGTCGCGGCGCTCGGCGCGGTCCCTGTCGGTTATCGTGCCGTCGATGGCCTCGGCGGCATCCTCGACTCCCTTTTCGAACTTGTACGGGAGGTCGTATTCGAGCAGTATGGCGTGCATCTCGGCGTCGTTCTCTCCCGTGCGCCCGAGTATGTCGACCAGTTCGCCCGTCGGCCGCGTCTCACCTTCCTTCCATTCGGCGATTCTTACCGCGACCTTGTCGCCGCTCTTTATGTCGGGGTATTTTCTGCGCGAAAGGAATATCTCGACCGGTACCTTGCGCGAGTCCGGATGGACGTATATCGCCTTCGATGTCACGTCGGCCGTGCCGGCGTAGCACTTGTTGCTGCGTTCGATGATGCGCACGACCTCACCCTCGAGCGCCCCGTTGCGGGAGGTGTGGGTGACGATTATCTCCACACGGTCGCCGTCGAGCGCGTGTTTCGTGTTGCGCGGGTGTACGAATACGTCGCTCGGCAGCTCGTCCGAGCATACGTATGCTGTGCCCGAGGCCGTCATGTCGACAACGCCTTCGTGGTGCGGCAGCTTGGTGCGGCTCAGACGGTAGCGTCCCCGTCCCTCGTCGTTTATGTATCCCTGCTCGAGCAGGGTGTCGATTATGCGTTTGGTTGCGTCCCGGCCGGCGCTGTCGGCACCTCCGGAGGCTGCGGCCAACTGCTTGAGCGTGAACTTGCGTTCGGGCATCTCGCTGAACATGCTTACGATGAATCCCGTACGGTCGCTCATTGCGACCCTCTTCCCTTGTCTCTTTCCCATCTTCCTATAGAGTCTTTAGCTGTTTTACTGATGTGCGACGGCCTTCGCCAGACGGCACATGAAGTCGATGCCGACGGCTATGGCCCCCTCGTCCGGCGCGAATGACGACGTGTGGCTCCTTCCCGCGGCTGCGCCGACCCCGAGCCGGTAGAATACCGACGGATAGCGTTGCGAATAGTACCCGAAGTCCTCGGCCGTCCTGCGCGGGGCAAGCCGCCTTGCGCGGAACATCTCCGAGGCAAGCCTCTCGGCAGTTTCGGTGAGTGCCTCATCGTTCCGTACACACGGGTATCCGCGGTCGATGTCGACCTCGGTGCGGGTGCCGAACTTTGCGTCGACGCTTGCCGCCACGCCGCCGATTATCTTCCATGCGGTGCGCCGTACTCTCTCGTCGAAAGTCCGCAGCGTACCCTCCATGCTTACCTCGTCGGGGATGACGTTGGTCGCCCCGTTGGCCGTGATGCGGCCGATGGCAAGCAGCGCCTTGTCGTCGTTCACGGCATTGAGCATCGTTATGATGTGTGCGGCGGCCGTCACCGTGTCGTCCCTCGTCTCCGGCATTGCCGCATGCCCGCCACGTCCGCGGACATGGAACCGTAGTTCGTCGTTGGATGCCATGAACTCTCCAGGGCAGAATCCCAGTTCGCCCGTTTCGAGCCCGGAATCCACATGCCCGCCGATTACGGCGGTGACTTCATAGCCTTCGAACGGGTTCTCCGCCAGAACTTTCGACGCCCCTCCGGGATTGCACTCCTCGCCCGGCTGGAACACTCCGAAAACCGTGCCGTCGAAGTCGCGCTCCGCATTGAGACGGCACAGTGTGCCGAACAGGACGGCGGCATGCATGTCATGGCCGCAGGCGTGCATCACTCCCGCATTGAGCGACGAGCAGTCGAGTCCCGTATGCTCCGTTATCGGAAGCGCGTCGATGTCGGCGCGCAGGACGGTCGCACGGCGGAGGTCGCCGCGGCCTTCGAGCCGCACCAGAACTCCCGTTTCCGCAATCCTGCGGGACGGAATGCCCTCGTCGGCGAGTGCCTTTTCGATGAATGCGGCCGTCTCATGCTCCCTGAACGAGAGTTCGGGATGTGCATGAAGGTGCCGGCGGAACTGAATAGGTGTCATTGTCTTCCTCTTTTAACCTCTCCGAATGCTCTCGGAGTATATTTTCGGGCTGCGGCGGAGAGCGCTGCCGTATGCTCCGGCGTCGTGCCGCAACAACCGCCTGCGATATTGCATTCGCCGCGTGCGAGATATACCTCCATCTGCCGTGCGAACTCTTCCGGCGACAGGCTGCGCCCGCAGCCGGTGTTGGGGTAGAGTATGGTGGCGCATGCGGCATTCTCCGACAGCCAGTGTGACTGCTCCGCCACGCTTTCGGGCCCGTCCGAACAGTTGTAGCCGATGGCCAGAAGCTCGCCGGCAGGCAGGGCACCGTAAAATGCATCCGCGTCGGGGAGGTGTGTCGCCGTGGCCGACGCGATTATCGGTATCCACGAACATCGCCGCCTTATGGTCCGTATGGCCTCGACCGTGGCCGCGGTGTCGCATGCCGACTCCAGCAGAATGACATCCGCCCCGGCTTCGACAAGGCCTCCGATCTGGCCGGTGTGGTCGGCTCCAGGGAGCGGGCAGACGGAACCTGCGACGAAGCATCTCCGGCCGCTTGCGGCGACGGCCTCGGCCGCCAGCTCTGCGGCCCGTGCCGCGATGCGCGCGGATTCGTGCCTCGAACCGTACCGTGCAAGCGAAGAGGCATCCGACAGCATCGAATCGGCCGTTATGATGTCGGCACCGGCGGCAATGTACTCCGAATGCAGCCCGCGCACGGCAGCGGGTTGCGACATCACGAGCTCCTCGTATCCGTGTCCGGCCTTTATGCCGCGCGACATCATGACCGTGGCGAATGCCCCGTCGATGACGGCCACGCGCCCGTGCAGCAGATCCACTATGCCGTCACCGTTCATTTCGGCAGAATCTTTATCTCGAAGATGCGGCTCCAGTTCTTGCCGGTGACGAATATCCGGTCATTCTCGGCGTCGTAGGCTATGCCGTTGAGCACGTCGGTCGATGCGAAGGTCTCCTCCTCCGGCAGAATCCCCGTGAGGTCGACTATCCCCTCGACGATGCCGTCGGCCGGGTTGATTATTACTATCTGGTCGAGCGTGTATACGTTGGCCCATATGCGGCCGTCAATCCATTCGAGTTCGTTGAGGTAGGGCACCGATACCCCGTTGCATATCACCGATATCCGCCCGGTCTGTTCGAACGTGTCGGGGTCGAGTATGCGGATTATCGACGAGCCGTCGGACATGTAGAGCCGCTGCCCGTCGGTCGTCAGCCCCCACCCCTCGCCTTCGTAGCGCATGCGACGCAGCTCCTTGCCGCTTTTGCGGTCGTAGACATGGACCGTGTGGTTGGTCCATGTGAGCTGGTATATGCGGTCGCCGAGCAGGGTTATCCCCTCGCCGAATTCCGACCGCGGGAGTTGCGCAACGACGCGGGCCTTCCCGCTCGCGAGGTCTATGGTCTGAAGTTTGGAGCGTCCGTATTCGCCCGTGCCCTCCCACATCACGCCGTCGACGTACTGGAGCCCCTGCGTGTAGCTGGTTGTCAGGTGCGGGTATGCGGCCACTACCTGATAGGTGTATAGTTGCGCCTGCTTTTTGGAGACGTCGTTGCCGGAGCGGTTGCCTGTACCGGAGTTTCCGCACGAGGCCAGCGTCGCAAGCAGGCATGCACATATGACAGAAAACACTTTCATAGCCACCGTATGGATGGTTTGCCCATACCTTACAAAGGTAGTAAATATTGGCCGATAATTATTAATTGTGAAAGAAATTTATTATCTTTGCGGCTCGATAAAGCGTGTGAGAAAACAGATATAACGACAAAATAAGGATTATGAAAATCACAAGAGTACAGAAGGAGCCGGGTGTATCGCTCCTGAAAGTCGTGGTGGGCGAAAGCGACTACGGCGAGGCAGTGGAGAAGATGCTCCACTCCTACAAGCGCAAGGCCAATATCCCCGGATTCCGTCCGGGAATGGTCCCTATGGGAATCATCAAGAAGATGTACGGTAAGGGTGCCGTTGCAGAGCAGTCGTACCGCACCGCATCGGAGGCCGCATTCGACTATCTCCAGAAGGAGAAGATCGACTATGTGGGCGATGTGATTCCGGCAGAGGAGCAGGGTGACTTCGATTTCGACAACTCGACGGAGTTCGAGTTCGTGTTCGAGGTCGGCGAGGCTCCGAAGTACGATGTGACGCTCTCCGACAAGGACAAGATAGAGTACAACCGCATCAAGATCGACAAGAAGATGCACGAGAGCTTCCTCGAGAACTTCCTGCGCCGCTACGGCCGTCTGGTGGACGTTGACGAGGTGTCGGGAGACGAGGCTCTGACCGTTACGCTCGACAACGGCGACCTGCGTGTGGAGGATGCCTATGTGGGACTCATCTCCATGGGAGAGGAGGAGCGCAAGCCGTTCCACGGCAAGAAGGTCGGCGACAAGATGGATATCGACATTGACCAGATGTACAAGAATCCGGCACAGCGCGCCGCCATGCTTCATGTCAAGGAGGAGGAGCTGAAGGACATCAACCCGAAGTTCTCGATGGAGATAACCAAAATCCGCCGCTTCGCCAATCCGGAGATCAACGACGAGTTCTTCAAGACGGCGTTCCCGGACGGCAGCGTGAAGAGCGCCGCCGAGCTCGACACGTATATTGACTCCCGCATCGACCGCGAGACCCTGCGCGAGAGCGACTTCATGTTCATCGCACGCACCCGCGACTACATGCTCAAGCGCGCCGCCCTGCAGATGCCGGAGGGCTTCCTCAAGCGCTGGCTCTACACCATCAACGAGGGCAAGTTCTCCATGGAGGAGATAGAGAAGGATTTCGACTCGTTCCTGAAGATGTTCACGTGGAACTACATACAGCGCCATATAATCGATGCGGAGAAGATTACCGTTTCGAAGGAGGAGGCTGAGGCCGAGGCGCGCGACCTGGCTGCTGTGCAGTTCGCACAGTACGGCATGCCGGATGCACCGGAGGATATGCTGGCCCGCTTCGCCAAGAACATCCTCGACGACAAGGAGCAGAACCGCAGAATCTATGAGAAACTCTACGAGCAGAAGGTTGTGGATTCCATAAAGTCGAAGGTGAAGGTTGTCGAGAAGTCGGTTTCGGCCGAGGAGTTTGCCAAATTAGCCCAAAGTTTGTAGGGTATTCGGCGATAACCGCATGACAGAGACTCTGCCGGTTTGGTTTTGTATCAAACTTGCAGAGTCTTTTTACTCGTATGACAAACAAAAAGTGAAAACATATGTCGGAATTTGAGAAATATGCCGTAAAGCACTGCGGCATCGGCAGCCAGAGGCTGTACGACTTCCAGTCGGCCGTATCGTCCTATGTCAACCCGATGATTCTCGAGGAGCGCAGTCTCAACGTCACGCAGCTGGACGTGTTCAGCCGTCTGATGATGGACCGCATCCTGTTCCTGGGAGCGCCGATAAACGACGATGTGGCGAACATAATCCAGGCGCAGCTGCTCTTCCTGGAGTCGGTGGACCCGCGCAAGGACATACAGCTCTACATCAACACTCCCGGCGGCAGTGTCTCGTCGGGGTTGGGAATATACGACACCATGCAGCTCGTCAACTGCGACGTGGCGACCATATGCACCGGCATGGCGGCGTCGATGGGCGCCATACTTCTGGCTGCGGGTGCGGCCGGGAAGCGTTCGGCGCTCCCGCACTCGAGGATCATGATTCACCAGCCTCTGGGCGGTGTGCAGGGACAGGCCTCGGACATCGAGATAACCGCCCGCGAGATATTGAAACTCAAGAAGGAGCTCTACTCCATACTGTCGCAGCACAGCGGCAAAAAGGTTGCGACGATAGAGCGCGATGCCGATCGCGACTACTGGCTCTCGGCGGCCGAGGCGCGCGAATACGGCCTCATAGACGAAGTACTGACCAAACGCAACGACGATGACTCAACACGTAAATAACGGCCGGAAGGGTTCCGGCAACGACTCGCGCAAGGAGAGCTGCTGCTCGTTCTGCGGCCGTCCGCGGCGCGATGTGGAGGTTATGTTCCAGGGCATGACCGATGGTGCCAGCATCTGCAACAGGTGCATAGAGATGGGATACAAGTCGCTTGCCGACAGCGAGATGCTGACGACGATGCGCCCGGCGGCAAAATCGGGCGGATTCGACATGAAGGTGGAGTCGCTGCCGAAGCCGGCTGAGATAAAGTCCTTCCTTGACCAGTATGTCATCGGTCAGGACGAGGCGAAAAGATGCATATCGGTTGCCGTGTACAACCACTACAAGCGGCTTATCGACGGTCGCCGCAACGACGACGTGGAGCTCGACAAGTCGAATATCGTGCTGGTGGGCCCGACCGGTACCGGCAAGACCCTCGTGGCGCGGACGATAGCCAAGCTGCTGAAGGTTCCGTTCACCATAGTCGACGCGACGGTGCTTACCGAGGCGGGATATGTAGGCGAGGATGTCGAGAGTATTCTCACGCGCCTGTTGCAGGTGGCGGACTACGACGTTGAGGCCGCGCAGCGAGGCATAGTCTTCATCGACGAAATAGACAAGATTGCCCGCAAGGGCGACAACCCGAGCATCACGCGCGACGTGTCGGGCGAGGGCGTGCAGCAGGCACTGCTGAAGATTCTCGAGGGTACGGTCGTAAACGTGCCGCCGCAGGGCGGGCGCAAGCATCCCGACCAGAAGTTCATACAGGTCGACACGCGCAATATCCTCTTCATATGCGGAGGAGCGTTCGACGGCATCGAGAAGCGTATCGCGCAGCGTCTGAATACCCGTGCAATGGGATACGGCCGCGTGAATACCGAGAACGTGGACAGGGACAACCTGATGAAGTACATCATGCCGCAGGACATACGCAGCTTCGGCCTTATTCCGGAGCTTGTCGGACGTCTTCCGGTGCTTACGCACATGGAGCCGCTCACGCGCGAGGCACTTCGCCGGATACTCGTCGAGCCGAAGAACGCCATCGTGCGGCAGTACCAGCGCCTGTTCGAGATCGACGGCGTGAAGCTGACCTTCGACGACGACGTGCTGGACTATATCGTGGACAAGGCCGTGGAGTTCAAGCTCGGTGCGCGCGGACTGCGCTCGATATGCGAGGCGATAATGACCGACACGATGTTCGAAATCCCGTCGTCGGACTTGAAGTCCTTCCGCGTGACGCTCGACTATGCCCGCCGCATGTTCGAGGAGCGCATGCCGCAGACCCTCAAAACTGCAGTTTAGACAAACTTGCGGATAAATGGTTGGCGGAACAGAAAAATTTTGTATCTTTGTATATATATCGTGCCGATAAAAGGTGCACGAAAGACAAGTATACGATAAGAAAGCGATAACATAAAAAAATATGGCTACTGATTCTAATCTTATGAAGGCGGCGAACAACATTCGCGTTCTTGCCGCTTCGATGGTCGAAAAGGCCAAATCCGGACACCCGGGAGGCGCCATGGGCGGTGCCGATTTCGTGAACGTTCTCTTCTCGGAGTTCCTTCGCTACGACCCGGACAACATGCTTTATCCTTACCGTGACCGTTTCTTCCTCGATCCGGGACACATGTCGCCGATGCTCTATTCGGTGCTTGCCCTTGCAGGTCACTACACGATGGAGGACCTCGCACTGTTCCGCCAGTGGGGCAGCGTGACGCCGGGACATCCGGAGGTTGACGCAATGCGCGGTGTGGAGAATACCTCGGGCCCGCTCGGCCAGGGACATGCCATGGGACTCGGCGCGGCTATTGCCGAGCGGTTCATGGTGGCTCGTTTCGGTGAGTGGATGGCCCACAAGACCTATATCTACATCTCCGACGGAGCAGTTCAGGAGGAGGTTTCGCAGGGTGTAGGTCGCATTGCCGGCAACCTCGGCCTGCACAACCTGATTATGTATTACGACTCGAACAACGTGCAGCTCTCGACGAAGGTCAACGAGGTGGACACCGAGAATGTGGCCATGAAATACAAGGCATGGGGTTGGAACGTAATCGAGGTCGACGGACAGAACGTCGAGCAGATCCGTGCCGCGCTGAAGCAGGCCAATGATGCGACCGACGCCCCGACGCTCATCATCGGACACACCGTAATGGGCAAGGGTGCCGTGACGGCCGAGGGCGAGAGCTTCGAGGACCGCGTAAGCACCCACGGACAGCCGCTTTCGGCTGCCGGTGCCGACTACGCCGCCACTATCCGCAACCTCGGCGGTGATCCGGAGAACCCGTTCCGCATATTCCCGGAGAGCAAGGCCATATACGAGGCCCGCGCAATAGAGCTGCGCCGTCAGATGACCGAGCGCAAGAAGGTCGAGGCCGAGTGGCGTGCCGCCAACCCGACTCTGGCCCGCAAGCTCGACATGTTCCTCAACGGCGAGCTCCCGCAGATAGACTACCGCGCGATAGAGATGAAGCCTGATGTGGCCACACGTGCTGCTTCGGCAACCGTACTCGGCGTATATGCGGAGAAGGTCGAGAACATGATTGTGGCATCGGCCGACCTGAGCAACTCGGACAAGACCGACGGCTTCCTCAAGAAGACCAAGGCCTTCACGAAGGGCGACTTCTCGGGCAAGTTCCTGCAGGCGGGCGTTTCGGAGTTCACGATGGCCTGCATCATGAACGGTATGGCCCTGCACGGCGGAGTCATCCCGGCTTGCGGAACATTCTTCGTATTCTCGGACTACATGAAGCCGGTGGTTCGTCTGTCGGCACTCATGCGTCTCCACGTCATATTCATCTGGACGCACGACTCGTTCCGTGTTGGCGAGGACGGACCTACGCACCAGCCGGTAGAGCAGGAGGCGCAGATACGCCTTATGGAGCACCTGCACAACCATCAGGGCGAGCGCTCGATGGTGGTTCTCCGTCCGGCCGACGGCGAGGATACCATCGCCGCATGGAAGATTGCACTTGAGGAGAAGCGTCCGGTTGCGCTCATCCTTTCGCGCCAGAACATACGCAACCTGCCTGTACTTAGCTCTTCGCGCCGCGAGGAGGCGATGCAGGCGCAGAAGGGTGCATACATCGTCGTAGATTCGGCAAAGCCGAAGGCCGTGCTCGTGGCAACCGGTTCGGAGGTATCCACGCTCGTGGAGGGCGCCGAGCTTCTGGCAAAGGATGGCATCAACGTCCGCGTTGTGAACGTTCCGAGCGAGGGTCTCTTCCGCGACCAGCCGAAATCGTATCAGGAGGCTCTGCTTCCGGCCGATGTGGTTCGTTACGGTATGACATCCGGACTTCCGGTGAACCTTCTCGGACTTGTCGGCAACATGGAGAACATCCACGGTTTCGACCACTTCGGATATTCGGCTCCTTACAAGGTTCTTGACAAGGAGTTCGGATACAACGGCGAGACCGTCTACAACGAAGTAAAGAAGCTCCTCGGACTGGCATAGCCTGCCGGTACGACGGATTGCAATACGCTCCGGCGGCCGCAATGGCCGCCGGAGTTTTTTTGCGTATGCGCACAAAAAAGGCCGGCCCCATTCGGGCTGGCCTTGCATTGGACGGGCTGTTACGCTCCGGCTATTTCTTGAGTCCCATCTGGTCCACAAGGGCCTTGGTCTGCGGCTTGTGTCCGCGGAACTCCACGTAGAGATCCATAGGGTGGCGCTGGCCTCCGGTCTGGAGCAACTTGCGGAACTTGCCGGCTGTCTCCTTGTCGAAGATTCCCTTCTCCTTGAAGAGCGAGAATCCGTCGGCGGCAAGCACTTCCGACCACTTGTATCCGTAGTATCCCGCCGCATAGCCTCCGGCGAAGATGTGGGTGAAGGCCGGCGACATGGCCGTTCCGGCTATTGCTGGAACAACCTGCGTCGGAGCCATGGCCTTTGCCTCGAACTCTGCCACGTCACCCGTGTACGGCTGCTCGAGGGTGTGCCAGGCCATGTCGTTCATGCCGAACGAAAGCTGGCGTACGTTGTAGTATGCGGCCATGTAGTTCTTTGCCGCCACGATCTTGTCGACCAGCTCCGAAGGTATACATTCGCCGGTCTGGTAGTGCTTCGACCAGAGGTCGAGGTACTCCTTCTCGGTAGCCCAGTTCTCCATTATCTGCGACGGGAGCTCCACGAAGTCGCGGTCGACGTTGGTGCCGTTGAGCGACTCGTATTCGCCCTTGGCGAGCATGCCGTGCAGAGAGTGTCCGAACTCGTGCAGGAAGGTGGTGAACTCGTCGAACGTCAGCAGCGACGGGGTGGTCTCGGTCGGCTTGGTGAAGTTCATCACAAGCGACACGAGAGGTCGGGTCTCGACTCCGTCCTTGACGCTTGTTCCGCGGAACTCGGTCATCCATGCTCCGCCGCGCTTCGATGCGCGCGGGTGGAAGTCGAGATAGAGTACGGCGAGGAACTTGCCGTCGGCGTCGGTCACCTCGTATGCCGTAACGTCAGGATGGTAGACCGGGATGTTTTCGGCAGGGGTGAAGGTGAGTCCGTAGAGGCGGTTGGCGAGCATGAATACGGCAGCCTTTACGCTCTCGAGTTCGAGATATGGCTTTATCTGCTCGTCGCTTACGGCATAGCGCTCGTTCTTGTACTTCTCGCTGTAGTAGGAGATGTCCCACGGCATCAGGTCGCCCTCGAATCCGAGCGAACGGGCATACTCGTTGAGCGTCGCATAGTCCTTGTCGGCATACTCCTTCGTCTCGACAAGCAGCTCGTTGAGGAAGTCGTTGACGGTCTTGGTGCTTCCGGCCATGCAGTCGTCCAGAACGTAGTCGGCATAGGTGTCATAGCCCAGCAGGCGCGCGATGTTGAGGCGCAGCTCGGTGATGCGTTTGATGTTCTCCGTATTGTCGAACTTGCCGCCCAGCGCACGGGTGTTGTAGGCACGCCACAGCGCCTCCTTGATGTCGCGCTGCGAGGAGTACATCATGAACGGGCCGAAGCTCGGCGCCTGAAGCGTGACGGTCCAGCCGCGCTGTCCCTTCGCCTTGGCGTCCATCGCCAGCCCCTCCTTGACGAATGCAGGCAGCTCCTCGACGAGTTTCGGATTGGTGATGTTGTATGAGTAGTCGTTCGTCGCCATCAGCGTGTTGTTGCCGAACTTGAGCGTCAGCGACGAGAGTTCGCCAGTGTATTCGCGGTACTTGGCCTTGTCCTCCTCGGAGAGGTTGGCGCCGGAACGGACAAATCCCTTGTAGGTGTTCTCAAGGAGCATCTTGTCGGTCTTCGACAGGAAGAGTCCCGGATGCTCGTACACGGCCTTCACGCGCTTGAAGAGCTCCTCGTTGAGCGAGATGTCGTTGGCCAGCTCCGTCAGTTTCGGACGGACGCGCATTCCGATTTCGGTCATCTCGTCGGAGGTGTCGGCCTCCATGAGGTTGAAGAATATGCCGCTGATACGGCTCAGCAGTTCTCCCTGCTGTTCGAGCGCCACAATCGTGTTCTTGAATGTCGGCTTTGCCGGATTGTTCACGATGGCGTCTATCTCGGCCCGGGATACCGCAATGGCGGTGTCGAAGGCCGGCTCATAGTCCGAAAGTTTGATCTTGTCGAACGGCGGCGTCTGGTGAGGGGTGTCCCACTCTGCCAGCAGAGGGTTCGACGTGTCTATCTCCGGCAGCTGTGCCTTCGGTACGGAGTCCTCGGAACATGCTGCCGCAATTGTTGCGATTGACATGATTAATAACAGTTTTTTCATAAATTCTATCTTTTGTATTGGTTCTTCATCTGTCCGTTTCAGGGTTATGTTGCCGTTGCGCTATTCGAGCGGCTCGCCGAACTCTATCGAGGCCTTTTTGTCTGATATCTGTTCCAAGCCCGTGTCGACAGCCGTGCTGTCCGCCGGCTCCTCCTTCAGAAGTCCCCTTGCCCGCAGCATCGGCTTGCGGTCCGGGTCCGCGCCGCGGAAGTTGCGGTAGAGGGTCATGCCGTCGGCCTCGCCTCCGCGTGAGAGTATTTCACGGCGGAAGGATGCCGCGATCTTGCGGTTGAAGCGGTCGCCGCTCTCGCGGAACGCCTCGAAGGCATCCTTGTCCAGGACTTCGGCCCAGAGGTAGAAGTAGTATCCGGCCGAATACCCTCCGGCGAAGATGTGGGCGAAGTATGTGTAGTGGTATCTCGGCTCGATTTGCGGAATCATGCCGCGGCGCTCGTAGAGGGCGTCGTATTCGAAGGCGTCGACGTCAAGCTCCCTGAACTCCTTGAGCGAGTGGATGTCCATGTCGGTCAGGGCCGCCGCAACGAGCTCCGTGGTGGCGAATCCCTGGTTGAACGACGAACTCTTCTCGATTTTGCCGATCAGGTAGTCGCTGATGACCTCGTTCGAGCGGTAGTTTATGGCGTATGTCTTGAGCATCTCCGGCTCGAGCGCCCAGTTCTCCATGATTTGTGACGGCAGCTCCACGAAATCTCCTTCGACATCCAGCAGCCCGTCATACCTTACATTCGAGAAGATGAAGTGCAGCGCATGGCCGAACTCGTGGAAGATGGTGCGTACCTCGTCCAGCGTAAGCAGCGACGGCGTTGTCTCGGTCGGGCGCGGGAAGTTGCATACGATGCCCACTACCGGTGCCGTGCGCACGCCATCCTCGTATTTCGGACGCCGTATGTACTGGCACCATGCCCCCTGTCGCTTGCTCTCGCGCGGGAAGAAGTCGAAGTAGAGTACGCCCAGATGCGACTCGTCGGCATCGATGACCTCGTATGCCGATACCTCCGGGTTGTAGAGCGGCACCACCACCGGACGGAACGTAAGTCCGTAGAGGCGGTTGGCAAGGTTGAATACGCCCTGACGCACGTTGTCGAGCGAGAAGAACGAACGTATGGTCTCCTCGTTTATCGAATAGTTCTTCTTGCGGAGTTTCTCGGCGTAGTACCACCAGTCCCACGACTCGAACGGGTCGCTCTCCTCCGGGAAGTCCTCGCGGAAGAGCTCCGTCATCTGTGCAAGCTCGTCCTTGGCCTTGTCGAGTGCCGGCCCCCAGATACCGTCAAGCAACGCGTACACATTCTCCGGCGTTGCGGCCATCTCGTCTGCGGTCACGTATTCGGCATACGAGCCGTATCCCAGCAGGTGAGCCTTCTCGGTGCGCAGTCGCATGATTTCGTTTATGGTCTCCTTGTTGTCGAAGCCGTCGCCGTTGTTGCAGCGGTTGATGTAAGCCTTGTAGAGTTGCTCGCGCAGGTCGCGGCGCGACGAGTTGGTCAGGAAAGGTATCATGCTCGGCGTGTGGAGCGTGAAGACATACTTGTCATCGATGCCCATGCCCTTCGCCCTCTCCTTGGCCGCATCCCTTATGGATGCCGGTATGCCGTCGAGGTCCTCGAGCGAGAGTTCGAGCTTGAAACTGTTGTTCTCGGCGAGGATGTTGTTGCCGAACTTGACCTCGGCGGCCGCCAGATCCTCGTTTATCTCCTTCAGCCGCTCCTTCTGCTCCTTGTCGAGAAGGGCTCCCGAGCGGACGAAACTCTCGTAGGTCTTTGTCAGCAGGCGCATCTGTACGCTGTCGAGATCGAGGTTTTCGCGGATGTCATACAGCCGTTTGATGCGTCCGAACAACTTCTCGTTCATGAGTATGCCGTCGTAGTGGGCGGCCAGGCGCGACGCCATACGCTCCTCGATCTTCTGTATCTGCTTGTCGGTCTGTGCCGAACTTATCAGCCAGAATACGTCGCTGACGGTGGCGAGCATACGCCCCGAGGCGTCGAAGGCCTCTATCGTGTTGGCGAACGACGGATCGTCGTTGTTGGTCGTAATGGCATCGATTTCGGCTTCGTGAAGCGACATGGCGCGGTCGAACGCCGGTTCGAAATGCTCGGCGCGTATCTCGTCGAACGGCGGTACCCCGAACGGGGTGTCCCACTCCTCGAAGAACGGATTGGTGCTTTTTCCCTTACCTCCTCCGCAACTTGTCATGATTGCGCACATTGTCATCAATATTAGTATCGAACGTCTCATTTGCCTGAAAATTGCTTATCTTTGCAAAGATAATAATATTTGTACAGGCATGCAATTATTTTATGCGCCCGACTTTGTCGCTCCGGAGTGCGTTCTTCCCGAAGAGGAGTCCGCACATGCGGTGCGTGTGCTGCGCCTCGCGGAGGGCGACAGGCTGCATGTCACGGACGGCCGCGGAACCGTGTACCTATGCGAGATAACCGATGCCTCGCCCAAGCGTTGCGCCGTGCGTGTACTGTCGTCGTCGGCCGGGGAGTTCGACATCCCGTACAGGCTTGTCATGGCCGTGGCTCCGCCGAAGAGCATCGACCGTTACGAGTGGTTCCTCGAGAAGGCCACCGAGATAGGCGTGACGGAGATTGTGCCGCTGCTGTGCGAGCACAGCGAACGGCGCGCGATAAAGCCCGAAAGGGAGCGCAAGGTCATCGTGGCTGCCGTCAAGCAGTCGCTGAAATCCGTATGTCCCGTTCTGCGCGACATGACGCCGTTCGAGGCTTTCGTGTCGGAACCGTTCGAGGGACGACGGTTCATTGCCCATTGCGATGAGCCGATACATGCCAAGCGGTATGTCGGCTCGATATTGAAGCCTGGCGAGAATGCCTTGATAATGGTGGGTCCCGAGGGCGACTTTTCGCCGGAGGAGATCCGACGTGCCGTGGAGTGCGGTTTCGAGGAGATAACGCTCGGCAACCAGCGTCTGCGTACGGAGACTGCGGCCGTATTCGGCGCAGCAGCCGTTTCGGTAATAAACAATATGTGAGTATGCTGTTCCAGCTCTTCTATTCGTTCCTCAAGATCGGTCTGTTCACCTTCGGTGGAGGTTACGCCATGATTCCGCTCATAGAGCGGGAGGTGATAACCAACAAGAAGTGGATCGCCGAATCGGAGTTCCTCGAGCTGCTGACGGTGGCGCAGTCGGCCCCGGGGCCGATATCGCTGAATACGTCGGTGTTCGTCGGCTACAAGATGCGCGGATATGCCGGGGCACTTGCCGCGATATCGGGCGTGGTGCTGCCGTCGTTCGTGATAATCCTTCTGGTGGCGATATTTTTCTCCGACATCCGCCACAATCCGGTCGTAGATGCGGCCTTCCGTGCAATGCGTCCGGCCGTGGTGGCACTCATAGTGGCTCCTGTCGTGGGGCTTGCCAGGGGCATGCGCCCGTGGCTTGTCGCCGTATCGGCCGCCACGGCGCTTGCCGTATGGTGGCTCGGAATCTCTCCCGTCTATCTTCTGATAGCCGGCGCTGCGGCAGGATTGCTGTGGAGCGCATACACCGTAAGAAAGGAGGGCGGAAGATGATATACCTGCAGCTGTTCATATCCTATCTGAAGATAGGCTTCTTCGGCTTCGGCGGCGGCTACGCCATGCTGTCGCTCATCCACAACGAGATAGTGGAGCAGCACGGATGGCTCACGCCGGCGGAGTTCGCCGACATAGTGGCCATATCGCAGATTACGCCCGGCCCGATAGCCATAAACTCGGCCACCTATATCGGATACTCCGTGGCCGGATTCTGGGGCTCGGTCGTGGCGACGGTGGCCGTGTGTCTTCCGGCACTGACGATAATGATGCTCGTGACGAAGTTTTTCCTCAAGCTCCGAAACAATGTATATGTCCACGGTGCAGTCGAGGGTATGAAGCCGATGGTCATCGGCATGATAGCCGCGGCGGCGTTGCTGCTGATGTTCCCGGCCGACAAGAGCGAGGCGAGTTTCGTCGACGGCTGGAGCTGGGCCTTTTTCGGGGCCTGCCTTGCGGGTTCCTACTTCAAGGTGAACCCGATACTGATGATTCTACTGTCGGCGGCCGCGGGAATCCTCGTCTATTACGTATTTTGACCCTCGGTTAAGGAAAAACGTACGCGGAAAGCATGCGCGTACGGTAATATGCGGTCGCCATTGCGGCGGCCGCATATGTTTCATGCAGTTACGGTCAGATAACCATCATCGAGCCCCAGAAGAGCATCGATAATGTGGCGATCAGAAGGACGATGACGAGAAATACCAGAAGCGGAGCGATGCATCCCCAACGGCGTTCGCCTTCCGGCAGTTCGTCGGATAGCAGAACCGCCACCAGTCCGAGCAGCGGCGTGAAGATGAGCGATATCAGCAGGGTCCATCCGAAACCGATCTTTCGCCGGCTTCCGAGTATTCCCACGAGAATCGACAGCAGCGAGCCGCTGAGGATTCCGAAGATGATCAGCATTGTAATGTACATGGCCTTTTATCGTTTGAATCTGTAAAATGTTCCCAATGGCAGCTCTTTCGAGCGGCGGTCGGCGAAATACAGTTCGCCGCACTCCTCTTCCTGCGGCACACCGAAAATCTGCCGCACCGCAGTTCGCGCGAGCGTAGGCGACAACCCCATCGAATAGAGGTTCAGAACAAGAAACGCGCCGTTTTTTGCGATGATGCCGGCACAGCAGTCGAGCATCTCCGCAATGTTCTCCTCCAGAACCCACTTTTCGCCCTCCGGGCCGCGGCCGTATGCCGGCGGGTCGAGGATTATCCCGTCGTAGAGGTTCCCGCGCCTGACTTCGCGGCGCACGAACTTCAGCGCATCCTCCACAATCCAGCGTATGCCGTCCATGCCGCTTGCCTCCATGTTCTCGCGGGCCCAGGTGACGACCTGGCGCACCGAATCGACGTGTGTCACGTCTGCCCCGGCGGCACGTGCCGCGAGCGAAGCCCCTCCCGTATATGCGAAGAGGTTAAGCACGCGTGCCCTGCCCTTCTCGCGGCAGCTGTCATATATGAAATTCCAGTTCGACGCCTGCTCCGGGAATATACCCACATGCTTGAACGACGTCAGCCCGAGACGCATCGAGAGATGCATGTCGCGGTAGTCGTACCGTACGCTCCAGCGCGACGGCATGCCCGGCTTGAGCCTCCACTGGCCGCGTTCCTCGCTGCGGCCGTCGCGTATGAACGAGGCGTCGGCGCGCTCCCACTCCTTCTCGGGAAGGGAGCGGTGCCAGATGGCCTGCGGCTCCGGGCGCCGCAGGACGTAGTCGCCGAAACGTTCGAGCTTTTCGAACGCTCCGGAGTCCAGAAGTTCGTAATCCTTGAATTCGGGTGTCAGTCGCATATCTTCGTGTTCTGTTCCCATTCTCCGTATTTATTCGCTTTCGTCCGTGAGGCTCATGCGGCATATGCGGCAGTCGAAATCCAGGCGGTAGCGCTTGCGCCCGTGTTCGAGGTAGAGGCTTGCGGCATTGATGTCGCCTCCCTGTTTCGGGCACCGTCCCGTCTCGCGCCGTATGCAGTAGTCGGATATCATTACCCGGTGTCCGCGTGTGGTTGCCGACAGGTCGAGTCCCGGTTCGATCTCCGCAACTCCGTGGTCGGCATAGAATGCGCGGGCCGCGGAGTTTGTCACATTGTCCTGCTCCGTCAGGCGTCTGTCAGGATACCTTGCCTCAGGGTTCTCGCGGAACGGCACCGGTCTGGGGCGGGCGTCCATACGAGCCTCCGCCAGCCTCTCAAGCGCCTCCCGGCGCAGCGACGCGAGCGCCGATGCCGGCAGGAAACCGGTTTTCCCATCGATGCGCACCTCCGTGACATCGAATGCCGTGCCTCCGCTCTTGGCGAGCTGTTCCCGGATGAGCCGTTCCATCTTTTCGCGGTTCTCCGCCTCGACGAACTCGCTCCGCAGCACGGCTTCTCCGCGCACCCCCTCGGAATCCGTCACCGTGACCGAAACCATCTCCGCATCGAAGCGGATTGTCGCCACGGCATCGATTGCACGCCGTATCCGCGCGCGCTCCACGCCGAGGTTGAATCTGCGGTTGAAGTTGCGGAATATCTCCGTCCCGACCCTCATCCCGTCTGTGCGGTTCGGCAGTATCGACCTGCCGTCTACACCGTTTATGTTGGTCCCGACCAGCACGCCGTCCGACATGAAGCATATGCCGTCGCCGTTGGCCAGGTCGTGTCCGCAATCGAGTGTGACCCTTCCGCCGGACATGCTCTTTATCCGTCCTATGCGCTCGCCCGTGGCCTTCGGCGTGTCGAACGATGCTACGCCCGCACGCTTTCCGTCGAAAAAGTACTCTCCCGCCGCGCGCGTAAAGCTCTTCGTCGGGTCGGGTTCGAATCCGACCTCGCTGTGGCCGGCCGATGCCCTGCGGCAGTCGTCGCGAAGCGCGATTTCACGGTCGAGAAGGCGGCGGTAGTGTGCCACGGCGTTGCGCACGTATGCGCGGTCCTTGAGCCGCCCCTCTATTTTGAAGGAGTTCACCCCCGCATCGATCATCTCGCCCAGACGGGCCGAGAGGTCCATGTCGCGCACGGAGAGCAGGTGCCGCCCCTTTTCGAGGGTGTTCCCGCGGCCGTCCGTAAGGTCGTAGGCGAGCCTGCACGGCTGGCTGCACTCGCCGCGGTTCCCGCTCCGTGGCCCCATCGAGCGCGAGAGGAAACAGCGTCCGCTCATCGACACGCATATCGCACCGTGTACGAAGGCCTCCAGTTCTATCGATGTGCGGCTGCGTATCTCCCTTATTTCGTCTATCGACAGCGAGCGCTCGAGTATCGCCCGGGCAAATCCGGCCTCCCCGAAGAAGCGTACACGCTCCGGGTCGGCGCAGTTGGTCTGGGTCGAAGCGTGCAGCGGCAGCGGCAACCCCATGCGGCAATAGGCCATGTCCTGCACGATGAGTGCGTCGACGCCCGCCGCGGCCAGATCCTCGGCCAGGCGTTGCGCCCGTCCGATCTCCTCCTCGAACAGGAGGGTGTTGAGCGTGGCGTAGACCTTTGCCCCGAACAGGTGCGCATGGGCGGCCACACGGGCTATGTCCTGCGTGGAGTTGGTGGCGGCATGCCTCGCTCCGAAACCCGTTCCGCCGATATATACGGCATCGGCGCCGCAATCTATCGCGTCGATGGCCGTATCGCAGTCCTTTGCCGGGGCGAGCAACTCTATATATCGCATCTTTGACGGCTGCGGCGTCATGTGCCGGCAGCATTATTTGCAAATATACTAATTTTTCGGTTGGCGGCGAAGAGGTTGCATCTTTATTGACAGCAGGGGAGTGTTAATTCTCATTATGCTGCAGACGGATGACAACATATGAAGTTTTTTTATAAATTTGCGTGTTGTTACGGCGGTTTCGCCGTGGACGCGGAGATTGAAAACTAAAACGCAACGAAATGCTTACACTACAACAGTTACGCGGCGACAAGGAGGCGGCCGTAAGGCGTTTGGCCAAGAAGGGCGTCGATGCCGCGCCGATTATCGACCGGATCGAGGAGTTGGACGACAAGCGCAAGAGCATCCAGAACGAACTGGATTCCTGTCTTGCGGAACAGAATCGCGCCGCAAAGGAGATTGGCGCACTGATGGCCAAGGGTATGAAGGCCGAGGCCGAGGAGCGCAAACGTCTGGTGTCGGACCTCAAGGCCCGCTCCACCGAACTCAATGCACTGCACGACTCGATTCAGGCGGAGTTGCAGTCGCAGATAGTTCTTCTGCCTAACTTCCCGGCCGACATCGTGCCGGAGGGAAAGACGGCTGCCGACAACCTGGTGGTGAAGATCGACGAAAACTATACCAAACTTCCTGAAAACCCGCTGCCTCACTGGGAGCTGGCTGCCAAGTACGACATCATAGACTTCGACCTCGGAGTGAAGCTCACGGGTGCCGGATTCCCTGTCTACAAGGGCAAGGGCGCAAGGTTGCAGCGTGCGCTCATCAACTACTTCCTCGATGTGAACACCCGTGCGGGATACCTTGAGGTGGAGCCGCCGGTGATGGTCAACGAGGCTTCGGGATTCGGTACGGGTCAGCTCCCGGACAAGGAGGGACAGATGTACCACGCCACGGTGGACAACTTCTATATGGTGCCTACGGCCGAAGTTCCGGTGACGAACATCTATCGTGACTGCATCCTCGACGAGAAGGATTTCCCGATAAAGATGACGGCATATACGCCGTGCTTCCGCCGCGAGGCAGGCTCCTACGGCAAGGATGTGCGCGGACTGAACCGCCTGCACCAGTTCGACAAGGTCGAGATCGTGCAGCTGTCGCTGCCGGAGGTTTCGTACGAGGCTCTGGACGGAATGGTGGCCCATGTCGAGGGGCTTGTGAAGTCGCTCGGCCTGCCTTACCGCATCGTACGCCTGTGCGGCGGTGACATGTCCTTCACTTCGGCTCTGACATACGACTTCGAGGTATACTCGGAGGCGCAGAAGAGGTGGCTCGAGGTGTCGTCCGTATCCAATTTCGAGTCGTTCCAGGCAAACCGCCTGAAGCTCCGCTACCGCGGCGCCGACAAGAAGATACACCTCGCACATACGCTCAACGGTTCGTCGCTCGCACTGCCGCGCATCGTGGCAGCTCTGCTCGAGAACAACCAGACGCCGGAGGGTATCCGTATTCCGGAGGTGCTGGTGCCTTATACGGGCTTCGACATGATAGACTGACGGAAGTCTTTCAAGATAACGTGACAACGCCCGGCCTTTATGCAAAGGCCGGGCGTTGTTTTATTCAATAATCTGGAAGTGCCTATTTGTCGAAGATGTCATTCAGAACCTTTGCCAGACGCAGTCCGGCCTTGAGAACCTGCTCGCATGCAAGGTCTCCGAAATCGTTGAGCGTCTGCTTGTCCACAAGCGGAAGTTCGTCGAATTCGGCATCCTCCTTCGGTTTCGGAACCTTCTCGAAGATAATCTTGCTTGCACGTTCCGTATCACGTAGCCAGTCCTCGACGTTGCCTGCCGTAATGGCATCCTTTTCACTCTGCGGGATGTTGTTCAGGGCATGTGCGAAGTCCATGTAACCCCAGTCGGAGTGGTTTGCGGTTATGACCATCGTGTCCCATACCTGGTGGTAGTTGCGGGGCTTCTTCTCCTTCAGGTACCGTACGTTGTAGAATGAATTCAACAGTTTGGTCTTTCCGTCCGGAGTCCTGTACTCGAGATGACCCGGGCAGTGATAGTCCCCCATGACGTGTACCAGGGCATAGATGTTGAACTTGCGGGCCGAATCGGTCAGGTTCTCGTAGTTGCTGAGATTGTCCAGCATTTCGTGCATGTGCTTCAGCGGACGTCCTATCGGATTGCCGTCAGTGTCGAAGTCGCAGGTGTGGCGGCGGCGGTCCCAGGCCTTGTGCTCCTTGCGGTGGTAGTCGAGCCATGATGAATAGTATACTATCGAGTGGCCGTCGATACACTTCTCTATGTTTGCCTTTGCCCGCGGCGTCAGGTTGCACTCCGCGATGTAGGCTACTGCCGCGTGGGCATCGCGTCCCCACGCAAAGCCTTCGAGCGAGAATCCGAATGCCATCGCCAAGGCCGATATTGCGAATATGATACGTTTCATGTCTTTCTTCACTCTTTAACGTTGTTACTTTTTGGCTGGTTTGCTCTTTCCTGTCACGGCTACCTTTTCGGCTCCGCCGTCAAACAAACCGTTGAGAACCTTTGCGATCCTGTATCCGGCTATTGCGGCCTGCTCCTCGGCGAACGGATATATCTTGTTGAGCCAGAGTCTGTACTTCGTGTTGGAGAAGCGGTTGCCGTCATTCAGGAGCGAAGTGTATACGAAACGGTAGTTACGGGCGTTGGCGGTAACCCACTCTGCCATGGTTCCCGATGTCAGGGCCTCTATCTCCTCGGCACCCTTGCGGTTGAGCTGGTGCACGAATTCGTTCGCACGCCAGTTGTGCGTCTGCGTAATGGCCGCACCCTCCCAGAAATTCCTGAACTCCTGTGCCTTGCGCGACTTGTCACGGTAGAACTTCGGGTTCTGCCGCTCCGGTGTGAGGTCGGTGTAGAGGTAGTGTCCCGGGCAGTGCAGGTCGGCGAGAATGTAGGTCAGGAAACGTATATTGTCGGCTACTTCGCTGTCGGAGAGAGACTTCCTGTTCTCGAGCGCCCTGACTGCAGCCTTGAGTCCGTCGAATGCCTTTGCCTTGCTTATGCGCTTATCGTCCGACTTTGCGGCGCGCTTGCCGGCGAGTATCTTGTATTTTGGATTGAAGGCAATTTCGTGCCACTCCTTGCAGGCTTCATATTCCGGATACACTGATATGTCATCCATCCATGAGGCATAATATGTGAGCGGGCGTCCTCCGAGGTATCTCTCTATTTCGGCCTTTGCCGTCGGGGTGAGGTTGGCCTCTGCTATGGCCGTTATGCCCGAGTGCACCTGTCCGTTCCATGCCGATGCACTCTGTACGAGCAGCAGTGCGGCAACAATTGTCGGGAAAAATATCTTTTTCATCTCGTTTGTCGTGTTGAAGTGGTTGTTATTCGCTGAATATTGCGTTCAGAACGGCTGCAAGACGGTAGCCGGCGTTGAGAATCTGCGAATCGGCTATGTCGATGACATCGTTGTAGTAGCGGTAGTCGATGACCTTGTCCTCCGGGATGGCCTCCTTTGCCCTCCTGGCTGCGTCTACGGTCTCGGCGTACCAGTCATCCTGCGTGCCCTGCTGTATGCGTGCTATCTCCTCTTCGCTCTTGTTGTCGAGCATGTCCGGGAACGATATCGAAGCCCATCCCGGGTGCTTGGCCGCAACGACATTGCAGTCCCACAGTTTGTGGAACGAGTACTTTTTGCCGTTGAGCATTACCTTGAAGCGAGACTGCGGGAAGTCCACGTGAACCGGACAGTGCATGTCGCCGACCATGTGGGTCAGGTACTTGATGTTTACGTTGACCGTCGAGTCGCTCAGGTTCTTGTAATCCTTCATCTCCTCCACGATGCGCTTTATCTCTCTTGTTACGACCGGAGGCATCGGGTTGCCGTCGGCGTCGTGACGCAATTTGTCGGTCCAGTAGTCCACGTGCCAGTCGTTGGTCATCTCATAACCCTTGCAGGCACGGTTGTGGTCCATCCACGATGCGTAGTACACGATGGACTTGTTGTCGATGTACTTTGCGATGTTGGCTTTGGCGGATGGGGTCAGATGCCGTTCCGCTATGTAGGCGATCGCGGAGTGGCCCCTGCTGTCCCATGCCCATGCTTTCGGAACGCCTGCAGTCAGGCATACCATCAGCAGCAGAAGTGCTTTTTTCATATGTACGGTAGTTTTAGGTTTATAAAGTTTATTACGTCAAAGGTAGGGAAAAAACGTAAAAAAAGAAAACGGGCCAGATATTTCTGACCCGTTTTCTTTACGGACATGCACCGTCCCGGCCGCCTTATGCGAGCGGGGTGATGCTGACATATGACTTGCCGGATGCCTTCTTGGTGAAGACTACCGTACCGTTTACCAGAGCGAAGAGGGTGTGGTCCTTGCCCATTCCCACGTTGTTGCCCGGGTTGTGAACAGTTCCGCGCTGGCGGACTATGATGTTGCCTGCTTTAGCGAACTGACCACCGAAAAGTTTGATGCCGAGTCGTTTGCTTTCCGACTCACGGCCGTTTTTGGAACTACCGACGCCTTTTTTGTGTGCCATGTTTCTCTAATTTTTATTATGCAACAATATCTTCAATGAGAACCTGCGACAGATACTGACGGTGACCGTTGCACTTCTGATAGCCTGTTCTGCGCTTCTTCTTAAATACCAGGACCTTGTCATCCTTCAGGTGCTTAAGAATCTTGCATTTTACCGAGGCGCCTTTCACTACAGGTGCGCCCACCTTTACCTGACCGCCGTTGTCTACGAGCAGGACCTTGTCGAAACTCATGGACGAATCTACTTCGCCCGAAAGACGGTGAACATAGAGTTTCCGACCCTTTTCAGCCTTGAACTGCTGACCTGCAATCT
The DNA here is from genome assembly GCA_944322005.1 of uncultured Alistipes sp. GTDB lineage: Bacteria > Bacteroidota > Bacteroidia > Bacteroidales > Rikenellaceae > Alistipes. The sequence continues at coordinate 177,333 of CALUNL010000005.1, forward strand.
CTACTATTACGTACATTTTGTGTGTTGTTTGTAGTGCCGAAAAAATGATTCAGCCCGCAAATATACGAAATATTATGATATGTGCAACATACCTCCTATAATTTTTCGGCCGCATGCCCGTTCGGCACATTTTTGGCGGGTGTGCCTTCGTGCACGGAGATGACTTGCGAAGCACGCGGCGGCGTTTTGCCGATATTGTTGCGGCGGTTCATAATTTTTGTTTCGAAATAGCGTTCAATATATAGAATATGATAAAAAATATTCCTATCTTTACTAAACAAACGGAAAATTCTGAACAGATGCTTAACGATGATATTCGGGCCTATCTGCTCCCCCGGGCATTCAATGCGGCCGTAAAGGCGGGCTCGGAGATAATGAAGGTCTACAAGAACAGCGACGACTACGACATTACGGTCAAGAGCGACAAGACGCCGCTTACGATTGCCGACCGCCTGGCACACAACAAAATCAAGGAGGTGCTCGGCGAGACGCGCATCCCGATTCTGAGCGAGGAGGGGCGTGAGATGCTCTACGACGAGCGCCGCAACTGGGAGTTGTTCTGGCTGGTCGACCCTCTGGACGGTACGGTCGAATTCATCAAGGGCAACAACGAGTTCACGGTCAACATCGCTCTCATGTCCGACAACGTATGTGTCGGCTCGATAGTCTATGTCCCTTATCTCCGCAAGGCATATATTGCCGAACGCGGTCTGGGGGCCTACATCCTCACGGGAATTGCACCTACCGACGATGCAAGCTATACGTACGACGACATATGTTCGGCCCGCAGGGCCCTTCCGCTTGCGGAGGCGCGCCATCCGGGATTCCGCATCGCCGTTTCGCGTTCGCACCAGACCGACGACACCCTCGTGTATGTCGAGGCGATGCGCAAGTTGCATCCCGATTCCGAGATTGTGGAGCAGGGCAGTTCCTACAAGTTCTGCATGCTTGCCGAGGGTACGATAGACTACTATCCGCGTACGACCAACACCTACGAATGGGATACGGCTGCGGCCGAACTGATACTCGCGGAGGCCGGCGGCCTGACGCGCTCCCTGCCCGGCCATGAGCCGCTGCGTTACAACAAGGCGGATTTGCACAATCCGTGGTTCGAGTGCTACGGCGCCGGAGTGGAACACGAATAGCGGCGGACGGCGGTGCATACGGCTGTCACGAAAAGTAAAAGGGGAACTCGTTTGGTCCCCCTTTTTCGTGTTGCGCCCGTCACTTCCCGAGACGTTCGCGTGCCATGGCCATAACCTCCGCCGGCGCCCTGCCGGCCAGAATCAGCTCTTTCATGCGCTCCATGTACGGTTCCGTGTGGCCGAAGAAGAGCCTGTAGCCTTCGCACAGGACGTTGAGCCCGTATTCGCCGGTGCTGTCCGTCGCAAAACGGTGCTGCGGGCACTCGCCGTGACACAGCCTGTAGTGGCGGCACCTGCGGCATTCGCGGGGCAGAGACGAGCGTTTGCGTATGCCGAACTCGAACTGTCTGTCGCAGTATGCGAGGTCGCACAGGCGGTCGGTGAGGATATTCCCGAGTCTGTATTCGGGATATACGAAGTGGTCGCAGGGGTAGACGTCACCGTTGTGCTCGACCGTAAGCCCCGTTCCGCATGTCTCGCACAGCGAACATACGGGCGGCTGTATCCCGAGCATGTTGGCGAGTGTCGCGTCGAAGAGCTGGACGAAAACCGAACCGACGTCGGCGACAACCCACTCGTCGAATACCTCGCACATGAACTCCCCGAAGGCGGCTGCCTCCGACGACCATGGGGCGGACTCCGCACCGTCGGTCTCCGGCGGGCGAACCCTCCCGTCGGAGACGAGCTCGGCCACCGGAAGGAACTGCATGAAACGGCTTACGTCGCGCAGAAACCTGTATGTCTCCGCACCGCAGCCGCGGCTCTCGGAATTTACGGTCGTGAGGGTGTTGTACTCCACTCCCGCAGCGGCCATCCTCTCCACTGCGGCCATGACTCTTGCGAATGTCGGCCCTCCGGCCGCATCGCGGCGGTTGGCATCATGGACCCTTTCCGGACCGTCGAGCGAGATGCCCACCAGGAAACGGTTGTCGCGGAAGAAGTCGCACCATTCGCGGTCTACCAGCAGTCCGTTTGTCTGTATCGAGTTCTCGATTTGCCGTCCGCCTCCGTATTTGTGCTGCAGTTCCACGGCCCTGCGGAAGAAGTGCAGGCCGGCCATAAGCGGTTCGCCTCCGTGCCATGCAAACGAGATCACGGGCGCACTGTTCCCCTCGATGCTGCGCCGGATGTACAGGTCGAGCATCATCTCGTCCATTACCGGCTCCCGGCCTCCGTACAGACACGCCTTGTCGAGGTAGTAGCAGTAGCGGCACCGCATGTTGCAGGCCGAGCCGACCGGTTTCACCATCGTGGTGAAACCGTGGCGGCCGTTCCTGCGCAGGATATCTTCGTATTTGATGTCGGATGCGCTCATTCCGCCGTTTCGGAGAGGTCGGCCTTCAGGTTGAAGAACGGGTCTTCGGCCAGTTCATGAGACTCTCTTACGTATCTCCACATCCGTTCGACTATCTCCGGATGCAGGTGGGCTACGTTTTTGTCCATGGTCTCGATGTCGCGTCCCGGAACCGATATGTCGTAAAGCTCCATCGAGCGGTTGCCCTTGTTGACGTTCTCCACGATTCCCTTCCATTTGCCCCATCTGACGGCAAGCATTCCGCCCTTGCCCGGGTACTCCCAATAGAGGAACTCGTGCTCCTTCTGCGCGTCCGTATCGCCCGAGAGCAGCGGCAGTATGGATATGCCGTCGGTCGGAGGGGTCTCCGTTCCGGCGATTTCGCAGAGCGTCGGCATGATGTCAGTGAAGCAGCTCATGCGGCCGTTGACCGAGCCTTCCTTGATTTTGGCAGGCCACGAGGCTATGAACGGCATCCTGATTCCGCCCTCGCGCAGGGTGCGTTTCCCCCAGCCCTTGCCGCAGCGGAACGGCCTGGCGCTGTCGAACCATACGGTCGGAGAGGCGGCATTGTTCGCAGGACCGTTGTCGCTCGTTATGATGATTATGGTGTTGTCGTATATGCCCAGTCTCTTGAGCTCCCTGACCAGCTCCCCGACCTGATGGTCGAAATAGCTTATCATGGCGGCGAAGGTCGCGTGCGGGTAGCGGCACGGGTAGTAGTTGTGCGGACTCTTACCGACATGGAACTCTCCCTGGAGCGGCTCCTCGTCGCCGAACTTCTCGACATAGCGGTCGACCCACTCCTGCGGAGCCTGCAGCGGCGAATGCGGTATCGGCGTGGTCCACATGAGGAAGAACGGGCGGTCGCTGTTGTCGTTGACAAAACCGATTACGTTCTCGAACATCGTGTCGGGCGCATACACCTTGCCCTTGGAGTATTTGTCGTAACTGTGTATGTCGTACGGGTCGGCCCCCTTGTCGAGCGGTGTCCCCGGATTGACGGCCTCGCTGTTTATGTACTCCTTGCGGTCGTTCCGCCACATGTAGAGAGGGTAGTAGTTATGTGCCAGACGCTGGCACAGGCATCCGTAGTAGAAATCGAATCCCATGTTCCACGGGGTGCTTGCCGTCGTCGGGCCGCCGATCCCCCATTTGCCGACCATGCCGGTGCGGTATCCGGCGCGCTGCATTACCGTACCGAGGGTCTCCGTACCCTCCTTCATCGGTGCCTGTCCTTCGAGGGCCGGGTCCATGCATACGGCGTCGTAATCCCATATCCGCGGGTCGTTGTTGTCGGTGCCCTCCTTGTTGTCCCTGACCTGCGAGTGGCCGGAGTGCATTCCGGTAAGCAGGCAGCAGCGCGACGGCGAGGAGAGAGATGCGGCGGTATACATGTCCGTGAAGCGTATTCCGCGGGCCGCGATGGAGTCGATGTTCGGGGTTTCCGTCAGAGTCTGCCCGTAGCATCCGAAATCCCCGTATCCGGCATCATCCATGAGGATGAATATGACATTCGGGCGGTTGTCCTCCGGATTTTTCGCGGGGTTGTCGGCCGCCGTAGCCGGCATTGCGGCCGCCGTAGCCGGCATTGCGGCCGCGGACGGCATTGCGGCGCATAGCGCCAGTTTGGAGAATCTGTCCATTGTGTGCAGGTTTTGTTTCAGGTAATCGTATCAAAGGTATGAAATATTTGCCGTAGGAGTATAATTTTCTCAAAGTTTTCGCCATGTGTTTGCTCGTAAATGAAAAAAGAGTTATCTTTGCCCGCTATGTTTAACTAAACGATTGTACTATATTATGCCAAAAATGAAAACAAATGCCGCTGCAAAGAAGCGTTTTACTTTCACCGGCACAGGTAAGATCAAGCGTAAGCACGCTTATCACAGTCACATCCTGACCAAAAAGACTAAGAAGCAGAAGCGTAATCTGTGCTATGCAGGTATCGTTTCGTCGGCCGACGAGGCCAAAATCAAGAGCCTGCTCGTGAAGTAATTCAGGGCGGACCGGAACATTTTTATTAATTCTGGAGTGAAGTAGCCCTGAAGAGTGCGAGAGAAGCGCACCGCTATCAACTCCGTCAAAAACTTTTAATTATGCCACGTTCAGTAAATGCTGTTGCGTCACGCGCAAGAAGAAAAAAGGTTTTGAAGCTTGCCAAGGGTAACTTTGGTTCAAGGGGAAACGTTTGGACGGTAGCGAAAAACACCGTCGAGAAGGGTCTGCAGTTCGCTTATGCACACCGCCGACTCAAGAAGAGGACATTCCGTTCGCTGTGGATTACTCGTATCAACGCTGCAGTCCGCGCACAGGGAATGACCTATTCGGAATTTATGGGCAAGGTCAATGCCAAGGGCATAGAGCTCAACCGCAAGGTGCTCGCCGATTTGGCAATGAACGAGCCGAAGGCATTCGAGGCAATCGTCAACGCAGTTAAATAGGCTGTTCCCATGCGGAACAACGGAAGGCATCCTTCGGGATGCCTTCTTTTTTTGAGTATGTATGGCCTGTGTGCGGTGCGGCGTAAGAGGTTTGACGTTTGTTCAATGGGCGTTATCTCTGTTTCCACTTTCCGAAACGGTATCCGATGCGCAGGAAGCCGTTTATGTAGCCGCCGGCGAACGGAATGAAATAAAAGCTGCAGCCGGCGCCCACCGATATGCGGTTTATGTCGATGCCGATGCCGCCGAGTGCAAGCAGTCCGCAGAATCCGCTTATATCGGCTACTCCGCCCGCCGATATGTTTATGTACGGAAATATCGGCTTGCGCCCCGTAGGAATGTATACGCGCATGTCGGCCGCAAACGGTATGGCGCATGAGGAGCCCTCACCCTCGCGTGTGAATATCGCATGGGCGCCCGTATGGAATCCTATGAAGAAACATTCGCCGCAACGTGCGCCGATGGAGGCTTCGAGCATCGGCCCTCCGGCCTTATGCTGGTTTATGAGCCCTCCGAGATAGACGTATGTCTGGAAATTGGCCCCCGTCACATGCTTCTGGCGTTTCGGCCTTACTGCGTCGGCCGAACCTTCGTACGGCTGTACTGTCGTTGAGGTCACGCCTGCGACATTCGCTGGCGGAATTTGTGAATTGTCGGTCTGCTGCATCGGGTTGTTGTCGGTTCGGGCGTATGCCGGCATTAGGACAAGCGTGAGCACCAGCGCAAGTATTGTTCGCTTCATTGCCTGATTGGGTTTGAGGTTTGGGGATGTATGTTTTATATAAATATACGGAAAATTTTGCATAAGACAAAATGCTTTTCGATAAAATATCGCGGGGCGGCCCGCAGGAGCCGCCCCGTATGAAGAGCCGAACCGGTATGCCCGGCAGTCTGCCTATTCGAGTTTGTCCCAATACACGCTCAGCGAGAATGGCCCGAGGAATCCCCTTACGCGGAGCGTCTTTTCATCCTTGAAGGTGATCTCCACACGATAGACCTTACCCTTTGTCGGGTCGTATACCTGTCCGTCCTTCCACATGCCGTCCGAATACGAAACCTTGTCGATGAGAACTATCTCGTCGGCCGGTACGGAACGCTTGGCCGGATCGGGGTTCTTGACGTCGGTGCGCACGGCGCCGTTCTTGTCGTACTTGTTTTCGACCCACACCACCTGTGCACGGTACGAGTTGTCGCCGGTCTTGGAGATGCGTACATGCGACACCTCTCCGTCCTTTACCGCCTTGTAAAGGCCGATAATGCGGTCTCCGTCTGCCGGGGTGGCTGCAGATGCGGGCAGTGCCGTTCCGAATACAGCGGCGATGCCGAGCAAAAGCGCAATGAAATTTTTCATAATCCGTATTTTTGATTAAATTTGTTGCAAAGGTAACAATTTAAACAAAACAGAGACGATGAAACGACCTTCCATTAAATTGAGCAGGGTGGCCGCAGGTGTCGCCGCAATGTTGTTTTCGATGATTATGTTTTTCGGTTGCAGTCGGGAAAAGGCTCCGGTATATCCGAGCGATGTCATAACGGCCGCCGACGGGTCGGAGATAACGCTCACGTTTTTCGAACATGCATCCCTCGCGATAGAGTGGCAGGGAAGCCGTGTCTATGTAGATCCTGTGGGCGGGAAGATCGCTTACGACAAATTGCCTAAGGCCGATGTGATATTGATTACACATTCGCATTACGACCATTTCGACCTCGAGACGGTCGAGAAGTTGAGTACGGACAAAACAGTTGTGGTATGCGACAGGGAGAGTGCGGCCGCATTCGAGTACGACTGTACGACCATGACGCCGGGCGCCGTTACGGAACCGGTTGCCGGACTCAACATTAGGGCCGTGCCTGCATACAACATCTCCGAGGGCCACACGCAGTTCCATCCGAAAGAGCGTGAGGATTGCGGCTATGTGCTTACGCTTGGCGGAACGACCATATACATCGCCGGCGACACGGAGGACAACGAGGATGTGCTCGCATTGAGCGGTATCGACATAGCGTTCCTGCCGGTAAACCAGCCTTATACGATGACCGTGGACCAGGCCGTTCGCACCGTGAAGGCCATACAGCCGAAGATTTTCTACCCTTACCATTACGGACAGGTGGAGGAGAGGACCGATATTGCCCGTCTGGTGCGCGAACTGGACGGCGTGTGCGAGGTCAGAGTGAGGCCGATGGAGTAGACTCGCGGACTTGTGACACATACATGACGGGCAGGGTGATGATTCACCCTGCCCGTTTTCGATTACCGGCGCACCGGCTGTTCGGGTGCCCATCCGAGCGGCTGCAACCGGCTGCTGCGTGACATGTCGTTGGGATTGGTGCCTGGAACCCCTTGCGGAATATCCATCCCGAGCGAGTCGAACAGCTTCACCCAGTATTCCGGATAGGTTCCGTCGGCGGAGCGGAAGTTCATCGGACGCGACTCGAATATGCGGTTGCCTTTCTTGTCGCGGAAAGATTCGTATACGAGTTCGCTGCAATACATGCGCCCGTTGTCGGGAAGATAGAAGCTGTCATACGGCTCCCCGATGTGGCTTTTTGCCGCATTGACCGCTTTTTCCGCATCGAACGGCACGTTCAGGCGCATGGCGCGGACCGCGGCCCTGCCGTCGATGCCTTTTGCCGACTCTTCCAGAAATTCATGGAGGGGACGGCGGCTGACACCGTGTCTCGACGAGGCGTCGATGACGAATATCCCGTCACCGCACACCTCCACTATCCCGACGTGTGAAAAACTCTCCCCGTATTCCGGCGAGGTTGCCGCATCTATGGCCCTGTCTGCACCGTCGTCTCCTGCAACTTCGAACAGCAGATCGCCGCTTTTCAGCTCGTCGCGGGACTCCGTACAACCCGTAATGCATAGGGCCGACGTAATAAGAAGTCCTATATATAATATATGTATGGAATGTTTCATGAGAACAAAGTTAATGAAGTTTAAATAAAATTCACGGTTCGAGATGCGGATTTTACGGGTCGGAAACAGGCTCTGAATATGTTTTCGGACTTATTTGCGGCAGGCATGCGATGGCGTCCCGAAGGCCAAACCGGCCTTCGCGGCATGTCGGGACGGATAAATGGTGCATTTTTGTGAATCTCCTTTCTTGTTGGCATAGTGATTGATAGCGCGACGCGAAAATTTTTTTGAATTTTTTGCCGTGAAATTATTTGGAAGTTATTAAAAGCCGCCATATATTTGCAGCCGATTTCACTGAAAGCAGGGTGATTTCAGGTGGTTCTTCAAAATAAAAAATTTTTGAAAAAAGATTTGGAGGTTTGAAAAAAACGCCGTATCTTTGCACCACTTTCCGCCACGAAAAAATGCGGAAGTGCAGAACAGAGAAATCAAGACTTCGGTCTTAGAAATAGAATACGTTCTTTGAGGTTTTTGAGCAGCTAAAAAGTTTTTCCCTTCTCTTCGGAGAAGATTTCAAAACAATACCTTTGAGATAGAGCTAAGATTTAATTTTACATTTTTTACAATGGAGAGTTTGATCCTGGCTCAGGATGAACGCTAGCGGCAGGCTTAACACATGCAAGTCGAGGGGC
>CALUNL010000006.1 GCA_944322005.1 uncultured Alistipes sp.
TCGGAAAACAAAAGTCCCCCTCGCAGGAGGGGGATTCAGGGGGTGGGTAACACACGAAATATCCCGACGGTCGGAGCCGTACAGACCTTGCCGAGACGCAAGACGGTTATATATCCCCTATACCTAACACAAAAGGCTTCCCGAAAGGAAGCCTTTTGTGTTAGGAGCCCTGCGGCGTCCTGACCACAATGCGGGACGATGCCCGGCTTATTTCATGAACTCCTGGATCTGGTCGTTCGGCACGATAGCCTCCTTGAATACGTAGGCACCGGTCTTCTCCGACTTTACCATCTTGATGCACTTGGTGAACTGCTTGCCCACACCCGTTTTAAGGGTTGCAACGACTTTCTTTGCCATTTCTTAACGCTGATTATTTGATTTCACGATGTAAAGTTACCCTCTTCAGGTACGGATTGTACTTCTTGCGCTCGAGACGCTCCGGGGTATTCTTCTTGTTCTTGGTGGTGATGTAACGGGACATTCCCGGAACACCGCTCTCCTTCTGTTCGGTGCATTCGAGTATGACCTGAACGCGATTGCCTTTCTTTGCCATTTCTCAAAAACTGGTTTTAATAGATTTTCTTCGGTGCCACAGCATCCTTCATGGCTGCTGCAAGTCCCTTCTTGTTGATTGTCTTGATTCCCGAGGCGGAAACCTTCAGGGTAATCCAACGACCCTCTTCCTCCGACCAGAAGCGCTTCGTCTTGAGGTTCGGATTGAACTTGCGCTTGCTGCGGAGGTGCGAGTGCGAAACATTGTTTCCCACTACGGCCACTTTTCCTGTGATTTCGCAGATTTTCATTGTATCAATAAAGTTTAGTTTTTCCCAGACGGGATGCAAATATAAGCATAAATTCCCAAAGAGCAACAATGTAGCCTATTTTTTCGGCTTTTTGGCCCGTTTGGCCCTCTTCTGCGGGGCCTGCGGCTGCTGTTCTTCCTCCTGTCCGGCGGCCTTGACGCTATCGCCGCCCTCATAGGTTCCGCCGCCGAGAGCCTGGTAGAGGCTTACCATGCCCTGTATGGCATCGAAGCGGTCGGCTATCTGCGACAGGCGTGCCGAGAGCAGCGTCTGCTGTGCGGTGAGCACCTCGAGGTAGGTCGACTCGGAGTGGCTCATCAGCTGGCGGGTGCTGTTTACGGCGCTCTCGAGTGCCGTAATCTGGCGCTGGCGGATGTCGGTCTTGCTGCGTGCGGCCTGGCAGAGCGCCATGGCGTTGTTCACCTCGCTGCCGGCCTCGAGCAGCGTCTGCTGGAACGTTATCAGTGCCTCCTCCTGCTGTGCCTTGGCTATCTTGAGGTTGGCACGGTTGCGTCCGGCGTCGAATATCGTCGTCAGCAGGTTGCCTACGAATGAGAAGAGCAGGCTGCCAGGCGATACCACCGCACGTCCGATGCCGTCGACCCATCCGCCGGAGCCGGTGAGCGTCAGCGAAGGGTAGAATGCCGCACGGGCGAGGTTCGTGCTGTAGAAGGTCTGCATGAGTTCGTACTCGGCGTTCTGCACGTCTGCACGGCGCGAGAGCAGCTGCACCGGAACGCCTATGAGGAGCTCCTCGCATATCTGCTGGTCACGCAGGTTGCCGCGCTCGAACTGTTGCGGTGTGGTACCCAGAAGCAGCGCGAGGGTGTTCTCGACCTGGATTATCTGGTAGCGCAGGTCGAAGAGCGACGCGTCTATCGAGCAGCTGTTGGCCTCGGTCTGAGACACCGATGCCTCGTTGGTCATTCCGGCCTCCTTCATCGCCTTCATCGTCAGGACGTTCTCCTTCCACGATGCGGCGGTGGCCTCCGATACCTGCAGCTGTGCGTCGAGCATCAGCAGCGTGTAGTAACAGTTGGCAATCGATGCCACGACGCTCGTCTGGACGCTCTTGCGGTAGATCAGGCTCTGTTCGAATGCGGCCTGCGCGCGGCGCTTGCCGTTCCACAGCCGTCCGGCGATGTCGACCTCCCAGCTCGCCGTAATCGGAATCTGGTAGTCATGGCTCGACGAGCGCTTGGTGTAGTTGTCGGAGGTTATCTTCGGGTTGAAGGCGAACGAAGGGTAGTACGACAGACGTGCCGTGCGCAGCGAGGCCTCGGCCTGTATGATGCGCTGTGCGGCAATCTTCATGTCGCTGTTGTTCTCGAGACCCTGCTCGATGAGCCTCTGCAGATGCGGGTCCTTGAAGAAGTCGCGCCAGCCGATGTCGGCGAGCGTTACGGTGTCGGTCGCAGCGACGCCCTCGCCGAACAGTCCGTCGGTCTTGATGCTCTCCGGCCGCGTGTATTTCTGGTACACCGAACATCCGGTGGCCAGTATGGCAATAGCCAGTATGGTTATCGTACGTTTCATCATTTGTCAGGGTTCTGTGCTTGTTTCTTTCTGTCCTGCGGTATCAGTCTCTCCTGCAGCCTCTGGAATACGATGTAGAGTGACGGCACGATAAAGAGCAGCGCCGTCGTTCCGACGAGCATTCCTCCCACTACGCCCGCGCCGAGCGTGTTGTTTCCGTTGGCGCCGACGCCGTTGGAGAACATCAGCGGGATCATTCCGAATACCATCGTCAGAACGGTCATCAGAATCGGACGGAATCGGTCCTTGGTGGCGTAATATGCCGCCTGTGCTACGCTCATGCCGTGGCGGCGGCGCTCGACGGCGTACTCGGTGATGAGGATGGCCGTCTTGGAGAGCAGTCCGATGAGCATGATGAGACCCGTCTGCAGGTAGATGTTGTTCTCGAGCCCCATCATCTTCGCGAACATGAAGCTGCCGAGCAGTCCGAACGGAACCGACAGGATCACGGCGAACGGTATGATGTAGCTCTCGTAGAGTGCGCAGAGGATGAGGTATATCAGCAGGATGCAGACTATGAATATGTATATGGTGTTGTTGCCGCTGGCCGCCTCCTCGCGGGCGATGCCGGCGAAGTCGTAGCCGTAGCCTATCGGCAGCGTCTGTGCGGCCACCTCCTGTATGGCGCGTATGGCGTCACCCGAGGAGTAGCCGTCGGCGGCACGTCCGTTGATGCCGATGCACGGGAACATGTTGAATCGCGACATGTTCTCCGGCGCGTATATCTTCGTGAGCTTCACGAACTGGCTTATAGGCGCCATCTCGTCCCCGATACGGATGAAGATGTTGTTGAGCGTCTGGCGGTCGACGCGGTATTTCGGATCGGCCTGCACCATCACCTGGTAGAGTTTCGTGAATCGGTTGAATCGCGTCGAGAGCATACCTCCGTAGTATCCGTTGAGGACCGAGAGAACCTCCTTCGGAGATGTGCCGGCACGCTTGCACTTTATGGCGTCCACGTCTATCTGGTACTGCGGGAACTTGGCGCTGAACGAGGTGTTGGCCGAGCCTATCTCCGGTCTGGACTTCAGCTCCGTCAGGAACTCGTCGCATATGGCCGCGAGATCCTCGATGCGGCCTCCCTTGCGGTCCTGCAGGTAGAGCTCGAATCCGTTCGTGGCGCCGTATCCCGGGATCATCGCCGGTGCCGACGTGTATATCGTGGCCTCGTTGATGTTGATGGTATAGTCCCTGATGCGGTTCATGATGTCGCTGACGCTGTGCTCCTTGCCCTTTCTGTCATCCCAGTGCTGCAGACGCATGGTGAACGAACCGTGGGAGGAGCCGACGCCGGTGGTCATTCCGTATCCGGTCATGTTGACGTAGGCGCGGCACTCCGGTATGGCCTGCACGACGTCGCGGTCGATGCGGTCCATCACCTCCTTGGTGTATGACAGGGAGCTGCCCGGAGGCGTGCTGACGTCGATGCGGACCGTACCCATGTCCTCTTGCGGGATAAGTCCGGTCTTGGTGGTGTTCATGAAGTAGACGAGCAGTCCGATTGAGGCTACGACGAGTACGCCCGAAAGTGCGCGGTGACGCAGGAAGAAGGTCACGCCGTGCAGGTAGCGGTTGCGGAATGCGTCGAACGAGGCCTCGATGGCTGTGTTCAGACGGGCCAGGAAAGGCCTTTTGATTACGTTCCCGTTCTCATCCTTCGGCTTGAGGATAAGCGAGCAGAGCGCAGGGCTGAGCGTAAGGGCGTTTACGGCCGAGATACCCACGGCCACGGCCATCGTAAGTCCGAACTGCGTATAGAATACGCCGGATGTTCCGCCGATGAGCGATACCGGGATGAACACGGCCATGAAGACGAGCGAACTCGTTACTACGGCGGCCGTGATTCCGTGCATTGCGTCTATTGCAGCCTTGTACGGCGACTTGTATCCGGCGTCGAACTTCGTCTGTACGGCTTCGACGACGATGATGGCGTCGTCGACCACGACTCCGATCGCAAGCACGAGTGCGAAGAGCGTCAGGAGGTTGATACTGAATCCGAACAGGTATAGGAACATGAATGTTCCGATGAGCGACACGATGGTTCCGATGAACGGTATGAGTGTGGCGCGTACCGAACGCAGGAAGACGAACACGACAAGCGTCACGAGGATGATTGCCTCGATGAGCGTCTTTATGACGTTGTGTATGGAGGCGTAGAGGAAGAAGTTGGCGCTGTCGAGCACGACCGCTTCGAGATCGGCCGGGAAGTCCTCCTTCGCCTTTTCGAGATATGCATCGATCTGGTTGATGACCTCGGTCGCGTTGGATCCCGGAGTCTGGTATATCGAGAATGATGTTCCCTCGCACTGGTTCACCTCTCCGATGTACTGGTACGACTGCGTGCCGAGCTCGATGTCGGCGACATCCTTCAGTCGGAGCACCTCTCCGTTGGAGAGTGCGCGGATGACGATGTTCTCGAACTCTATCGGGGTCTCAAGACGGCCCTTGTAGCGCAGCGAGTACTGGAATGTCTGGTCGGAGTTCTCGCCGAAGGAACCGGTTGCGGCCTCGATGTTCTGCTCCTCGAGCGCCTGCGTGATGTCCTCCGGAATGAGTTTGTATTGTGCCATCACGTCCGGTTTGAGCCATATTCGCATACTGTAGTCGGCTCCGCGGACCTCGATGTCTCCCACACCCGGGATACGCGATATCTCCGGTACGAGGTTGATCTTGATGTAGTTTACGATGAACGTTCTGTCGTATGTCCCGTTAGGGCTGTACACGGCAATCTGTTCGAGGATGTTGGTCTGGCGTTTCTTTACCGTCACGCCGACCTCGTTGACCTCCGACGGAAGCTGCCGGGTAGCGCGCGACACGCAGTTCTGGACATTCACGGCCGCCATGTCGGGGTCGGTGCCCTGCTTGAAGTATACGCGGACATTGGCGCTGCCGTTGTTTGTGGCGGTGGAGTACATGTAGGTCATGTTCTCTACGCCGTTGATGGCCTCCTCGAGCGGCACGATGACGCTCTTCTGTACGGTCTCGGCACTCGCTCCCGTGTATGTCGTCGACACGTTGATGGTCGGCGGCGCGATGTTCGGGTAACGCTCGATCGGGAGCACCGCAAGTGCGATGAGTCCTCCAAGCACTATTACTATCGAGATGACGGACGAGAGTACAGGTCTGTCGATGAAAGTCTTTACATTCATGGTTCTGCCCTTTGTTATCCGTCCCTATTACTTCTTCTTCTCGCTTTCGTTCTCCACGAACGACTTTATCTTGACAGGGGTGTCGTCGCGCAGAAGTCCAACTCCCTCGACGATGATGGTGTCACCCTCCATCAGGCCGGACTCCACGACATACTCCTTGCCGTTGCTGATGTTGAATACTCCTATGATCTTGGACTTTGCAACGCCGTCCTCAACCTTGAACACGTATACCTTGTCCTGTATCTCGTATGTGGCCGACTGCGGGATTACGATGCATCCATCCTGCTTGTGCGGCAGGATTACGTTGCCCGAACCTCCCGAAAGCAGCAGGCGCTTGTGGTTCGGGAACTTCGCACGTATGGTCACGGCGCCGGTTGTCGGGTCGATTATTCCGCTTATGGCTTCGATGCGGCCCTTCTCCGGGTATATCGTTCCGTCGCTCAGCTGCAGCTCGATCGACGGCATCGAACGCAGGGCATTCTCGAGCGAACCGTGCTGGCGTGTGAGCGAGAGTACCTGGCTCTCGGTCATGGAGAAATAGACGTACATCTCCGAGTTGTCGGATACGGTGGTCAGCGGGGTGGCGTCCGACGGGCTTACGAGAGTTCCGACACGGAACGGCAGCGTTCCGATGACTCCGTCGGCCGGACTCTTGACCAGCGTGTATGACAGGTTGTTGCGTGCGTTTACTTCGTTGGCCCTCGCCTGGGCGAGCTGTGCCCTCTGGCTGGCAAGCGTCGTGCGCGCCATATTGAGGTCGAACTCCGATATGATGTTCTGCTCGAACAGCGCCTCCTTGCTTGTGGTAGTCAGCTCGGCGGCGTCAACGGCGGCCTTTGCCACGTCGACGTTGGCTATGGCCGTCTGCAGCTCGGTCTGGTAAGGTATCTGGTCTATTACGAAGAGCGTCTGTCCCTTCGTTACGACAGAACCCTCCTTGACATATATGTCGGTTATGTATCCCGACACCTTCGGACGGATGTCGATGTCCTGCTTTCCGCGGATTGTTGCCGAATACACCGAACTCAGTTTGCGCGATGTCGGATGCATTATCATCGCATCGTACTCGCGGACGCGCTTTTCGGTCGTCTGCTCCGTGCACCCGCAAAGGGCGACGGAGGTGGCCGCAAGTATGGCCAAAGTCAGAAGTCGTTTTTCAATCATAGGTTTTTATTGTAGTTTGTTTTGTTTTCCATTTGCCGGTATATGGGATCTTGCCGGCGTATCTTAATATGTTTTTTATGGCAGAATAGGCCATAAACGCATAGAACAAGCAAAAATACTAATTTTTTTCATATCGGGTGACAAAAAAGCGGTATTAAGGGGTGAATCGCCATAATTCGACGGTGAAACGGCCTCCCGAATCCGGAAGGCCGCAGCTCATCGTGTCTTTGTGATGGATGTTATGCGCTGTGTGTCAATGCAATTGCTCGTAGAGGAGCGATATGGCATATGCCGAGGCGCGTGAAATTATCTGCGAGCGGTCGGTACCGCAGTCGCGCATGACGGCGAAGCTCTTTTCCGGGGTGGATATGCCTATCCATACCGTGCCGACCGGTTTTTCGGGGCTTCCTCCCGTAGGGCCGGCTATTCCCGTGGTCGAGACACCGAAATCGGCATGTGCTATGCGCCGTACCCCTTCGGCCATGGCCTTTGCCACCTGCTCCGATACGGCCCCGTGCCTGGCGATGTCGCCTGCATCGACGCCGAGCACCTCCTCCTTCGACTCGTTGCTGTACGATACCACACCGCAGCGGAAATAGGCCGATGCGCCCGGCATTGCCGTGAAGAGCGAGGCTATCGTTCCACCCGTGCAGCTCTCCGCCACGGCGAGCGTGCGCCCGCTGTCGGTCAGGTTGCGATGGACGAGCTCCTGCACGGTGGCCTGCTCGAATCCGACGATGTGTCCGGGTATTATCTTGTAGAGTTTGGCGAATTCGCGGTCGATGGTACTGCGGGCCTCCTCGCCGTCGACCTCGTATGCCGACAGACGGAGCCTGACGATGTTCGGAGCAGGCAGGTATGCGAGTTTCAACCCCTTTGGCAGCGAGTTCTCCCAGTCGCTTATGCGGGCCGCGAGCATCGATTCGGCTATGCCCGAGGTGATCATCGTGCGGTGGACTATCGAGTGCAGCGTGAACCTGCTGCGCAGGCGAGGCATCACCTCGTCCTCCATCAGGTGCTGCATCTCGAACGGTACGCCCGGCAGCGACACCACTACCGAATCGCCGCGTTCGAACCACATGCCGGGTGCCGTCCCGTGGGCGTTGAAGAGCACCGTGCAGCACTTCGGCACCATGGCCTGTCCGCGGTTGAGGTCGTTGAACTCTATGCCGCGGCGGGCAAGCATCGTACGGACGTGCTCCCCGACGCGTTCGTCATAGACGAGCTCCGTGCCGAAATAGCGTGTGAGCGTATGTTTGGTTATGTCATCCTTCGTCGGGCCGAGACCTCCGGTCATTATGACGATGTTGCTCTGCCCGAGCGCCCGGTCGAGCGCCTCGACGATCTGTCCGGCGTCGTCCCCTATGGATGTGCGTTCGCAGACCGTTATGCCGGCTGCGTTTAGACTTTGCGAGATTTGGCGCGAGTTGGTGTCGAGTATCTGTCCGATCAGAATCTCGTCGCCGATGGTGATGATTGTCGATTTCATATCGTTGCTGCGGATTCGGGCTTTCGCTCCTCCGCCTTCTCTCTCTCCTGCTGCTGCTCCATGAGCGAACGGCATATCTCCCCGACGAACCGCGGCCCGTTGTAGATGTAGCCGGTGTATATCTGCACGAGCGTGGCTCCGGCGTTGAGCATTGCCTTGACGTCGGCCGGGGTCATGAGCCCGCCCGCACCGATTATCGGATAGGCGCCGTGGCTCCGCTCATATATGCGCGACACCACCTCTATGGCCCGTGCCGTGAGGGGTGATCCGCTGACGGCACCTCCGCCCGTTGCCTTGATCCTGGACAATGCCTCCCTGTTCCTGATTCCCGCCGGCTTCATGGTGGCGTTGGTGGCCACGATACCGTCGAGCGGCGAATCCATCATCAGGTCCACTATCGAATCTATCTCGTCGTTCGAGAGGTCCGGCGAAAGCTTGAGCAGTATCGGCCTGTACTGGTTCTGCCCCCGTCGGAAGTCGAACAGCGGAGACAGTATCGCGCTTACGGCCTCACGGGTGCGAGGCGTGCACCCTTTAGGCGAGATGTCGTATCCCACGTTTACGGTGAAGTAGTCGACGTACTGGTAGAGGTTCCGGAACAGTTTCAGATAGTCCGACGTCGCATTCTCCGGAGGTGTGGAGGTGTTTTTGCCGATGTTGCAGCCTATGATGATGTTCTTCCGCGGCCGGCGCAGGTTGCATATCACCCTGTCGAGCCCCTTGCTCGCAAGCCCCACGCGGTTCACTATGGCGCGTTCCCCGGGAAGGTCGAACACCCTCGGGCGCGGATTGCCCGGCTGCGGGCGCGGTGTGACGGTGCCTATCTCGACGAATCCGAAGCCGAGAGCGTCGAGCTGCCGGAACATGTCGCCGTTGCGGTCGAAGCCCGCGGCCATTCCCACCGGGTTGCGGAAACGCAGTCCGAAGACCTCGCGTTCGAGAGACTCGTGCTCCACCGAGTATATCTTACGCAACAGCCACTCTCCGCCCGGAATCTTGCCTATCACGCGCAGTATGGCGGCTGCGATGTCGTGTGCCCTTTCGGCACCGAGAACGGATGAGAGTTTGCGGAGAAGTTTGAACATGGCCGTTTGTGGTTTGTCCTTCATGCGTCACGCAGTGTCCGGACGCATTCGGTTATGATACAAAGATATTAAAAGTTTTTCATTTTGTCCATATCTGGACCGTCAAAAATACTCCTGGCGGTATGCATAGGAGTTGCGCATGCGTTCGAACTCCTCCGGATGGCGCTTCAGGGCGAGGCTTTCGCCTTCGATGTCGCAGTAGGCGGCTATGCTGCGGGACATTTCCTCCCATCCGATCTCTTTCGGGACGCTCTTTCCGACTCCTTCCGGGTACCAGCCGCAAAGCGGCAGCCCGAACCTGTCGGCAATGGCGTTTACGGCCATCGAAGAGGCGTTGGCCTTGCCCTGGAGCGAGTATCCGGCGATGTGCGGTGTCGATATTTTGGCCCGCTCCAGCAGGTCGCGGCTGATCTCCGGCTCGTTTTCCCATACGTCGAGCGCATACGGGTGCCCGCTTCGGCAGAGGGCCTCCGTATCGATGACCTCGCCCCGCGAGGTGTTGATGACGATCGATCCCGGACGCAGGAGCCGCAGGGTATTCCCGTCGAGCATGTGGCGCGTGGAGGCGTCGAGCGGAACGTGGAACGTTACGATGTCGGCCTCGCGCAGCAGTTGGCCGAATCCGACGAATCCGAGGTCCCCTTCGCGCTGCTGTCTCGGCGGGTCGCAGCACACGACGCGGAAACCCCATGCGGCGGCATATTCGGCGACGAGGCTTCCGACATGGCCGACGCCGACCACTCCGAGCGTCCGCTCCGACGGCGTGAAGCCGTGCCTTTGCGAAAGATGCGCCAGTGCGGCCCCGACCCACTGCAGTACGCCGCGGGCGTTGCATCCGGCCGACGTGGCGACGCCGATGCCGTGGTCGCGGCAGTATCCGAGATCGATGTGGTCGAAACCTATGGTGGCCGTCACCACCTGCTTCACTGCGGAACCCTCAAGCAGTGCGGCGTCGCACCGGGTTCGCGTGCGTACTATGAGGGCATCGGTGTCGGCCACGTCGGCCGGCGATATGGCCTTGCCGTCGAGGTAGAGCACCTCGGCATACGGCTCGAGTATGCCCTTTATGAATGGAATGGCGTTGTCGACAACTATTTTCATGGCTTTGCGTTTACAATGGCGTTGCGATGTGCTCCGTGAGGGGCAAATCGACGCAAATATAGCCACTAATCGCAATCGTAGTGAATGAAATGCGATTATTTTTTCCTACATTTGTGGCAAAATAGATGCAATGATGGAGATAAACTTTTTCGGACTCGGCGGCAATGCCGACGGCGATAACGACAACGGTTACTATTTCCGGGAACCGACTTCTCCGGAAGAGGCGTCGCTCGTGCTCGTGTCCGCCCCGTGGGGCGTGACCTCCGGCAACGGCGAGGGATCGGCGTATGCCCCCGACGCCATAATCGACTCTTCGGCGTCGATAGGGCTGTTCGATGCCGTTTCGGGCGTTTCGCTCGGGCGCGCGGTCGCCACGGCCGAGATAGATTACGACATTCAGGAGAGCTCGCAGCAGCTCGGGCCCGATGCGGGCAAGGTCATCGCCCACATCGAGGACGGCGGAACCCCTTCGGGCGAGTATTTCACGCGCAAGATATCGCGGGTGAACGAGGGGTTCAGGCAGATGCACGAAAGCATCTACGGCCAGGTCTCACGTTGGGCCGGGAAGGGCAAGATCGTAGGCACTGTCGGCGGCGACCATTCGGTGAGTGTCGGCGCGGTCCGTGCCGTTGCGGAGAGCTGCGGCGGTCTCGGCGTCCTGTTTATCGACGCACATTGCGATCTTCGCGGAAACGACAGGGTATTCGAGCACTCGCACATGACCGTAGCGCGAGACATCCTCGACGGTGTGCCTTCGGTGGAGCACATGGTGCAGGTGGGCGTGCGTGATTCGGCCGAGGACGAGGTGGACGCGGCGCACAGCGACTCCAGGGTGTCGCTGTTCCTGGCCGAGACGCTTGCAGCAGGGCTTTTCGAGGGGCGCTGCTGGGCCGACCTCTGCCGGGAGATCATCGCTCCGTTGCCGCAGAAGGTATATATCTCAATAGATGCCGATGCGCTTGCCATAGAGTGCTTCCCGCACACCAAACGGCCGGTGGCCGGAGGACTCTCGTTCAACGAGACAACATACCTCATCAACGCCGTTGCCGAATCGGGCCGCGAAATAGTCGGCTTCGACCTCACGGAGGTGGTGCCTACACTCGAGACGACGACAGATGCCGTCGTGGGGGCGCGCCTGCTCTACAAACTGTGCTGTGCATCGCTCAAAAGCCGTAAAAACACATCTTCGAAATGAGAATCATGAAATCCGTACCGCTTTTTTGCCTGACGGCGGCGCTGTTCGCCTCGTCTTTATGCGGATGCGGCCGCGGCGGAGGGAAACTCGCCGGCGAGGCCGACTCCCTTTCGTATGTAATAGGACTCAACGTTGCCCACAACCTTATCAGGATGGACTCGACACTCAATGTCGATGCCGTATGCATGGCCATACGCGACGTATATGCCGGCCGTCCGAAGATGAGCATGGAGGATGCGCGGACATACTTCCTCGCACAGAAGACCTATTTCGTACATGAGAGGGCAAAGGCATATCAGGAGCAGTTCCTTTCGGACCTGAGCCGCAAGGACCGTTCCTACGTGAGGACCCGTACGGGCGTCACCTACAAGATACTTGAGCTCGGCGACCAGAGCATACAGAACATGTCGGTGCGCGATACGGTGCTCTACGCCTATACGCTGACCGACGATACGGGCCGCGTGATTGTGGAGTCGGATACGCTGCGCACGGCCTACAGACAGCTTCCCGACGGCCTGCAGGAGGTGGTCAGAATTGCGGGCGACAAGGGC
The DNA here is from genome assembly GCA_944322005.1 of uncultured Alistipes sp. Classification (GTDB taxonomy): domain Bacteria; phylum Bacteroidota; class Bacteroidia; order Bacteroidales; family Rikenellaceae; genus Alistipes. The sequence goes on from CALUNL010000006.1 coordinate 12,074, forward strand.
CGTTTCGATGCGTGGCTGCCGTCGAGCACGGCCTACGACACAGCCGGGAATGCGGAACTCGGAATCGCTCCCGACCAGCTGCTCAACTACCGGGTGGATATCATACGCATAGACTATTACAATGCGGACAAGCGCCGTTGATGCGTGCCGCGCGGTTAAAAAGCGTCAAAATTGACACGCTACGGATAAATTTATTATCTTTGCCGGGATGAATGGACATTTGACTGAATGCAAAATAAAACCGATTGAAAAGATGAAGAAGATTTTTTATGCCGTCCTTGCGCTCGTTTGCGCTGTGACGGTTACCTCTTGCTCGAGCAAGGGAAATGTTACGACGGGCAGCAAGTCGAAGATGGACTCGCTTTCGTACTGCCTCGGAGCCAACATCGGCTTCGGCGTGAAGTCGGAGATGAAAGACATTCCTTTCGACCTCGACGTTGTTGTCAAGGGTGTGAAGGATGGTGCTCTCGAAAAGGCCGACCAGACACAGGAGCAGGCCATCGAGGTGCTGCGCGACTATTTCATGAACAAGCGCATGGAGCGCAAGGCCAAGCTTGAGGCCGAGAAGGAGGCCGACTCGACGCTCGTTGTCGACTATTCGGCGATGTTCGAGAGCGCCGAGGAGCGTGACAGCGTATCCTATGCCTTCGGAAACGACATCGGCTGCAACGTCCGTGCAAGCCGCTTCCCGGTACAGACCTACTGGCTTACGAAGGGCCTTGTGGATGCATACAACGGAGAGTGCACCGTCGAGGAACCGAAGGTGATGGAGTTCCTGCGCAACTACTTCATGGTTGTTTATCCGGCAAAGAAGGCCGAGCAGTCGGCCGAGTGGCTCGAGAAGATGAGCCGCAAGTCGGGTGTGCAGAAGACCGAGAGCGGACTCCTCTACAAGGTTGTCGAGGAGGGCGATATGACCGTTGCTGCCGTCGATGACCGCGACGTGGTTGTCGTAAACTACGAGGGCAAGCTCCCTACCGGAGAGGTGTTCGACTCGTCGTACGAGCGCGGTGAACCTGCCGAGTTCCCGCTCAACCGTGTGATCAAGGGCTGGACCGAAGGTATGAAGCTCGTCGGCAAGGGTGGCAAGATCAAGCTCTACATCCCGTCGAGCCTCGGATACGGACCGCGCGGTTCGGGCCGTATGATAGGCCCTAACGAGGCACTCGAGTTCACCGTTGAGGTTATTGATGTCAAGCCTTACGTCGAGCCGGAGGCTACCGCAGAGGAGAAGGCCGAGCTGGAGAAGGGCAAGGCTGCCGAGGCGAAGAAGACCAAGTAAATCCGCGGTTTCATGCAAAATGAGGGCCGGCTTCGATCGAAGCCGGCCCTCTTCGTTGCCGTTGCGGCGCACCGTTACGGCGGCCGCGTATGTTGCGCGGATCAGAGGCGTGCCTTTATGGCCTTGCTCTCCTCCTCGTAGCCCGGTTTCTCGAGCAGCGCGAACATGTTCCTCTTGTAGGCCTCCACACCCGGCTGGTTGAACGGATTCACGCCAAGCATGTAGCCGCTGATGCCGCAAGCCTTCTCGAAGAAGTAGATGAGCGCTCCGAGCGACCTCTCGTCGATGCGCGGTATCTCCACGCGGATGTTCGGAACACCGCCGTCGGTGTGAGCCAGGCACACGCCGAGCTCGGCCATCTTGTTCACCTCGTTCAGACGCTTGCCGGCGAGGTAGTTGAGGCCGTCGAGGTTGTCGGCGTCGGAGTTGACGCGAACCTCGTGGTCCGGTGTCAGAACCGAGATGATGGTCTCGAACATCGAGCGCTCGCCCTCCTGTATGTACTGTCCCATGGAGTGGAGGTCGGCCGTCAGCGTCACGCTTGCAGGGTATATGCCCTTGCCGTCCTTGCCCTCGCTCTCGCCGTAGAGCTGCTTCCACCACTCGTTGATGTTCTGCAACTTCGGTTCGTATGAGCCGAGTATCTCTATTTTCTTGCCGTTGCGGTAGAGCGCGTTGCGCACGGCGGCGTACTGTGCCGGAAGGTTGTCTTCGAAGGCCGTGCCGGCACCCGAGGCGAGCTCCATCTCGCGCGCACCGCCGACGAGGGCGTCGATGTCCACGCCTCCCACGGCCAGCGGCAGAAGCCCTACCGGAGTAAGCACCGAGTAGCGTCCGCCGACGTTGTCCGGAATGACGAATGTCGGGTATCCCTCGTTCGTCGCAAGTGTCTTGAGTGCTCCGCGGGCCTTGTCGGTTATGGCCACGATGCGCTCGCGGGCATCCTCCTTGCCGTAGCGGCGCTCGATCTCCTCCTTGACGATGCGGAAGGCGATTGCCGGTTCGGTCGTGGTTCCCGACTTGGAGATCACGATTGCGGCCAGCGAGTAGTCGGCCAGCGCGCCGAGCATCTCGGCCAGATAGTCCTCGGAGATATTCTGTCCAGCGAAAATCACAATCGGGTTGTCGTGCTTCCTGCGCAGCAGCTCGAACGAGTCGCTCATGGCGTCGAGTACGGCCTTGGCCCCGAGGTACGAGCCGCCGATGCCTATGCAGACCACCACTTCGGCCTTGGCACGCAGTTTCGCCGCCTGTGCCTTGATGGCCTCAAGCTCTCCGGCGCCGATGGACGACGGGAGGTTGACCCAACCGAGAAAATCGTTGCCGGCACCCTTTCCGGAGTGGAGCAGTTCGTTGGCCTCTGCGGCCTCGCGCTTCAGTTCCGGACCGATTTCGATGCCGCTTTTGCTGATGTCCAGTTTGATAAGTTCCATTGTTCTGAGATTTTGTTGTTTTACCTGCAATTGGAATTACTCCTGCCGCCCGTCGCCGCCGCTTCAGACTCCGTCCGTGTCGGACGGTTCGTGCCGCGGTTACGTACGGCAGCCGCATGCGGCATTCCCGTACCGCATTCTGTCGGCTCGCAAAAGTAACTAAAAATTCCCGAAAAAACATAAAAAGTTATCCATCTTTTTCCTATATTTGCACGGATATGTGGGGTCGGGTGCACGACGAATCCGCTTCGCGGTGCATCCGTCTGACTGTCACCATATTTACTTAATCATTTTCATCAGGCAGAAACTTATGGGACTGTTTTCACTGACACAGGAACTGGCCATCGACCTGGGAACGGCCAATACGCTGATTGTCCATAACGACGAAGTAGTGGTGGACGAGCCGTCCATCGTCGCCATAGACGCGCATTCGGGAGAGCTTGTGGCTCTCGGCGAGGAGGCCAGCCGCATGCACGAGAGAACCAATCCGAACATCCGCACCATCCGTCCGCTCAAGGACGGAGTGATAGCCGACTTCAACGCCACCGAGCTCATGCTCCGCGGAATGATCCGCAAGATCAAGACCTCGGGATCGCTCTTCGCGCCGTCGCTCAAGATGGTGATATGCATACCTTCGGGTTCGACCAATGTCGAGATCCGTGCCGTGCGCGACTCGGCCGAGCATGCCGGCGGACGCGAGGTGTCGATGATATACGAGCCTATGGCCGCAGCCCTGGGCGCCGGACTCGACGTCGAGGCGCCGGAGGGCAACATGGTCATCGACATCGGCGGCGGAACCTCCGAGATCGCCTGCATATCGCTCGGCGGCATCGTATGCTCGGAGTCGATAAACGTTGCCGGCGATGTCTTTACGGCCGACATCCAGAACTACGTGCGCCAGCAGCACAACATCCGCATCGGAGAGCGTACGGCCGAGGCCATAAAGTGCAAGATCGGAGCCGCCATACCGGAGCTGGAGGACGAGCCGGAGGATTATGTCGTAACCGGCCCGAGCATCCTCACGGCGCTCCCGCAGACCGTGTCGCTCAGCTACAACGAGATCGCATACGCACTCGACAGGTCGCTCGTGAAGCTCGACGCCGCACTGATGAAGGTGCTCGAGAACATGCCGCCGGAGCTCTACTCCGACGTTGTGCGCAACGGCGTCTACCTGGCCGGCGGAGGAGCCCTCATAAAGGGCCTCGACAAGCGTCTGTCGGAGAAGACAGGCATTCCGTTCCATATAGCCGACGACCCGTTGAGGGCCATCGTGCGCGGAACGAGCATCGCCCTCAAGAACATCAACAGGTTCTCGTTCCTGATGCGTTGACGCACATCCGTCCGGTGCCGGCGTGCGCCGAAACGTATGAAACAACATGTACAAGCTTATCTATTTCATACGCAGGACATTCGTAGCGGTAATCTTCATCGTGCTGGAGATTGCCGCCATACGTTATTATGCCTACTCGACGCCATATACGCAGGCGCGCCTGCTGACCCTCTCCAACGGTGTGGTCGGGGCTGCGGACGGACTGTTCAACAATATCGGCGAGTACTTCTCGCTGCGCCGTGAGAATATCCGGCTGACGGCACGCGTGGCCGAACTCGAGAATCGTCTCGACGCCTATCGCGGCATCATGCCGGCGGAGACGGACTCGCTTGCACCGCATACGTTCGAGTATATGCCGGCGCGCGTCATCTCCAACTCCGTAAACCGTGCAAGGAACTTCATAACGCTCGACAAGGGATTCGCCGACGGCGTCTGCATCGACATGGCGGTGCTCTCACCGGAGGGGTTTGCCGTGGGCTACGTCGTGAACTGCTCGGAGAACTATTCGGTGGCGATGACGCTTCTGAATACCGACTTCAAGACGGGCGGCAAGCTCGCCGACGACGGCAATTTCGGTTCCATACACTGGGGCGGCGGCAATCCGCACATCGTCGATTTCGACGAGGTGCCGAAGTATGCCGAGGTCAAGGCCGGAGACATGGTGACCACGACGGGATTCTCCTACTACTTCCCGGCCGACGTGCCGATAGGCGTCGTCGAGGAGTATACGCTGAACCCCACGCGCACGACATACGACATACGGGTGAGGCTGTCGGCCGACATGCCGAGGCTCTACAACGTCATCCTCGTGAACAATACCGCGTCCGGCGAACTCCGGACACTCGATACCGAAAACCCTTCACCCGCCGCCGACCGCCCGGCCGACACGGAGATGAAGGAGTAACCGTGACGGAGACCTCCGGTTTGCCGCACTTATGGTGATGAAATGAAGGACAAAGGCTCGTACATACTCTTTTTCGCCGTCTGCCTGCTGCTGCAGATACTGCTGCTGAACCGCATCTCGCTGACCACGCTGCTGGCGCCTACGGTCTATGTGGCCTGCATCATCATCATGCCGCTCGACTCGTCGCAGTTCAGGATGCTCATTACGGGGCTCCTTGTCGGCATGCTCATGGATGTCACGATGGGCACGAGCGGGCTGAATGTGCTGGCAACGCTGCCGATAGCCTTCTTCCGCCGCCCTATACTCCACTTCATGGCCGGATTCTCCGACATCGCGAAGGAGGAGGGCGCACCGACTGCCGGCAGGCTCGGGCGATACCGGTTCCACCGCTATGTCATCTCGATGGTGGCTCTGCATTCGCTCCTCTTCTTCGGCTTCGAGAGCCTTACGTTCGACAATTTCGTGTTCCTGCTCCTGCGCCTGCTCTGCAGTACCGCAGCCACGCTCCTGCTCGTATACCTGCTGATTCTGCTGTTCACTCCGAAACTGTCTCGAAATGAAGGGTCACGATGAGCTTCGCTCCCCGAGGGCGGTTATCCTGCGCGCGGTGGTACTCGCCGTGTTCGGCGTGATAGTGCTGCGGCTGGCCTACATCCAGCTTGTCGACGACCGATACGGATCCATGGCACGGGACAACTTCCTGCGCTACGAGGTGCAGTATCCGCCGAGGGGCGAGGTCTTCGACCGCAACGGCGAATATCTGGTGCAGAGCCGCGAGTGCTACGACCTGATGGTGATATACCGCGACCTGCCGAAGGAGGGTTTCGACACGCTGCGGCTGTGCGATGTGACCGGCATATCGGAGCGCAAGCTCGAAAGGGCCCTGGCCGATGCCCGCATGCGTCCGAGGGTCGGTTCGCCGGTGTTCAAGTTCCTCTCGTCGGAGGAGAAACTGCGTCTCGACGAGATGAACGTATCGGGATTCTACACCGTTCCGCGCACCGTGCGCCGCTACCCGCGCAATATCGGAGGCAACCTTCTGGGCAGCGTGGGCGAGGTCTCGAGGGAGATGCTGCGCAACTATCCGGAATACAGCGTAGGCGACTATATAGGCACCGAGGGCCTCGAGGCGGCATATGACGATGAGCTGCGTGGCGAGAATGGGTATGTGCTGCGTGACATCTATTCGCGCGACGGTTCGCGCGATACGGTACTGAAACGCTCCGTGCCGGGCAAATCCGTAGTCTGTACGATAGATGCCCGTCTGCAGCAGTTTGCCGAGGAGCTGATGCGGGACAAGGTCGGCGCCGTGGTGGCGATAGAGCCGTCGACGGGCGAGATTCTGGTCATGGCCTCCTCGCCGACGTTCGATCCCGAGGAGCTTGTGGGCCGCAACCGCGGAAACAACTACATGCGCGAGCTCAACAACAGCCGCCACCCGCTCTTCAACCGCGCCGTAAAGTCGAGCTACCCGCCCGGTTCCACCTTCAAGCTGGTGAATGCGCTGATAGGACTCCAGGAGGGCGTGCTCACCACGCGCAACGTCTACCCGTGCAACGAGGGCTACGACTATGGCCGCATACATGTGGGCTGCCACAAGCATGCCTCGCCGCTGGGCTTCTACTATGCCATATCCACCTCCTGCAACGCCTATTTCTGCTATGTCTTCCGCAACATACTCGAGAACGACGAATACGGCTCCGTCAAGGATGCCTACGACGTGTGGAGGGACTACGTCATGAGCTTCGGCTTCGGGCGCAAGCTCGGGAGCGACTTCCTCGGCGAGAGGAGCGGATATGTACCTACCCGTGAGTTCTACGACAAGCGCTACCGCCGTTCGTGGAACTCGCTGACGGTGCTCTCGCTCGCGATCGGACAGGGCGAGCTGGGCTGCACCCCGCTGCAGATGGCCAACCTCGCTGCCATAGTCGCGAACCGCGGCTACTACTATATCCCGCACATCGTCCGCAGCGTCGAGGGATGCGACTCCCTGGACGGAAGGTTCCGCGAGCGGCACTACACGATGGTGGACACGAAGTATTTCGAGCCGGTGGTCGAGGGAATGTGGCGCAGCGTGAACGTCGACGGAACGAGCCGCCTGGCATATCTCAAGGATTTCGACGTGTGCGGCAAGACGGGTACCGCGCAGAACCCGCGCGGCGAGGACCACTCGACCTTCGTCTCGTTCGCCCCGCGCGAGAACCCGCGCATAGCCATCGCCGTATATGTCGAGCACGGAGGGTTCGGCTCGGAGATAGCCACCCCGATAGCATCGCTCATCGAGGAGATGTACCTTACGGGCAGGATCGAACGGCAGTGGCTGCTCGACTATGTGAAGAACAAACGCATAAACTACCCGATGTATGACAGGAAGTAACCGTACCGTATCCGTGTTTGCGGGTGTAGACCGCGTGGCCGTACTGCTGTATGTGCTCCTGTCGCTGGTGGGAATGGCGGCCGTCGTGTCGGCATCGTGGGACGAGACGAGCGAGAATGTCTTCTCGTTCTCGCACATCTATGTCAAGCAGGCCGTGTGGATGTTCGCGGCATGGGTGGTGGGCCTCGTGGTGCTGCTGCTCGACCGGAGCATATGGCACAAGTTCGCATACTACGCCTACGGGCTCGGCATAATCGTGCTGCTGGCGACGCTTCTCGTCGGCGACAAGGTGAACGGCGCCAAGGCCTGGCTCCACTTCGGTGGGTTCCGCGTGCAGCCGATGGAGTTCGCCAAGATAGCCATTGCTCTGGCCGTGGCGAGGTTCATGAGCGAATACTCGTTCTCGATATCCAGGGCCGGGGACCTGTTCCGGCTTGCGGCGATAATACTTGTCCCGTTCGGCATCGTGATACTGCAGAACGACACCGGTTCCGGCATCGTGCTCGGCTCGTTCCTCTTCGTGCTCTTCCGCGAGGGGCTGAACAAGTGGATATGCATCCCGATAATCTTCATCGCCACGCTGTTCATCGTCTCGTTCCTCATATCTCCGACGACGCTGCTGCTGGCGCTGATAACGGTATTCACGCTCTCTGAGGGGATGATGAACCGCCGCTGGAGGGACTGCATACGCTATGCCGCGGCGCTGCTGCTCTCGAGCATCGTCCTGTATCTCGTTCTGGACGCACTCCTGCCGGGCGGCTTCGACTACTACAAGAGCCTTCTGATTGCGACGCTGCTCTCGCTGTTTGTGGTCCTGTGGTACGCCTACCGCAACAACCTGCGCAACATATATGTCTCGGTGGCCATATTCTTCCTGTCGATGATGTTCCTGCCCACCTCCGACTTCATCTTCTCGTCGGTGCTCCAGCCGCACCAGCAGAAACGCATCCTGAACTTCCTCGGACTGCTCGACGACAACTACAACGTCAATCAGTCGAAGATCGCGATCGGCTCCGGCGGATTTTTCGGCAAAGGCTATCTGGAGGGGACGCAGATACGCTACAACTTCGTTCCGGAGAAACACACCGACTTCATCTTCTGCACCGTCGGCGAGGAGACGGGTTTCGTCGGCTCCATCGTAGTGCTGTCGCTGCTCTGCATGCTCATCCTGCGGCTTATGCGCATGGGCGACCGCCAGCAGGAGACCTTCGGACGCGTCTACTGCTACTGCGTGGCTGCCATAATCCTGTTCCACACCTTTGTCAATGTCGGCATGACAATCGGAATAGTGCCCGTCATGGGCATACCGTTGCCGTTTGTAAGCTATGGCGGCTCCTCGTTCATGGCCTTCACCATCATGGTCTTCATTGCCTTCTCGCTCGACGCATCCACCCGCAAGGGCCTGCCTACATATGGCGGTAGAGCCTGATTGCTGATGTATATATCGTTGCAAATCAGCTGTATCACTCCGTGCTCGGTTCGAGATGTGAAAAAAAATCCGTGTTTGTTGTACGGATATGCAATTTTGTTATACCTTTGTGACGCAAAGGTTCGCCGCACGCATCCACGCACGCGGCGATGAAAAGGGAATCGGGTGAGAATCCCGAACAGTCCTCGCTGCTGTGAGTCCCGCAATCCTCCGAAAGAGGATTTCTCCGACAATCTCTGCCACTGGTGCGGACGCCACCGGGAAGGCGCCGGAGAAGGACGAGTCAGAAGACCTGCCTTGCGATTTCAGGATTTATGCCTGCGGCGGACGGGATGAATCAACGGCGACTTTTTCACGGGCCATTGGTTTTTTACGCAAACGCATGTCGGATGGCGGCAATGTCCGCACATATGGCATCCGTGCGCACGGGCAATCCGACCGGAACAGAGATTGTAACCATAAAAAACAATGTAACATGAAAAAGATTTTCCTTTTTGCAATGGCTGCGGCCCTGATCGCTGTGGGATGCAGCAAGAACGATGATGGCGGAACAGGTTCACAGACTCTCGTACTTGATTTCGAGGGTGACGCATGGACGGCACTTGTAGACAACCCGCAGTACAACGGTCCGCTGCTCTACGGCGACGGATATTCTTGGCACGACCCGGAGACCGATCTCTACAGCGAATTGACCAACTCGGGGGGCGACAACAAGTTCTGGGGCGGCGGCGTAGCCATCTCCAACTACTATTCCACGGACATAGAGACATACGGCACCTCCGATTACCAGCTTACGGTATACGGAAACGGAGCCCACTCTGGATCCTGCTGCGCCGTATGCAACGGATACAAGAGCTCATACGGCGATTCGCGCTCGTTCATCGCATTCAAGAACTCGACAGGCGTGATCGATCACCTTTATATATGTTCCACCACCTATCTGCTCAATTCGGCGGCCGGCAACGGCTATGCACCTGCCGTAACGGGCGACGACTACGTGAAGGTGGTTGCGACGGGCTATGATGCATCCGACAACGAGACGGGAAGCACGGAGTTCTATCTCTGTCAGGGCGATGCCCGAGTTACGGAGTGGACGAAGTGGTCGCTGGCCTCGCTCGGCGAGGTGAAGACCGTGCGCTTCGACGTACAGGGACCGGCAGACCCGGATTCGTTCGTCCTGCCGGCCTATTTCGCCATAGACGACATTGCCGTCACCAAGAGCGCTGAATAACATAATTATAGATTGGTTTGGGGGCAGAGGTTGAAACCTCTGTACGTGGGGAGCGGCACTGCGGTGCCGTTCCCGACGTGTTTTTCGACAATGGCATCCATGAAGAGAGTATTTACGGCATTTGCGGCGGCACTTGTGGCCGCCGGCTGCAACTCCGGCGAGATAATCGTCTCCGGAGGTGGCGGCGGAGCGGAGACGAGCGCGGAGTTCGAATCGGTGATAGAGTTCCGCCCTGCGCCGGGGCAGTTCATCAACGACCCGTACGGTTCGGGATATACCGGGCAGGAGACCACCGAGGCTGCGGCGCTGGCGTATGCCGAACGGCGGCTGCGCAGCGGCATGTACGTCTCGCTCGGCGGATTCGGCGGCTATATCGTCGTCGGATTCGACCACAGGGTGGCCAACGGGGCCGGAGGCGATCTGCTCATAGGCTCCAACCAGACCATGACCTCCAATGAGCCGGGCATCGTCTGGGTCATGCGCGACGACAACGGCAACGGACTCCCCGATGACGTATGGTACGAGCTTGCCGGAAGCGACAGCGGCTCCGACTTCGCGGAGCACGGCACCCTGCGCAACTACTCCGTGACCTATCACCGGCCGACATCCGCCGGAGGGGCAGTGACGTGGACCGACAATGCCGGCGGCAGCGGCACGCTCGAACGGAACAAGTACCACCAGCAGGAGAGCTACTTCCCGGCATGGATTGCCGACGAGTCGTACACGCTTGTCGGGACGAGGCTCGAGGCCCGCAACTACGACGACGGCAAGGATGGCGAGGAGTACTGGATAAATCCGCCGTACGACTGGGGCTATGTCGACAACATGGGCAGCGACATGCTGCCGGAGGATACCTCCCTGCCGCTACCGTCGGGAGTGCGCTTCGTTGCGTTCGATATCTCGAATGCGATCGATGCGGACGGGACGCGTGTCAATATGGACGGCATCGACTTCGTGAAGGTGCAGTCGGCCGTCAATGCCGTGAGCGGCTCCATCGGGGAGAACTCCACCGAGGTGATGGCCGTGTACGATTACCACAAACTCGTCGGAACTTATTGATAGCCATGCTGTCGGGACGCCGTTTCATACTGCCGTTGTTCGCACTCCTGCTTTCGGGGTGCATCGACTACGGCATGCCGGAGCTCGAGCCCTTCGACCGTTCCGGTTCCGACGGTGTCTTCATCCTGAACGAGGGCAACTTCATGTACGGCAACGCCTCGCTGTCATACTACGACATCGACCGTGACGAGTGCCTGAACGACATATTCTACCGCGCCAACGGCGCCCGTCTGGGCGATGTTGCGCAGTCGATGACCATACGCGGAGAAACGGGGTATGTGGTGGTGAACAACTCGGGAGTCATATATGCGGTCGACATATCGACCTTTGCCGTGAAGTCCGTCATACGCGGGCTCGTCTCCCCGAGATACATCCACTTCGTCGATGACGGCCGCGCCTATGTCACCGACCTCTATTCCGGCAAGATCGCAGTCGTCGACATGTCGGACGGAAGCATATCCGGCCATATCGATACCGGCGGCCATGCCTCCACCGAGCGCATGGCGCAGAGCGGACACCTTGTCTTCGTCTGCTGCTGGTCATACGACGATTCGGTGCTCGCGGTCGATACGGAGAGCGACTCGGTGGTCGGTGAGATCAGGGTCGGGCGCCAGCCCAACTCCATAGTCTCCGACCGTGACGGTAACATCTGGTGCCTGTGCGACGGCGGCACCTCCGCCGATGCCGTCGGCTCGCTGTGGCGCATCGACCCGTCGACCCTCCAGGCGGAGATGGCACATGTATTCGGAGTCGGCGACGCTCCGTCGGAGCTCTGTACGGATGCCGGCGGCGACTTCCTCTATTTTCTCAACCGCGCCGTGTGGCGCGTTGCCGTCGGCGATGCCTTCGGACACTTCCCCGCCGAGCCGCTGATACCCGACATCGGGACCATGTATTACGGCCTCGGGGTTGACCCCCAAAGCGGTGACATATATGTCGCCGATGCCGTCGACTACGTACAGGAGGGTACGGTCTACCGCTATTCAGCCTCGGGCGTGGAGCTTGCGCGGTTCCGTACGGGCATCAACCCGGGCGCGTTCTGTTTCAAACACGTGGAGTAGATGGTGCGGCGGTTCATACATACGGTTGCGGCTGCGCTGCTCCTGCTCCTTCCGGCAAGGGCATTCGCCGGGCATCTGTCCGAGCCCCTTGACTCGCTCGAAAACGTGAATATCGAGAGAATCGAGGTGCGCGGGCGTCGCCTTATGCGCGACATCGGGCTCCAGCATTCGAGACTCGACACCACGGCCCTGCACGACAACATATCGCTCTCGATGGGCGACATCCTCATGCAGAACGCCAATACCTTTATAAAGTCGTACGGGCGCGGGACGATGGCCACCGTGTCGATGCGCGGCACGGCACCGTCGCATACGCAGGTGACGTGGAACGGCATGCCGCTCAATTCGCCGATGCTCGGAATGGTCGACTTCTCGCTCATCCCGTCATATTTTGTCGACGAAGCCGGGCTCTACCGCGGAGCAAGCTCCGTCGGGATAGCGTCGGGCGGTCTCGGAGGGGCTGTCACCCTCGAAAACAGGCCGGCGCAGGCGCGCGGACCGGAACTGCGGTTCGTGCAGGGAGTCGGCTCGTACATGACCTTCGACGAGTTCCTGCGGTTCGGCTACTCGGGCGAGCGCTGGAGCACCTCCACGCGTGTGATGTACTCCCGCTCGCGCAACGACTTCCAGTATACGAACTATTCGAAACTGCCGGAGCTGGAGTTCGACGATGCCGGCAATCTCACAGGCCGCCGGTATCCGACCGAACGCAACCGCAACGGCGACTACAGCGACCTGCACATCCTTCAGGAACTCTATTTCAATACGCGCGCCGGCGACCGCTTCGGCCTCGCGGCGTGGTACGTGCTCTCCTCACGCGGGGTGCCGAAGCTCTCGACCGACTACCGCGACGACAGCCACACGCGCGCCCAGCAGGACGAGTCGACACTGCGGGCCGTGGCATCGTGGGACAGGATTGTGTCGAGCGTCGGAATCGGCGCGAAGGCCGGTTACGCATATACCGACATGCTCTACCGCTACATGTACGACCTGACGGGGACGGGCGAGAACATGGTCGACGGCATACGCTCCCAGAGCTACGCCCATACGGCCTTCGCGCAGGCCGAGGCGGAGTATTCGTGGCACGACAGGCTGATGGCCTCGGCACGCGTGACGGCAAACCAGCACTTTGTCGTCAGCCGCGACGAGTCGGTATACGGCAATGCCGGTGAGGAGAGGATAGTGGGCTACCGCCAGGCGCGCTTCGAACTCTCCACGCTCGCTTCGCTGCGCTATGCCCCGATCGAGAGGGTGGGCCTTGCGGCTTCGGTGCGCTGGGACGTGTACGGAGTGAAGTGCACTCCCGTCGTGCCGGCGTTTTTCGCCGATTTCGTGCTGTGGCCGCGGCTGAACCTCAAGCTGAAGGCATCCATAACGCGCAATTTCCGCTACCCGACGCTCAATGACCTCTATTTCCAGCCGGGCGGCAATCCCGACCTGCGTCCGGAGAGGGGCTTCACGTATGACGGCGGCCTGTCGTTCGAGATTACGGCGGCCGGCAAACGTGTGCGCATTACCGGCGAGGTGTCGGCTTACGACTCCTATATCGATGACTGGATTCTGTGGCGGCCGACCTTCAAGGGGTTCTGGACTCCGCTTAACATACGCCGCGTGCATGCCTACGGTGTCGAGTCGTCGCTCGGCCTGTCGGCGGATCTCGGCCGTGGGTGGCAGCTGTCGCTGAACGGAATGTTCTCCATGACGCGCTCGCTGAACCAGGGAGACGCCGTGACGGAGAACGATGTCTCGTACGGCATGCAGCTCCCGTACATCCCGGTCTTCACCTCGTCGGCCGTCGGCCGCATCGAGTGGCGCGGCTGGGCCTTCATCTACAAATGGCGCTACTACAGCGAGCGCTATACCACCTCCTCCAACGACCTCACGGTGACGGGCGTCATCGCCCCGTACTTCATGAGCGACATCTCGCTCGAAAAGAGATTCTCCTGGCGATGGGGCCGTCTCTCCCTCCGAGCCGACGTGAACAACCTCTTCGGCGAGGAGTATGAGACCGTGCTGTCGCACCCGATGCCGGGCCGTAATTTCGGCTTCTCTGTGGGCATATCTCCCGATTTCGGGAGGTGCTGCCGCCGCGGACGCTGATTGATGAAAAAGTGTTGATAAAAATCATGCGCGGAAATTTCTCCGTTCGATGTACGATAGGTATCTTTGCACCATGAAACGGTGTGTGCCATCTGCTTTTGCCACGGCTTGCGCCCGTGGGGGTCTTCGGACGTACAGCCCGGCGTCCGCCATACGGAAACGGCGGTCCCAGGGAGCGGACTCGCACCGGCAACAGCTCCGCATGAACGGATTGCAGCATCTCCAAGGTGCTGAGCCTCAAGGTGGGAGCATATGCGGATAAATTACAGGGCCACTGCAGCGGCATGCTGCGGTGGCTCCTTATTTTTGGACAAACCTGAAACCGGACATATTATGAAAGTTGGAGTTATCATGGGTTCGACAAGCGACTGGGAGGTTATGGCCGACGCGGTCGCGACGCTCGAGGAGTTCGGCGTTCCGTGCGAGAAGCGGGTGGTGAGCGCCCACCGTACCCCGGAGCTGCTGTACGAATATGCGCGTACGGCGAAGGAGCGCGGCCTGGATGTGATAATAGCGGGAGCCGGAGGCGCGGCACATCTGCCGGGAATGACGGCGGCCATCACGACGCTGCCGGTCATCGGCGTTCCGGTCCGCACGCGGGCGTTGAAGGGCATGGATTCGCTGCTCTCGATAGTCCAGATGCCGGCGGGCGTTCCTGTGGCCACGGTTGCCATAAACGGGGCTCGCAATGCGGCTCTGATTGCGGTATCGATACTCGCCCTGCAGGACGGTGACCTCGACGCAAGGCTGCAGGCGTTCCGCAAGGCCCAGACGGAGAAGGTGCTTGCGGCAGAACTGTAAGACGGACGGCCATGGCGGTGATAGGAATCATAGGCGGCGGACAGCTGGGGATGATGATCGCTCAGGAGGCACGCCTGCTGGGTGCGGAGACGGCTGTTCTGGACCTTTCGGAGGATGCCCCGGCATTCAGCGTATGCGACAGGCGTGTCGTTGCTCCGTCGTTCGCCGATGCGGAGTCGCTCGAACGGTTGTGTGCGATGTCGGATGTGGTGACCTACGAATTCGAGAACATTCCGGCCGACGTGCTGGCGCCGCTGGCCGGGAAATACAACATAAAACAGGGCGTCAGCCAGCTGCTTGCCTCGCAGGACCGCCTGACGGAGAAGCGCAACGCCGAGGCCGGAGGACTCCGCTGCGGCGGATACGTCAAGGTCGATACGCCGGAGGAGCTTCGTGCGGGTGTGGCCCGTTTCGGTTATCCGTGCATACTCAAGAGCCGCCGTCTGGGTTATGACGGCCACGGCCAGAAGGTGCTTCGCTCGGAGGCCGATCTGGCGGATGCGGAGAGGATGCTCGCCGTGCCGTCGATTCTCGAGGAGTTCGTCGATTTCGACTACGAGGCGAGTGTCATAATGGTTGCCGACGGCGACAATGTGATATCGTTCCCTGTCGGACAGAATATACACCGCGACGGCATACTTGATCTGAGCATCGTGCCCGCCCCGCAGATGGACGAGGCCCTACAGCGCCGGATGGTTGCCGAGAGCGAGGCGTTCATGCGCCGTTGCGGATATGAGGGCATACTTGCCATAGAGTACTTCGTGTGCGGTGACAGGGTGCTCTTCAACGAGATGGCGCCGCGTCCGCACAACAGCGGCCACTATACGATAGAGGGGTGCACCACCAACCAGTTCCGCGAGTTGTGCCGGTATCTGCTCGGCATGCCGCTTGAGGAGCCGCGTCTGGTAGCCCCGACGGTGATGAAGAATATCCTCGGCCGCGACATGAAGGCAGCCGAAGAGTTGCGGAGAATGGCGCCGGAGGGCGTCCATGTCCATCTTTACGGCAAGAGCGAGGCTCGCCGGCTGCGCAAGATGGGCCATGTGACCATGGTCGGCGTGACGCCGGAGGAGTATCGCGGACGCTGGGAGAGTTTCTTCGCGGAGAACGAATGTTGAATCAAACGTTGCAAACACAATATGAAAAACCATCGGATTTTTGTCGAGAAGCGCGAGGGGTTCCGTGTCGAGGCGGAGAGCCTGCGTGCGGAGTTGAACGAAAGCCTCGGCCTGGAGATACGATCGTTGAGACTGCTCAACGTCTATGACCTTTTCGGCTTTACGGAGCAGTTGCTCGAGAGGTGCCGCTATTCGGTCTTCGGCGAGATCGTCACCGATATCGTGAGTGACGGGTTCCCGCTCGAGGGCAAACGGTATCTGGCCGTCGAGTACCTTCCCGGCCAGTTCGACCAGCGTGCGGCATCGGCCGTGGACTGCGTGCACCTGCTCGACCCGTCGGCCGACGTGCGCATAAGCAGCGCAAGGCTTCTGGTCTTCGATGACGGGGTCTCGGACGATGACATGGAGGCCATAAGGCGCTACTACATAAACGGTGTGGAGTCGCGCGAGAAGGATCTCGGCCGCCTTGCCGACGACGAGCGTGCGGAGGTGCGCCCGGTTCCGGTGCTGGAGGGATTCACGGAGATGGGCGACGGCGACCTGGAGGAGTTCTGCCGCACTAACTCGCTTGCGATGAATGCCGATGATTTGCGCGAGGTGGTGCGCTATTTCCGCAGGGAGGGACGCAACCCGAACCAGACGGAGCTGAAGATCCTCGATACCTACTGGAGCGACCACTGCCGCCATACGACCTTCACTACGGAGATTACCGATGTAAAGATAGACGATTCGTTTGCCGGTGCCGCCATCTCGGAGGCTCTCGGCGAACTCAACGACATGCGCAGCGAACTCGGCCGCGGTGACCGTGCGCTCTGCCTGATGGAGATTGCCACCATCGGCGCGCGCTACCTCCGCCGTCACGGACTGCTCGACGACCTCGAGGTGAGCGACGAGAACAACGCATGCAGCATATTCGTCGACGTGGACGTGGATGGGCGCACCGAACGGTGGCTGCTTCAGTTCAAGAACGAAACCCATAATCATCCTACCGAAATAGAACCGTTCGGTGGTGCATCCACATGTCTCGGCGGAGCCATACGCGACCCGCTCTCGGGCCGTGCATACGTCTACCAGGCGATGCGCGTGACGGGCGCCGGCGACATATACCGCAGCGTCGCTGAGACACTGCCGGGCAAGTTGCCGCAGAGGGTGATAAGCCGCAAGGCCGCGGCCGGATATTCGAGCTACGGCAACCAGATAGGACTGGCCACGACCCACGTCAGGGAGATATACCATGACGGCTACGTAGCCAAGCGTCTGGAGGTGGGTGCGGTTGTCGGGGCCGTAAAGGCATCCGACGTACGCCGCGAGGCCCCTTGCAAGGGCGATGTCGTACTGCTTCTGGGCGGCCGCACCGGCCGCGACGGCATAGGCGGGGCGACCGGCTCCTCGAAGGGACATACGCTCTCGTCGCTGCGCGAGTGCGGCTCGGAGGTGCAGAAGGGAAATGCCCCGGAGGAGCGCAAGCTCGCACATCTGTTCCGCCGTCCGGACGTTACGCGCCTCATAAAGAAATCGAACGACTTCGGCGCCGGCGGCGTCAGCGTCGCCATAGGCGAGCTGGCCGACGGTCTCGACATATATCTCGACCGCGTGCCGGTGAAGTACAGCGGTCTCAACTCGACGGAGCTTGCCATAAGCGAGTCGCAGGAGCGCATGGCCGTGGTGGTCGAGCGCAAGGACATGGAGCGGTTCATGGAGCTTTGCAGCGAGGAGAACGTCGAGGCGACGCATGTGGCCGATGTCACCGACACCGAGCGCATGCGGATGTTCAACCGCGGCGAGGTGGTGGCCGACCTCTCGCGCGAATTCATCGACAGCGCCGGAGCGCGCCACTTCACGAAGGTCCGCATCGGAGGCGTCGAGCGCTGCAACCCGTTCCGCCGCACCCCTGACGGGGCGTCGCTGCGCGAGCGGATGCTCAACTGCCTGTCGGACCGCAATGTGGTGTCGCAGAAGGGACTGATAGAGATGTTCGACTCGACGATAGGTGCATCCACGGTGCTGATGCCTTTCGGCGGCCGTACGCAGCGCACCGAGACGCAGGTGTCGGTTCAGAAGCTTCCGGTCGGAAACCACCGTACCGAAACGGCGAGCATCATGGCCTTCGGATATGACCCGTTCCTCTCGTCGTGGAGTCCGTTCCACGGCGCGCAGTACGCCATAGTCGATGCCGTGGCCAAGGTGGTGGCCGCAGGAGCGAGGTACGACCGCATGAGGTTCTCGTATCAGGAGTATTTCGAGCGCATGACCGACGACCGGTCGTGGGGCAGGCCTATGGCCGCGCTCCTGGGCGCACTGACCATGCAGAAGAGGCTGGGGCTGCCGTCGATAGGCGGCAAGGACTCGATGAGCGGAACGTTCCGCGACATCAACGTCCCGCCGATGCTCATGGCCTTCGGCATCACGACGGTCGATGCACGCAAGGTTATAAGCCCGGAGCTGAAGAGCGCCGGTAACCGCATATATGTTGTCCGCCACACCCCGTCGGAGGATCTGACTCCGGACTGCCGGCAGCTCATGGACAATTTCACCAAGGTGGCCGATGCCATCGGCCGCGGCGACGTGGTTGCGGCCTATGCCGTCGGATTCGGGGGCGTTGCGGCTGCGCTGGCCAAGATGTCGTTCGGAAACTGCATCGGAGCCGATGTCGAGTATGACGCGGAGTCGCTGTTCGACTGCGCCTACGGATCGATACTGCTCGAGAGCCGGACGGCAATCGACGACGACGCTTTCGTGCAGATAGGAGAGACGGTCTCCGAAGCGTGTCTCCGTATCAACGGGGAGGAGTTCGACCTCGGGGAGCTCTACCGTGCCAACACCGAACGTTTCGAGAAGGTGTACCCTTCGCGCGGCTTGCGCGGCGGAGAGACCCGTAAGGGCGACTGCGACCGCAAACCGCAGGAGTATCCGGGAGAGCCTGTCGGCGAGGTGCGCGTGTGCCTGCCTGTATTCCCGGGAACCAACTGCGACTACGATACCGCCCGCGCCTTCGAGAGGGCAGGCGCTACGGTCCGCCCTCTGATATTCCGGAACCTCACCGAGAGCGACATCCTCGATTCGCTGGAGCGCCTGCGCCGCGGAATCGACGACTGCCACATACTCGTGTTGAGCGGAGGATTCTCGCTCGGTGACGAGCCTGACGGCAGCGGCAAGTTCATTGCCGGAGTGCTGAACAATGCCGGCATAGCCGATGCCGTGCATGCGCTCATCGGCCGCGGCGGCCTGATTCTCGGAATCTGCAACGGATTCCAGGCACTGGTGAAGTCGGGACTGCTCCCGTACGGACGCCTGGGAATGGTCAACGAGTCGTCGCCGACGCTTTTCCACAACGACATACACCGCCACGTCTCGCAGATCGTGACGACTCGCGTGGGATCGACCGCCTCGCCGTGGCTGTCGTCGTTCCATGTGGGCGAACTGCACTCGATTGCCGTGAGCCACGGTGAGGGCAAGTTCGTCGTGAGCGACGCGATGGCCGAAGAGCTCTTCGCCGCAGGCCAGGTGGCATTCCAGTATGCCGATGCGGAGGGACGGCCGACTACCGATGCCCCGTACAACCCTAACGGTTCGTGTTTCGGCATCGAGGGCATCATAAGCCGCGACGGACGCATTCTCGGCAAGATGGGGCATACCGAGCGCTATGACGAGGGGCTGATGAAGAACATCCACGGGAACAGGCGCCAGTCGATATTCGAGAATGCGGTGCGCTATTTCCGCAAACAGAAGTGAACAGGGAGAGAAACATATAAGGAGAGTAGTGTGATGAAGCAGCTTGAATTGCTCTATGAGGGAAAGGCCAAACAGGTCTACGCGACTGATGACGAGAATCTCATCATCATCCATTACAACGATACGGCTACCGCCTACAACAACATAAAGAAGGCCACGATAGCCAACAAGGGGGTACTCAACAACAGTATTTCGTCCATAATCTTCGGGTATCTCCACGACGCGGGTATAAAGACCCACTATGTCGGGACGCTCAACGACCGCGACCAGCTCTGCCGCAGGGTGTCGATAATCCCGCTGGAGGTGATCGTCCGCAACCGCATCGCCGGTTCCATGGCCAAGCGCCTCGGACTCGAGGAGGGCCTCAAGCCCGACAACGTCATCTACGACATCTGCTACAAGAGGGACGAACTGGGCGATCCGTTGATAAACGACCACCATGCCGTCGCTCTCGGTCTGGTGACATACGGGGAGCTCGACTGCATCTACAGGACTACGGCCGAAATCAACCGTGTGCTGATCGATCTGTTCGGGCGTATGGATATCGACCTGATAGACTTCAAAATCGAATTCGGGCGCACTCCCGAGGGCGAGATCATTCTCGCCGACGAGATCAGCCCCGACACCTGCCGCCTGTGGGACAGGAAGACCGGCGAACGGCTCGACAAGGACCGTTTCCGCCGCGACCTCGGCCACATCATCGAGGCTTACGAGGAGATATATTCCCGTTTGCTCTCTTTGGACGGCCACAAGGCATAGACGCGGAGCCGGGACGCACGCCGTCGCGGCACCGTAGCAATTTTACCGTATAAAGCGTACAGAACAGCCATTATGGGAGAACATGTTTTCGATTCGCTGCACGAGGAGTGCGGAGTTTTCGGCGTTTACGGGGTCGACAACGTATCGCCGATAATCTATTACGGCCTGCACTCGCTGCAGCACCGCGGACAGGAGGGGTGCGGTATCGTGTGCGTTGACGAGAAGGGCAACATGTCGCGCCAGCGCGGCCTCGGCCTCGTTAGCGAGGTGTTCGACGAAGCCAAGCTCGCCTCGCTCAAGGGACGCATGGGTATCGGTCATGTGCGTTATTCGACATCGGGCGGAGGCGGTCTGGACAACGTGCAGCCTTTCTTCTTCCGCCACAAGTCGGGAGACTTCGCGCTTGCGCACAACGGCAACCTTGTCAATTCGCGCCAGCTCTCCGACTATCTCGAGAGCCGCGGCAGCCTCTTCCATTCGACTTCGGACAGCGAACTGCTGGCCCACCTGATAAAGAAGGACGGCAACGAACCCCGCATTTTCGCCATAATCGATGCGCTGAACATGCTCGAAGGGGCGTTCGCCTTCCTCATAATGACCAAGAACAGGATTTACGCATGCCGCGACAAGTACGGCCTGCGCCCACTCTCGATAGGACGCCTGGGCGACGGGTATGTCGTCAGCAGCGAGACCTGCGCCTTCGATGTCATCGGCGCCACCTTCGTGCGCGACATCGAGCCGGGCGAGATCGTCACCATCGACGACAAGGGTTTGCGCAGCAATTTCTACTCGAAGTTCCAGCGCCGTAAGATGTGCGCCATGGAGTACATATATTTCGCCCGCCCCGACAGCGACATAGAGGGGTGCAACGTGCATGCCTACCGCAAGGAGTCGGGCCGCCGGCTCTTTCGCGAGGCTCCGGCCGATGCCGACATCGTAATCGGCGTTCCCGATTCGAGCCTCAGCGCGGCCATGGGTTACAGCGAGGCGAGCGGAATACCGTACGAGATGGGCCTCATAAAGAACAAGTATGTCGGCCGCACCTTCATCCAGCCGTCGCAGGAGTTGCGCGAGAAGGGTGTGAAGATGAAGCTGTCGGCCGTACACAGCATAGTGAACGGTAAGCGTATCGTGCTTATCGACGACTCGATAGTGCGCGGCACCACGTCGCGGCGAATCGTCGAGATGCTGCGCGAGGCGGGAGCGAAGGAGGTGCATGTGAGGATTGCCAGCCCGGCAATCACGCACCCGTGCTTCTACGGCGTCGACATATCGGTCTACGAGGAGCTGCTGTGCGCACGCCGCAACAAGGATGAGGTGCGCCGGATAATAGGTGCCGATTCGCTGGAGTTTCTGTCGCTGGAGTCGGCGCTGAAGTCGGCCCCTGGACGTTCGGAGATGTGCTTCGCATGCTTTACTGGTGACTATCCGACGGCGCTATACCAGTCGCTCGAGGAGGCAAACAAGGATGGAAAATTCTAAAAAAAGCTGAAATATCATGGCAGAAAGTTATGAAAAGGCCGGCGTTAACCTCGAGGCAGGTTACGAAGTGGTGCGTCGCATAAAGTCGCACGTGGCATCGACTGCCCGCAAGGGCGTTATGGGAGGAATCGGAGCGTTCGGAGGGATGTTCGACCTCGCTTCGCTCGGGGTGAAGGAGCCGGTGCTCGTCAGCGGCACCGACGGCGTGGGTACGAAGCTCAAGCTCGCTTTCGCGCTCGACAGACACGACACCATAGGCATCGACGCCGTGGCCATGTGCGTCAATGACGTGCTGGCGCAGGGTGCGGAGCCGCTCTTCTTCCTCGACTACATTGCGGTGGGCCACAACGAGCCTGCGAAGATAGAGGCCATCGTGGCCGGTGTTGCCGAAGGGTGCCGCCAGGCCGGATGCGCCCTCATAGGCGGCGAGACGGCCGAGATGCCGGGCATGTATGCCGGCGGCGAGTACGACATCGCTGGCTTCACGTGCGGTGTCGTGGAGCGTTCGAAACTTATCGACGGCAGCCGGGTGAAGGCCGGTGACGTGCTTGTGGGAATAGCCTCGAGCGGAGTCCACTCCAACGGCTTCAGTCTCGTGCGCAAGATACTCTCCGACAACGGCCTCGACCTGCATGACCGTTACGACGAGCTCGGCGGGGCGACGCTCGGCGAGGCGCTGCTGCGCCCGACGAAGATTTACGTGCGCCAGGTGCTCGAGGTGATACGCCGCTGCGACGTCCACGGCATAAGCCATATCACGGGCGGCGGCTTCGACGAGAACATCCCGCGCATCCTGCAGAAGGGCCAGGGACTCGACATCGAGGAGGGAACATGGGAGATACTCCCTATCTTCCGCATGCTGGAGAACTGGGGCGGCATACCTCACCGCGAGATGTTCAACATATTCAACATGGGAATAGGCATGGTCCTGGCACTCGACGCCTCGCAGGCGCAGGAGGCCGTATCTATACTCGAATCGGCGGGCGAGCGCGCCTCGGTCATAGGCCGCGTTACCGACCGTGAAGGTGTGATGATAGCATGAAAAGGATAGCGGTTTTCGCCAGCGGCGAAGGGTCCAACTTCGAGTCGCTCGTTACGGCCTGCGAGCAGGGGCGCCTGCATGCGGAGCCGGTGCTGATGGTGTGCGACCGCCCGGGAGCAAAGGTGGTCGGGCGTGCCGCGGCGCACGGCGTGGAGTCGTTCGTATTCTCGCCGTCGTCGTATGCGTCGAAGGCGGATTACGAGCGCGAAATCGTCCGGCGTCTCGATGCGGCGCATGTCGACCTGGTATGCCTTGCGGGGTACATGCGCATACTTTCGGATACGATGCTTGCGGCATACGGCGGACGTATCGTGAACATACACCCGTCGCTGTTGCCGGCATTCCGCGGAGCGAAGGCCATCGAACAGGCCGTGGCGTATGGGGTCAAGGTCTTCGGGGTGACGATACACTATGTCGACGAGAGCCTCGACGGCGGCCGCATAATAGCCCAGCGGGCGTTCGAATACGACGGCTCCGACGTGGAGCAGGTGCGGCGGCTTACGCAGCAGATCGAGCATTCGCTCTATCCGGAGACTGTCGAAAAATTGCTTGCAGAATAAAAAAAACAACCGAAAAAACGATATTGAAATGAGAGCTTTGATCAGTGTGAGCGACAAGCGCGGGGTTGTGGACTTCGCACGTGAACTGCAGTCGCTCGGATGGGAGATAATCGCCACGGGTGGTACGCAGCGCATGCTCGATGAGAACGGCGTGCATACGATTGGCATAAGTGAGGTTACGGGTTTCCCGGAGATATGCGACGGACGCGTGAAGACGCTGCACCCGAAGGTGCACGGAGCGCTCCTTGCGCGCCGCGACGACGAGAACCACCTCAAGGCGTTGCGAGAGAACGGCATCGGGTTCATCGACATGGTATGCGTGAACCTCTATCCGTTCCGCCAGACCATCGAACGCGAGGGCGTGACCATGGAGGATGCGATAGAGAATATCGACATCGGCGGTCCGTCGATGCTGCGCAGTGCGGCCAAGAACTACCGTGACGTTACGGTGGTGTGCGACCCGGATGATTACGCAACGGTTCTGGCGGAGATACGCGCCGACGGCCGGACCAGTCCGGAGACCCGTCTGAAGCTCTCGGCCAAGGCCTATACCCATACGGCCGAGTACGATGCCTGCATCGCCGCGTTCATGCGCGAGAAGGCGGGGCTGAACGAGAAGCTCTTCCTCGAGTTCGACCTCGTGCAGACGCTGCGCTACGGCGAGAACCCGCACCAGAGCGCGAAGTTCTACGGTGACGGCAGCAATGCGCCGTACTCGCTTGCTACGGCGAAGCAGCTGGGAGGCAAGGAGCTTTCATACAACAACATACAGGATGCCAATGCGGCCCTGAACATCGTACGTGAGTTCGACGAGCCGTTCTGCGTCGGCGTGAAGCACATGAACCCTTGCGGTGCGGCCGTGGGAAAGGATGCGGCCGACGCATGGAAGAGGGTATACGATGCCGACAGCGTCAGCATCTACGGCGGAATCGTTGCGGTGAACCGCGAGCTTACCCGCGAGGCGGCCGAGCTGATGAAGCCGGTGTTCCTCGAGATAGTCATGGCCCCTTCCTTCTCGGAGGGTGCGCTGGAGGTGCTCTCGACGAAGAAGAACCTGCGCCTGCTGCAGGTCGACATGAGCCGCGACGACAAGGTCCGCAACCAGTACGTAAGCGTCAACGGCGGCCTGCTCGTACAGCAGCTCGACAGGGAGATACGTACCGTCGAGGAGTCGATGTGCGTGACGGATGTGCGCCCGACGAAGGAGCAGCTTGCCGACATGAACTTCGGCTGGAGAATAGTCAAGCATGTGAAGTCGAATGCCATAGTGGTTGTGCACGACGGCGCGACGGTGGGCGTGGGCGCCGGCCAGATGAACCGTGTCGGTTCGGCCGAGATCGCACTTACGGAGGCCCGTGCGGCCGGATTCTCGGATGGCCTCGTGCTCGCCTCGGACGGCTTCCTGCCGTTCGACGATACGGTCGCCCTTGCGGCGAAGTACGGCGTCGAGGCGATTGTGCAGCCGGGCGGAAGCATCCATGATGCCGACTCGGTGAAGAAGGCGAACGAACTCGGCATAACGATGCTCTTTACCGGCATGCGCCACTTCAAACACTGATTTGCATAGAGCTATGGAGGGAAAGAAGGTACTCGTGGTCGGAGGCGGCGGACGCTGCCATGCCATAGTCGATGCGCTTGCGCGCTCGCCGCAGGTCGGACGCATATACTGCGCCCCGGGCAATGCCGGAATCGCCGCGCAGGCGGAGTGCGTGGCCATAGGGGATACGGATGTGGAGTCGCTGAAGAGGTTTGCGCTCGACAACGGCATCGACCTTACGGTCGTCGGGCCGGAGGCGGCGCTTGCGGCCGGAATCGTCGACGTGTTCCGCGCTGCGGGACTGAAGATATTCGGACATACGAAGGATGCGGCCCGGATCGAGACGAGCAAGGAGTTCGCCAAGGAGCTGATGCAGCGCCACGGCATACCGACGGCATCGTACAGGTCGTTCTCGGATTACGGCGAGGCTCTGGCCTATGTCTCCGGACGCCCGTTCCCGGCGGTGCTCAAGTACGACGGCCTTGCGGCCGGCAAGGGCGTGGTGATTGCTGAGACCCGGGAAGAGGCCGATGCCGCATTGCGCGACATGCTCCTGGACGGCAGCTTCGGCGGCGGACGTGTGGTCGTGGAGGATTACCTCGAAGGGCCGGAGTTCTCGTTCATGTGCTTCGTCGACGGCGAAAGGCTCTATCCGATGCCGCTTGCGCAGGACCACAAGCGCGCCTTCGACGGCGACAAGGGCCCGAATACCGGCGGCATGGGGGCATATACCCGCCTGCCGTTCATCACGGAGGAGGACCGCAGCTTCGCCTTCGAGCGGATAATGGTCCCTACGGCAAAGGCAATGGCGGAGGAGGGGTGCCCGTTGTCGGGCGTCCTCTACGGCGGACTGATGAAGACGCGCGACGGCGTGAAGGTCATCGAGTTCAACGCACGCTTCGGCGATCCCGAAACGGAGGTTGTCCTTCCGCTTCTGGAGAGCGACATATGCGAAATTTTCAGTAATATTGCAGAACACAGGCCTGTTGCGGAGGTCAGGTGGAGCGACGATGCCACACTCGGCATAGTGCTGGCTTCGAAGGGATACCCGGGACATTATGAGAAGGGATTCCCGATCCGCGGGCTGGAGCGCGTCGAGGGTAGGCTCTACCACATGGGAACGGCGCGGCGCGACGGGGAGACCGTCACGGCGGGCGGCCGCGTGATGATCGCGGTGGGCCGCGGGCGGACGCTTGCCGAGGCGCACGAGGTGGCGATGCGGGATGCCGGGAGGATAGAGTGCGACAATCTCTTCCACCGCAGCGACATAGGCCACCGTGCATTTGAAAAATAGAGTGAACAAACGGAAAACGACATAGATATGGGAGTTGTAATCGACGGAAAGACATTGTCGGCAAACATAAAGGCCGACCTTGCCGAACGCGTGCGGTCGCTGCGCGGGGAGTACGGCCGTGTGCCGGTGCTTACTGTGATACTCGTGGGCGACGACCCGGCGAGCCATTCGTACGTGCGCGGCAAAATCAAGGCTGCGGCCGAGGTGGGCATCGAGAGCCGCCTCGTGGAGCTGGATGCATCGGTAGGCGAGCAGGAACTGCTCGACAGGGTGCATGCGCTGAACGAAGACGACGGTGTGGACGGAATACTGGTCCAGCTGCCGCTGCCGAAGCATATCGACTCGGAGAGGGTCGTGTCGGCGATATCGCTCGAGAAGGATGTGGACGGTTTCCATCCGCTCAACGTGGCGCGACTGTGGCTCGGTGAGCCGTGTACGCTGCCTTGTACGCCCAAGGGCGTGATGCGGATGCTCGACAGCGTCGGCATCGGGCTGTCGGGATGCAATGCCGTTGTGGTCGGACGCAGCAACATCGTGGGCAAACCGATGGCGAAGCTGCTGCTGGATGCCAACGCGACGGTTACGGTGGCGCATTCGCGTACGCGCGACCTTGCCGAGGTTACGCGCCGCGCCGACGTGCTCATAGCGGCCGTGGGCCGTGCACGCTTCATCGGCGCCGACATGATAAAGGAGGGTGCCGTGGTAATCGACGTGGGCGTGAACCGCGACGAGACGACCGGAAAGCTCTGCGGCGACGTCGATTTCGACGCCTGCGCCGGCAAGGCATCCTACATTACAAAGACTCCGGGCGGTGTGGGTCCGATGACCATATGCATGCTCATGGAGAATACGATAGAGTGTTTCGTAAAGAGAAAAAGCAGATAGAGTCATGATAGAGAGATACAGCCGTCCGGCCATGCGTGCCGTGTGGACGGAGAAGAACAAGTTCGATGCCTACCTGAAGGTGGAGATTCTGGCCGCGGAGGCATGGAGCGAACTCGGAACGGTGCCGAAGGAGGACGTTGAGAAGCTCTACGAGAGGGCCTCGTTCTCGATAGACCGTATAAAGGAGATCGAGGAGCAGACGCGCCACGACATCGTGGCCTTCACGCGAGCCGTGAGCGAGACGCTCGGCCCGGAGCGCAAGTGGGTGCACTACGGCCTTACGAGCACCGACGTCGTGGATACGGCCAACGGCTACCTGCTGCGTCAGGCCAACGCGATTCTCCTGCGCGACATAGAGGATTTCATGGCGGTGCTGCAGCGACGCGCCCTCGAGTTCCGCAACACGCCGTGCATCGGCCGTACGCACGGCATACATGCCGACATCACCTGTTTCGGCCTTAAGTGGGCGTTGTGGTACGAGGAGATGAAGCGAAATCTGGAGCGTTTCCGCTCCGCCGCACGCGGTGTCGAGGTGGGAAAGATAAGCGGCGCCGTGGGCAACTTCGCCAACATACCGCCGTTCATACAGGACTACGTCTGCGGCAAGCTCGGCATCGACAGCGCCAACATATCGACGCAGGTGGTACAGCGCGACCGCCACGCCTACTACATGGCTACGCTCGCCGTGATAGCCTCGACGCTCGAACAGATGGCCATGGAGGTGCGCAACCTCCAGCGTACGGAGGTCCACGAGGTCGAGGAGGCCTTCGGCCGCGGTCAGAAGGGGTCGAGCGCCATGCCGCACAAGCGCAACCCGATAAGCAGTGAGAACATATGCGGATGCGCCCGCGTCATGCGCGGATACATGGCCACCGCATACGAGAACGTGGCTCTGTGGCACGAGCGCGACATATCGCACTCCTCGACGGAGCGCATCATACTCCCCGACGCGACGATGCTGCTCGACTACATGCTCGTCCGCTTCCGCGGGATACTCGAGAACCTGGTCGCGTTTACCGACGTGATGATGGAGAACATCTACCGCACGCGCAAGGTGATCTTCGCACAGAGGGTGATGAATGCCCTTATCGGCAAGGGCCTTTCGCGCGAGGAGGCCTACGATACGGTGCAGCCGATAGCCATGCGCGCCATGAGCGAGCGTGCCGACTACCAGCAGCTGCTCTCGGAGGATGAGAAGGTGATGTCGCTGCTCTCGCGCGAAGAGCTCGACGCCTGCTTCACGCTCGACTACTACATGAAGAACGTCGACCTTATATTCCATCGCGTGGGCATCGAATGATGCCGTGCGACGGCCGACGGCGGGGCGGGGATTTGTGGTTCCCCGTCCCGCTTTTTTTGTGTTGAAAACTTGTTTGCCGAAAATGGCCGGCGGATTTGCGGAATTTGCCGGGCCGTATTATATTTGTCTTCGTAAACGAGGCTTCCGGCCGGTGGCAACCGGCATGGAATTAAAAGGGAACCCCGTGCGAATCGGGGGCTATGCCCGTAGCTGTAAGTTCCGTTCGGAGCCGCACACTCTCTGCCACTGTCGCTTGCGACGGGAAGGCGTGCGGCGGGAACAAGCCAGAAGACCTGCCTCGTGCACAACGGTACCGTGCTTCGGGACTTCAGGCGCGTATCGGCTTTTGAAAATCACATGCGACCAAGGTCGGATTCTCTCCTGCCCGCAGGGGCCGGGGGCGGTGTCTTGCCGGCTGTGCGCATGCCGCAATGCAACAACTGTAAAAATATAGTGATTATGGGAATATCGGAACTTCAGATCGTAAAGCGCGACGGCAAGCGCGAGACGTTTTCCATCGAAAAGATCAAGCGTGCGGTGTCGAAGGCGTTCCTGTCGGTGGGCGGATATGCCACCGAGGATGACCTCATCTCGGTGCTCGGGCGCGTACACGTCTCCGACGGCATGAGTGTCGAGGAGATTCAGAACCAGGTCGAGGTGGCACTCATGGCCGAGCGCTACTTTGCCGTGGCCAAGAGCTACATGCTCTACCGCCAGAAACATGCCGAGGACCGCGAGGACCGCGAGAAACTCGACTTCCTCATCGACTACTGCGACGCGTCGAACCCGGCCTCGGGCAGCAAGTACGACGCCAACGCCAACGTCGAGAACAAGAACATCGCCACCCTCATAGGCGAACTGCCGAAACGCAACTTCATCCGCCTTAACCGCCGCCTGCTTACGGACCGCATCAAGGAGATGTACGGCCGGGAGCTTGCGGACAAGTACCTGCACCTGCTCAACAACCACTTCATCTACAAGAACGACGAGACATCGATGGCCAATTACTGCGCCTCGATAACGATGTACCCGTGGCTGTTGAACGGAACGCTCTCCGTGGGCGGTAACTCCAAGCGCCCGACCAACCTCAAGTCCTTCTGCGGAGGCTTCGTGAAC
Source organism: uncultured Alistipes sp. (assembly GCA_944322005.1). Classification (GTDB taxonomy): domain Bacteria; phylum Bacteroidota; class Bacteroidia; order Bacteroidales; family Rikenellaceae; genus Alistipes. The sequence continues at coordinate 41,906 of CALUNL010000006.1, forward strand.
ATGGTATTCATCGTCTCGAGCATGCTCAGCGGGGCGTGCGCCACGCCGGAGTTCCTGATGTACATGAACTATTTCATCGCGAAGGAGTACGGCGAGGACTACTACCTGCGCGCCGACGAGGTGGTCGACCTCTCGCTCAAGCGCCGCACCATCGACAAGGTCATCACCGACTGCTTCGAGCAGATCGTCTACTCGATAAACCAGCCGACGGGCGCCCGCAACTTCCAGGCCGTATTCTGGAACGTGGCCTACTACGACCGCTACTATTTCGAGAGCCTTTTCGGCGAGTTCCGCTTCCCGGACGGCTCGCGGCCGCACTGGGAATCGCTTTCGTGGCTGCAGAAGCGCTTCATGAAGTGGTTCAACCGCGAGCGTACGCGCACCGTGCTGACCTTCCCCGTCGAGACCATGGCGCTGCTGACGAAGGACGGCGACGTGATGGACCGCGAGTGGGGCGACTTCACGGCCGAGATGTATGCCGAGGGACATTCGTTCTTCACCTACATAAGCGACAACGCCGACTCGCTCTCGAGCTGCTGCCGCCTGCGCAACGAGATTCAGGACAACGGCTTCAGCTACACGCTCGGCGCCGGCGGCGTCTCGACCGGCTCCAAGAGCGTGCTCACCATAAACCTCAACCGCTGCATACAGTACGCCTCCAGAAACGGCATGCACTACATGTCTTTTCTCGAAGATGTGGTCGACCTGACGCACAAGGTGCAGACGGCCTACAACGAGAATCTGAAGGCGCTGCAGGCGAAGGGGATGCTCCCGCTCTTCGATGCGGGATACATAAACCTCTCGCGACAGTACCTCACCATAGGCGTCAACGGCCTGGTCGAGGCGGCCGAGTTCCTCGGCATCGAGATCTCCGACAATGACCGCTACGCCGCGTTCGTGCAGGAGGTGCTGGGGCTCATAGAGCGCTACAACAGGAAGTACCGCAGCAAGGAGCTGATGTTCAACTGCGAGATGATTCCGGCGGAGAACGTGGGCGTGAAGCATGCCAAGTGGGACCGCGAGGACGGATACAGCGTGCCGCGCGACTGCTACAACTCCTATTTCTATGTCGTGGAGGACGACTCGCTTAATATTGTCGACAAGTTCCGCCTGCACGGCCGCCGCTACATCGAACACCTTACGGGCGGCTCGGCCCTGCACATGAACCTCGAGGACCACCTCTCGAAGGCGCAGTACCGGCAGCTCCTGCGCGTGGCCGCGCGCGAGGGGTGCAACTACTTCACCTTCAACATACCGAATACGGTCTGCAACGAGTGCGGACACATCGACAAGCGCTACCTGCACGAGTGTCCGGAGTGCCACTCCTCGAATGTGGACTACCTCACGCGCGTGATAGGCTACATGAAGCGGGTGTCCAACTTCTCGGCGGCCCGCCAGAAGGAGGCGGCCCGCAGGTATTACGCACACGTTGCGCCTTCGGCGGAGGGAGGTGCCGTTCAGGATGGTCAGGTACTTTAATTTCGACGTGGTCTTCGCCGAGGTGCCGGACCGGGTGTCGCTCGCGATAAACATCACGGGCTGCCCCAACCGCTGCCCGGGCTGCCACAGCCCGCACCTGTGGGAGGATGCCGGGCGCGTGCTCGACGAGGGGGAGCTCTCCGCGATGCTCGACCTATACGGCGGTGACGTCACGTGCGTATGCTTCATGGGCGGCGACGCCTCGCCCGACGATATCGCCTCGCTGGCGGCATTCGTCCGCCGGCGGCATCCTGAGCTCCGCATAGCCTGGTACTCGGGACGGCCGCGGATGCCCGAGGGCTTCGATGCCTCCCTGTTCGACTACGTTAAGCTCGGCCCGTGGGTGGAGAGACTCGGGCCGCTCTCGTCGCCATCGACCAACCAGCGGATGTATGAGATACATGGAGACGGGTCGCTGGAGGACATCACCGGACGGTTCCGGCGCAAAAAGTAGGGTGTATCCCTACTTTTTTTTATTTATGATGTGAATTTTATTAAAATATATTTGCATAAAATTAAAGTATATATTAATTTTGTTGTGTAAAATATGAATGATATGGAAAATAAGTCTCTTTTGCCGGTTTGCTGCCCGTCGTGCGGCAGCCGGTTGCAGGTACGGCGGCTCGGGTGCCCGTCGTGCGGTACGGAGGTGATGGGCGACTATCCGCTGCCCGCGCTGATGCGCCTCTCGGTCGAGGAGCAGGAGTTCGTGCTGGCGTTCGTCAGGAGCAGCGGCTCGCTCAAGGAGATGGCGTCGCTGCTGAAGCTGAGCTACCCGACCGTACGCAACAAACTCGATGACATAATAGAAAAATTTGGCAAACAGGATTGATTTATGGAAAAGCTGAAAATCGTATTCGACCCGTTCCGCTACATCGCGGGATTCAAGGCCCTTTCGCTCGGGCTCGTGTTCATCCTCTCCGCGGCGCTGCTGCTCAACGCCGCCGGCTACCTCTCCGACGGCTATCTGCACTATACGGTGCAGCCCGAAGGTGTCGGATTCCTGCGCACGCTCGCACTGCAGCTGCTGGTGTGGCTGATTCCGGCGCTGATGTTCTATTTGGCAGGTCTCGTTTTCTCGAAATCGAAGATACGCATCATCGACGTGCTCGGGACTACGGCCTTCGCACAGCTGTTGCAGCTGTTCCTTATAGTTCCGATGCTCGTGCCTGCACTCTCCGAGCAGCTCAATGCCATCTCGGAGGCCGTGCTTGCCGGTACGATGCCGACCGTCGGGGCGTGGATTATAGTCTATGGCATATGGGCCATGCTGTGGCTTGTATTCTTCCTCATATTTACCTACAAGGCATTCTCGGTGTCGTGCAACATGAGCGGAGGCAAGGCCGTGGCCGTGTATGTCGTGGTGACGCTCGTTGCGATGTTCGTCATGCCGTACGTTGCAAGGCTGCTGCTCTGACCGGGCGCGATGCATGAAAAAACGGAGGGGTTTCATGACGAAATCCCTCCGTTTGCTTTTTTTTGCCGTGCGGCACTATTTAACCTTCGAGTCGCAGTAGAGGCAGCGCAGTTCGCCCGACTCCCCGCGGCGGAAGCGCGGCTCGACATTCTCCATGTTGGAGATGCAGTTGCGGTTGGAGCAGGTGCATCCGGCCGCTTCGGCGGTGTCGCTGCGCTCCGGCATGCCGTGAGACGGGTCGTCGCGCCACTCCAGAAGCCGGCAGATAAGCGCCATGCGCACGAACTTCCCGTTCTCGACCTGTCGGAAGTAGGCTGCGCGCGGGTCGGCGTCAACCTCCTTGAGTATCTCGTTCACGCGCGGCAGCGGGTGAAGTATCGCCATCCGCTCCTTGGCTGCCGAGAGCTTTGCGCGGTCGAGTACGAAGCTGTCCTTGAGGCGGTCGAACTCCTCCTCGTCGAGGAAACGCTCCTTCTGCACGCGTGTCATGTAGAGGACGTCGAGCTCTCCCATCACCTCCTCCATGGTGCGGCACTCGCGGTACTCTATGCCGCAGCGGTCGCACACGTCGTGCTTGATGTAGTCGGGCAGCTGCAGCTCGTCGGGCGCGATGAGTATCACGCGCGTCCCCTCGTAGCGCGAGAGCGCCTTGATGAGAGAGTGGACGGTGCGTCCGAACTTGAGGTCACCGCAGAATCCCACCGTGAGGTGGTCGAGGTGCCCGAGTTCGCGCTTTATCGTGAGCAGGTCGGTCAGCGTCTGCGTCGGGTGGCTGTGGCTGCCGTCGCCGGCGTTTATGACCGGTACGCGCGATACGGCCGATGCCGCCAGCGGGGCACCCTCGATGTGGTGACGCATGGCGATTATGTCGGCGAAGCATCCGACGACGCGCACCGTGTCCTCTACCGTCTCGCCCTTGCTTACCGAGGTGTTGCGGGCATCGGCGAAGCCGAGTACGTTGCCGCCGAGCTCCATCATCGCCGCCGTAAAGCTCAGGCGTGTGCGTGTGCTCGGTTCATAGAAGAGCGTGGCGAGCTTGCGCCCCTTGCACCGCTCGCTGTAACGCTCCCGGTGAGCTATGATGTCCTCTGCGAGGGATATGATGTCGGAGGTCTCTTCGGGTGTGAGGTCCGTCGGGTCGATAAGATGTTTCATCGCTTTATGGTTTAGGGGTTATTTTATCCAGCTTTCGTCCGAAGGGTTGTCGCGGAAGGCGAGTATCCGCTCCCGCTCGTCGGCGGTGATGCGTCCCTCCTCGAGTGCGGCATCGACCAGCGCGTCGAGGTTCGAGAGCGAGTAGTTGACCGTTCCGGCTTCGGCTATACGCTCGATGCCGCGCCGCATGCCGTAGGTGAATATGCTCACGATGCCGAGGACGTCGCCTCCGGCCTCGCGCAGGGCGTCCACAACCTCGATGCAGCTGCCTCCGGTCGATATGAGGTCCTCGACGACCACAACCTTGTCGCCCTTCTCAAGCTTGCCCTCGATGCGGTTGGCGCGGCCGTGATCCTTGGCCCCGCTGCGGACGTATCCCATCGGAAGGTCGAGTATCGTCGCCGTTATGGCGGCATGGGCAATGCCCGCGGTGGAGGTGCCCATCAGAACGGTGCACTCCGGGAACTTCGTGCGTACGAGTTCGGCCAGTCCCGCCTCGATCTTCTCGCGCACGCGCGGCACCGAGAGCGTCAGACGGTTGTCGCAGTATATGGGGCTCTTTATTCCGCTCGCCCATATGAACGGCTGCTGCGGGCGCAGGAAAACGGCGCCTATCGAGAGCAGCTCCTTTGCAATCTCCTTTTCGGTCATATCTTTTTCGGGTTTTGTTCGACTTGTGTCGTTTTTTCAACTATTTGTCCTCTGCGAGTGCACGGCGCAGAATCCTCTCCACCTCCTCCGGGAATATGCCGCCCTCGTGCACCTTCTTGTCGCCGACGTAGAAGGTCGGGACATAGTAGTAGTCGTAGCGGTCGGCGATGTCGGGATGCTCCGACTCCTCTATGGTCTCGATCTCGACCGCAGCCAGCTCCGGATGGGCCTTGCGGGCCTCGTCGATGTAACTGAACGCCCTCTTGCAGAAGGGGCAGTTGTGCAGGTAGAAAAGCTTTATCTTCGCCATATCCTCTTTTTTGTCTATCCGAAAAACTCCTTCACGCACCTCTCGTATGCCGCAACCGGGTCGGCTGCCGCCGTTACGGGACGTCCGACGACGATGTAGTCGGAGCCGATTTCACGTGCCCGCGCCGGCGTGGTGATGCGCACCTGGTCATCCGATGCGGAGTCGGCAAAACGTATGCCGGGAGTGACGGTCAGGAATCCCTGCCCGCAGCGCGACTTGACGTCGGCTGCCTCAAGCGGCGAGCAGACCACTCCGTCGAGCCCCGACCGCGCCGCATTTTCGGCGTAATGCATTATGGTGTACCGTATGTCGGTGCCGATGAGCAGTTCGTCGCGCATGCGCTCCTCGCTGGTCGACGTGAGCTGCGTCACGGCGATGAGCAGCGGCCGCGTACCGTCGGGCCTGACGAGTCCCTCGAGTGCCGCGCGCATCATCTCGGCCGTGCCGGCCGCGTGGACGTTGCACATGTCGATGTCGAGCCGCGAGAGCACGCCCATGGCCTTTTTTACGGTGTTGGGTATGTCGTGCAGCTTCAGGTCGAGGAATATGCGGTGGCCGCGCCGCTTTATCTCGCGGACGATCTCCGGCCCCTCCGCATAGAAGAGCTCCATGCCTATCTTCACGAACGGCTTGCGTTCGCCGAACTGCCCGAGAAACTCGAGCGTGCGTTCCCTGCTGCTGAAATCGCAGGCTATTATCACATCCTTTGCCATATCCTTGTGTGTATCTTTATCCTCTGTGTGCCGCGCCGATTATCCCTTCGAGCCGCTCTATGCCGAGCCGCTCCATGACCTTCGGCAAATTCTCTATTATATCCCTGCATGCATACGGGTTGTGCAGGTTCGCCGAGCCCACCTCGACGGCCGAGGCTCCGGCCATCATCATCTCCACGACATCTTCGGCGCTCTCCACGCCGCCGCAGCCGACCACCGGTATGCGGCACGCCCCGGCCACCTGGTATACCATGCGCAGCGCCACCGGGAATACGGCCGCACCCGAAAAACCTCCCGTGGTGTTGGCAAGTACCGGACGGCGGCGGCGGATGTCGATGCGCATGCCGAGCAGCGTGTTTATCAGCGTCAGGCCGTCGGCCCCCTCATCCTCGCAGGCGCGGGCTATGGAGACTATGTCCGTGACATTTGGGCTCAGTTTTACTATGAGGGGCTTTGTCGTGACCCGGCGTGCGGCGCGTGTCACCTCGGCCGCCGCCTCGGGCGACGTACCGAAGGCCATGCCTCCGTTGTGGACGTTCGGGCACGAGATGTTAAGCTCGATGAAGGCCACCTGCTCCTGCGAATCCATGCGCCGGCAGCACTCCGTGTACTCCTCCACCGAGAATCCGCTTATGTTGGCCATTATCGGTTTGCGGAAGCGGCTGCGAAGCCGCGGCAGCTCCTCCGCAATCACCGCGTCGATGCCCGGGTTCTGTAACCCGACCGCATTGAGCATGCCCGAGCGGCACTCGGCGATGCGCGGCGTAGGGTTTCCGAACCTCGCGTGAAGCGTCGTTCCCTTGAGCGAGACGGACCCGAGTATGTTGATGTCGTAGAAGTCGTCGTACTCGCCGCCGAAGCCGAATGTCCCGCTCGCCGGGATTATCGGGTTGTCGAGCCGCACCCCGCAAAGGTGTGTCGAAAGGTCGTATTTTGTGCTCTCTGCCATATCCCTATTCCCATATAACCTCCGCACGGCGGAGTACCGGTCCATCCTTGCATATGCGTTTGCTCCCCGATGCGGTCTTGCAGCTGCAGCCCATGCAGGCGCCGAAGCCGCAACCCATGCGCTCCTCGAAGCTCATCTCTCCGTCGGCCGGAGTGGCCTCGCACAGCGCGCGCAGCATCGGTACCGGACCGCAGGCGTAGAAGTAGTCGAAACCGCCCTCTCTGTCGCGCACCTCATCGGTCACGAGCCCCTTGCGGCCGTACGAACCGTCGGCCGTGGTGACGATGACCTCCGCACCCGTCGCGCGGAACTCGTCGGCGTAGAATACCTCTTCGGCCCGGTTGAACCCGAGGATGACGGTCACCTGCCTTCCGCGTGCGACCAGATCCTTTGCCAGACGGTAGAGCGGAGGTATGCCGACGCCACCGCCCACAAGCAGCGGCCGGCGGCAGTCGTGCTCCGCGTCGAAGCCGTTGCCAAGTCCGGTGAGGATGTCGAGACGCTCCCCGCGCCGCATGGCAGCCATGCGGGAGGTGCCTTCGCCCACGACCTTGTAGATTATCGTAAGGCTGTCGGCGGTGAAGTCGCACACCGAAATCGGCCGGCGCAGATACAGGCCGTCGATTGCGATGTTGACGAACTGTCCGGCGCGCTTTACGGCCGACGCGTCGCCGCGGAGCCTCATGCGCATGACATCGGCCGTCAGTGCCGCGTTGTCCTCTATTTCGAACACTACCTTGTCCATCACGTGCAAGTTAATCCAAATTTTCCTTATCTCGAAATGCGTCCGGTCGTTTTTGCCCCGTATTCGGCGTCGATGGTCGACACACCGAGCGTTATCTCCTCGAGAACGTCCAGAAGCACGCGCACCGTCTCCAGCGAGGTGAATATCGTGATGTTGTTCTCAACGGCCGCACGGCGTATCTCGTAGCCGTCCAGACGCGTGCTGTGCTGGTTGAGGTCGATGGTATTCACCACATAGTTGACGTGTCCCTTGCGCAGGGTCGTGTAGATGTCGTTGCTGCCCTCGCTCAGCTTGCCCAGACAGCGGGTGCGCAGACCGTGCTCGCGCAGGAAGTTGGCCGTGCCGCGCGTGGCCTCGATGTTGAATCCGAGGTTGTAGAAGCGCTTTATGAGCGGCAGCGCCGTCTGCTTATCCTTGTCGGCGAGCGTTACGAGTATGGTGCCGTAGTTCACGACCGCCATTCCCGATGCCTGCAGCGACTTGTAGAGTGCGCGCGTGAGCGTGTCGTCGTAGCCTATGGCCTCGCCCGTCGACTTCATCTCCGGGGAGAGGTAGGAGTCCACGCCCTTGATCTTGGCGAAGGAGAAGGCTGGGGTCTTGACGAACCACCGCTTGCGCTCCGGTGCGCAGACCTCCGTGATGCCCTGCTCGCGCAGCGAGTGGCCGAGGATGACGCGCGTGGCAATCTGCGCCATCGGCACCCCGGTCGATTTCGATAGGAACGGCACCGTGCGCGACGAGCGCGGGTTGACCTCGATGACGTAGACCTTCTCGTCGGCGTCGACGATGAACTGTATGTTGAAGAGTCCGACGATGCCTATCGCAAGGCCGAGCCTTACGGTGTAGTCGGTTATCGTACGCTTGACCTTTTCGCTGACGCTGAATGTAGGGTAGACGCTTATGCTGTCGCCCGAGTGGATGCCGGTCTTCTCGACATGCTCCATTATGCCCGGGATGAAGACGTCGCGGCCGTCGCAGATGGCGTCGACCTCGAGCTCCTTGCCCATGATGTACTTGTCGACCAGCACCGGCGAGTTCTCGTTTATCTCGACGGCGTTGTGGAGGTAGTAGCGCAGCGTCTGCTCGTTGCCCACGATCTGCATGGCGCGGCCTCCGAGCACGAAGCTCGGACGCACGAGCACCGGATAGCCGATGCGCTCGGCGGCACGCACTCCCTCCTCAATGTCGGTTATGGCCTCGGCAGGCGGCTGCGGTATGCCGACCTCGTTCATGATGTTCTCGAACAGCTTGCGGTCCTCCGCCTTGTTTATGGCGTCGATGCCGGTTCCGATGATCTTCACGCCGTGACGCGCCAGCGGCTCGGCGAGGTTTATGGCCGTCTGTCCGCCGAGCGACACTACGACTCCGAGCGGATTCTCCAGACGGATGACGTTCATCACGTCCTCGACCGTCAGAGGCTCGAAGTAGAGCTTGTCGCTTATGGTGTAGTCGGTCGATACTGTCTCCGGGTTGTTGTTTATGATTATGGCCTCGTATCCCGCCTCGCGGATGGCCCAGATGGCATGTACGGTCGAGTAGTCGAACTCGACGCCCTGTCCGATGCGAATCGGGCCCGAGCCGAGAACGACGATTTTCCGCCGGTCGCTCACCACCGACTCGTTCTCCTGCTCGTAGGTCGAGTAGAAGTACGGAACGTACGACTGGAACTCGCTCGCGCAGGTGTCGATCATCTTGTACACCGGGAACATCCTCTCGTGCTCGCGCATGGCGAACACGTCGTCGGCGCTGCATCCCCACAGTTTGCCTATGTATTTGTCGCTGAATCCCATGCGCTTCGCTTCGTAGAGCGTTTCGCGGTCATGGGGATGTGCCGCCACGACAGCCTCCTCCTCGACGATGTTCTTGATCTTCTCGAGGAAGAACATGTCGATCTTCGTGCGGTCGTAGATGAGCGACAGGTCGATGCCGTTGCGTATGAGCTGCGCTATGGCGTAGAGACGGTCGTCCGGGCAGCGTGCGATGTAGGCCAGCATGTCGGCGTTGGACATCGTGTCGAACTTCTTGCTGTAGAGGTGGCATACGCCCGTCTCGAGCGAGCGCACCGCCTTGAGCAGGCTCTCCTCGATGGTGCGGCCGACGCTCATCACCTCGCCCGTGGCCTTCATCTGCGTGCCGAGCTCGTTGGAGGCCTCGCTGAACTTGTCGAACGGGAAGCGCGGTATCTTCGTGACGACGTAGTCGAGCGCAGGCTCGAAACTTGCCGGCGTGTTGGCTATGTCTATCTCGTCGAGCGTCAGTCCCACCGCAATCTTCGCGCTTACGCGGGCTATGGGGTAGCCGCTGGCCTTCGACGCGAGCGCCGAGGAGCGCGACACGCGCGGGTTGACCTCGATGATGTAGTAGTTGAACGATAGCGGGTCGAGCGCGAACTGCACGTTGCAGCCGCCCTCGATGCGCAGGGCGCGTATGATCTTCAGCGCACTGTCGCGCAGCAGCTGGTACTCCTTGTTGGTGAGCGTCTGGCTCGGAGCCACCACGATGGAGTCACCCGTGTGGATGCCGACCGGGTCGACGTTCTCCATGTTGCAGATGGTGATGGCCGTGTCGTTGCGGTCGCGCATCACCTCGTACTCGATCTCCTTGTATCCCTTTATGCTCTTCTCGACAAGCACCTGGTGGACCGGCGAAAGCATGAGCGCATTGTGCATCAGCTCGCGCAGCTCGCTCTCGTTGTCGGCGAAACCGCCGCCCGTGCCTCCCAGCGTGAAGGCCGGACGCAGTACGACCGGATAGGTTATCTCGTTGGCCACGCGTATGGCCTCCTCCACCGACCCGACCATCTCCGACGGAAGAACCGGCTCGCCGAGCCTTATGCAGAGCTCCTTGAAGAGCTCGCGGTCCTCGGCCTGCTCGATGCTCTCGAACGACGTGCCGAGAATCTCGACCTGGCACTCCTCGAGGATTCCCTTGCGGGCCAGCTGTACGGCGAGGTTGAGTCCCGTCTGCCCGCCAAGTCCCGGAACGATGGCGTCCGGACGCTCGTAGCGGATGATCTTGGCCACGTATTCGAGCTTCAGCGGCTCCATGTAGACCTTGTCCGCGATGTGGGTGTCGGTCATTATCGTGGCCGGGTTGGAGTTGACCAGTATCACCTCGTAGCCCTCCTCCTTGAGCGCGAGGCAGGCCTGTGTTCCGGCGTAGTCGAATTCGGCGGCCTGGCCGATGACTATCGGGCCTGAACCTATCACCATTACCTTCTTTATGTCTGTTCTCTTAGGCATGACGGTTGTCCTCCATCAGTTTTATGAATTTGTCGAAAAGATATGTGCTGTCCTGCGGGCCCGGTGCGCTCTCGGGGTGGTACTGTACCGAGAATATCTTGTCGGCGCGGTTCTCCACGCCCTCGACCGTGCCGTCGAGCAGGTTTATGTGCGTCACCTCGAGCCGTGTCCCCTTGAGCGAGTCGGCGTCGATGGCGTAGTTGTGGTTCTGGCTCGTTATTTCGATCTTGCCGGTGAGAAGGTTCTTTACCGGATGGTTGCCGCCGCGGTGTCCGAACTTGAGCTTGAAGCTCCTGGCGCCGTAGGCGAGCGATATGAGCTGATGGCCGAGGCAGATGCCGAATATCGGAATGCGTCCGCGCATCTGCTCCACCAGGCGGGCCACCTGCGGAACGTCGCTCGGGTCGCCCGGGCCGTTGGAGATGAATATCCCGTGCGGGTTGAATGCCATGATCTCCTCGGCAGGCGTGTCGAACGGCACGATGATGACGTTGCAGCCGCGCTGGTTGAGCGACCGTACGATGTTGTACTTTATGCCGCAGTCGATGGCCACCACGTCGAAGCGGTGGTGTGCCGTCCGCGAGAACCACCTCTTCTTGCAGCTGACCTTCGACACCACATTGTGGTCGACCGGGGTCGACGCAATGAGCTTCAGCGCCTCGTCTGTCGGCATGTCGGCATTGACTATCGCCGCGCGCTGGCAACCCTCGTTGCGGATTATGCGTGTCAGAAGCCGTGTGTCGATGCCGCTTATGCACGGTATTCCGTGCTCCTCGAAGACCTCCGAGATTGTCTTCGTGTAGCGGAAGTTGCTCGGGTTCTCGCTGCATTCGCGTACTATCATTCCGCCGATGGTCAGCGACTTGGTCTCGAAATCCTCGTCCGTGATTCCGTAGTTGCCTATCAGCGGATAGGTCATCACGACAATCTGGTTGGTGTACGAAGGGTCCGAAAGGATCTCCTGATAACCCACCATCGAGGTGTTGAAGACTATCTCGCACACCGTCTGCTTGTCGGCTCCGTATCCGTAGCCGAGAAATTCCCGTCCGTTTTCGAGGACTAGTTTTTTGTCGGGTCGTTTCATATATGGTTGTTTGTTGCTTGCCTGTTGTTGCGGCTCCTGATCCACTCCTCGTCGCACCATACCTTGTGTCCGTCCTTGAGAGTGAGCAGGCACCTTCCGAATACCTCCCATCCGTCGAAAGGCGTCGACCGTCCCTTCGACAGGAACTCCCTGCTGTCGATGCGGTACGGCGTCGAGATGTCGAACAGCGCGATGTCGGCCGCTTCGCCCTCGCGCAGCGCACCGCCGAGGCGGAATATGCGGCGCGGGTTGTCGCACATGAGCTCTATCATCCTGCCGAGCGATATGATGCCCGTACGCACGAGTCTGGTGTATATTACCGGAAATGCCGTCTCGAGACCGACGATGCCCATGGCGCTCCCCTTGAGCCCGCGCGACTTCTCTTCGGCCGTGTGCGGCGCATGGTCGGTTGCTATGACCTCTATCGTGCCGTCCTGTATGCCCTTTATGAGGGCGTTGCGGTCGGCCGCCGAGCGCAACGGCGGATTCATCTTGAAACGTCCCTCCTCCTGCAGGTCATCCTCTGTGAGCGTGAGGTAGTGCGGAGCCGTTTCGCAGCTCACCTCAAGACCTTCCATGCGAGCCTCCCTGACGAGCTCCACGCTCTCGGCCGTGGATATGTGGCATGCGTGGTAGCGGCATCCGCTCTCCGCGGCGAGGCGTATGTCGCGTACGACCTGCGCCCATTCGCTCTTTGAGCAAATTCCGGCATGGCCGTGGCGGCATGCGTAGGCGCCGTCGTGTATGTATCCTCCGTGGAGCAGGCTTTCGTCCTCGCAGTGTGCGGCCACGATGCCTCCGACGGCGGCGATACGCTTCATCGCCCCGAACATCGTCTCGGCCGACTGCACCCCGCAGCCGTCGTCGGAAAACCCGACGACCTCTCCGGCAAGATGCTCTACGTCGGATATCGTCCTGCCGCTCCTTCCAACCGTTATCGCACCGTAGGGGCGTACGTCGATGACGGCCTGGCTGCGTATGAGCTCCTGTTCGACGGCCAGATGCTCCGGAGAGTCTGGCGCCGGGTTGAGGTTGGGCATGGCGCATACGGTGGTGAATCCGCCGTGGGCCGCTGCAAGCGTGCCGCTGCGGATTGTCTCCTTCGAAGAGAAACCGGGCTCGCGCAGATGGACGTGTACGTCGGCCAGTCCGTATGTCACGATGCAGCCCTCGCCATTTACGGTCTCGACGGTCCCGTCAGGCTGAATGTTCTCGGATATTGCGGCTATGCGGCCATCCTCGATGAGTATGTCGCGCCTGGCGGCAAGGCCTTCGCTTACCGCTATCGCTCCGTGTATGAGTATTTTCGGCCTGCTCATGAGTGCGTACGGTATGAAAACAGGCGACCGGATAGGTCGCCTGCAAATTTGACAATATGTTTTTTCTCAACGTCGGAACCGGAAACAACAGGAGAAAGGTCGTGCCATGGTGACGGCTCCGCACCCCGTTTCCGCTGTTGAGGATGACGGTGGCCCTTGAGGGAAACGGATCCCGCTGCCTGCATGGACTGCATGCCGGTTGTCGTGATGTTTCCGTTCTGGGACTTCGTCATAAGAACTTCCTTGTTGGTGAATCGGTCTCTCGACCGTGCAAAGTTACTAATTTTTTGCCGAACCGCAAGGCTGCCGGCCCTCTTTTCGGACAAAAATGTTCTATCGCGGCAGAATTTCTACCGAAAGCCGTGAGTATGCGCGTTCCGCCTTCTCGAGAGCCTTCTCCACGCTCTCGTCCGAGGCGAGGATGACCCCCATGCGCCGGTGCCCCTTTACCTCCGGCTTGCCGAACAGGCGAATCTGCACACCCTCTTCCGAGAGAACCTCCCCGAGGTTGCCGAATACGACCTTGTCGCTGTCGCCCTCGACTACTATGGCCTTCGATGCGCTCGGGGCGATGAAACGCACACCCGGAACCGGCAGCCCGAGTACGGCCCTCGCATGAAGGGCGAACTCCGACAGATCCTGCGATGCCATGGTCACCATGCCCGTGTCGTGCGGACGCGGCGAAACCTCGCTGAATATCACGTCGTCACCGCGTACGAACATCTCCACTCCGAAGATTCCGTATCCTCCGAGCGCTCCGGTTATGGCACGGGCTATTTCACGGGCCTTCTCCCTTGCCGAAGGGCTCATGGCCTGCGGCTGCCACGATTCGCGGTAGTCGCCGTCGACCTGATGGTGGCCGATTGGCTCAAGCAGCGTGGTGCCGCCGCTGTGGCGCACCGTAAGGAGCGTTATCTCATAGTCGAAGCGTATGAACTCCTCGACGATGACGCGTCCGGCTCCGGCGCGGCCCTCTTCGCGGGCGCAGCGCCATGCCTCCCTGATGTCGGCCTCGCTGCGTACGACGCTCTGCCCGTGACCCGACGAACTCATTATCGGCTTGACTACGCACGGTATGCCTATCTCGCGCACGGCTCGCCCGAACTCCTCCTCCGTGTCGGCGAAGGCGTAGCGGGCCGTAGGCAGCCCGAGTTCTTCGGCCGCAAGGCGGCGTATGCCTTCACGGTTCATGGTCAGGCAGACGGCCCTTGCCGTCGGAACAACTGTGTAGCCCTCCTTCTCGAGCTCCGCGAGTGTGCCGGTGGCTATGGCCTCCACCTCCGGTATTATTATGTCGGGGTGTTCGCGTTCGATGGTTTCGCGCAGCTGCTTCCCGTCGAGCATGTCGATTACGTGTGAGCGGTGAGCCACCTGCATGGCAGGGGCATCGGGATAACGGTCGACGGCTATCACCTCGACTCCGTAACGCTGCAACTCTATTGCGACCTCCTTGCCGAGCTCTCCCGAGCCGCAAAGAAGGGCCTTTTTACCTGCCGCCGTAAGCGGCGTGCCGATTTTGGTCATGGCATGTGTATTTTTTATCTCGGTGCAAAGGTAGTGTTGCCGCCGCTGCCCGGAAAGGGGCGTGCGGAGAAAGTTATCAAAAGTTTTCATCAATTCGGACGTGCCCCCGGCGCATGAGGTCAGAAATCCCTACTCTTGTGTCAAATTGCATAACGCCGCATCGCAGGTTACTGCATAACTTTGTATAAAACCTGAAACACTGCCATGTCAGCGGACAAGAACTTCATTGCGGTCGACATCGGGGCGACGAGCGGCCGTGTCATTCTCGGAACACTCTCCGGCGGACGCCTCCGTACCGAGTGCGTCCACAGATTCCCAAACGGCTCGATAACCGTCGGGGGCCGTCTGTATTGGGACATATATGCGATATTCGGCGAGATAAGGCGGGGCCTTTCGGAGGTCGCGCGCCGCGGCGTGCGCGTGGAGTCCATCGGAATCGACACCTGGGGCGTCGATTTCGTGTGCGTGGCCGGTGACGGCGAACTGCTTTCGCTGCCGCGCGCCTACCGCGACCCGCGCTTTGCCGGAGTCCCGCAGGAGTTCTTCCGCAAGGTGCCGGGACGCGAGGTCTACGACCGGACGGGAATCCAGATTATGGACTTCAATACGCTTTACCAGCTCTATGCGATGTCGTGCGACGGCTCTTCGTCGTTGCGTGCCGCCGAGTCGCTGCTGTTCATGCCGGATGCCATATCATATATGCTCACGGGCGAGCGCGTGTGCGAACATACCATACTCTCAACGTCACAGCTCATGGACCCGCGCACAAAGAGTCTCGATACGGTACTGCTGGGGGCAGCCGGCGTTGCGGAGTCGCTCTTCCCGAGGCGGGTCATGCCTGGCGAAACGGTGGGATGCCTGCGCGATGACGTGGCTGCCGGTACGGGGCTCGGGCGGGTGCCCGTCGTGGCCGTGGCGGGGCACGATACGGCATCTGCCGTGGCGGCGGTGCCGGCCGAGGGGAGGAATTTCGCATATTTGAGTTCGGGAACATGGTCGCTTATGGGACTTGAACTTGACTCGCCGGTAATCGGCGATGCGTCGTTCGGCGGCAATTTTACGAATGAAGGGGGCGTCGGAGGCAAGGTCCGTTTTCTGAAGAACATAACCGGGATGTGGTTGTTGGAGCAATGTTTGGTTTCATGGAAGAGGGCAGGCCGGAATTATTCGTATGACGACGTGGTCCGTCTTGCATCGGAGATGCCCGGTTCTCCGGAGACGATGGACCCGGACGCCCCCGAATTCGTGTCTCCGCAGGACATGCCGGCAGCCATTGCCGCATACTGCCGGCGGTGCGGAATCGACGCGCCGGCGTCGGATGCCGCCACGATGAGGCTCATATTCGACTCGCTGGCCGCAAAGTACGCTTCGGTGCTCGCATCGCTGCGCGCGTTTGCGCCATTCGACATCGAGACCCTGCACGTGATAGGCGGCGGTGCGCGCAACGGACTGCTCAACCGTCTGACGGCTGCGGCCGCCGGGATAAGGGTCGTGGCCGGGCCGGCCGAGGCTACGGCGATGGGCAACATCATGGTGCAGGCAGCGGCTGCCGGAGCCGTGCCGTGGGACGGTATCCGCCGCACGGTGCGCGACTCCGTTGAACTTGAGATTTATGAACCTGAAAAAATATGACCGTAATGAAAAGAGAGATTGTTGAGAGCGCCTATGAGGCGGCGCGTGAACGCTATGCGTCACTTGGAGTGGACGTGCGTGCGGCGATGGAGCGCCTGCGCGGCATAAGCCTGTCGATGCCGTGCTGGCAGGCCGACGATGTGTCGGGATTCGAGAATCCGGACGGTGAGCTGTCCGGGGGCATACAGGCTACGGGCAACTATCCGGGCCGTGCGCGGAACATCGGTGAGCTGCGCAGCGACATCGAAAAGGCTCTGTCTCTGGTTCCGGGACACCACCGTCTCGGGCTGCATGCCATATACGGCGACTTCGGCGGACGCCGTGTGGAGCGCGACGAGGTGGGCCCGGAACACTTCGAGAGCTGGATCGAGTGGGCGGAGCGCAATTCGCTCAAGCTCGACTTCAATTCGACTTCGTTCTCGCATCCGAAGAGCGGATGGCTGTCGCTGGCCAATCCCGATGACGGCATACGCAACTTCTGGATCGAGCATACGGTACGCTGCCGCGCCATTGCCGAGGAGATGGGACGCCGCCAGGGCTCGCCGTGCGCCATGAACCTGTGGATACACGACGGATCGAAGGACTCGACCGTGAACCGCATGCGTTACCGCGAACTGCTGCGCGATTCGCTTGACAGAATCTATGCGAAGGAGTACGGAAATGTAGCCGACTGCATCGAGGCCAAGCTCTTCGGGCTTGGTGCCGAGAGCTATACGGTGGGCTCCTACGACTTCTATCTTGCATACTGTGTCAGCCGCGGCAAGACGGTGACGCTCGATACGGGCCATTTCCACCCGACCGAGAGCATCGCCGACAAGATTTCGTCGCTGCTGCTCTTCATGCCGGAGGTTATGCTCCACATAAGCCGTCCGGTGCGCTGGGATTCGGACCATGTGCCGACCATGAACGACGATACGCTCGAAATAGCCCGCGAACTGGTGCGCTGCGGCGCACTCGAGAGGGTGCACATCGCTCTCGACTACTTCGATGCCTCGATCAACCGCGTCGGAGCCTATGTTGTCGGAATGCGTACCGTGCAGAAGTGCCTGATGCAGGCCCTGCTCGAACCTGTCGAGCAGCTGCGCCGCTACGAGCAGGAGGGTGCCTGGTTCGAGCGCCTGGCTCTGCTCGAGGAGTGCAAGTCCCTGCCGTGGAGCGCCGTATGGGACATGTTCTGCATGCTCAACGACGTCCCTGTGGGCGAGGACTACATAAACGAGGTGCAGAGATACGAAAGGGAGGTAACATCAAAACGCTGAAAGAGATGAAATCTGTTCTTGAAGGGCGCCCGGGGTTGAGGCGCATCGTGGAGGATACGGCCGAAGTGGCCGGTTTCCTGTGGCAGCGCGGCTGGGCCGAGCGCAACGGCGGAAACATCACGGTAAACGTAACTGAATATGCCGACGAGGAGATGCGCATGGCTCCGGCCATTGCCGGCCCGTTCGATACGGGCGTGGACCTTCCGCATCTTGGCGGGGCATTCTTCTACTGCAAGGGCACGGGGCGCAGGATGCGCGACCTTGCCCGGAATCCGATGGCCAATGGCGCCGTCATAAGGCTCTCGGAGGATGGCCGCCGGTACGAAATCATTGCCGACGAGCCTGTGGTGCCGACGTCGGAGCTGCCGTCGCACCTGTCGATGCACGAGTTCATGATTGCGTCGGGCAACGGTTACCGTGCGGTGCTGCACACCCATCCGACCGACCTGGTGGCGATGAGCCACAATCCGGCATTCCTGGGCAAGGATGTGCTTACGGAGCTTCTGTGGAGCATGATTCCGGAGACGAGGGCCTTCTGCCCGAAGGGACTCGGCGTGGTGCCTTACTGCCTGCCGGGTTCGGTGGAACTTGCCGAGCGTACGGTGGAGCAGCTCGGCGGGTATGATGTGGTGCTGTGGGAGAAGCACGGCGTGTGTGCCGTGGCAGAGGATATCTTCGAGGCATTCGACATGGTCGACACTCTGGCCAAGTCGGCCGAAATATACCGTTCGGCACGTTCGATGGGATTCGTTCCGGACGGCATGTCGCGCGAGCAGATGGACGAAATCAAGCGTGCATTCAATCTTTGACGGGTCCGTTGGATTGAAACGATGCGCCCGACTGCACAGGCGGGCGCATCGCCGTATGTCGCGGTCCGTCAGAGACCGTAGATGTACTCCACCGGCGACTTCTTGAAGCGCAGTATGCGCGTATCGTTGTTGCCGGCTCCGTTCTTCACCATGTAGAGCCCGGCCATGCTCCCGCTCATGTACCATCCGCTGCCTTCCGGAGAGTGGACGCTGAAGAGAATGTTGTTGTAGTGGTTCGAGTGACGTATTCCGTCAGCGTTCCACTGCGCCCCCGGGCCGTACCACACCACAGGCTCGTACTCCGTGAAATCGGGACTCGACATTCCTATGTATAGGAGGTCGGTGGCCGCTACGGATCCTACCGTCACGTCGTTGCGGCGGCGCTGCTCGCGCTTTACAATGTCGTGCCCCTCCCATGGGTTGCGCAGACGGTGGGTACCGCTCCACATCATCCATATGTAGTCGGTGGCGTCGAATACCCGGTTGAAATCCTCCATCGACGGGAGTTCGTAGCCGTCGGGAGATAGCGCATCGGCCGGGAGCTTGTTAATGTGCGACGGGATGCCTGTCGTGAAACCGTCCATGACGAGGATGCCATCCTTCTCCACCACCTGCATGCCCTCTCCGCTGTCGCCGTGGTAGGCCCAGCCCCACAGGCTGCGGAACTCCTCGGCAGAGCAGTCGCGGAGGTAGTCGAGAACCGTCTTGCCGGCCGCTGCCGCAGGGTCGGAGGCACAGAGTACCTGGTCGTCGAAACGGCGCGAGTTGCCGCGTGCGTTGTACTTGCACCACCATACTCCGTGGAGCCATGTAACGGGCAGTCCGTAGTTGCGGCGGGAGACGGTGTAGCGCTCCTCTTCGGAGCCGTCGGCGATGTTGCGGATTACGAGCGTTGCCGACTGCACGCGCCCGTTTGCCGTGGCGTCATTAGGTTTCCAGCCTCCAAGGACACGGACCGTGTTGCCGCTGTCGTCGGCCGGTACGAGCTTGACCCATTCGTCCTCGCCCTCTTCGAACTCCACGGCGAGCTCCTTGTGCTCAGGAAGCGTAAATCGCCCGAGTTCGTTGTCCACATACTTGCCGAAGTCGAAAGAGTAACTCTCGGAATCGAATGAGATCGGTCCTTCGAGCAAGGTGGGGTTGGACGAGAGCTTGAATACTATCACGTCCTCCGGGTAGGAGCCGTCGAGACCCCTGCGTCTGAACGTCAGACGCACTTCGTCAGCCGCCATGCCCGGTGCATAGAGAGGCTTGCGTATCCTGAAAATGTTCGTTCCGCCGATACCACGTGCCTCTTTTACCGACTCAACCGTTATCGGCAGCCCATCCGTGGATACCTCATCGAGTTCGTCGTTGCAGTCCAGTGCAAGCAGCATGTCCACCTCTGCGTGCGAGAGCGTGAGCTCCGTCCCGTCTTCGGAGACGGTCACGCCGAATGGCAGCGAAGACATCTCGCGGTTTACGGTTATCCGGCCTCCGAAATCGGGTGTCAGATCGGTGCTGCCGCCATCTTCCCACTCCTCTACGGTGAGCACTGCGTCCCTGTCGACGTGGCTTTTGGTTACGGTGGCGACGTAAATCCTGTTGCGGGTTATGCTTTTCGGCAGCTCTGCCTCCATGTCGTACTCCCTGCCGTCTATCAGTGCCCTGACCGTGAGTGTCAGCCCGGCGTTGTCCTGCTCGTAGATGTTTGCCACATCGTCGGTATCCTCCGTATATGGAGTTCCGGGACGGAATATGATGTCGCCGTGCATCGCAGTCTCCCTGTCGGCGGCCGCGAAAACGCCGGTGCGCATCGATGCGCCGCTGAACGACAGCTCCTCTATCTCGGCCTTGCCGACAGTGCGTATGCGCAGGTCGATCCGCGCAACGCTGCGGGTGAGCGTGACGGAGACCTTATCCTCGTCTCCGCCGAGAGCTGCCGTTCCGGAGAGGAATCGGACCGGCTTGCCGTTGTCGGTCTCCGCCGTCATGGCCAGCCACTCCTCTTCGCCGGTACCGACCGTGCACATCGACTCGAAGTCGCGTATCCTGCCGGCATTGGCAATCACATACAGCCTTCCCCCGGTACGCTCCATTATGAACGAACAGTCTCCGGAGGCCTCCACCGACGGGTGATATACCGATGTCAGTATGCCGTTCTCGAACACGCAGGCGCGGATATCGTCCATCTCCTCGGCGGAATCGTTGCCTGCCGTTCCGTCGGGCGTTTCGTAATCGGCGACCTTCACCGTCACCAGGGTCTCTCTCTTTACCGCATCCGTTCCGGTATCCTCCTTCGTACATGCGGTCATGGTCAGGCCGGCTACGGCAGCAACGGCCACAAATATATGCTTGTTTATCTTCATCGTCGTTTCTGTCTTTATTGCAAACTCAATCGTAAATGTACTCCACCGGGCTCTTCACACACCGTATCGTGCGCGTCTTGGTGGAGTTGTTGCCGGTGTATTTGAGCCAGTTCTGTCCCGGCCGCACGCTGTTGGCGTATCCCTCCATCAGCCAGCTGTTGGAGTTGCCGCTGTATGTCGCCATCAGCAGCATCTTGGTGGCTATGTTGCCGGGAGTGGTGTCCCACTGGTGGCCGAGCCCGAACAGAACCCAGCTTGCGCCTCCGGCGCTGAATTCATAGATGGACACGTTGCCGTAGGACTGGCCCAGGAATGTCGCTTCGCGTTCGATGACGCGTACCGAGATCTGCTCTCCTGCCATGTTGCTGTAGGTGCGCGAGCCGATGCCGCCTATGTTATAGTTGTTGCTGCCGCTGAAAAAGGCATAATCATCGTAGTCGGGTATGCGGTATCCTTCCGGTGCCATTGCCGTCGGGTCGAGTGTGCCGAAGTTCTGTGCCGAGGACTTGATACCCTCGTAGTGGAACGATGTTCCGTTGTGGCGCAGCGGAAGCCCGTCGGTGTTGCCGGCCTGATACTGGTCGCCCATGAGACGCAGCAGTTCGTCATCGCCGCATGAGTTGAGGTAGTCGGCGAGCCCGTCTGCGTTCGCCGCAGGGTCGGCCTGAATCGAAATCTGGTCGTCGAACGACTTCACGTTCCCGCGCAGGTTGTACTTGCACCACCATGTGCCGCCCATCTCCACGACCGGCAGGCCATGGTTGCGGCGTCGTACGGTATAGCTCTCCGCATTCGAACCGTCGGCATCGGAGATTACGATGCGCCCCTCCTGCACGCGCCCGTCCGCCTTCGGGTCGTTCGGCTTCCAGCCCCCGAGGACTCTCCATTCGCCATTCTCCTCCGTGAGCTTCATCCAGCTGTCCTCGTCTGCGTCGAACTCCGCCCTTGCAACCTTGCCCTCGGGCAGGACCAGGCGTCCGAGCTCGCCCTCGACGTATTTGCCGAAGTCGCATACCCCGTTGTCGTCGAAGCTGATTGCTCCGGAGAGCTGTGCCGGATTCGGCTCGAATACAACTACGATCCTTCCCGAATGTATCTCTCCGCGACGTACCGTGAGATATATGTTCTCCCGCTTCTCTCCCGGAATGCGCAACGTGCTTTGTATCGATACGGCGGCTGCAGGGGCAAGTTCCCTGCCGCGGGCCTCGACCTCGGCCGTCACTCCGCGTACGGAGCCCTCTATGTCGACCGTGGAGCCGGCCTCCGCGAGCAGCGCCAGTTTGAACTGTCCCCCGAGGTGCGACACGTATGCCGAGTCGCGCGTCTCGCTTATCCTTATCCCCTCTGCCAGTACCGACGACTCCGTGTCGATGATACCCTTGAGCGAGGGTGACGATTCGGCGGAGCCGCCCTCTTCCCAGCCTTCCGTGCCGACCGACACCGTCAGGTCGGCTCCCGCACCGTGCACCTTCAGCGTGTAGATGCGGTTGCGCAGAATCGTCTCCGGAAGGGTGGCGGTCATCCTGTGCAGACCGCCTCCGAATGCGGCGACCACCTCGGCCGTCATGCCTCCGTTGGTCTGCTCGCAAAGGTGCAGCAGAGTGCGGCGGCCGACGGTGAATTCCGATTCGCCGTATGTTTCCGAAAAATCGAGGGTCCCGGCCGTCTCCGGTGTCGACGGCTGTATGCCCTCCGTTATGTATCCCCGGTCGAAAATCCGCCGGATGCTCACTTTGCGTATCTCCACACCGCTCTCGGCGATTTCCAGGTCGATCCTGGCAACACTGCGACGCATGCGTACCGTCATTGTCGGCACCTGCATCTCCGAAAGCTCCATTCTTCCCGTCATGAGCACCCCGGCGGAGGTCATTGACTCTATGGATGCATCTGCATCCATAAACTCCTCATATGTCGATATCTCCGGCTGCATCCATCCGAAAAGCCCCTCGCCGTCGTTGGCTATGAAGACAATCTCTCCGGATGTCCCGGTCGGACGGAACGAATAGCTGCCGTCCACTGCGCCCTGTTCCCCATGGAGGGCTTCGCGGAATATTCCGTCCGTGAAACGGTATCCTGTCACATTCCCTATGGTCGTGTCGTCAAGCGTGGACGATGCGTTCCGGCCGGATTTCATCCCTTCGGCCTCGAAGCGGACCGTGACGACGCCCCCGCCATCGGGACCGTACCCGGGGTTCTCGTCGGCCTTGCTGCATCCGAACAGCAGCGAAGCACACGAAACGGCCGCAATCATATATTTCAGAGTATTCATATGCAATTTTTACTTTGTGGTTAATATTTGTTCGGGTTCTGTGAACTGTTGAGGTAAGAAGGGGAGTCTATCGGCATCTCACCTATGTGGTCGACATAGAAGCGGTTCATCAGCTCCTGTGCCCACGGACCGTATGTGAAGGAACTGCTGTGGTTGTATCCCATGACATGGCCCAGCTCGTGGAACATGATTTCACACGAATAGGTATTGAAATAGTGCTGGAACCACGCTTGCTGATAGGCTCCGAAAGCAGTGCCTCCGCCGAGACCTATGACTCCGTTGCCGGGGTATACAAGCCCTATCTTCAATGTGCGGGGTTGTCTCATCTGTCGCAATACGGTCTCCACGGTCACCTTGTCCTCAACACCGCCGTTGCCGTAGAGACGGTCTACATTGGCGTGGAGAATCTCCTCGTGCTCGGGCATGTCTATCATGTAGGTGAAGTTCAGGAACAGTGCCACTGCCTCCCTGCAATGTACGGGCCTTATGCCCATCCAGTTTCCGACGGGACCGCCGTCCGGAAGGTCGGGATTGCCTCCGTAAAGGGAGAAACTGATGTTCCAGCCATGCTCTATCGCCTCGATTTTCGCCCAGAACGGGTCGTCCGACGATATGCGGTACTCGGCCGATGCGAATGCCTCCGCCGGGACAACATCTGTTTCGATTATACGCCCCGACTCGCTGCGGCAGAATGTCCTGCGAAGCGTCATCGGCAACTCTCCGTAGAAGTCGGCGAATGCCGGGATGCGGTCGAAGTATGCGAGGTCGAAGAACTCGTTGTCGACGGATGCCACACGGGCCTGTATGAGCACGTCGCTCAGCTCTCTCGGAGAGTAGAACCTCACATGTAGCCGTCCGTCCTCGGTTACCGAAACCTGAAGCGGCTCGGACGTGTTGAACGACCGTTGCGACGCATCGGTATAGACCTCCTTCGGCTCTCCGTCCTGGAGGATGTACGACACTCCGAACTTCTCGAGTGCCGGTTCGGTCACGAACACCGTCGAGGAGTTGTCGTCCGGGTGTGTGGCTACGGTGCTGATGCGTCCTATGCGGTTGGCTGCCACCTCTTCCAGCGAGAATCCGTAGGTGCGGCGTTCGGTATGTCCGCGGTAACTGCGTGTCGTCATCTCTATCTCTCCGCGGAGCGGCTGCGCGACGGCAGTCGGCGGAAGCAGATAGGATGAGCCTTCGTTCAGGTCGATGGTGAACGAAGTGCCGCTGCTGCGTCCCCCGAAATCTCCGTTGCCGGAGAGTGTAGTGTGGAATACCGGGGATGCGAAGGTGACGCTTATGGTCTGCAGTGCAGTCTCGACATATGGGTTGTTGAACTCGAAATGGAAGTCTGCACGCCCGATTATGCGCCGTTGCACGACCTCTCCCTCCGCGACAACCGCAAGCTCATTGCCGGATTCTCCGGCCTGTGTTGTTACGGAGAACGGTGTCTGCGAATAGAAATACTCCGCTTCGAGAGGCTTGCTCAGCTCCGAAGGGAATCTCAGCCATTCGTCATCTATGTGGCCGATTCTGTTTACCGATACTCCGTCCGCGCCGGCATTGCCCCTGATCCCGAGAACCAGAAGGCGGTACTCTCCTTCGCGGAGCCCCTCAATGCGTATTTCGGACGAGGCCCTGTCGTAAAGTCCCTTTATGCCGGTAACCGCATCCCCGTCGTTGTCAACCACGCAGAACTCCACACGGTCGTAATCCGTGTCGGACCCTATTGCAGAACGGGTCGTACAGTTGTCGAAATCCTCGTACATGAGGCTGAAGACCATTCCTCCTGTCGGACGGTGGTCAGGTCCCGTCGCCGGGTCGTCGGCCGTACATGCCGTCATAAGTGCCGCGCAACCCAATAAAAAATACTTCGTTTTGTCCATTTGACTCTATTAGTTTTGTATATTTGTCGGGTTATGTTTCGCTCGTGAACGACGTTGCGTCCCGATGCGGGCGCAAAAATAGAGCGCCGCCCCGTCAAATGGCGTAACATTTGTTACAAGACGTGACAACCGTTTTACGGACAAAGTGTTATGGACGAAGAAATTTTTGAATTGCCGCTGTTCCGGAACTGCGACCGGAGTACGGTCGGGGGAATACTCGGGAGGTCGTCGGGGCGTTTCGCCTCTTACCGCAAGGGCGATTTCATAGCCATGCAGAACAGTGCATGCCGTTCGCTGCTCATCCTGTGCGAGGGGAGCGTCTATGCGCGGATGACAGGCAGCGACGGGCGCGAATTCACGCTCGACACCCTCTCCGCCCCAGATGTCCTCGCCTCCGCATTCATTTTCAGTACGGAGGGTATATACCCGGTCACCATAATCGCCAATACCGACTGCAGGTTGTGGATTGTCGGGCGGGAGTGCGTGATGGAGCTCATAGAGCGTGATTCGGCGGTTCTGCACAACTTCCTGACGGTGTTGTCCGACCATACGATATTTTTGAGCAACAAACTGAACCAGTTCGCCCTGCAGTCGCTCACGTCGCGGCTGCTGAACTATCTCGAGACGAACGGCCCCGTACGGAACCTGCAGGAGACGGCATTCATCCTCGGAGTCACCCGCCCGTCGCTGTCGCGGGTGGTGTCCCAACTCGTGCGTCAGGGCCTGGTGCGGAGGAGCGGTGACGGATACACACTGGCCTGATTCGACGGATATGGCATGACCCGCCATCGGACGCCTTGTCCCGGGTCGCGGTATTTGTCGGGCTGTGGGGCCTCTCCGGAAAATGTCGGAATCCGGGCTTCCCGACACTCTCCGATGTGGCCCTGAATGCTGCGTTTCCAGAAAAAATCACAAAAATTTTACATATCGAATTACAATATATCATGTGATTGTAAAATATTTATAATCAAATGATTATGTTCGAATATGCGGCTTTTTTCGCGTATTTTTATGGGGGGGGGTAATTTTTAATGGGAGAATTTTTGGTATTTGATATATTTTTGCATAAATTTGTGCCAATCGCATCGTTTTTTTTGCGCAAAAATGACACGATAAATCGCCCCTTTGCGAATCGCACGACTGTGCGGAGAGGCTTGTCGGGCAGACGGAAAATCGGCATGTTGCCGGTCCGGCCTGTCGAGATATTGCGTACTGCATCCGGTCCGCACCAAGGGCGATATGATTGAGTATTGCGAGTATTGACCATATTGTTTAACCCTGGAGCCCCGCAAACGCCGGGACTCCGAAAAAATGAAAAAGATGAAAAGACCTTTTAAATTTATGATGGCTGTTGCAGCTGCGTTGTGTGCATTTTGCGCTTATGCACAGGAGGACCCGTCCAAGGAGACAGTCATCGTCGACCCGTTCACCAATTCTGCCGGAGCATCCGAAACGGCCCGCGACAATGTCCGTTCGGCCGTCATAAGCGGTTTCTCGCAGGTGGGGCGTTTCTTCGTGGTGGATGCCATGACGGACTCGAGACTGTCGAAACTCTATGAGAACCGAAAGATTGAGGATGTGGTGAACGACGCCAACTGGAAGGCGGAGAGCGACGTCGCATACAAGGCTGTCGGCGCAAACAAGCTTATCCGTGGTACGGTTGACCTCCATTACGAGCACAAGAAGCCGAACAGCGACGGCAAGATGGTATACTATACCGACATAAACTTCACGCTTCAGGTGTTCGACATTACGACCGGCGCGCTCGACGGCTCCGAGAGCTACAAGTACAGCGAGTTGAGCCTCTCTTCGTATGCCGACTCCTTCAACAGCGTCATAAGAAAGGTGACCAAGGACATGACGCAGTTCTGCAACAAGTTTTTCAAGATGGAGTCCTACATCCTCGAGCTCGGCGAAGCCGACAAGGGCGGCAACATCAAGGACCTGTGGATTTCGGGCGGAACCGAGGTCGGAATTTCGAACGGTACCATCTTCAAGGTCCTCTCCGAGAAGAAGATAGGCCCTAAGGTTACCCGCGTCGCAATAGGCGAGGTGATTGCCAAGGAGGTGCTCGAAGGCATGACCCGTTGCGAAATCAAGAACAAGAAGGAGGGCGAGGTCATCAAGACCAAGTTCAACGACGGCGAGAAACTCTACATAGAGCTCGACCGCAAGCGCGGTGACGGAGCGAAGGAAATAGGACGTCTCTTCGGCTTCTGACGCCTGCGGGGAACGGTATGTCCGCGTGCGGCCGCAGCCCGATTGCTGCGGCCGCGGCTGATTGTACCGGCCGCGAAAAATAGATGCATTATTGGGGCCGTGTTCGCAAGGGAACCGGCCTTTTGTTTTCAAAATGGATATAAAAGTGTGCGAAAAAGCGGTTTTTTCGCTAAAAATTCATATATTCGCAATTATAACAAATATTCTACAGGCTATGTTGAGAAAATTTCTGATTCCGCTGCTGACATTTTGCGCGATTCTGCCGTGTGCGGCGCAAGACTATACCGCTGACGCGACCCTTTTGAGGACCGAAGAGAGCTATATCGTTCT
The DNA here is from genome assembly GCA_944322005.1 of uncultured Alistipes sp. Taxonomy (GTDB): domain Bacteria; phylum Bacteroidota; class Bacteroidia; order Bacteroidales; family Rikenellaceae; genus Alistipes. Next base: position 69,238 of record CALUNL010000006.1, read on the forward strand.
GGAGTGCTCGGGCATAGCCCGCAACAAGAAGGAGGCTGTCGAAATGGCCAAGAAGTCGGCCATATACACCTACCTTTACATCGGTATCAACGGGTTCGACAAGGGCAGGCCGCTGCTGGGCAGGAATCCGTCGGATGAGGCGAGAGCCTACGCCGACCGTATCCTCGGAACGTCGAGCTATGCCAACTATATCCGCAACTGCACGATTGACGACAATATCAACAAGACCGCGAAGAGAGACGTGCAGGTGCTGGCGAAGATAGAGCTATACCACGTGTCGCTCAAACGCACGCTCGAGAATGCCGGCGTGCTGAAGCGCTCGGCCGACGAGATAGAGCTCTCCGAGACGCGCGAGGCCATCGCCATGCCGACGGTAATGGTGGTGCCGTTCCGCAAGAACAACGAGTCGTACGAGGAGGCCATACGCAACAACTCCGACATGCGCATGGCAATATCGAAAGTCAACGAGGGATTCATCAACGAGGGCGTCGAGACAAAGGACCTGCTCACCTGCCTGAACAATGCGGAGACATACCGTATCCGCATGGGCGACGGCATGTCGCTCGACGACATGATTCTCGCCAACTCCGGTGCGGACGTGTCGGTGAGCGTCGATATCAACCAGGATGTCAACTCCACGGGCATGCGCGTGTCGCTGACGTTGCAGGCCACCGAGGTCGCGACCGGCAATACGCTGGCGACCAAGTCCGAGGTGTCGGGCCGCAAGCGCACGACGGCGGACGTGTTGTGCGGCGTCATGGCGAGGTCGATGGTGGGCGACTTCCTGAAGCAGATTGCCACCCGCATGGCGACGAAGATGGATACGGGCCAGAGCGTCTCCCTGCGGTTTACGATAGACCCGTCGTCGGCAATCAACATGGATACCGAAATCAACAACATAATGCCTTTGTCGGATATACTCATCTCGTGGGTGAAGCGCCATGCGGTCAACGGCCGCTACCATACGCAGGGCCGTACCAGCACGATGCTCTCGTTCAGCGACATCTATGTGGACAACTCCGTGGAGAACGGCATGCAGTCCGACATCAACGATTTCGCGCTGGCCCTTTACCAGTACCTCAAGGGTCTCAACATCTCCGTTTCGCGCAACATAACTGGAAACTCCGTGGACATAGTCATATATTAACCGTTAACTAAACCCGACCTCAATGAATACGTTACGCAAACTTCTGCTCTGTGCAGCCGCCCTGTCGGCGGCAGCGACGCTCCGCGCCCAGACGGTCGTCGACATGGCCGCCCGGATAGACGAACCGACCGCGGCACAGCTTGGCGAGAGCAATACTGCCGCACTCCGCAACAAGATAAACCAGATTGTCGTACGTAACGGCATGGCCGCCGCGGAGGGGCTTTTCGCTGTCGTGCCGACCCTCACGGTCACCGACGACGGCGTGGTCGATACGGGAATGACGTCGGTGCATGTCGTGCGCGCCGACCTGACGCTTTCGGTGGTGAACACGGTCGACAACACCGTCTTCGCCAGCCAGACCGTATCCCTGCAGGCTAACGGAAAGAGCAGCGATGCGTGCCTGCGGTCTCTCGTCAACAGGGTGAACGTGAACGATGTCCGGTTCGCCAAGATGATAAGGGACGTGCAGCAGAACATCGCCGACTACTACAGCCGCCAGATGTCAAAGATATTGGCCAACGTCAACTCGCTGATTGCGCGCGAGCAGTATGACGAGGCCCTGGCCGCGCTGTCCATGATTCCGGAGAGCGTGGACGAGTACGCCACCGTCGCCGACCTCAAGGTGCAGGTGTACAACAAACTGCTCGAAAACGAGGTTAGGAAGTCCATTGCGGAGGCCGAGATACTTGTCCGCCGCGGCGACATCGACGGTGCGCTGGACCTCTGCCTCGCCTGCAATCCGTTGAGCCCCAACTATTCGGAGGTCATCGCCTTCATGAACCGCCTCGACGCCTCCGCTGCCGCGGCCGAAGCCGAGGCGCGCGAGGCCGAACTGCGCAAGCTCGACGCCGAGGCCATGCGCCAGCGTATAGAGACGGAGGCCAGTGCCGAAGGCAACGTGCTGAAGGCCGAAAAGGCCGAATCGAGCAGAAAGAAGGGAAAGTCGCTCGGGGAGTGGCTCTTCGGACTGTGATTCCCGATTCGGAAGTGTTGAAGTGTTAACCAGCCAATAAGGATTGACCATGAAGAGATGCCCTGTTTGCAATACCAGTATGGAGGACTCGCAGCAGTTGTGCCCCTCCTGCGGGACCGATTACCTCTCGGCCGTGATTGACGATATATCCGCCGGGGCGGCCGCGGATACCGAGATGCTGCTGGATAACCTCGAGGACGGACTGTCGGCCATGGACCATGCGCCGCTGCCGACCGTGAGGGAGACCTTGCGGCGCATGTCGCCCGTTTTGTGCGGCATTGCGCTGGCGTTCTGCCTGCTTGCCGGCCTTGCCACCCGGGCCAACATCTTCTATCTGCTGGCCGTCGTGCCTCTGGCGGCGCTCATACCGTCGCTTGTGGCATTGGCCAGACATCGCCGCCCGTTGGGGCGTGGCGAGGTCATCGTGAATGCCGCCGCGCGCGTGTTTGCCGAGGATGCGGCCGCCGTGAAGACTAAATGTGCTGACCGCGGCGATGCCGTGGCCCGCCTCGACGCCATGCAGCGCCGCGTGGACGAGGCCCTGGCGCGCCAGCGTTCGGCGCATCTCCGTAACGGGAGGGTCGTATGGGCCGTTGCCTGTGTCGTGCTGCTGCTGGCCGGTGCCGGTGTCGGCGCCCTGGCCGTCCGCAACGGGGCCGCCCGCAAGGCAAAGGCGGAGTATGCCAAACTCCCCGAGTGGGTCAAGCTGCGTGACAGCTACCTCGCAGAGTACGGCAGCGACGAGTACGCCGACAAATCCGCGCGTACGGGTGTCGTACGGGCGATGCTCGGGGCCGATGCCGCCGCCGAGGCCGAGGAGTTCTTCTTCTCGCACTGCCAGGGGAGTGTCGGAGACATGGATTGCGCGATGCTGATAGTGGAGTACCACAGGACGCACGGCGGTTCCGACGCCATCGGCGCCTTCACGTCGAAGGTCTCGCTGCGATACGATTCCGATACGAAGAAAATACGTTCCATAAAACAATGACCCGGATGAAACGCCTGTTGATACTTGCCGTGTCGGCGCTGCTCTTCCTGCCGCTGACCGCTTCCGCCCAGAAGGAGAAGGTCGTGGAGCGGAGCGACAAACGCAAACCGGAATGGATAGGACGTTCCGATGCCGACGCAATCTCCGTTACGGAGGTGGGAGAGACCCTTGCCGAGGCCTCCGAAAGGTGCATGGCCTCGATTCGCCAGCAGATTGTCAATGCCGTGGCGGTGAACATCTCCTCGACGGAGAAGATGACGTCGCGGCAGATTACACGGGACAATCTGATGACGGTCATGAACGACTACTCGTCGAACCTCATGACCGAGGCGGCCAAACTGCCTTACATCAGCGACATCGCACTGTCGAACGCGGAGGAGGTGTATTGGGAGCGCATATACAGCCGGAAGGACAAGACCTACCGGTACGAATATTCTGTCCGCTATCCGTTTACGGAGCAGACCCGCCGGCAGCTTGTCGACGCCTTCGTCGCCATCGACGACGCGAAGGTGAGGGAGTACGAGCGGTTGCGCGACGAACTCGGGACGATAGACAACATCGACCGCATAGGCCAGGCTGTCAATGAACTGGAGGCGTTGTACGGCTACTTCTTCGACGCCACGCGCCGGGGCGAGACCGAGGCGCTCCGCCGCAACTATCTCGGACTTTTCAACCGTATCTCCATCGAGACGGAGTCCGAGTCGGCCGGCTCGTGCATCTATTCGCTGCGCCTCGACGGCCGCAGGGTGACGACCTCCGTGCAGCCTCGCCTGAAGAGCGACTCGGCCATGGAGATGAGTGTCAGGGCGTGCGACGACAACCGATATATTCTCACCTACAATCCGGAGTACGCATCAGGTTCGGAGGTGAACGTCATCGAAATCCGCTATGTGTTCGGCGGCGTCGCCGTATCGAGGACCATTGTCTTCGACCCTTCGGAGAACAGGTCCGCCCTGCAGCCTGTAGGTACGATTGACCTGGAACAGACCGAGGGACGCCTTTGCGGAAAGATTCGCCTCCGCGTGCAGGGCAAGGCTGTGGATGTATCGGGTCTCGAACTTCGCAATCCGGCCGACGGCGAGACGTTCAAGGCGGCCGTTCTCGGCCCGACCCGTCTCGGGGAGGGCGAGTGCAGCATAGGATTCGAGGCCGAAGCCTCGGTTGGACACGCCGCAGGCGGACTCGACGTCATCCGTGGAACCATAACATACGCGAACCCTTCAAACGGACAGAACATGGAGAGGGAGTTCGTGCTGCCATTCAGACTAATCACCAAATAACCGAAAAGATATGAGAAAGAGCCTTTTCGGAGCCCTTGTGCTCCTTGTTTTAGCCGGCGCGACATCGTGCGGCGCATCGAAGAAAGTTGTTGCAACTCCACCTGCCGACATGGTGGAGGAGAGCATTCCGTTGAGCGGCCCTCAATATCGCAGCGATGCGGATTATTACCGTGCAGTGCAGAATGCTACCAGCAAGGAACGCAGCATGGCGCAGAAGATTGCCATGCAGAACTGCCGTCAGGACCTTGCGGCAAACCTTCAGGCCGACTTGCAGCAGGTTCTGGAGAACTATGCCAAGAACCAGGAGGTGAGACTCTCCGTGGAGTACAAGTCACAGTATCAGGAGCTCTCCTATACGGTCGTGAACCAGCAGCTGCGTGACGTGCAGGTGGTGGAGGAGAAGATGTTCCGTCAGGACGACGGCCTCTACCGCTACTACGTATGTCTCCAGATGCCGAAGAAGGTCATCCTCGATGCCGTGGAGGATGCCATTGCCAACGACGCCAAACTCAACCTGGAGTTCGACCGCGAACAGTTCAGAAAGGTCTTTCAGGAGATGATGGCGGCGAATGCACAGAAATAAGGGGCCCGTTACGATAAAAATCTTCAGATGGTGCCCCTCGGAGTGAGGAGGGCACCATCTTTTCGCATCATAGTATAGTATACAGCCAGACCGCCGATGAGACGTATCGCCGCCATATTGCTGCTGCTTTCGGTTGCAGCCCCGCTCGGGGCGCAGAACCGCCGCGAGGCCCTGCTCGAGTATCAGTCCCGACGCAGGCAGGCCTATGCGCAGTTCCGCGACAACTATCGCGAGGCGTGCACCGAGTTCATGCGCAAACGCTGGGAGGCGTTCCGCACCGAGGCTCCCGTGCCCCTGCCCGAACGCAAGGAGCCGGACAGCCCGGTCTGCAAGCGTCCCGACGACACCTCGCTCCCGAAAGAGGTGAGGATTCCGTACGGTGACATTGTGGATGTCCCGGCAAGGGAACCCTCGAAACCGGAGGGCCAGGAACCTGCCGCCGCTCCGAGAATCGACGCGTCGCGCCCGTGCAGGTTCACGTTTTACGGCACGGAGTGTTCGGTTACGCTGAAACCGTCCGACCGCATCCGCCTCGCCTCCCTGCAGGAGGGGAGTGTGGCCGATGCATGGGAACGCATCGCCGGAGGGCCGTATGACGGGGCCGCAGCGGAGTGCGCCGACCTGAAGAAGCGGCTGCGGCTGAACGACTGGGGCTATTACAAACTCGTATGGACGTTGGGCGATGCCTTCTGCGGGGCCGGAACCGACGAGTCGGTGCTCGTGCAGTCGTTCCTGATGGCCGAGGCCGGATACAAGGTCCGCCTGGCGAGGGGAGACGGAAGGCTGCGTCTGCTGCTGGCACTTGACGGGCAGGTATACGAGCACCCGTATTTCCGAATCGACGGCCAGACATTCTATCTGCTCGACGGTGCCGCACGCGCCGGTTCGTACAATATTTGCAACTTCTGCATACCGGGCGAGCGCGAACTCTCGATGTCGATGCCCGACCCTCCGTTGCTGGCATATGCCCCGGCCGCCACTGCGGTCCGGAACGACAAGAAGGGCGGAATCAGAACGGAGGTGACGCCGAACGGCAACCTGCTCGACTTCATGGAGGATTACCCTCCGTGCTATTGGGACGTATATGCGGCGACGAACCTCTCGGACGGCATCTGCGACCTGCTTCTTCCTCCGTTGCGCCGTGCTACGGCCGGACTGGGGGAGCGGGAGGCCGCCGATGTCCTGCTGAAATACATGCACCGCGCATTCCCGTACAAGACCGACAAGGCACAATTCGGCCGGGAGCGCACGCTGTTCGCCGAGGAGATGTTCAGGTTCCCGTACAGCGACTGCGAGGACCGTTCGATTCTCTTCGCACAGCTTGTGCGGCGGGTGCTGTCGTTGAAGACCGTGCTGCTCTACTATCCGAACCATATCGCTGCGGCGGTATGCTTCGGCGGGCCGGTGGCCGGCAACTACGTGGAGATAGACGGCAGACGCTACACCGTGTGCGACCCGACATACATCGGTGCCGACGTCGGCGAGGTGATGCCGGGAATGGAGGGGCTTGCCGCGAGAATCATCAGAATAGATTAACCCTCAAAACAAGAGTATATGTTCTGTCCTAATTGTGGAAAGAGATGCGACGGCGGCGCCTACTGCTGTAACTGCGGGGCCAAGCTCCCCGTATCTTCCGCCGTGGCCACTGACGCGGAGCCGGAGAAGGCTCCCGTTCCCGAGGCTGCCCATGAACCCGCTTCTGCCGCCCGGCCTCACGCCGTGGTGTCGGATGAGGGCAGCCCTGTGCCGCAGAAACCGAAGGACGCCGGTGCAGCCGTGGCCGAAGGGGCGATATTCACGAACCTCAAGGCCCTTGCGGCCAAGCTCAATACCGATACCGGGACTCTGCGGCGACTCCTGTCAGCCTATGCCGCGGCGGCGCTTTCAAGGGGTGTCAGGTACCATCTGATTGACGCCTCGGAGTATGTGTGGATGAATCCGGGCGCAAAGCCGGGAAGCACTGCCCGACTGTCGCCTTCCGACTCATGGGTGGAGCACATAGCCCTGCTGGCTGACTACTTCCGCTACGGCCGCAGCCGGGAGAAGGAGGAGACCAACTACCTCTTCATCGTCGGGGGCGAGGATGTGATTCCGATGCCGGTCGTGCCGCACTACATGGCCGACAGGCCCGGAATAGGGGAGAAGGACATAGATACCGACATCCCGTACGCCTACATGCTCGGGGAGCGTACATACCCGCTGCTCAAGTCGGGGGAGCTGTTCAACTACGAGCAGTATTTCCATGTCGGCCGCCTGCCGTTCCCTACAGACGCGTCGCTGGACGACCTTACGGGTTATCTCCGCCGCGTGGCGAAGTGTTCGGGCACCGTGCTGCTGAAACGCTATTACGGGCAGGTCAACATGCCGTGGGGAGAGGATTCGCAGGTCGTTTGCGAGCCGCTGCGCAGGAGGGGCCTCCATACGACGGCGCATGACTATGAGTCCAGCTATGCCGATGTCGGCGGGGAGAGGATGTCCGTCGCCCGGAACGGTCTCTACTACTCGATTCCGGTCGTGGAGGAGAATGTCGACCAGATATTCGATGCCGACGCCGATTTCTACTACTTCAACCTTCACGGGAGCGACGCCCCGACCACGAGCGGATTCGTGGCCGATTACCGGCAGGTCGGTTACGGGGCGATATCGCCGCGCCAGCTCGCATCGGTCAGAACGCCCAATTTCCTGGTTTCGGAGGCGTGCTACGGCGCGAAGTTCATGCAATACAGCCGTGACAGGTCTATGCTCCTGGCCGCAATCACCAGCCGGACGCTGCTCTATCTGGGTTCGTCGCGCAGCGCGTTCTGCAACAACTGCTATCCGATAGACAACTCCGACAGGCTGGCCAACATATATATCGGGGAGCTGTTCAACGGCCATACGGCCGGCGAGGCGCTCTACCTTGCCCGACGCAGCTTCTTCGAATACGACGAGGGGCGTCTTTACGACCAGCAGATGGTCTCGATAGTCGAGTTCAACATCTTCGGCGACCCGACGCTGCGCGCGCATGGAGAAGGGACGGCGGCCAGGTCGCTGCCGGAGGGAGTCTCCGTGATGACGAAGAATCCGGTCTATACCGTTTCGGGGCAGGAGTGCCTGTACAAGTCCGACCCGGGCCGTCCGGAGTCGTTGCTGGAGGAGGTGCGCGGCCTTGTGGACCGCAACATCATGCGTATACGCGAGGTGGTGGACCGGACGCTCTACGAGAGGCTCGGCGTGGAGCCGCGGAGCCTCAGCGCCATATTCCGCAACCGTTTCGCGGACGGAAAGATGTTCTATTCGTTCGACTATGTCGAAAACAACAGATATTTCAGCCGGGTGCATACCGTAATAACGTCCCCGGACGGAGAGGTGAAAACAATAATATCAACCAAATAAGCAAGATACTGCCATGAAATGCAAAAACTGCAATTCCGAACTGTTGGAGGGCGCCAAGTTCTGTACCGCCTGCGGTACTCCTGTTGCGCCGGCCGCAACCGTGCCTGCATGCAAGGCCTGCGGGGCGGAACTTCTGCCGGGTGCGAAGTTCTGTACTACATGCGGAGCGCCTGTAGAGAGCGATTCTGCAAACGTACAGGCAGACCGTGAAGGGGGAGAGATGACCTCCGTCAAGAGAAAGATATTCTGGAACATCCACAAGGGAGAGATTGCCTGCAGGATAAACGAGGCGGAGTTCCTCAACTACGATGCGGCGCAGGGCCTTATCGTCAACGACGGGACGACGGCATACGTGAAGGCCAACGGCAAGGTGCTGGCCGAGATTCACGGGGGCGTCTACGACTTCGTGGACCCGGAGGAGCTGAAGAGGATTCTCGAAAGCCGTCAGGGCGGGGCCGTCGGAGCCCTCTCCTCCGGATGGAGATTCATCGTGAATGCCATTCTGGGCCGCAAGGTCAAGGACAAGCTTGACAAAAAGGAGGACCCGAAGAGGGAGAAGTCGCTCGATGCGCTGCTGGAGAGCATGAAGCGTCACGAGGCATTCTCGCTGCAACTCAAGCTGGACAAGAACTTCTCGCTGGTGTTCGGTTCGGGGACGTTCGGAGAGGACGGCGTGTTCGAACCGATGCTGGTGCGTACGAAGCTGCTCGACCTCAAGATGGGTGTGCGCGCGGTATTCCACATAGGGGATTTCCAACGCTTTGCCGAGCACTTCCTCGTCGACCGTCCGGTCGCCACCACAAGGAGCATAGCCGAGGAGCTTGCCCCTGTCGTCCGCAATGCCGTGCAGGCCGTGATGCAGGACAAGGAGATTGAGGGTACGGCCATCCCTTCGGAGATTGTCGAAGCCATATCGGCACGCATGGCCGTCTCCGACGAGCTCTACGGTATCAGTTTCGACCATATCGCCGAGGTCGTCGCCTCGAACGAGGATTTGGAGCGCCTTCGCGACCTGAGCCGCGAACTGTACCTTTCGGAGCAGGAACTCGACTATCTGCGCCGCACGAACGAGTTCCGCAACCGCCTTACCGCGGCCACGAACGCACAGACCGTGGCCGAGGCGCGCAGTGACCTGGAGCTGTTCCAGGGGTTGCAGGAGGTGAACAAGGACAAACTGCTGACCGAGGACGAACTCGACAAGTTCTATACGGTGCTTTCGCGAGAGAAGCGTATCCGCGACGCCCGCAGCGAGGATGAAGTGGAGGCCGCCATGGCCGAGATTGCCAAGACCGGGCTGTTGCGCGAGGAGGACATCGAGAACCTGCGCGCCGATATCGCCGAACGCGGCTACCGTCGCGGCCAGTCGCTGAGGCTCATGCAGCTCAAGGATGAGATAGAGTTCGAGAAGGTCCGTACGGCCGGTGAAGGTGAGATAGAGTTGGAGCGCCTACGCCGCAGCCTCGATTTGCAGGACATGGCGCTTGCGGGACAGCGCCGGGCCGACGAGTATGCCGATGAAAGGCGTGCGAAGGAGCGCGAGCACAACTATGCCGACCGCAAGGCCGAGCAGGAGCTCGACAACGCGGAGATGGATGCCCAGATTGAGCGCCTGCGCAAGCTCAAGGAGATGAAGCGCGAGGACAAGAAGCAGGACCTCGACCATGAGCGCGAGATGGAGCGCCTGCGTCAGGAGGCCCTCGACAAGAAGGCGCAGATGTCGGCCGAGCAGTTGATGGCAATTGCCGTCAGCGAGAATCTCGATTCGGCTGCGGCGGCGAAGTTCGCCGAGTCCTTCTCGGCAGGCAAGAGCGCCGAGCAGGTGCAGCAGGCTTCGGATGCACGCATTGCGGATGCGCAGCGCCATGAGGAGCAGATGATGGAGATAATACGCCAGATGCAGCAGATGGCCACGACGATGAGCGGAAATATAGCGCAGCACAAGGACGAGCAGCGTGAAGAGTACCGCCAGCGTCTCGAAAGGCAGGAGGAGCGCCTCGACCGCACGCAGGACCGTGCGCTCGACTATACCACGCGCAGCAACAACCGTCAGGCCGCACCGCAGCAGCCTTCGGGCAAGGCGTGCCCGGATTGCGGGGCCGTGGTTCCGCAGGGCACCCGTTTCTGCCCCGGATGCGGCCATGAACTCAAATAGACAGCATCGGGCCATGGATGACTATCAGGGAATACTCGGTTACCGGCTCAACCATGTCGGCACCCGCTCCGAAGGGATGTACGCCTTCCTTGTCACGGACGAGGGGCAGGAGCTGCCGTTGTGCCGGGAGGGCATCGCCCCGTTCAACGACGCCTTTTTCGAGCCGTTCGACGGACAGCGTGTAAGGATATCCGCCACGGTGGACCACGGCTGGCTCGTCGTGGACTCTGTCGAAACCGTCGGGAAGGAGCATGATGAGGAACGGGAGGAGAAGCCGGAGTCGGAGACGGCTCCGGAACCGGAGGATACGGATGAGGCTCCGGATATCGTGGCTGACTGTGAAAACGACAATACGCAACAACTATGAAGATATGTCCAAAATGCGGGGCTGAACTGGATGACGGGCTCCGTTTCTGTAAAAAATGCGGTTCGGAGTACCGCGAATCGGACCTCTACGCCCGCAAGAGGGACAAGGGGGATGCCGGGAAGTCCGATAGGGATGTCGATGACCTCATCGGCGACAAGAACCTCATAAACGAGAGTACGATTATCGGGAAGCAGGAGAAGTACGAGGCCTCCAACATCACAATCAACAACACCGTGACGGAGGACCATTCGCATACGACCGTCGTATGTTCGGTATCGGGAAAGCGCGTATATCTCGACCACAGCGTGGTATGTCCGGAGTGCGGCAAGCCGGTGGCTCTGGAATATTATCAGGAGAGTTCCAAACGGTGTGACAACTGCGAGGAGAAGGCCCGCGAGGCCTTCCGCTCGATAGCCTCCGGGATAGCGGCGGAGGGCCCGCTCGACGCCGCGCGCAAGAGGCGGCTCGACAGCGAGGCGAAGAGGTTGCGTATAGACGACTCCGTGCAGACGGAGATTCTGCGTACGCTGCAGCGGCGCGGACCGGCTCCCGGAGGGAAGTTGAGTACGTTGCAGAAGGCTGAACTCGAGACGGCCGTCAGGCAGCTTATGCAACTCGACGAGCCGCAGACGCAGCAGCATGCCATGGAGTCGCTATCCGTGCTGCACGAACTTACCGGAAACTACATTGCCGACTGCTGGTATTTTCTCGGTCTGGCCGTCACGGCTCCGGAGGAGTCGGTGCGCAGGTACGAGGAGGAGGTTACGGACATCTACTGGCAGCGTTACTGGGGGTATCTGGCCTATTGCGCCGTCGGGTCTCCGAAGGGAGGTGCGGCTGTGGAGCGGTTGAGGGCCTCGTTCGGGGAGCATGAGGATGATATCCGTCTGGCCGAGACGGCCTACTGCATGGCCCGCGGCTTTGCCTCATTCGACCGTTCGATGATGAAGCATGCCGGCGAGATGGCGGAGCAGATACGTCCCGAATACCTTTCGCAGCCTCTTGCGGCGGTGTATTCGCTGATGAAGAGGGTGCTTGCGGAGGATATACGTCTGGACGGCGACTATACCGCGGAGGAGGTATTCTTCATCGTCGCCGTTCTCCGTGCCGGCCGTTATGTGGAGCGTTTGCAGGCCGAAGCGCAGGAGCTTGCCCGCAGGCAGCGGGAGGAGCAGGAGAGGCGCGAGCGAGAGGCCCGCGAGGAGCGTGAGCGCCGTGAACGCGAGGTGCGCGAGGCACTGGAGAGGCGTGAACGCGAGGCGCGAGAGACCCGCGAGCGTCAGGAGCGTGAACGTGCCGCGGCAGAGGAGGCGAAGCGCAGGAAACAGGCCGAACTTGCGGCCGAGCGCACCCGCCGCATGGAGCAGGAGATGGCCCGTCTGGGCGGCAACAAACCTCGCAGGGACGACTCTTCCGACAAGGCGAAGGCCTTTGCCGGATACGAGACGACCGTTCCGGGAAAGAAGAAGGGCGGATGGAAACGTACGCTGCTTATTGTGGTCATAGTGCTGATTCTCATACTTGTTGCACTGTTCCTCATTCCTGCGCCGGAGTCGCTGCAGTAGAGGGATACGGCAAGGCAAAGATATTCATGTCGGAAGGACCGGGCCAAAGCCCGGTCCTTCCGTGCGTTCAGGGCATGACGGGCACGGTTGCGTGCATTGCTGGTGCGGGCCATGGCTCCGGAGAGCATAAATGACAGCCGTATTTTGCGGATTTGACCGTTATGTGCTATTTTTGTGACAGTGCTGATTTTCCACGATACATTATGAAGAGAGTCGTATTTCTGTTGTTTGCGGGACTGCTTCTCGCGCTCCTTGCGCCGACCGTGCAGACGGCATACGGAGCCGATGACGTCAAAAAGGGGAGAAAGACCTATACGGTGAATGAGGAGCATATCCGGCGCCAGGAGGCCGAAAAGGCCGCACCGTCGGATTTCACCGTGTATGTCAGGAGCCACCTGACCGACAGGACGCTGATGCACAAGATCTATTTCCTGCTCTATCTGGTCATGCCTTTCGCCATACTCGGCGTATGCCTTGTGATGGAGTTTACGGGAGGATGGGACAACAGACGGTTGATGTTACTGCTCGGACTCTCCGAGCTTCTCTTCGCAACCGGCAATGCCGGCATCGGCCAAAACATGTTCCCGTGGTTCTGCGACTATGACATCGTAGGGTGGATCGTGGCCATCATATGCTTCTGCTACATGATCCGAATGCTCCTGAAGCAGGCGCCGGCGTTCGTCGGCTTCGTCAATTATTACAGCAGCGGCTACAGCCTGTTGAGGACGGTATTGCTGTACGGGATATATGTGGCGCTCGGAGTTACGGTTACCATGCTTCTCTCGGGGAACAAGTATTTCTGGACGGCCCCGATAGCCATCGCCGCCGCCTGGTACTATTTCTACAGGTCGGAGGAGATGAGTGCGTCGGAGGCAGCCCGGACGGTGCTCGTCTCAGGGGTGATATTCGGCGGTTTCATCGTATTCCTGATGCAGGTGCTGGGAATGATCATAATTGTTGCCATGGTGATGTTCTTCCTCAATGGCTTTGCAAGCATAAAGTCATCGCCGGTCGTTGACGACGGTTCGTCGAACCACAATGACGGCATGCTTGAACGTGCGGCCGACGGAACACCGTTCGTCCGCCACTCGGACGGTTCCTCCACCCAGTTGCGAGACCTTGGCGACGGCAACTTCGAGGGTTTCGACGGCTCTCCGTGGCGCAGCAACGGCGACCATATGTCACGATGACGTGCATGGGGTTCGGAACCGTACATATTAATTCTATGTAACATACTTTTTGAAAATGAGGGCCGGATGTACCGGCCCTCGTTGCATCCGGTACGTCCGCCACAAACGTGGCATGCGGACCGATATTGGGGAATCCGTCTCCGAAACGGATGCGTGAAACCGATTTTGACATGAATCCGTTGCGGAAATGGCAAAAAAACGTCCTATGTTGTCAGTAGAGCAGAGGTTATGAAAGAATAATCGTTATATTTGTAAGGTTTAGAGACCTGGAGAGTTGTTCCGGCAGCCGGCTGGGTGCGATATGCGGAGACCGGTCCGCATACCGGACGGGTGCCGTTGACGCTTGCAGGCTCTATGCCGTTTGCCGGTGCATGCCGCGCCGGCTTCAAAATGTGAATGCATATGGATGAAGCGACTCGAAGCATTGAGGTGACGAAGCGGGCCAGGATCGCAGGCGATTACGATGTCGTTGTCTGCGGAGGGGGCGCTGCCGGTTTCATATCGGCGATTGCTGCGGCACGCAGCGGAGCGAAGACGGCAATCGTGGAGCAGTACGGTTTTTTTGGCGGAATGGCCACGATAGGCCTGGTTACACCGTTGAGCGTGTTCACCTACAATCGTGAACAGGTGATAGGGGGCATTCCGTGGGAGTTTGTCGAACGGCTCCGGAAAATGGGAGGCTGTATCGTCGAGGAGCCGCTCGGAAATGTCGCCTTCGATCCGGAACTTTACAAGCTCCTGTGCCAGCAGATGATGCTGGAGGCGGGCGTGGAGATGTACATGCACTCCTACCTGAGCGGGTGCCGGGTCGAGAACGGCAGGATATCCGCTGTCTTCTTTGAGAACAAGAACGGCACGGAGGCCATATGCGGCGACATGTATGTCGATTGTACGGGAGACGGTGATCTGGCGGCCATGGCCGGTGTCCCGATGCAGACGGATGAATACCCGCCGATGCAGCCGATGTCGACCTATTTTATCCTGGGCGGCGTGGATACGGACTCTCCGATGATTGCCGATGCCATGCACCATAACAAGCAGGGCCGGAATTGCCATTGCATTCCTGTCCGCGAGAAGCTTCTTGCGATGAAGGAGTCGCTGGGCATTCCGGAGTTCGGAGGCCCGTGGTTCTGTACGACGCTCCGTCCGGGCGAGGTGGCGGTTAACATGACCCGTACGATGGGCAATGCCATAGACAACAGGGATTTCACTGCTGCGGAATGCCGTTTGCGGGAGGATGTGTTCAAGGTCGCAAGGATTCTCAGGGAGAATTTCGAGGAGTTCCGCAACAGCTACGTGACAACCGTAGCCGTGCATGCGGGTATCAGGGAGTCCCGCCGCATCAAGGGTGTGCATACCATTACCGGAGACGAGTATGTGAATGCCTGCAGGTATCCTGACAGCATATCCCGCGGCGCGCATCCCGTGGATGTGCATATCGGAGCCGGTGCGGAGCAGAGCCTGACGTTCCTTAAACAGGCGGCGTACGTCCCTTATCGCGCACTTATCGCAGAGGGATTTCCTAACCTGCTCGTCGCCGGCCGCTGCATAAGCGCCGACAAGACGGCATTTGCGTCGCTCCGCGTCCAGGCGAGCTGCATGGGAACGGGTCAGGCCGCAGGAGTCGCGGCAGCCCGGTGCGCGAAGGCGGGGGTGAGCGTGCAGGATGCAGATACGGACGGCCTCATAAGGGAGTTGAGAAATCTCGGAGCTATCATATAGAGTTATGGAACTGCTTGACTATATCGTTATTTTCATCTACTTCCTGGGCCTGATCGCCGTGAGTGTCGTGATGTCCCGGAAAATCAAGAATTCAGAGGACATGTTCATTGCCGGAAGGAACTCTTCGTGGTGGCTCTCCGGCGTCTCCTCTTACATGACCATCTTCTCGGCCAGCACCTTCGTCGTCTGGGGAGGTGTCGCATACAAGTCGGGGCTTGTCGCGGTGGTTGTCGCGCTTTGCCTCGGAGTGGCATCGTTCATTGTGGGAAGATGGATCTCCGTCAAATGGCGCGGATTGCGTATCAAATCGCCGGGAGAGTATCTGACGGTGCGCTTCGGCTACGGCACGGTGCGGTTTTATACCATATCCGGAATTGTGGCGCGGGCGGTGCATACGGCCGTGTCGCTGTATGCGGTCGCCGTTGTGATGTGTGCGCTGATCAAGGTTGATGACGGCAGCATACTGGCAAGTACCGGCATGGCGGGCGACTCTCCGGCGGGTTACCTGAGCATCTGGTGGGCCCTTCTTATCCTCGGCGTCATAGTTCTCGGATATACCGTTGCCGGAGGATTCCTTGCGGTGCTGATGACCGACGTGATCCAGTTCGGAGTGCTCCTGTCGGTGGTCGTATTCATGATACCTCTCTCGCTGGAGGCTGTCGGAGGGGTCGGCGAGTTTGTTGAGAGGGCCAATGAAATTCCGGGATTCTTCTCCGGAACCTCTCCGACCTATACGTGGGTGTGGCTTTTGCTGTGGACCTTCCTCAATGTCGCAATGATAGGCGGCGACTGGCCGTTCGTGCAGCGGTACATAAGCGTCCCTACCAGAAAGGATGCCAGGAGAAGCACCTATCTTATAGGTCTGCTTTACATCCTAACCCCTCTGATCTGGTATCTCCCGACCATGATATACCGTGTGATGGAGCCCGGCCTTGCACTCGGACTGGACGAGAGCACCATGACGTTCAACGGTGAACATGCCTATGTGAACATGAGCAAACTGGTGCTCATGAAGGGTATGGTCGGAATGATGCTGGCCGCCATGCTTTCGGCCACGTTGAGCAATGTTTCGGGCATTCTGAATGTGTATGCTAACGTCTACACGTACGACATATGGGGCCACAGGGAGAAAAACAGGCATGCCGATGAGAAAAAGCGCATAAGGGTGGGACGCACCTTCACATTCGTATTCGGAATGGTGATAATTGTCCTGGCAATGCTCATCCCGTTTGCCGGAGGGGCCGAGAAGGTCGTGGTGACCCTTCTTACCATGGTGCTCTGCCCTTTGTACATCCCGTCGATATGGGGCCTGTTCTCAAGGCGGCTGACGGGCAACCAGCTTGTCGTTGCGATGGTCCTCACGTGGATTGTCGGCATTGCCGCCCGGATCATGATCCCGGCTTCCGTCATCAGCCCGAGCATCATAGAGTCTGTTTCCGGCTGTCTGCTTCCGGTCCTCATACTTGCGGTGATGGAGGCGTATGCGGCATTCGGGAGAGGCGAGGCCGAAGGTTATCGTGCTATTTGCGAATACAGCGATCCCGATGCCGACAGGGAGCTCTCCCCGAAGGACAAAAAGGCCGTGCTGAACTACTCGCACATGGCCATCAACTGCTTCTGCATCACGATCGGGGCCGTTGCGCTCCTGCTTGCCGGACTGCTGGTTGCGGGCGATCCGAAGACCCTTGCGGTCAAGGAGATCGTAGCCGGAAGCATCGGACTGATAGCCGCAATGATACTTGCATATGTGATATACAGGATCATATGCGCAAGGCGGATGAAACCGTCGAAGACTCCGGAATACTAACTTCTAATGAATGACAATATGAGTATCGATGAGATTTTGTTGCACAGCCGCTACCAGCCGCTGAAAAGGGTGCTGTGCTATGATGTCTTCAACACCGGCTTTAACGGCTGGATGACTTTGATGCCGAATTTTACGGAATATCCCGATTTCGATGTTCCCAAGACACTGGTGAACAAGGATCAATGGCCGCCGGTCATGCTGAGTTCGGCTACGTTCCGTTATCCGGGCACCCACGGGGCCATGTCCGGCACCTACTCCCTCAAGCTCTCGACAAGGCCCGTTGCGGCTCCCTATACGGAGATTCCGGCCGAAGGATGCCTGGGACACGCCATCAAACGGCTCTCGTTTTACAGGCCGGGCAGCAGATACCTCCAGATAGAGTGCTGGTTCACCTACACGGCGGAGCAGGATGTGGTGGACGGGGGAGACCGTCCGCAGCCGGGTCTGCATGAGAGTTCGATCCGCGATTTCGGCATGGGTTTCGACGTGCAGGAGGGAGGAAAGCGCTACCATGTCGGAATGCGCTACCTGAATGCCGTGGACGGCAGGATGGTGCAGAAGTGGCAGTACGAGCACTCGAATGAGAATATCTCGGACCGCGACTGGGCCTATGGCATGGACGGTGACTGGTGCAAGCGCGGTGTCGATCCGTGGTGGTTCGGGCGACGGTATCCCAATGGCGACCATGACGGGTTCAAGGACCTGGAGGACGGCCATCAGAAACTCATATACAATGAGACCGACTGCAAGCTCAACTGGCAGTACATGCGTCTGAAACTGGATACGCAGCTCCGTGAATATGTTGAGTTCCAGTGCCAGGACCGGATTTGGGACATGCGGGGCATCGCGGCCGACGCCATTGACGGCTACAACCGTATAGACAATCTGATCAACCCTCTTTTCTGGGTCGGGACCGATACCGATCGACGGGTATTTCTCTATATCGATTCAGTTGTTGTTTCACAAGAGTAACAGGAGGCGCAGCATATGAAAATGTTTAATGATTCCCACCTTGAGGTGAAGAAATTCTTCCACGGTTCATTCTTTACCCATCCCTATGAGGTAGGGTGGGCCGATGAGGCCATATTCTTTGTCATGGTCGAGAAGGTTACGGGCGATCCCGTCTTCGAAGGACGCGTGCAGCTGTCGCAGGACGGCGTACACTGGGCGGACGACGGAAGCAAGCCTGCGGTGTTCAGGGGCCAGGGCCTGCACATCATAAAGGTCGAACCCAATTTCGGCAACTATATACGTCTTGCCGTCAATATCGAGGGCGGGGAGATGTTCCTGAACCTTCATATCGCATGCAAGGGGTGACGGCTGCCAACATTTAGCGGAACTTAACCGTTTACGGCATCCCCGGCCCGGACAGCAGGGGAGATTACACAAGCACAATACACAAAACACATATGCATACCAGAAAATTTGATGTAGTAGTGGCAGGAGCCGGTCCTGCCGGTATATGTGCGGCTGTGGCCGCGGCAAGACAGGGGGCGCATGTCGCCCTGATCGAAAGGTACGGCGTCGTGGGAGGCAATCTCACGGCGGGATACGTAGGACCCATCCTCGGCAGCGTCTGTGAGAACACCATACGCGACGAGGTGTGCGACCTGCTCGGTGTCAGGGACAACGACTGGATCGGGGAGCACGGGAACGCCCACGATTTCGAAGCGGCGAAACTCACCCTGGCGGAGTTTATAGCCAGGGAGCGCAACATCGAAGTCTTCTTACAGTGCTGCGTCTCGGACGTCATCCGCGAGGGGAACGAGGTGAAGGGCATAAAGTGTGCTAGCAACGAGGGCCCGCTCTGTTTCGAGGCGCCGGTTACGATTGACTGTACGGGAGATGCCATTGTCGCTTTCCTGGCCGGAGCGGATGTCGAGAAGGGCCGCTCCGACGGCCTTATGCAGCCGGTGACACTCGAATATACCATCGACGGCGTTGATGAGTCGAGGGGAATCATTTGCATCGGGGATGTTGACGATGTGCAGCTCGACGGAGAGAGGTTCCTCGACTGGTGCAAAAAGAGGGCCGATGAGGGGAAACTTCCGCAACTGCTGGCCGCCGTGCGCCTGCATCCGTCGGTACGGCCGGGTTGCCGCCAGGTAAATACGACGCAGGTCAATGGCGTGGACATCACTTCGGCTGCTTCCATCTTTGCCGCAGACCTTGAACTCCGGCGTCAGATCAACCTCCTGACGCAGTTCCTGCGTGAGAATGTCCCCGGATATGAGAACTGCAGGGTGATCGGAAGCGGTACGACAACCGGTGTGCGTGAAAGCCGCAGGGTCATGGGCGACTATGTGATCGATGCCGACGAGATGGCCGAAGGATGCCGGTTCCCGGATGTGGTGGTGCACAAGGCGTTGTTCATAGTCGACATACACAATCCGGAGGGGGCCGGGCAGGCCGAGCCGTCCATCCAGTACTGCAAACCGTATGACCTTCCGTATCGCTGCTTCCTCCCACGTGGCCTTGAAGGCCTCTTTGTTGCGGGACGCTGCATATCTGGAACCCACCGTGCGCATGCCTCCTATCGTGTCATGAGCATTTGCATGGCCATGGGAGAGGCCGTCGGCATAGCCGCCGCCCTGAGCGCCTCGATGAAGTGCACTCCGCGTGCACTCGATGTCAGACTCGTGCAGGAACGGCTTGAGGCACTGGGTATTGCGCTGTTCGATTAATACTGGCCGTAACGGTTTTCTGTTTGTAAGGCATGTTTATAAGAAAGATATATTTGACGGCCGTATGCGCGTTGTTCTCGCTACCGCTCGCCGCACAGCTCTATGTGGAGCCGGAGCGGGATGTGGAGTGTTCCGTATTTCTGGTGAAAGAGGGTCGCGGCCGGGCCCAGCAGGGACTCGAGATATGGGATGACTGCATATTCTCGTGTGAGGATGGAGGACATGTGAACGTATATGACTTCAAGACCGCCGGCTCACGCCCCATAGCCGGCTTCGAGCTGGCATCATCCCACCCGGACAACCATGTGAACAACGTCTGCTTCGGCACGGAGACCAAACGCGGGGCGTCATTCCCTTTGTTGTACATAACAAACGGAAAGGTGGGCAGCGAGATGGAGTGGCTCTGCTTTGTGGAGAGCATAACCCGGCGCGGCAAGCGTTTCAGCAGCGAACTCGTCCAGACGATCGAACTCGATGCGTCGGGATGGGAGGAGATGGGATATGTCTCCATCTTCGGGGCTCCGAGCTGGCTGGTCGACCGGGAACAGGGATTCCTGTGGGTCTTCTCCGCCCGCAAGCGTACGGTAGCCGCCGTGACGAGGAATGCGTGGGAGAACCAGTATGTCGCCACCAAATTCCGGATACCGTCGCTGGACGAGGGCGCCAGGGTGCGGCTCGACGGGCACGATATTCTCGACCAGGTGGTGTTCCCGTATGACGTGTGGTTCACGCAGGCCGGATGCATGCACGACGGCAAGATATATTATTGCTTCGGCGTAGGCAGGCAGGACGACAGCCGGCCATCATGCATCCGCGTGTATGATACGCAGACCCGGAAGATGACCGCCCGATACAATGTCCAGGACCAGGTCATATACGAGCCGGAGGATATCGTTGTCAGGGACGGGTTCATGTATGTCAACACCAATACGAACGCCAGGAAGACATCCGATCTGCCGTGCATATTCAAGCTCTCGCTTCCGAAGGCGAAGCCCGAGCCCGAGAGTGCGCTCGACGAAATACGGATTGACCCGGAGCGTGCCGGCGGAGTCTATTATGTGACCGATCTTTCCAATCCGGTCACACCGGCGCCCGAAGGATACAGACCTTTCTATATCAACGGCTATTTCCGTCACGGCGCACGCCATATAGACGATCCGCAAACATATCCAACCATATACGGCGCCCTGGAAACGGCGCATGCGTCGGATAACCTGACCGATTTCGGCAAGGCCATATACGGGCGCCTGGAGCCGTTCAAAAAGAACGTATTCTACAAGGAGGGCGATCTGACGCGGATCGGATACCGCCAGACCAGGGATATAGGCCGGAGGATGGTTATGAACTATCCGGAGGTATTCGAAGGAGAGCCGTATCTGAAAACCAACGCGACGAACGTCCTTCGTGTCGTGGCGACCATGCACTCCGTAAATTCGGGCATCCAGTCGCTCCGACCCGACCTCGAATGGAGCGAAGTCGACAACTCGCGCTCTTTCCTTCCATCCATCAACCCTTACGGCACCGTATGTCCCGACCGCAGCCTGCTCGATGCACATATACTGGGAAAGGAAAACGGATGGTATGAAAAGTACCGTTCGTACATGGATGAAAAGCTGGATATCGACGCTTTCATGGCGCGTCTGTTCGCCGACCCTTCCAAAGTAGAGGAGGAGTATGACAAATACGATCTGGCATACCGCTTTTGGCTGATGGCGTCGCTGATGCAGGGACTCGACAGACAGGTCCCATTGTGGGACCTCTTCACGGCGGATGAGATATTGGCCTGGGCGGAGATCGAGAACTACAAGTATTTTGCGCAGAAGGGGCCGGAACCGGTTAGCCGCGGCCGTGGCTGGGGGCTTGGCTCACGGACGCTGCGCTACATGCTGGAGGAGTCGGCCGAAGACTTGTCCCGCAACAGACACGGCATCAATCTCAGTTTCGGCCATGACGGTGTCCTCATGGCACTGCTGACAAACCTGCAGGTCGGGACCTGGGCGCGGCCGGCAAGTGATTCCGGGGATGCCCTGCGAAGCTGGCAATACTGGGATATCCCGATGGGCTCGAACCTCCAGATGGTCTTCTATAAATCGGATGACAACCCGGATATTCTGGTCAAGTTAATGCTCAACGAAAAGGACCTGCAACTGCCGTTGAAAGCCGTCGAAGCCTCGTATTACAAATGGGACGAGGTCTATGACTTCTATATGGAGCATTGCGACAGGGTGGAGGCGCAGCTTGCCGAAACCGCGAAGCTGACATGTGAGGAGTTTTGACCATGGCCCGTTCGGAGGATAGCTTTCTTCGTCCTCGCGACAACCCGCAGTCTCCATGCAAATATCCAGACCCGGCCATGGCCGGGTCTGGATATTTGCATGAGCTACCTGTTCGGTTTTCGGAGTGTGCTTCGTGCGGCAATTACCTGTTGCCTGATTCGCGTTCAGCCTGCCCGGCAGCTTCCGGTGATTCCCGCTGTGCCAGATAGGCGTCGTACATGTCGAGTATCCACGCCTCGCTTTCCTTGGCCTCCTTCTTGTGCACCTTGCCCTCCGGCCCCTTGAACCATTTCTTGCAGAACTCCTTCAGGCCAGGCTGTACCTTGTCCATCAATACGGAGTTCACCAATGCATAGGTATAGACGACACCGTCCGGGTCGTTGTGGAAGCGGACGCCATAGTAGGTTTCCAGACTGCGGCCGGAAAAGTTCGGTCCCGATGCCACCCAGACTTTCCACCAATATATCGTTGCATTTTTCCCGACCTTATCCACGCAAAACAGCCGTTGTATGGTGTTGTAACGACTTGCAAAGTTAGGTTTTGCGAGCGGGTGCGACTCCCATCGGATTCCGTCCGGGTCGTTTTCGGTAACCTCGGTATATTCGATGCTCTCCACATCTTCGGCCTTGTATACAATAGGCTCCTCTTTGCTGTCGGGATTCCTTACTATCTTGAAAGAGTAGTTTTCCGCCTTGAAGACGGAACTTTCGGCATGCCAGCCGCGGTGGATGTATCCGTCGACCTTCTCTCCGGATTTGAGGGTTACAATCACATGCCGCGACTCCTGTTTCTCGGGATTCTTGGCCATGGCCGTAAGGTTGGTGCAGAGTGCTGCCGCAACAACTGAAGCGCAGATGAGAAATCGTTTCATGGTATTCATTTGTTTGATTGTGGATTAGTTCCCTTGTGGCATGTAGTCGTTCAGCATGAGTATTGTCCTGTTACGGCCGGATTCCGAATGTAGTATGCGATCCGCGAGTGCGGCGTCATCGGCGATGTATTCCGCGATGCGCTTGAGAAAAACCTTCTTGGAGTTGCGGTTTGCCGAACCGACGACATGAAACTCCTTATCTCCGCTTTTCCGAAGGTAATAGGCCGTACGCGACTGGCTGAAAAGGCCTATGCGCTGCCATATCTCGATACCCCCGTTGGATGATATGCCGTAACCTTTTTTTGAATATATGCATACGCATATGTACGGGGTGTCGAAATAGACCCACAACAACCCGGCCTCCTCCGAAGGGACAAACTTACGTGTATATTCGGGAGCCATCTTATGCCAGCAGACTATGGAGTCCACATCCTTTTGAGGAAAAACCTCCTTGCTCTTGTTTTTGTAGAATGCGTTGCGGAATAGCTTTATGTCGCCATGCCGTTTGGGTATCTTTATTCTGTCTTTTTCTCCGCATTCGATTACTGATCCGTTCTTGAGATGGATGCGTCCCTTGACAAGGGAGTCCGCATTCGCCGTATAGACGGCAGACGAGCACAGCAGAGACAGAATTGCTGTCATGATTATCCTGTTTCCCATTCCAGCCCCTTTATTTGCATCAATTTCCGTAAAGATAGGCAATATAGGATAAAAATTAAAATAAAATCGGATAAAATCAGGTTCGCTGACGTTAGCTGTCTGGCGAGATGTGTGGAATTCGATCCGTCTGTTGAGGCGTTGTCCCGGATCTGATTCGGGGTTGCACATCGGATAGCCGTTATAGGCGTATGTACATAATGGAATCAGGAGAGCCTTTTTGACTCTCCTGATTGTCGTTGAGCGGAAAACGGGACTCGGACCCGCGACCTCAACCTTGGCAAGGTTGCGCTCTACCAACTGAGCTATTTCCGCAATTGCGTGTGCAAATATAGGACAAAAATCTTTCGGTGCAAAATTTTACGGCAAAAAAATGAAAATTATTGTCGCAATATGCCGGCCGTGAAAATGCGCTGCAGACGTTTGATGTTGGTTATTAGCGCGTTGCGATTCATGTGCGAAAATGTCTGTTAGGATGATATTTTGGAATATCGCGTTTTTTTAATATATTTGCAGCGACAAAAGCAACGGGATTGATGTTTTGCATATCAAATATCGCTGTTATGATGGCTTGCCGGGCGGCAATGTCGGCAATCTCCATGCGAATGTGCCGCTAAGGCACTCCATATCTTTCGGGAACGAAAGCGTTCCCCCGTGCACGGGCACGAAACCACAATCCAGTCGACAACATTTTCAAACAAATAAATAAATTTACGGAACAATCATGTCCGAGAACAAACCATTGCATTTCGAGACCCTCCAGGTTCACGGAGGGTACCATGTAGACCATACGGGCTCGCGCGGTGTTGCAATATATCCGACGGCGGCCTACCACTTCAAGACCTGCGAATACGCTGCGAACCTCTTCGAGCTGAGCGAACCGGGAAACATCTATACCAGACTCCACAATCCGACCACGGCCGCATACGAGGAGCGTGTGGCGGCATTGTACGGAGGCGTGGGCGCACTGGCCCTTTCGTCAGGAATGGCGGCCATCCTCATAGCGGTGACATCGCTGGCTTCGGCCGGTCAGAACATAGTCGCCTCGCCTTATCTGTACGGCGGAACCTTCAACCAGTTCACCATTTCGCTGCGCAACCTCGGCATAGAGTGCCGTATGGCGGGAAGCGACCGTGCGGAGGACTTGGAAAAACTCATAGATTCCAATACCCGGGCCCTGTTCGTCGAGTCGATGAGCAATCCGGGATGCAGCGTGTCGGATCTGGAGGCTCTGGCGGCCGTTGCGCATTCGCATGGCATCCCGTTCGTCGTCGACAACACATTCGGAGCCTGCGGATACCTCTGCAATCCGTTCCGCTGGGGTGCGGACATAGTCGTTGATTCGGCCACGAAGTGGACCAACGGTCACGGTACTGCCATGGGTGGCATAATCGTCGACGGCGGTACGTTCGACTGGGGCAACGGCAAGTACCCGGCCATAGACGGTCCGTCGGAGGGATACCACGGGCTGAACCTCCACAAGACGTTCGGCCGTTCGGCATTCATCGTGAAGTGCCGTGTGGACGGCCTGCGCGATTTCGGCTGCTGCCCGTCCCCGTTCGACTCCTACCTGATGATGCTCGGTCTGGAGACCCTCTCGCTGCGCGTACGCCAGGAGACGGAGTCGACCCGGCGTCTGGCGGAGTTTTTCCGCTCGCATCCGAAGGTCAAGCACGTAAGCTATGTCGGTTTCGAGGATGACCCGAGCTATGCGAATGCGCAGAAATATTTCAGGTTCGGTGCCGGCGGCGTTGTCTCTATTGAGCTGGAGGGTACGCTGGAGAGTACGGTGCGTTTCGTGGAGGCGCTGCACCTTGTGGCGCACATGACCATGATCGGCGACTCGATAAGCGTCGTGACGCACCCGGCGTCGACCACCCACAAGCAGTTGAGCGAGGCCGACCAGCGTGCCGTGGGCATCACGCCGACGCTGCTGCGCGTGTCCGCAGGCCTGGAGTGCGTGGACGACATAATCGACGATTTCGAACAGGCATTCGCCCATATCTGATCGCCTCATGACGCAATACTTTCACAGCAGCGAGCCGCTTCTGCTCGAACAGGGAGGCAGGATTGACGGGCTCACGATAGCCTACGACACCTTCGGGCGCAGGAGCGAGGCCGACGACAACATAATATGGGTGTGCCACGCCCTGACAGCCAACTCCGACGTCGCCTCGTGGTGGGAACATACGGTCGAGCGGGGCAAGTTCCTTGACCCGGAGCGCTATTTTGTCGTGTGTGCCAACTTCCTCGGCTCGCACTACGGTACGACCGGCCCCTTGAGCGTGAATCCGGCAACGGGTGAGCCGTGGTACGGCGACTTCCCGAAGTTCACAGTCCGCGATATGGTGGAGTGCCACCGGCGACTGGCTGCGCATCTGGGCATAAAACATGTACGTATGCTTGTCGGCAGCTCCATAGGAGGGTTCCAGTGCATGGAGTGGGCCGTGGCCGACCCCGACTTTGCGGAGCGGCTGGTGCTCATTGCGACATCCGTGCGGACGATGCCGTGGGCGCAGGCGTTCAACGAATCGCAGCGCATGGCCATAGAGCTCGACCCGACCTTCGGACTCCGCCGCGACGATGCCGGTGCGGACGGCATGGCGCTGGCCCGCAGCATAGCTCTGTTGAGCTACCGCGGAGGCGCGGCCTACAACCGTACGCAGGATGATGCGGGGGCCGCAGGCGCGTGCTTCGACCACAGGGCGCACTCATACCAGCGTTACCAGGGCGAAAAGCTCAAGCGCCGGTTCAATGCCTACTCCTATTACCGGCTTTCGCAGGCGGTGGATTCGCACGATCTCGCCCGCGGACGCGGTCCGGTGGAGGAGGTCCTGCGCGGGATAAGGTCGCGTACGCTTGTGGTGGCCATCACGAGCGACATACTCTTCCCGCCGGAGGAGCATCGCGTGATATACGGGAACATTCCGGGCGCCGAGTTCCGGCTGATGGATTCGGAGTTCGGCCACGACGGCTTTCTGGTCGAGCACGAGCAGCTCGATGCCATAATACAGGAGTTCAATTCGTAAAACAACATAAAACAACGACCATACCATGTCAAAACAACTTGCAGTAGGACTGTTCGGTTTCGGAAACGTCGGCCGCGGCCTTTTCGACGTACTGAACAAGATCGAATCGCGTGACGCATACATAAAACGCATATGCGTGCGCGACATAAACAAGCCTCGCGGGGTGGAGGCCGACTTTACGGACAATCCCGACGATATCTTCAACGATCCGGAGATCAATCTCATCGTGGAACTTATCGACGATGCGGAGGCGGCATACCACATCATCAAGCGCGCACTGACGAACGGCATCCCGGCCGTGTCGGGCAACAAGAAGATGCTTGCCTACCACATAGGGGAGCTTATAGAGCTGCAGCGCAAGACCTCGACGCCGCTGCTGTACGATGCTTCGGCATGCGGCAGCATCCCGGTCATAAGGAACCTCGAGGAGTACTATGACAATGACCTGCTCATTTCGGTGAAGGGAATCCTGAACGGCTCGTCGAACTTCATCCTTTCGAAGATCTTCAACGAGAAGATGTCCTATGACAAGGCCCTGCGCATGGCACAGGATCTGGGCTTCGCCGAGAGCAACCCGTCGCTCGACATCGACGGTTACGATTCGCTCTTCAAGCTCATCATCATCACCGTGCACGCCTTCGGCTGCTATGTCGAGCCGGAGCGGATATTCACCTACGGCATCTCGTCGATGAACGATGCCGACATACGGTTCGCCAACGAGAAGGGGCGCCGCATAAAGCTCGTGGCGCATGTGGAGAAGATTGCCGACGGCAAAATCATGATGAGCGTAATGCCGCAGCTCATATCGCGCGAGAAGTACATATACAGCGTCGAGGATGAGTTCAACGGTGTCGTCATTAAGGGCGAGTTCTACGACAAGCAGTTCATGTTCGGCCGCGGTGCCGGAGGCCATCCAACGGGCTCGGCCGTGTTGAGCGACATGACGGCATGTCTATACGACTACAGGTACGAGTACAAGCGCCTGTTCGGACACTCGAAGGTGGAGTACACGACCGATGTCACTTTCCGCATATATCTGCGCTACTCGACCGATGCCGACCTTGCGCTGTTCCGTTTCGAACGCATACACGAGCGCTACGACAGCGACGACAACCGTTATGTCGTAGGCGACATATCGCTCGAATCGCTGCGTGCCGTGAACGAGGAGATTCGCCACCGTCATGTCTTCCTTGCGGCATATCCGAAGGACTGATCCGTATCGGAGCCATTCCGGCGGATGACGGATGGACAAAACGAATGGCGGAACCTTTTGGGGTTCCGCCATTCGTTTTCTATTTATGCGGCTGTGGCCGCCTTCTTTTGTCCTTCAGCATTTAGTTCGCTGCAGGGGCCGGAGTCTCGGCTGCTGCTGCCTGCTCTGCCGGATTCACATCCTCGGTGATTCCGAGCTCGGTCCTAACCAAAGGGTAGATGTCCGTGAGCTGGCTCTCGCTGAAGTATGCGAGGCTCTGCGACGAGGTGTCGAATATGGCAGTGTAGCTGCCGGCCTTGGCGATCTTGTCTACAGCCTCAAGCGCCTTCTTCTGTATAGGGGCGAAGAGCTCGTTCCACTTGTTCTGGTAGTCGGTCTGTGCCACGCGCTGGAACTCGTAGTAACGGGTCTGAAGCTGCTCGAGCTCCTGCTGCTTGAGCTGCTTTACCGAAGCGGCCATCGTGGCCTGGTTCTTCTGGAACTCGGCCGTCTTGTTGTTTATTTCGACCATGATCTGCTCCAACTGCTCGTTCAGCTCCTTTCCGAATGATTCGAGGTTGGTCTGCATCTCTTTGGATTCAGGCATCGATGCCAGCACCATCTGCATGTTGATGCGTCCGAACTTCTGTGCGTACAGAGTGGTGGTGGAGAGCATCGCCATCGAAATCACGAGGGTCAATCTGATAAGTTTTTTCATGAGAATATTGTTTTTGAGTCTTTAAAGTCGTCTTTACGAACTACAAATATAATAAAAAAATCAGTTCTTCAAAAGATTTATTATGGCCTCGCTGTGGTCGAGCGAATCGGCGCTGTAGAGGACGTTCGGGTTCGACGCTATGTCGAGTACCATTTCATAGCCGTTGTCCTTCGCATACTTCTCGATGGCCGAGAATACGCGGCTCTGTATCGGCTGGATTAGCTCGATGCGTTTCTTCATGATGACTCCGTCGGCACCGAAAAGCGACTCCTGATACTCGGTGGCGGCCTTCTCCTGTGTCAGAATCTGGTTCTCCAACTGCGTGCGCAACTGTGCCGAAAGCGACTCCTTCTGCGCCATATAGCTGTTGTAGAGGCTCTCTATCTGCTCGAACTTTGCGTCGACCTCCTTCTGGTACTGTTTCGACATCTCGTCGAGCGAGGTTATGGCATTGTTGTATTCGTCGATGGACTTGAATATCTTTTCACTGTTGACGACAACGTATTTCTGTGCAAAGGCCATCCCGGCCGATGCCATGACCATTGCTGCGGTCAGAATTATAAAACGCTTCATAGTTCCGTGCTTTTAAGGTTTTACTTATAACGTATCGTTTCTCAAATATATTGCCAAAAGTCCCTCTTATTAACCGTTGGATGCCGCTTTTCCGCATCAGAAACTCTGTCCGATGACGAAGTGGAACTGGCTTCCGCTGCGCTCGGTGCTTCCGGCCGGAGCGTCGAATCCCCAACCCCAGTCGATACCGAGCATTCCGACGATAGGCAGGTAAAGCCTTACGCCGACACCGGCCGACCTCTTGATCTTGAACGGCGAGAACTCCTTCCATGACGAGAATCCGTTACCTCCCTCGAGGAAGCCGAGTACGTATATCTGCGACGACGGCTTGAGGATGATAGGGTAGCGCAACTCGAGCGTGTACTTGTTGTAGGCGATGGAGTATTTGCTGTTCGTAGGGTCGAGATCGCCGTCTTCGTAACCGCGCAGCGATATGATGTCGACTCCGTAGATGTCGTATCCCGTCATTCCGTCACCTCCGACCTGGAATCGTTCGAACGGCGACACCTTGTTCTTGTTGAAGTGTCCGACGAATCCCATCTCGGCCTTGGCCATCAGCACCAGTTTGTCGTTAGGTGTCAGCGCCTGGAACCACTGTGCCTTGAACCTCCACTTGTGGAACTCTATCCAGCGGTAGCGGTCCTGGTCGCTCATGTTGGGATCGGAGTAGTCCTTTTTGTCCCATGCCGAGAACGGCGGCGTTATCTGCAGCGACAGCGAGATGTTGGATCCGCGGCGAGGGTATATCGGCTGGTCCGTCGAGTTTCTCTCGAGCACGAACCGCAGCGAGAGCATGTTGGCGTTACCGTCGGACATGATGAACGACGTATATCCCTTCAGACCGTAGCGCTGATATGCCAGCTCGGTGTAGAGCGAGAAATAAGGGTCCGGCCACGACAGACGCTTTCCGATTCCGACTGCCAGTCCGTATGAACGGAAGTATATGGTTGGCTTTTGCCAGAGGTAGTATGCGTCGTTCGTCTCGGAGATATGTCCCGATATGGTGAGCGAGTTAGGCTTGCGGCCTCCGAGCCAAGGGTCGGAGAAACTCAGCGCAAGGGCCTTGTAGTATGTACCGTTGGTCTGTCCCGAGATTTGGAGCCTCTGGTTCTGTCCCATTGGGTACGGTCTCCATGCGTTCTTCTTGAAGAAGTTGCGGATGGAGAGGTTGTTGAGCGTGATGCCCACCGAACCGACGAACGTTCCAGAGCCCCATCCGGCCGCAATGTTGAACTGGTCGGATGCCTTCTCCTCAAGAGGCCAGTTGATGTCTACAAGTTCGTTCGACACCGGCTTGATGTCCGGCATGATGGCCTCCTCGTTGAAGTGCTGCATGGCTGCCAGCGTACGGATGGTCTGCATTATCAGCGCGCGGTTGTAGAGCTCGCCAGGACGGGTGTAGAGCTCGCGGCGGATGACCTCGTCGTCGAGACGGTTGTTTCCCGATATGCCTACCTCGTTGATGGTGAACTGCTTGCCTTCGAATATCTTGATTTCGAGGTCGAGGGAGTCCTTGCCGATGATGATCTCGCTCGGCTCGATTTGCGACATGAGGTATCCGTCATTCTGGTAGAGCGACGATACGGAGAGATCATCCGGATTCTGCTCCTTGCCGATTCCGAGACGCTTGTGTATGGACTTCTTGTCGTAGACGTCACCCTTGTTGAGTGAAAGCATGCGCTGCAGGTCCTTGGTGTCGAAACGCGAGTTGCCGACCCACGAGACGTTGCGGATATAGTACTTGTTGCCCTCCTCGAGGTTCACATGCACGCCGAGACGCTTCTCGTTGATGGTGTATACGGAGTCAGAAACGACGTTGGCGTTGCGGTAGCCCTTCGAGTTGTAGAAGTCGATCAGAAGCTCCTTGTCGTTTTCGAAATCCTCCTCGTTGAACTTCGTGTTCTGCCAGAACATGATGCTCGTCTTGTGTATCTTCTTGAAGGTGCGGCTCAACCGTTTGTCCGAAAAGTTGTTGTTTCCGGAGAATGTTATCTCGCCGACCCTGACACGCGCGTTCTTCTTGACGTTGAACGTCACGTTGACACCATAGGATATCATGGAGTCGTTCTCGATCTTCACGTCCACCTCGCAGTTGCGGAATCCCTTGTCGCCGAAGTGCTTCTTCAGGAGCTTGATATTCTTGTCGATGATATAGTCCGAAAGCTCGACTCGTCCGCGCTGCAGCTTGAACTCTTCAAGCAGATCCTTGGCCTTGCTCTTCGGTACGCCGGTTATGGCCCAGTTTACCACTCTCGGACGCTCCTTGAGCATTACTTCGAGGTCTACGCTGTCGCCCTCCATTGTGGCGCCGATCTTTATGTCGGCAAAATAGCGCTGTGACCAGAGTCGTGTCATTGCGTTCTGCACGAACGAACTCGGCAGGTATACGGAGTCGCCCGGGACGAGGCCCGATGCCGACCGCAATATGTCGTGGTTGAAATGTTCGGCCCCGTGGATGTTCACGCGGCGCAGGTAGTACATTTTGCTGCTCTTTGCGTCGATGAACTCGGCGTGTTCAGGCATGACGAACGTGTCTATCGCCTTTTTGTCCTGTTGCAGAGAATCGGTCCGCTCTTCATCCCCCGCCGGCATTCCCGGAATACCGGCCGCCGGTGCCGTTCCGGGAGCCTTTCCCGGATGGTGCCTTTCAGCCCTGCGACTCTCCTTGCCGATGCTCGGCTTGTCCTTGTGCTTGTCAGGACCCGTTCCGCTCGACTGTGCGTATGCCTCGAGTGACAACATTGCCGCTGCAGCGAACAGGAATACCGTCAATAAATGTCTCATCGAAATCGAAAATCTCTTCTTTTATTATTACAATCGGCCGTATCGGCGCTCTCTTCCCGCATACTCTTCCAGTGCCTTGTCGAACTCTTCCTGCCCGAAATCAGGCCACAGTACCTGTGGGAAATACATCTCTGCATATGATGCCTGCCAAAGCAGGAAGTTGCTCAAACGGCACTCGCCGCTGGTACGGATGATGAAGTCCGGGTCCGGTATGCCTGCCGTGTACAGTGAGTCGGACACCGCTTTCTCGGAGATATCTTCCGGCCGGATCTCTCCGGCTGCGGCCCTCTCCGCCAGCACTCTGGCTGCACGGGCAATCTCCTCGCGCGACGAATAGTCGAATGCGAGTATCAGTGTCAGCCTGTCTCCGCCGGCAGTTTCGCGTTCGATCCTCTCCAGATGCGCGTTCACCTGTTCCGAGAAGCGGTCGCGGCGGCCTATCAGCCTCACCCTTACGCGCTCCTCAATCAGTTCCGGTGTCTGCTCGGTAACGCACTGACAGAAAAGACCCATGAGGGCATCGACCTCTTCGGCCGGACGTCCCCAGTTCTCTCCCGAGAATGCGTACAGCGTAAGATACCGCACGCCGTTGCGGGCCGCGGCCTTTATGCAGGCCTTGACCGACTTCACCCCTTCGATGTGACCCTCGTAGCGCGGCTTCCCGTGCTTCTCGGCCCATCGTCCGTTGCCGTCCATTATGATGGCGACATGGGCGGGTATGCGTTTGGATTCGTTCATATAACTCGCAAATATATCACTTTTTTTTGAATACGCACAATTTGCGGATTACCGAACGTCGATCCCCCACATCATCTTATCCCGTAACGTTCCGTAGAATGATATATTGTGCGGAACGGCCAAAGAAATAACCCTTTCGGCCAGTTTTATGACAAATGACGCCCCGTCAGGTATCTTCATCGTGCGGTTGTCTATGGATATGGAAGCGGTGTTGCCCCTGGTGCGTATGCGAAGCGATATGACGCTGCCGTCGGACATCACTATCGGACGCATCGTCAGGTTGTGCGGCGACATGGGCGTGAGGACCACTGCGCGGCACGAAGGCGATATTATCGGACCTCCGGCGCTGAGCGAGTATGCCGTCGATCCGGTCGGCGTGGATACTATGATTCCGTCGCCGTTGTAGGTAGACACCCTCTCGCCGTCGACCGAGACCTCGATGGCTATCATTGTGGCTCCGAGTCTCTGTACGGAGACCTCGTTGAGTGCGAACATCGACCCCTGCACGCCATCGAACATGCCGTCGGCCTGCAGCATGGTACGCTTCTCTATGTGCAGGTTCCCATCGGCTATCGACCGGAAGACGTTTGCGATCTCCGTGCGCGGCGCCATGGCCAGAAAGCCGAGGTGGCCGGCATTGATTCCCACTACGGGAACATCCTCGCCGTTGAGGCGGTGTATGCCTTCAAGCAGGGTCCCGTCGCCTCCGTAGCACACCATGACGGTGTCGCGGTCCTGTTCCCCGACGTGCTCCCCGTACTGCCTGTCGGCCGGAATCTCACGGCCGGTGAGATTGTGGACGAGCTCCGCAAATTCACGGTTTACGGCATAGTCGAATCCGTAACGTTCGATCTCGGAGAATATTTCCGCTATGTCCTCGTTGCGCCGGTCGGCCTTCGGTCGAGAAAAAAGGAGGATTTTCATCTTGCGTATTCCGAAAAATATTAACTTTACACCACAAATATAACTATTTTTGGGTTATCCCGAACTCCTGCGGACGGTTTGTGCCGCGGGGTCCGTTCAAGTTTCGGAAATATGACCAGACTCAGTGTGAACATAAACAAGATTGCCGTCATCCGCAACTCGCGCGGCGGCAACTTGCCCGATGTGGAGCGTGCGGCGCTCGACATCGAGCGTTTCGGTGCCGAAGGCATCACGGTGCATCCGCGTCCGGATGCGCGCCACATACGTTACGACGACGTGCGCGCCCTCAAGAGGTCGCTTTCGGTCGAGCTCAATGTCGAGGGCAATCCCATCGACAGTTTCGTCTCGCTTGTCGAGGAGGTGCGTCCGGCACAGGTGACCCTCGTGCCCGATGCGGCCGACGCCATAACCTCGAATGCCGGTTGGGACACGGTCGCCAACCGCGCCTTCCTGACCGACATGTGCGACCGCTTCCGCGAGGCGGGGATAAGGGTTTCGATATTTGTCGACCCGGTTCCGGAGATGGTCGAGGGGGCCCGCGAGTGCGGTGCCGACCGTGTCGAACTCTATACAGAGTCATATGCGGCCCTCTATCCGTCGGGTGCCGAAAAGGCCATAGCCCGGTATGTGGCTGCGGCGGAGACGGCGCGCGACTGCGGCCTCGGCCTCAATGCCGGTCATGACCTCTCGCTCGTAAACCTTCACTATTTCATAGAGCGCATACCGTGGTGCGACGAGGTGTCGATCGGCCACGCGCTCATAAGCGACGCCCTGTACTACGGCCTCGAGAATACGGTCCAGATGTACATGCGCGAACTGAAAATCCGTTGACGCATGGCATCCGACCCGTTGTCGCTCCCAGTATTCCGCCGCATATCGCGCATTGCGGACCGCCGCGGCGTGCAGGCCTTCGTCATAGGCGGCTATGTGCGTGACCACTATCTCGGCCGCGAGTGTTCGGACATCGATGTAGTTGTTGTCGGCAGCGGCATAGAGGTGGCCTCGGAGCTCGGGAAGGAGCTTCACGCGAAGGTCTCGGTGTTCAAGACCTTCGGTACGGCGATGCTGCGCTCGGAGGGGCTGTGCATCGAGTTCGTGGGGGCGAGGAAGGAGTCCTACTCTCCCGATTCGCGCAAGCCGCATGTCGAGGACGGTACGGTCGAGGACGACCAGCGCCGGCGCGACTTCACGGTCAACGCCATGGCATGGTCGCTCAATGCCGATACGTTCGGCGAGCTTGTCGACCCGTTCGACGGCATGAAGGACCTGCATGACGGCATCATACGCACCCCGTGCGACCCCGACATAACCTTCTCGGACGACCCGCTGCGCATGATGCGCGGCATAAGGTTCGCCACGCAACTCGGGTTCAGCATAGACGACGCCACATTCGATGCCATAGGCCGCAACCGCGAGCGCAT
The DNA here is from genome assembly GCA_944322005.1 of uncultured Alistipes sp. Taxonomy (GTDB): domain Bacteria; phylum Bacteroidota; class Bacteroidia; order Bacteroidales; family Rikenellaceae; genus Alistipes. The sequence goes on from CALUNL010000006.1 coordinate 104,254, forward strand.
CTCCATCGTCTCGCGCGAGCGGATAATAACCGAGCTCAACAAGATTGTCGCCTCGCCCGTCCCTTCGGTCGGCTTCATGCTGCTGGAGCGTTCGGGCCTGCTGCAACTGATATTCCCGGAGATGCATGCGTTGTGCGGCGTCGAGCGCCGCGGGAACCATGCCCACAAGGACAACTTCCTGCATACGCTCAAGGTTCTGGACAATGTGGCGCGCCGCAGCGACGATCTGTGGCTGCGCTGGGCCGCCGTGCTGCACGACATCGCCAAGCCGCAGACCAAGTCCTACGACCCGCAGGCCGGATGGTCGTTCCACGGCCACGAGGTCCTCGGTTCGAAGATGGTCCCGGTGATATTCCGCCGCCTGAAGCTGCCGATGAACGAGCACATGAAGTTCGTGCAGAAGATGGTCTTCCTCCACCTGCGCCCGATAATCCTCTCGGAGGATATGGTCACCGACTCCGCCGTGCGGCGCCTGCTGTTCGAGGCTGGCGACGACATCGAGTCGCTCATGACCCTGTGCGAGGCCGACATAACCTCCGGAATAGATGCCAAGGTCAAGCGCTACATGGCCAACTTCGAGCTGGTGCGCCGCAAGATGAAGGACCTTGAGGAGCGCGACCGCATCCGCAACTTCCAGCCTCCGATTACGGGCGACGTCATCATGCGCGAATACGATATCGAGCCTTGCAACACCATCGGCGAGATCAAGGAGATAATCAAGAACGCGATACTCGACGGCGAGATTCCGAACGAGTACGATGCGGCCCATGCCATGCTCGAACGGCTTGCGGCCGAACGGGGCCTCGTCAGGCGCGGACAATAGCATCCCGATGCGTTTCGGCGCGATAATTGCCGCCGAAGCCGGATTGTGGGCAAATTCCGTTACAATCTGGCGCTTGTGGTCGCGAACATCCTGTTCGGGGCCAACTTCTCGTTCTATGTCTCGCTGACGCGGCACTACCTGAACTTCGGGCAGGTATTCATGCTCCAGATTCTCGCTGCCGCGGCGTTCTTCATTCCGTCGGCGCTTTTTTCCAGACGTTCGTACAGAATTCCGGTCGAGGATTTCGGCAACATATTCATCGTCGCGCTGATGGTGATATACGGCTGGATGTACCTGCTGGTGTGGGGCGCCTCGTGCACCAACCCTATCGACGCATCGACGATAGCCACGCTCGGACCGGTCTTCACGCTCTTTGTGGCGCACATCGTCGACACGCGCCGCATAACATGGGTGCGGGCGCTCGGGGCGGCCGTCGCTCTGGCGGGTGCGGGGGTGCTGCTGGTCGACAAGGGCTCATCGCTCGTGAGCGACGGGGCCGAAGGTTTCGGCAATGCACTCGTGCTGTGCGCAGTCATGGCCATAGCCGCCAATACGGTCATCATAAAGCCTCAGCTCAAGCGCTACGGCGTTGCGGTGGTCGTGGGATGGTTCTACATCATAGGCTTTGCGCTGACCGCGCCGTTCTTCTGGGATGAGATACGCGGACTCGACCCGCTTTCTCTTCCGCCCGGGGCGCAGGCCGAACTGCTCTACATAATGGTTCCGGGAACCGTATTGCCGCTCTATCTGCTGTATCTCGGCACGGAGCACCTTACGTCGGTGCACACGGCTCTGTACCGCTACATACAGCCCGTCGTGGCCACCGTGCTGTCGCTCCTGCGCGGGCAGAGCACGATAGACCGTGCCAATATCGTCGGGGCCTCGCTGATATTCGTCGGGATAATCTTCGTCGTGGCAGGGTTCAGCCGCAGGCGCAGGCCTCCGCACCTGCCTCCGCCGCTGTCCGGCACGGATTCGCACGCAACCGTGCCGCACCGCCCCTGAAAGGTACGGACGGAGGAGAGTGCATGACGCGCTCCGGACGCCGATATGGTTTAACGATACGTGATAAAGATTTTCTTTGCTTGATAAACAATAATTTTGTATATTTGTTTACCAGACCAAATCTCCGGAGACCATGAACAGATTTCTTTCCCTGTTATTGCCAGTGATGTCACTGGCATTTGCAGGCTGCAGTGGCGTGGACGTATACTACTCCTCGCGTTCCGAAATGGTGGTCGTGAACGGCAGTTCGCATACGGTTGCCGTCAGCAACGCCGATACGGGACTCGACTTTACGATAGCTCCCGGAGATGAGTATGTGTACGCCTCCGACAGGGGCGTCGACATGTGGTGGTTCCTTGAATTGACCGGAGAGCGGTGCCAGGTCGTCTTCGACAATACCGTATGCGTTTGGCATACCCCGGGAGGCGAACACAGCATCTGCGACGGGGAGTCTTTCGTGAAGGAGATAGAGAACGAGTTCATGTACAACGAATCGAGCGTATATACATATACGTTTACCGACGCCGACTACGAGCGGGCGCTTTTGCAGGGTACGGCGGATTAACCCCTTCGCAGGGACGGTCATGAAAAATCCGCACATCGGAGGATGTGCGGATTTTTCGTGTGCATACGCCCGGCTATCCGAGCAGTTTCGTGCGCCACTCGTCGGGCAGCGGGGCCGATGCCTGCTTTGCGAAGTCGAAGACAGCCATCACCGTAAGGCTGTCGCTCACGGTCGCGCCGTCGCGGCGGTCTACCATGCTTTGGAAGAGCGTGACGCTCTTGTCGCCGGTCTTGCGGACCGAGGTGTGCACCTCTATGTCGTCCGTGTAGCGTATCTGGCGGAAGAAGTTGTTGGTGGTCGCCACCGTGACCAGCGAGAGCCCTCCGAACGGGCCGGAGAGCGACAGCACCTGCCGCATGAAGTCGGTCTTTCCGAGGTCGAAATACATCTGCTGGCTGGCGTTGTTCACGTGGCCGAACATGTCGACATCCGAGAACCTTATCTGAATCGGGGTTACGACGGTGCGCGGCATGGTCATTCGCGTATTATCTTCACCTCGCCTCCTTCGCCGAAGGCTATGATCGAACTCGGTTTGCCGGTCGGACGTCCCGCCACGCGCGGGCTTACGACAAGGTCGACGCCCTCCGTAATCTCCTTCGAGATGTCGTCGAAACCCTTCGGCGACGGCTCTCCCGAGATGTTGGCCGAGGTCGATACTATCGGTCGTCCGAAGCGGCGCAGCAGCTGCCGGCAGAACTCATGGTCGGGAACCCTTACGCCGAGCGTCCCCTCGTCCGGAATGAGGTTCGGTGCAAGTCCCGCAGCCCCCGGCAGGATGAGCGTAAGAGGCTTCGTCGCCATCTCCATAACCTCGAAGGCTATGGCCGGCGCCTTGTTCACGTAACGCACCACCATGTCGGCATCGCGGCACAGCACAAGCATCGAGTGCTTGTTCACACTGCGTTTGAGGGTGTATATCCGCTCCACGGCTTCGGCATTCGTGGCGTCGCAGCCGAGTCCCCACACCGTGTCGGTGGGGTATAGTATGATGCCTCCGTCGCGCAATACGGCGGTCGCTGCATCGACCTGTTTTTCAAGTTCCTTTATACGGTCCATATCGCTCTATCTCTTTTCGGGAAGTATCTCTATCCAGTAGTCGTCGGGGTCGTTGATGAAGTAGAGCCCCATGTCGTGGTTCTCGTAGCATATGCACCCCATCTGGCGGTGGTATTCGCGCACGGCATCGTAGTCGCCGGCCACGCGCAGGCAGAGGTGGCTCTCGTTCTCGCCCAGGTCGAACGGCGTCGCGGCATGGTCGCGCAGCCATGTCAGTTCGAGCAGGAACTGCCCGCTCCCGTCGCCGAGATATACCAGTTTGAAGGAGCCGTCGGAGGCCTCCTTGGTCTTCACTACCTTGAGCCCGAGCGCCTTGTCATAGAACTCGATGCTGCGTTCGAGATCGGTGACGTCGATGTTGAAGTGGTCGAATCTTCCCTTGATTTCCATTGTGTACGGTTTTTGTCCGGCACAAAGGTAGCAAATTTTACGGCAAGTTGTCCCTCCCGGCCACTGCAGCGTCTCTGAAACCAAGGCGATTCGGCATATTCGGCACATATTGCGGACGGCGGACGGAATATTGCAACGTTTTTTCGGAATTTCGACAGAATTTTATAATTTTGCGGAGCTTAACGTCAGAAAAGCAGAATAAAACATACAAATATCATGGGAAGAGCATTCGAATACCGCAAGGCGCGCAAACTCAAGCGTTGGGGAAACATGGCGCGCACATTCACGAAAATCGGAAAGGAGATTGAAATCGCAGTCAAGGCCGGCGGCCCTGACCCTTCCGGAAACACGCGTCTGCGAGTGCTTATCCAGAACGCCAAGGCGGAGAACATGCCGAAGGAGAATGTCGAGCGTGCAATCAAGCGTGCCATCTCCAAGGATACGGCCGACTACAAGGAGGTCATCTACGAGGGATACGGCCCTCACGGCATAGCCTTCCTCGTCGAGACAGCGACCGACAACACCAACCGTACGGTGGCCAACGTCCGCATGTACTTCAACAAGTGCGGCGGTACGCTCGGAAACTCCGGCAGCGTGGGCTTCATGTTCGAGCACAAGTGCGTGTTCAAGTTCACGGTTCCGGCCGGAACGGATGCCGAGGAGCTCGAACTCGAGATGATCGACCTCGGAGTGGACGAATTCTACGCGGAGAGCGACGGCATTACGGTATATGCCCCTTACGAGTCGTTCGGAGCGATACAGAAGTGGCTCGACGACCACAAGTACGAAATCGTGTCCGGCGAGTCCGTGCGTATCCCGACCGATACCAAGGAGCTCGATACCGAGGGCCGCGAGTCCGTCGAGAAGCTCGTGGAGCGTCTGGAGGAGGACGACGACGTGGTGAACGTCTATCACAACATGGCCGAACCTGCCGAAGAGGAGTAGGCGGTCCGGTAAGGAAAAGGGCGGTGCGGATCTTTCGCACCGCCTTTTTTGTGCGTTGTGGGGACGAGGCGGATCGATGACGCGTGACTCTTGCCGGATTCGGAAATAATTGCATATATTTGCAGCCGGAATACAACGGCAATGGCATCTGCCTTAAACCGCCGCCCGTTCGGGACGTGCTGATGATGCCTGCGGAAGGGACGGCTATTTGCCGCCCGCATGGCACATGGCGGTAACAGACATATACATAATCGTAAAATATTCGCGGACGGGTGCAGGTATCCGTCCGGAACCTTTAATCCCCGGTAAACCATGCTGAAAACTGTTTTATGTATCGGCGCAGGGAGCTTTGTCGGCGGCGTGTCCCGATATCTTCTCTCGCGGTTCATCCACCTTCTGATACCGGTGTCGTTCCCGCTGGGGACGATGGCGGTGAATGTCGCGGGGTGCTTCGTCATAGGCCTGCTGTCGGGCCTTGCGGAGCGCGGCGGCCTTGCCGACGGTGACCTCAAGATGTTCCTCACGGTGGGTTTCTGCGGCGGATTCACCACATTTTCGACATTCGTGCAGGAGAACTATGCGATGTTCGGCCGCGGCGACTTCACCGCGTTCGTGCTCTACTCCGTCTCCAGCTTCGGACTCGGCCTGCTTGCCGCCCATTTCGGACGGGCCATAACGGTCGGATAGATATGGAAAAAGCCCGTCATGGACGGGCTTTTGTGACGAACGGACGGCAATCAGTTGCGCGGCGTTGTCTGCGAACCGCCGGTATTGTTGACGTTCAGAATCGCAGGCGAACCGTCGTACGATATCGCCGAACCGCCGGATGCCGTGAAGTCGTCGTACTGTCCGAGGGATGCCGATACGGTTACCTCGAGATCCTTGAAACGGTGTGCGTCCACGGTGAATATTACTTCGTCGCCGCGGATTTCAGCCTTTATGTATGGCTGTACGTTGCCGTGGGTGCGGATGACGGCCTTCCCGGCCGGAACGTCATCCGAAAGGATGAGCGTCATGCCGTCGCCTATCTCTATCTCGTTGATACTCTGCGGAATCTCTATCTCACGTTCCACAACTTCTCCTTCCGGCGTCAGGTAGTCGGTGCAGGAGGCTAAAGAGAGGGCCGCAATGGCAATGAACATTGATGCTTTCATGATTATTTCGGTATTTGTGTTTTTTCCGGCGGCAAAGGTAAAAAAATATATATATTTGTATCGGAAACGTGATTCGGCAGCTTGCGATATTTTTGCCGGGCCGTGCGTCACTCTTGATTGACCCATAAACAAAAACCATAATATCTAAAACTATTAGTATCATGAGAATCTGTATCGATTGCGATGATGCCGCGGTCAGGTTGAAGAAGATCATTTTCGACCACCTCAAGGGCAAGAACATCGACATTACCGACCTGAACTACTCCGAGGGACGTGAGAACGCCCTGTATCCGGAGATCGGCTACAACCTTGCGAAGAAGATCCAGTCGGGCGAATACGACAGGGGAATCTGCATATGCGGAACGGGACTCGGCATGGCCATGATCGTGAACAAGGTGGAGGGCGTGTATGCCGGTACATGCCACGACGTGTTCTCGGCCCAGAGACTCGTAAAGAGCAACAATGCGCAGGTGATAACGATGGGCGAGAGGGTCATAGGACCGGAACTTGCCAAAACCGTCATAGATGCATGGCTCGAATCGGAGTTTGCGGGCGGCGGTTCAGCACCGAAGGTAGCCCAGATGCATGAGTTGGAGAAGGAGTCGTTCCACGGCAGATAGCGACCGCTGCGGAACTTTGTAATGCATGCCGGCCGTGCGACATTCTGGTTATCGCACGGCCGGTGCTTTTTTGCCTATAAGGAGGTGTGCGCTTGCGCAATGCGTGCCGGCGCCGGCGGACTGTCTGCATCCGCCCATTCTCCTACAGTATGAGGTTGAACAGGTATCCGGAGAAGATGATGAAGAGCGTCACGGTGCCGAAGAATATGCCTATGAGCCTCCATGTCATTACCTTCTTGAGCATTGTCGCCTCCGGCAGCGACAGCCCGACTACGCCCATCATGAAGGCTATGGCCGTACCGAGCGGTATGCCCTTCGCCACGAATACCTGAACCACCGGCACTATGCCTGCGGCGTTGGCATACATCGGAACGGCGCATACGACGGCCATGGGCACTGCCAAAGGGTTCTCCTTGGACATGTACTTCTCGAAAAATCCCTCCGGTACGAAGCCGTGCATGGCGGCTCCGACCCCTATTCCTATGAGTACGTAGATTGCGACGCCGCGTACGATGCCTGCGGCATCACGCAGAATCGACGGCAGCCGTTCGGCAAATGTCATGCCTCCGCTGTTCCATCTCTCCGACTGCATCTCGGACGAAGCCTGCAGCTCCCTCACCCATGGGGAGAGATAGCGCTCCAGCCGGAACTGCCCGAGGACGGCACCTCCGATGGTGCCGAGAAGTATGCCGCTGACCACGTATACGGCCGTGGCGCGAACTCCGAACGTACCGAGGAACATGGCCACGGCAACCTCGTTCACGAGCGGCGATGTGATGAGAAATGCGAAGGTGACGCCGAGCGGTATCCCGCCCTTGACGAAGCCGATGAACAGCGGTATCGACGAGCAGGAGCAGAACGGTGTTACGGCTCCGAAAACGGATGCGAGCAGGTACTGCAGCCCGAAGAAGCGGTGCGAGGTGAGCCATTGGCGCAACCTTTCGACCGGGAAATAGGCGTTTATGACCCCCATTACGGCACTGATGGCGAACAGCAGGATGAATATCTTAAGGCTGTCGTAGACGAAAAAGTTGAGTGCGCTGCCGAAGCGCGTTCCGGCGTCAATGCCGAGCGTGTCGTACACAAGCCAGTCGGCAAATCTCTGAATCATGCGTTTAAAATATATATGGTTGCGTAATAGATTCCTGTGGCGATGAACAGCAGCGCAACGATGCGGTTGAGCCATAACTGCACCGTCCTGACGTGGCCGTAGAATCTGCCTATGCCGGCGGCGCTGTAGGACAGAATCCATGCGACGGCTGCAACCGGAAGGCCGGTGGCCGTGGCAAAGAGTACGGGCAGCAGGTAGCCTCCGCTTTCGGCGGCGGACATCGGAATCAGCATTCCGAAGTAGAATATCCCGCTTGTCGGGCAAAAGGCCATTGCGAACATGGCGCCCAGCAGCAGCGGTTTCCACCGTCCGCGCAGGGAGGAGCCTGCGTTGCCGGCGTCGAACCCGAAACCGGGCAGGTTGAGCCTGTGCCCGAAGAGCATGAACAGGCCGATGATTATCATGGCCGGCGCAATGATGACATCACCCCAGCGGCCGAATACCTTCTCTACGGAGAATATGCTCGCTCCCTGTCGCAGCAGGGCTATCAGAACGGCCCCGAGCAACGTATATGCGACTATGCGCCCCAGCGTGTAGAGCAGCCCGTCAATGAAGATCCTGCGCCGGTCGGTTATCTCTTTCGAAAGGTAGCCGATGGCGGCGATGTTGGTGGCCAGGGGACACGGGCTGATGGCAGTCAGCAGCCCCAGCAGAAAGGCCGTAACTGCGGGAACCGACGAATTGTCGAGCAGTGTCTGCAGGTATTCCATCTCTATTCGGCAAGAAATTTCTCGATTTCGGCCTTCAGTCCGGCCTTGAACTTTTCGGGGTTCGTGCGGGCGTTGGCGAATGCGAACTGCGTGAGGTCGTTCACACTCTCCTGCCCGTCATCGTGACGGTTGACAAGAAGCGATGACCATGTGACCTCATACCGGTCGGCCAGCTCCCCGTTGTCGGTGATATCGACAATGCGCAGCACCAGTGTGCTGTCGGCCAGCTGTGCCGCAAACTCCGACTCGATGACCTCTCCGATGATTGACGGATCGGTGCAGGACTTTTCTATGTCGACAGTCAGCGTGTTGCGGTCAATGTCGGGAAGGTTGCGGATGTTTTTGATATGGATATTGCCGACTGGCTCCAGCCATACGGTCTGCCAGATTCCGCTGACTGGGGTATACCAGATGCCCTTAGGCTTCGTAACCTGTTTTCCACGTGATTGGAATCCCTTGTCGGTAGGGTCCAGAACCCGTACGACTATTGTGTTCTTGCCGTTGGTGTTTACGGCAGCTGTTATATCGAAAAAGAATGGGGTGAATCCGCCTTTGTGGGTGCCGACCTTGATGTTGTTTACCCATACGTCCGCCTGCCAGTCAACAGCGCCGAAATGCAGTATTATGTTTTGGTTCTTCCATTGCGATGGTATCTTGAAATCTCGCCTATACCACAAGGCTTTATCCTTTCCGAGCCGTTTCTCGACTCCGGACAGTTGCGATTTCACCGCAAATGGAACAAGGATTGTCCCATCGAATTCCGTCGGCCGGGGTTGCGCGGACTCTGTTATTGCATACTCCCAATGTCCGTTCAGATTCGACCATTTGTCGCGTTCCATCATCGGTCGAGGGTACTCCTGCCAGGTTTTACCGCTTGTGAATACCTTCTCACCCCAGGTGGTTACGAGACTGTTTTTGCGTCAGCCGAAACAGGGGAGACGAGACAGATGACAAGATAAAGGCAAATAAATGATAACCGTTTCATAATTATATTGATGTTGGGTTGGTTTGTGCTACACCTGGTTTCTCGAAAGACCTTATTTGATTTTGGGACTGGGTAATCTGATTCGGACTGTTGGCAGGGGATCGGCATGGTGATCTTGTGATCAAATCCGTGTCTTGTAGATACCTTTTTATTTGTTATGTGACAAAATATGTGATACTTTTCTTTGAGAGAAAAGAAACGTTACGAAAAAAAGTTAATAAAACTTTGACATTGAAAAAACATAATCTGGCATAAATATGCCGGATTCGTGCCGCTGCAAGCAGAAGTTATGGCAATTTATATGTCTTGCCGGAGCGGTTGTTGGAGATGCCGGTCTTTGGGACCGTGCGGATCGGGGCCCGTTTTGCGACTTTCAATGGAGTTTTATGCATGGACCGGGTTGGTGACGATGACAAGGTATATACCCTATCTTCTCAAGGCAAGCGCTGATCGGGAATGTCTCTGGACCCGGTCAATATAGAATACACGACCGCCGATATATGTGCTACAAGTTGTGAGGACTGTGACTCGTTGCCCTTGAAGTCCTTGACAAACACAGCCAGTGTGTAGCGAGTGCCATTGGGCAGGCATATATAGGCTACATCATTGTGGGCCGCAAGAACACCGTTCTCATTTGTATAGCCCGAACCTGTTTTGTGGGCGATGGTGACCCCGTTCTTTCCGAGCAGCGGCGCAGATATTCTGTCCGTGCCTGTCATGCACTCTCGCAGGGCGTTCATGATGAAATCTTGTTTTTCGCCGCTGATAAGAGCGTCGACAAACAGGCGGTTCATCAGTATTGCCGCACCAAGAGGTGACGTGTAGTTGGAGTATGCTTTATCGTGGTCGGCCGACATCTCTTCTTCCGTATAGGCTATGCGGAAACTTGAACGTGGGATGATTGTGGCAATGAAACTGTCGGTTTGAGCTGTGCCGACCATATTCCTGAACATGAAATTGCTGGCGTTGTTGTCGCTCTGAATGAGGCTGTAGCGTAACAGATCCCTGACGGTCAATGATATGACCGGCTCCGTGTGATCTTTCATCATGGGACTCCAGGTGTCGGGATCGAGCCGGTCTCTGTCTATCGCTATCAGGGTGTCGAGAGAGGTCCCTTTGCCGTCGAATTCATTGCATAGTGCCAATGCCTGATGAACCTTAAATACGCTCATCATGGGATAGACGCTCTTGTCGTTCACCTTTACGGTGTCGGTGTTGTTGATGATTACGGCAACGCCGATCTCGCCAGGAGATGAACTTGCTATTTTATATATGCTGTCAGTCAGAATTTTGGCCAATGGCACGCCTGTGTCCTCTTTTTTTGCCGATTCGGGAAAAGATAAGAAAGTTATGGCCGTGATGCAGGCCAGGACCGCACACGCGGCCGCCGTTTTCCAAACTCTGATCTTTGCCATTTTGTGTAAAGCTAATATTTGGTATGTTGCTCTTGCTACGGACGGAATATGGCCGTTGCCGTTTGCAAAGGTAGGAGATTTATTCGGGAATCCCGCTATTATGTCATCCGTGACGTTATGGCAGGGCTATACGGATGTGGTATTTGTGCCGCGGATGCAGATTGGTCTTCGCCCGGGCATGCGGATGACGGCAGGATCCGGATAAAATAAGGGAGTCAGGTATTTAAATTTAACACATGCTCTTCGTATTCGGAACCGGGACTGAAAATATGAATATCAGTGAAAGCGTAAACGAGGTATTGCAATATTCAATGGGATAAACGGGTACCATGAAGATGACTGCACTCATATGGAGAAATGCCTATAAGGGCGGTGCGGATACTAAGGCTGCAATCTATTCCGTGTTTGGCGGAAGGGATGATGCCAAAGTTGGCCAGCTCGTGCGGTATGCCATTTGCCGTTTATGCGATCAGTGAAAATACTGTCCGAACGAATGCTTCAGGAGCGGAGTATGGCCAGAACAGGGTATTTTGCTTGTGATGCAGAGCAGAAAAACGGAATGGACTAGCAGAAATGCGGTATCTGCAGGAGTGCAGCGATAAATTTATGAACGCCTCCTCGGCTTCTTTTATGCCGCCGATGAAGGGGGCTGTTCTGCGAACGCCATAAACGCCGTATTGTGTCCTTACGGCAGAGTCATATTATACGTTCCGGGGGAGATAATCCTTCATGCTGCTGCCACATCGGATAAACGGAGCATATCATAATGGAGAAACATCTGTTTACGAATGCTCCATAAAATTTGATTTGCGACCCGGTGCGATAGTATGGACATCGATAATGAGGAAGTCTGCAATCTGGGCACCTTGCCTCCTGAGCATCAAGCCCTGATCACCTCGAGACAAATTTTACCTGCCTTTATTGGCGGGCACGGGCTAAATGCTCTGAACGGAAACTGCTTGTTCCGAGTCTAAACTGGAAGCGATACCGTAAATCGGCATCCTTTTCCAATCTCGCTTTCGATCGAAATCGTGCCGCCGTGTGCCTCCACGAATTCTTTTGATATGGCCAGCCCCAAGCCGCTTCCCTGAACTTTGGTGCCAGGAACGCGGAAGTAGCGTTCGAAGATGCTTTTATGGTAACGAGGATCTATGCCATGGCCGAAATCCTGTACGTATATATCTACATGGCTGTCGTGTTGTGCTGCTCCGATAATGATGCGAGAGTTTTCCGGAGAGTGATGTATCGCGTTTGACAGCAGATTGGTGATAACCCAAGCTATTTTTTCGTTGTCCACAAATAGCTTTGATATCTTTTCGGGATACTCCACCTCTACAAAACAAAGGAACCGCTCTGCAGGTACTTGTGTGGCCTTTATGGCATATTCTATTAACTCAATAGGTTTGACGATTTTGGGCTTGATCGTGAGCTTGCCCGATTCCACCTGTGTGAGATTCAGCAGTTCGCCGGTGATATTCAACAACCGGTCACTGCTTTCACGGATGCTGCCCAATAATTGGGTTTGCTCCTCGTTGAGTGATCCGAGGCGTGAATCGCCGAGCAGTTGCAGGCTCATCAGTATTGACGAAATCGGGGTTTTCATCTCGTGCGATACGGTGGCAATGAAATTCGTTTTGGCCGAATCAAGCTCTTTGTACTTGGTGATGTTGTTCAGGACAATGAGATTACCGACGAACTGTTGTCGGCTTTCTCCTACGGGATTTATGTATAGCGGAATATTGTCCATCTGGAAATAGCTTTCCTTGTTGTCTGCATAGATTTTCAATGGCTCATGTTCATGGCTGTCGCCGTTTTCCGCATATACTTCCCGAATAAGCCGTCTTAACAGATCATTGTTCAGCGCTATTTCGGCTGCATTGCGCCCAATGATATTGTCTCGTTTGAGGTTTAAGATCGAAAATGCCTCATCATTCATAAAAAGAATATTTCGCTCCGAATCCAGGCCTATTATCGGTTCGTGCAGACTGTTTACGATGGCTTCGATTCGTTTCTTCTCCGTCATAAGCTGGTCGAGAGAGCTGCGCCGGTATTCCGACAGCTTGCAGGCCATATCATTGAATGAAGCGGCAACGGCGCGGAACTCCTTGTTGTTGCCGAAATCGAGGCGCTCTTCATAATTGTGATTTGCAATCTGGGTGATTCCCTGTTTCAATTTGTCAATCGGCCGCAAAATAACAGCCGGAAAGCGAATCAGGAAAACCGCAGCCAACAAGATGCACAATATGGACAATATTGTAAGCCATTGGACAGCGTCCTCTGCGTTTGATTCCATGCCCGAACTTTTGGATCGTATCGAGTTCATGTTCAACTCCATGATATGATATAGGTCTTCACGAATCGCCTGTATCTGGATGATGGAGACCGAATCCGTCAGTGCATCGATTTTTTTGGTTAAGGCAGAGGTTACCTCTTTCTCATTTACTTCGGTAATATTTTGCTGCTGAAGTTCCAGACTATTTATCAAAATACCCCGCGATGTGGAGTCTTGCGAGAAACGATCCAGCGATCGGAGCATCTCTTCTACATAATGTACAGAGTTGTAGTTATCCTTCAATATGTCCTTCGATGCAACGGAAAGTTGTCGGACCGACCGAACCGACTGGAATCCCAGCAAAAGGATCAGTATGAAGAGTACACCTATTCCTAATGTCAGTCTGTTACGAATATTCATTACGATAAAATAATTAAATCCACATTGAGTTTGGCCAGTCGATTCAACAGATGTCGGAATCTGAGAGCCGTTACAAGCAACGAATATAGTGAAAATCGCGGGCCGCTGATACAGACGGTACTGATTTTACGTTCCTGGCATACATCCACTATCGTCTCAATATAACGGTTGGAATGTATCCGTACAACTTCTCCGCCCAGTTCCGATGCAAGATTGAAATTATTGATCAGATAACGTTGGTTTGCCAACGGTATGCGATCCATGTCTTCTTTGTCTGACTGGACATACAATACGATGAATGCCGCATTCATGTGCGTTGCCAGGCGTGCCGTTTTCCGGATTACCCGGCGGGCCCGCTTTTCGGAGGAGTCGATCACGGCCATCAGGTATTCGTGATAGAGCTTGCCTTCGGCAACGACCTGGGTCTCTACTTTCTTTTCTACCCGCATGGCTACTTCCTTTAGGGCCAGTTCTCTGAGTTGCAGAAGGTTGTCTTGGGTGAAGAAGTTCCCCAACGCCGCCGCAATCTTGTCAGACCGGTAAATCTTACCGGCTTTTAACCGTTCTATGAGGTCATCGGCCGTCAGGTCGATGTTGACTACCTCGTCGGCCATGGCCAGCACGCTGTCCGGAATACGTTCCCTGATTTCGACTCCGGTAATAGTCTGTACCTGCTCATTGATGCCTTCCAGATGCTGTATATTGACGGCGGAAATTACGCTGATACCTGCATCCAGTATCTGCATGACATCTTGCCAGCGTTTGGGGTTTGTACTCCCTTCGATATTGGTATGTGCCAGCTCATCTACGATGACGATCTCCGGATGTTGATTGATAATCGCCTGTGTATCCATCTCCTCGAGTTCCTTCCCTTTATAGAAAAGTTTCCTTCGGGGAATCAATGTGAGACCGTCGACCAAAGCCTCTGTCTCCATCCGTCCGTGAGTCTCAACATATCCGATCCTAATGTCGATTCCGGCGTCGGACAGTTGATGAGCCTCTTGCAACATACGGTAAGTTTTGCCTACACCGGCACTCATGCCGATGTAGACCTTGAACTTACCTCGATGAGATTGTTTAATCAGATCGAGAAAATGTTGTGCGCTTTGTCGCGTGTCGCTGTTCATCTTTTTCTGTCACACTCTGAATGAATTGCCATCCGCAAATTAACATAATCCATCACTGGATTCCAAATCGGATGGGCATATATTCCGATATTCATGTCGGTTCCCTCTGTACCGGCCTTCATTCCGGCCTCTTGTCTATGGAGCGGCCGGGAGATGCCGAAACGGGAGCTGCAGGACATTTTGCCACCTTCATCTGGATTTGACCGTGCCGAAAGGAGGCGTCTGCCCGGCAACCCCGCTTATTCCAACAATTGTCTGTTTTGGGCCTTGTCGAGAGCTACGTTGAGCTGCAGGACATTTACCTTGTGGGTCCCGAAAAGTCCCAGCCATGGGCCCCGGACCGTTTCCTCCACGATTTCACGCACCTGCTCTTCCGTCATGCCGCGGGCTTCGGCCACACGGCGAATCTGGACTTCGGCCCCACGCGGCGAGATGTCCGGGTCCAGCCCCGACCCGCTTGCCGTAACCATTTCCGCCGGCACGTCCTTGCGCTCAAGATACGGGTGGGCATTCAGGAAGGCATCGATACGCTCCTCGACAACGGCCAGATATTCCGGATTGTTGGTTCCCTTGTTGCTCCCGCCCGAAGCTCCGCCATTGTAATCTACGGCAGACGGGCGTCCCCAAAAGTAGATGTTGCCGGTAAATTTCTGCCCGACATTGGCGGCGCCGACGACTTTCCCGTTCAGCTCGACCACAGGGGCCTCTCCGTCATTCGGAGAAGCGACCGCAGCCGCCAGACGCAGGACCAGCACATACCCGATGGTGAGTACCACACACATCACAAGGGTAAACTTAAGCGATATCCATAAATTTTTCATGATTGTCCTTCAATTAAAAAAATACACTTATTAAAATATCTATCAGCTTGATTCCCGCGAACGGGGCGACAATGCCTCCCAACCCATAAATAAACAGGTTCCGGCGCAACAGGGCGGATGCCCCGATCGGTTTGTAGGTCACGCCTCGCAGCGCCAGAGGAATCAACAGCGGGATGATGATCGCATTGAAGATTACAGCCGACATAATGGCACTCTCTGGGGAGTGAAGGTGCATGATGTTAAGGGCCTGTAACGAGGGTATGGAGGAGATAAACAATGCCGGTACAATGGCAAAGTATTTGGCCACATCATTGGCGATAGAGAAGGTCGTCAACGTTCCTCGGGTCATGAGCAGCTGCTTGCCGATCTCTACGATCTCGATCAATTTAGTCGGGTCATTGTCCAGGTCAACCATGTTGCCTGCCTCTTTGGCTGCCTGAGTTCCGCTGTTCATGGCCACACCGACATCGGCCTGGGCAAGAGCCGGTGCATCGTTCGTGCCGTCACCCATCATGGCGACAAGTTTTCCTGCCTGTTGTTCCCGTTTGATGTATTCCATCTTGTCTTCAGGTTTTGCTTCGGCGATAAAGTCGTCAACACCCGCTTTTTCAGCAATATATTTTGCGGTAAGCGGGTTGTCTCCTGTTACCATTACTGTTTTTACTCCCATCTTACGCAGCCGCTCAAAACGTTCCCGAATACCGGTCTTGATAATATCCTGCAATTCGATTACTCCCTGTACCTGTTCGTTGGAGCAAACAACCAGAGGCGTTCCTCCGTTGGCCGATATTTTATGGACGATTTCATCAATCTCCCGTGCAAAAGTGTACCCGGCATCGGTAACAATCTTTCGGATAGCTTCGGTTGCACCTTTGCGGATGCGTGTGCTGTCCGGCATGTTTACACCGGAGCAGCGGGTTTCGGCCGTAAATTGGACCATCCGCATGCCTACCATCTCCCTGGGCTCTATTTTGATGCCGTGTCTCGAGCCTAGCTCCACGATGGATTTGCCTTCCGGAGTCTGGTCTGCAACCGATGAAAGAACACACATACGTACAAATGATTTGAGGTCTTTGCCTTGCACAGGGTAAAATCTGGTCGCTTTACGGTTCCCAATGGTAATGGTCCCTGTTTTATCCAGCAGCAAGGTATCGATGTCGCCAGCCGTTTCTACAGCTTTCCCTGATTTTGTGATTACGTTGGCCCGCAGGGCACGATCCATTCCGGCAATGCCGATGGCCGACAGCAAACCTCCAATGGTCGTCGGAATCAGACAGACGAAAAGCGAGATGAAAGCGGCAATCGTGATGTTGGCTCCGATGTAGTCTGCAAATGGTTTTAGTGTGGCGCACACAATCACAAAAACAAGGGTAAAACCTGCCAACAGAATCGTCAATGCAATCTCGTTAGGGGTCTTTTGGCGTGAGGAACCTTCTACCAGAGCGATCATCTTGTCTAGGAAGCTTTCTCCAGGTTGGGCAGTAACTTTGACCAGTATGCGATCGGAAAGGACCTTTGTCCCACCAGTTACCGAACTCTTGTCGCCACCCGCTTCGCGGATGACGGGTGCAGATTCTCCTGTGATGGCACTTTCGTCAATCGAGGCAAGACCTTCGATGATCTCACCGTCGGCAGGAATCGTATCGCCGGTCACACACTCGAAAACATCTCCACGCTTTAATTCCGAACTGCTTACAATCTTGGTTTTCTTATTGTCGGAGACCAGCTTTGCAGGTGTTTCCTCTCTTGTCTTACGGAGAGAATCTGCCTGAGCCTTGCCTCTGGCCTCGGCAATTGCTTCCGCAAAATTGGCGAATAGAACAGTCAGCAATAGAACTGCAAAGACAACCATATTATACCCAAATGAACCTTGCGAATCGTCTCCAGAGACAGCAATATAGATAAGCATCAGCAATATGACGGCAGTTACTATTTCCACCGTGAACATGATCGGATTCTTGATCATCTTCCGTGGATCGAGTTTTCGGAAGGAATCCACAAAACTCGTTTTCATAAGCTGTTTGTCAAACAGCGTATTGTTTATTTGTTTTTTCATCTTATTATTCAGCATTTAGAGACTTAAATAGTCGGCAATCGGTCCCAATGCCAGGGCCGGGAAGAACGATAAAGCCGCTACAATAATGATCACAACAAAAGTCATCAGCGAGAATGTAAACGTGTCTGTTTTCAGCGTGCCGGCACTCTCCGGAATATATTTCTTCGAGGCAAGCAGGCCGGCAATGGCAACCTGTCCTATGATCGGGAAATAACGCCCCGTAATCAGTACAATCCCTGTTGAAATATTCCAAAATGGCGTATTGTCAGCCAACCCTTCGAATCCTGATCCGTTGTTGGCGGCCGAAGAGGTGTATTCATAGAGCATCTCGCTTAATCCATGGAACGAAGGGTTGTTGAGCCACCCGATTCCCGGATTGATGGCCGCAATGGCCGATGCGATGCCAGTCCCGACCAGGATCAGGAGCGGGTGCATGAGCACAACCATTGTCGCAATTTTCATTTCTCTGGCTTCCACCTTCTTCCCGAGAAATTCGGGTGTTCTTCCGACCATCAGACCGCTTATGAATACTGCGATAATCAGAAAGGCAAAATAGTTCATCCAACCTACACCTACACCTCCGAACCAGCAGTTGATCTGCATGTTGAGCATTTGGAGCATTCCGCTGAGCGGGGTCTGACTGTCATGCATCGAATTCACGGATCCGTTTGACGTTGCAGTAGTCGCCATGCCCCACATGGCCGAAGCTCCAGAGCCGATACGGATCTCCTTGCCTTCCATTGATCCGAGATCCTGCGCAATACCCATTTCATCAATCTGGGGATTGCCGCCCATTTCCTGGGAGACTGACACGCATATGCCAATCGTAAAGGCAAAAAGCATAACTCCATAAATCCACGCAGCCAATTTCCTACGACAGATATAAAATCCGACGGCCCACACCATGGCCATCGGCAGAATAAGGATGGACCAACATTCCAATATATTAGTGAATGCATTGGGGTTTTCAAGCGGGTGCGAGGAGTTTGTACCATAATATCCGCCACCATTCGTTCCGAGTTGCTTAATGGGAACGATTGCAGCCGTCGGACCCTGACTGATTACCTGTTCGTTGCCTTCGAGCGTTTCAATCGTTTGTTTGCCGTCGAAAGACATCGGGGTGCCGTTGACAACCAGCAGAATGCCCACCAGTAAAGAAAGCGGCATCAGGATTCGGGTTACACTCTTTGTCATGAAAACCCAAAAGTTTCCGATGGTCTTTGTGGTTTTGGCGGCGAGTGCCTTCATGATGCCGGCGAGTGCCGCCATGCCGCAGGCTGCTGTGACAAACTGGAAAAGCATGATGACGAACAGCTGCGTAAAGTATGTAAGGCCCGATTCTCCGCTATAATGCTGTAGGTTGCAGTTCACCATAAAGCTTATCGTCGTATTGAACGCCAAATCGGGGGACTGGCCTCCGTTCCCATCTGGATTCAGCGGAAGCCAGCCCTGGCAGACCAGCAGAACCATTCCCCAAACAAACCAGAATACATTGACGGTGAGCAATGCTTTCAGGAACTGTTTCCAATCCATCTCCTCGTCGGGACGGATTCCGCACGCCTTGTAAATCCATCGCTCAACAGGGGACATGAAGTCGAGCCAGGTGCGTTCTCCTTTATATACTTTGGCAATGTAGCGTCCCAGAGGGTAACTTAACGCCACTAAAGCGACCCATTGCAGAATTACTCCTAAAATTTCGGTATTCATTTATTCGCGTTTTTGTAAAATGTTTTCACACTTAGAATTTCTCGGGTTTAATGAGCACATACATCAAGTAGATGAATACAAGTAAGCTCAATATTAGAAGTCCTGTGAACATAGTAATTTTGCGTTTTAGATTTTTTCGAACCAATCAACACATTTGTAGTAAAACCAGTAGCACAATGCCCCTATGGCTATCATGGCTAAGTACATTAAAATTCCATTCATCTTTTTTTATTTTGGAGTTACCATTTGATTCTGGCTCTTTTGCAGTCGTTTGGCCTTTTTACAAAACAATCTGCCATATGTACAAACAGATACAATACAAATCCGGCTAGAATCATGACAAATGCTGTTTCCCATCCATTCATTGTTTTTGTATTTTACGATTTGTGCCATAGTATGGCGAAGAGAATGCCAAAATCTATAAAATATGATTATTTGGTTGGTTTGCAATGCGTTATGAATACGGCCCGATGAAAAAAAAGATAGGGAGCTTATCAATATGATAAGCTCCCTATCTCAAAATGATAGAGCGGCGGCTACTTTATACCGTAATTTTCCAGTTTGCGGTATAATGTTGCAATGCCGATTCCCAGCAAACGTGCTGCTTCGGCCTTGTTTCCCCGTGTATATTCCATAACCTTCAGTATATGCTTGCGCTCAATATCTTCCAGAACGAGCGAATCGGATACGTCAACCTGTTGAGTTGTCTTGAAGTCGGGGGTCAAGGCGTCAATGGTAATCGCATTTCCGTCGGTCATGATCAAACTGCGTTCGACGACATTTCTGAGTTCCCGTACATTGCCATGCCATATGTGCCGTTTCATCGCGGTAATGTATTCCTTGTCTATATGGTCGATCCGTTTTCCCATTTTCCGGGAAAATTGTTCAATGAAGAAATGAATATATTCTTCGATGTCTTCCTGCCTCTCATTTAATGCCGGGAGGTGTATGTGGAAAACCGACAGGCGGAAGTAGAGGTCCTCACGGAAGTCACCTTGTGCAATTTCTTTTTCAAGATCACGGTTCGTGGCGGCAATTACTCGCAAATTGACACGTTCGGGGCGTGTGTCTCCGATTTTCAGAAATTCTCCGTTTTCGAGTACCCGTAACAATTTTGCCTGGAGATCCATCGGCATTTCTCCGATTTCATCGAGAAATAATGTGCCTCCATCTGCTTCTTCCAATAATCCTTTTTTGTCTTTGGTTGCCCCTGTAAAACTACCTGCCTTGTGCCCGAACAGTTCGCTTTCAAGTAGTTCCTTTGAGAATGCAGAGCAGTTTATGGCGACAAAGGCCTCTTTTGCCCTGGGACTTGCATGGTGGATGGCATTGGCAAAGACCTCCTTCCCGGTTCCTGTCTCACCGGTTAGGAGGACAAACGTATCGCTTGCGGCCACTTTCCGTGCTAACTCTACGGCTTGTCGCATTGCGGGGGAGGATCCGATGATGCGGTCAAAAGAGTACTCGGCCGATGATTTTGTCTCATATCTGGCCAATCGTTTATGGAGTTCGGATTTTTCGACTGCTCGACTCAAAAGCGGCAAAATCTTATTGTTGTCGTCACCTTTTGTGATATAATCGAAAGCTCCGTTTTTAATGGCCTGTACGCCATCTGGAATATTGCCATAGGCCGTGAGCAGGATTACCTCGGTTAACGGGGATGCTTCCTTGATTTTGCTTACCTGCTCAACTCCATTGCCATCGGGTAGCTTTACATCGCACAATACGACCTCGAAGTCATATTGCGATAGCATTTTCATGCCATGGGAGTAATCCTCCGCTTCGAGTACTTCATAACCTTCAAGACTTATGATGCGAGCCAGTAATTTGCGCAATTGTCTCTCATCATCTATAATCAGAATTCTTGACATATACGGGCAGGAAAACGAAGTGTACAACGGGTGGATGGTGGAATAAAGGCGTAAATGCTTGAATGTGTGTGCGATGTGAGGGTGTTGGTGGCTTGACCTGTTCAAAACGAAACGGACAAAAGGTTTAATTTGGTTTAGTTTCCCTTTAATTTCACGGGTGCAGGTGTTTAATGCGTGTTTAATCGTGGCTTAGTATAGGCTTAATCCGGTTATATTTCGAGCGGTCAGATGGCTTGTTTTTGGGCTGTCTGGCCGCTTCTTTTGTGGCGGCGCATAACTGCCCAAGAAAGGGCTGAAAGCGGCTTGTGACGGCGTTTCTGCGGCTATCTGTTGGCCTGTTGATGGTGGAATAGGGGAGAGGTCGGGCGGAATGTCCTTTGAATGTCGTTTGAGAGGTGTTTAATGGGTGTTTAAGCAGCCGTTAAATGGCATTTACGGTGTTGCCTGAAAGTGGGTGTTTGGATAGGGTGGAGTAGGGGAGTGATTGTGTCCGTTTCGTAGCAAAAAACGGTGTTGGGGTTACAGTTGGGGTTACAGTTGGGGTTACTTTTGACTATACGAATAGACCCCCATAAAGGAAAAAAACGGCATCAAAAAGCCGCTTTTTCGTGAAAATCTACCCCTTTAATGTCTGAATGAATATAGGAAAAATAACCTTTAATCAGTATTTAAGTTGTTGAATTTCAGTATTTAATGGTGTTTAATGGGTGCAAAACAGGTAGAAACAGCATGGTTTGCCCCATTTTATCTATTCCGGGAGGGATATAGGGGTATGACTTTTACCCGGCACTTGCAATACCAGAATTCGGGACATCGGATGCATCGACCCCCCGCCTTCGTTCCATCGCACTGATACGTTCACGCAGTTGCCCTATTTCCTCGGCTTGTTCGCGGATGATTTTATCTTTATCTTGGATAATAGCAAGTAGTTTATCTACCATATCTCCCTTTTGCTCGATTGGAGGCGCACTGCTTGATGTGCCTGAGGCTTGTTCCTCGTCGTTTGAGAAGTCAAAAGGCTCTCCCCTACCAGTTATTAGCCACGATATATTAACTTCCGCAAGTGCGGAAACTTTTTCAACGACATCAAACGAGGGTTTGCCCTGTCGTTTGCCCACGATATTGTCAACTACGGAGGGTGTAACACCTATTGCGCTGGCAAATGCGCTTTTGTTTCCTCCGTATAAAACGCGGATAATCTTGCCGAAGCGTTCGTTTACTGTCATAGCTCATATACTAAAATTCCTCAAATGCGGAATTTATTTTGTGTTTTGCTTTTTATTTCCGCAAATGCGTATTATATTTGCAGCGTGTTACAAGACACACAGCGGCCAAAGATACGAAAAGGCCACGAGATTAACGAATTTTTGAAATTAAAGAATATGAACGACAAGATTAAAGAATGGAAAACCCAGAGCGTGAAACACAAGGTTGCCTATCTGTTGATGATGGACGGTGTAAGTTTCAGATACAACGAGGAGGACGGGATAGTGTTCACTGCGCCGAAGTCCTATGTGGAAAGAATGAAAGATAGACTCGTGACCTGTTACGGGTGCAGCCTGAAACCGATTATCAACGAATATAAATAAAGCAAGAATATGGAAAACAGCAAGGATTTGGAAAAAGAGGACTTGGCGATGATAGCTAAGCGCGTGAAATACCAGCTTGACCAGCTTACGAAAGAGGCAGACAAGTATTCGGAGAGCATGTGCAAGGATTTGGAAAAAGAGGACTTGGCGATGATAGCTAAGCGCGTGAAATACCAGCTTGACCAGCTTACGAAAGAG
>CALUNL010000007.1 GCA_944322005.1 uncultured Alistipes sp.
CTGCCGCTAGCGTTCATCCTGAGCCAGGATCAAACTCTCCATTGTAAAAAATTATAATGTATCGTTAGAGTCCTGACCGATTTTCATTTCAAAAAGAAATGACGGATAAATACTACATTTTCTCTCTAAAATTACCAGTAAATCAAAGAACCGTTTCCAAAATTCCGAGCCCCTGTTTTCAGGGCGGAAAGTGGTGCAAAGATACATCGTCTTTTTCGAACCACCAAATTTTGAAAGAACTTTTTTGCAATTTTTTGACCCCGCTCGCTTCGCCTCAAATCATCTCTGAAATATCGGAATCATCGATCGGATGGCCTATTTCCTGATTGCGGGTGCAAATATACAGACTATTTCATAAAGTGCAAATATTTCCGCAATCTTTTTTGTAATTTTTTTTAATAATTTCCGATACTTATATTATATATAATATATACCTAATAAATAATGGCGCAAACTTTATCCATACATGTTCTTCCGTATGTCCGTAAATAGTGAACTGCAGCCAAACAGCCGGCAGCGCAGGTTAGGGTGAGGGCAATGCCTATCTCAACCAAGCCTGCATCAAATACAAACAAAGGGTTCCAGGCGCAAGCGAATCGGGGATGGGTAAGTTTGTATCTGCGACCCTGTTTTGGCACATTTGGGTAATACACGGCGTGGTTCTGCACAGCCGAACGTCGAAAACATCCGTTTTCATTTGGCTCTGCACTCACCTTTCACTATATTTGGATAATATAGGAGGCAGTTCGGCATAGCCAAATATTGAAAACATCCTTTTTCATTTGGCTCTGCACTCACCTTTCACTATATTTGCAAAAATGCGATTGGAATGATTGTTCTTTTGACGATAGCAATATGTGTGGCGGCGGTATGTATGGTACTTGTTCCGCTGCGTGCACGCAAACGAAGGAGGTATCTGCGTGACAACGAAAGGTTGTCTGGGCGATGGTCCGTCATGCAGGATAGTGAAAAGTCCGACACCCCGGCCACAATGGTTTTCGGTCCCGGCTGTGCCGGATATACGGAACGAGGTGACGAACTGGAGACCTTTGCCTATGCCGTCCGCGGCAACCGGCTCACCTTGTCATCATGTGGGAAGGATACGCACTACAGTCTGCATACGAGGAATTCGGACGAGGTAGAGTTGCGGCCTTACCGTCGTCATCAGAGTGTAAAGGGCCAAGCAGGCATGCGATTGCATCGCTTTGCCGATTGGTAGGACAGTTGTCCGTATCATATGGCAGGGGCGGGAGAATATATCTTCCGCCCCTGCCTTATTCTATTGAACAGACTACTCCAGCCTGCGCGCTCCATCGGATATGGTTATACCGTATATCTTCGGCTCATGGCCGTATTTGGCGGCAAACTCTTTTACTGCCCGCTGGACGAATCCATCGTACAGCTCGTTCTTAACAAGGTTTATAGTGCAACCGCCGAATCCTCCGCCCATGATTCTCGACCCGCTTACGCCGCACTCCCTTGCAATTTCGACAAGGAAGTCGAGCTCCTCGCAGCTGACCTCATATTCACGTGAAAGTCCCTCATGCGTGCGATACATGCACTCTCCGACTTTTTCGTAGTCGTCGTGAAGCAGGGCGTCGCAGACTGTCAGCACACGCTGTTTTTCGCCGATGACATATGCGGCACGCCTGTAATCCTCTTCCGATATGCGTTCCTTTATCGCCTCGAGATCCGGCATCTCGGCATCGCGCAACGTCTCCACTCCGAGCGCGGCTGCCACCCGTTCACAAGAGGCACGGCGCTGGTTGTAAGGCGACCCGACAAGTTCGTGCTTTACCACCGAGTTCACAAGCATCAGACGGTAGCCGTGAGGATCGAACGGGAAGTACTGGAACTCCATGGAACGGCAGTCAAGGCGCATCAGATTACCCTTCTTTCCGAAAACGGAGGCGAACTGGTCCATTATTCCGCAGTTCACTCCGACATAATGGTGTTCGGACATCTGCCCGGCACGCGCAAGCTCGAACTTGTCGATGCGTCCGTCGGCAAACATCTCGTTCAATGCATATGCGAATGCGCTTTCGAGTGCGGCCGAGGACGACATTCCGGCACCGAGAGGTACGTCACCGGCAAACGCGCAGTCGAAACCCTGCACCTCGACTCCGAGTTTCTGCATTTCACGGCAAACGCCGAATATGTATCTTGCCCACGGCTTCTCCGGCAGATCCTCTTCGCGCAGGCCGAACTCAGCCATCTCTCCGAAGTCCATGGAGAAGGCCCTTGCACGGTCGGTGCCGTTTGCGCGTATGGCTACCGTTATACCGAAGTCAACGGCTCCCGGAAAGACGAATCCGCCATTGTAGTCGGTGTGTTCACCTATCAGGTTTATGCGTCCGGGTGCAGCATATATGTCGCAACGGCCGGGAAAGTGGTCGGCGAAAGCCCTTTTTACGAGAATGTTGTCAATCATGATGTATGGAATTTTGTGTTTTGCGTCCCTTTTGCAGTTTTCGTAACCGATGTCTGGACGTTTTGTCAAAGATAGCAAAAATCTTCATTCCGCGTACATAATATCCACGCTGTTAGGCAGATTTATCTGTCTTCGGAATGCCGCTTAAACGCGTTCCGGAGGGACATGCATGCGAATATCGGCAAAAAGGATCGGTTTTTTCTTGCAAAGAGATGTTTTTTTACTACCTTTGTAGCGCAAAAGCCCAGATGGCGAAATGGTAGACGCGCTCGTTTCAGGTGCGAGTGTTGAAAGACGTGTAGGTTCGACTCCTATTCTGGGCACTGAAAAGGCCGACGTGAAAACGCCGGCCTTTTCGTTTTATTACACCTGAACTTATTGCGTGATCCCCGTCAGGCCTGCCTCAACTGAAATACTTGTGCTGGAACACTATCAGATATACGGCCGCAACGGATATGTAGGTGTCGGCAAGATTGAATATCGGTCCGAAGAAATATCCCTGTGAGTCGGTCAGGAAACTGAGCCACGAAGGACACCATGACCATTTGAACAGCGGGAAGTAGAACATGTCGACCACGCGTCCCATCATGAACGGGGCATATCCCCCTCCGAAATGCGCCACTGTTTCAGGCGTGGATGCGGAGAAGATCACTCCGTACAGTGCGCTGTCTATTATGTTTCCCAAGGCTCCGGCGATGATGAGCGACATGCCTATCAGTATCCCTTTCGGGGCCTTGCGCCTGGAGATATGCACGGTATACCATATCAGCGCTATCACCAGCGCCACGCGCAGCAGGCTCAACAGCACCTTTCCCCAGTCGAACCCTCCGTCGTTGGCAAGCTGCATTCCGAACGCCGCGCCGTTGTTCTCGACAAACCGGAGCTGGAACCAGTCGCGGACGATGACGATGCTCTCCTCGAGCCTCATGTGGGTCTTTACCCATATCTTCAGAGCCTGATCGAGTACAATCAGCAAGGCCGTAAATATTGCAAGATGTTTTATCTTCATTGTTTGTCTGTTTGTTGTGCGGTCACAAATATAGTGAAAGGTGAGTGCAGAGCCAAATGAAAACGGATGTTTTCAATATTTGGCTCTGCCGAACCGCATCCTATATTATTTAAGTATAGCGAAAACCGGGTCCGGAAGCAAAGAAAACTCCGCAGGCGGAGCGCACGGATTCGCATATGGGCCAAAACGGAGGACAATTAGGCCGTTATGGCAAAAAAACACCGAGCCACTCCAATAGTATGATAATTAGTATTATATTTGTGGACCGAATATAAAAAGAATATCATGGTCTCCGTCATTGTTCCGAACTATTGCCACGAGCCATATCTGAAAGAGAGGCTGGACAGCATTCTTTCGCAGACATACGAAGACTTCGAGCTGATAATCCTCGACGACTGTTCCAACGACCGCTCGCGCGACGTCATCGAGCAGTACAGGTCGAATCCCCACGTAAGCCATATCGTATATAACGAGAAAAACAGCGGCTCCACATTCATCCAGTGGGAACGCGGCTTCGAACTTGCACGCGGACGCTACATATGGATTGCCGAGAGCGACGACGTTGCACGGCCGACATTCCTTGAGGAGTGTGTCAGGGCTCTCGATGAGAGCCGGGACGGGAAGAGCCCGGTCCTGGCATTCACCGACTGCGAGTACATAGACTCGCATGGAAAGTTCCTCCATGCGACAAGGCTCTCCCGCGAACTCGCCGGACGGCGGCGCGGAGGCGTCACACGCTTCGGCAGCCGCTTCTTCCTCACGCAACGGCTGATGTACCAGAACTATATCCTCAACGCAAGTATGGCTGTATTCCGCAAGGATGCCATTCCAAAGGAGAGGGAGTATGCGTCGTACCGTTATGTCGGGGACTGGCTCTTCTGGCTCGGGGTAACCATGAATGGCGACGTGGCATACATAGACAAGCCTCTCGACGGATTCCGGCAGCATGGTGACAACACCACGGCAAAATCGACCCGCGGAGGCCGCAACTTCGACGAGATACAGCGAATACTCAGATACATGCTGCCGCGGCTCGGCATGCCGGCCGGATATGCGGCATTCATGTACGGCAAGTTCTTCATCCGGATAAACCGCCACAAGCGCAGCAACCCCGATTTCAACGACGTATACCGCCGTTGGACGGCCGATGCGCCGCATCCGCGCCTCTGCATTATGTGGTACCGGGTCGCCAAGCTCCTCGGCATATACAAACACTCACACTGAAGGGCACATGAAGGTTTCCGTAATAATCCCCGTCTACAATACGGCGGAGTATCTGCCGCAATGTCTCGACAGCGTAACAGCGCAAAGCCACTCCGACCTCGAGATAATCGCCGTCGATGACGGTTCGACCGACTCTTCGGCGGAGATACTGCAACGCCATGCGGCAACCGACGGCCGTCTGCGCGTAATCTCGCAACCGAACCGCGGCGTAAGCGCAGCACGCAATGCGGCACTCGATGCGGCAACCGGCGAATATGTGGTGTTCGTCGACAGCGACGACTGCATCGACCGCGACCACATAAGCCTCATGGCCGGACTCGCAAGGCCCGACAATGCGGTATTCACAGGAACCGTAAGGCTCGACGGCGGGCACAAATCCACGGTTGACGTACCGGAACTGGAGGGCTTGACGACACGCGAAGCCATAATCGCGCTGCGCCGGGCACAATATTTCGGATGGGTATACAACAACATCTTCTCGATGGAGATAATCCGGCGTGAGGGACTCCGTTTCGACGAATCGATGCGCATTCACGAGGACGAAGAGTTCAAGGCCCGCTACATGCGCCACGTATCGTCGATAGCGTCCACCGGGACGGCCACATACCTCTACACGGTGCGCAAGAACAGCGCCGTTCACACCCAAAGGCGCATGGAATCCGCCGTTGCGGCATACCGCAGGCTCTACGACAGTCTGTACGATGCCCTGCCCGACGGAGAGAACCGTTACCTGTCGGCCCGGATATTCCTGCAGCAGTGTGCCGCGGCACTTCGCAGGAGGTACACCGAAAGGGTGTTTGCAGAGACGATGTACGCATTGCAATGCTACCTCAACTCATCCCCCGAAAAATTCATCCGCGACGGGCGCGACCGCAAGGTACTGCGCCGTTCGCGCATCATATTCGCCTGTCACGGCAGGCCGTACATACTTACAACCCTCAAATTGTTCCACCTCTGACATGAAGACAACCCTCATAATCTCGACCTACAACTGGGAACGGGCACTCTCCCTCTGCCTGGAATCCGTAGCACGGCAGCAACGCATGCCGGACGAAGTGCTGATTGCCGACGACGGCTCGCGCGAGCCTACGCGCCTGCTTGTCGAGAGCATCGCATCGACATTCCCGGTTCCCCTGCGCCACATATGGCACGAAGATCTCGGATTCCGCCTCTCGGCCATACGCAACCGTGCAATGGCTGCCGCCGAAGGCGACTATCTCATACAGATCGACGGCGACCTGATTCTCCACCCGCAGTTCATCGAAGATCACATCTCTGCCGCCGAACGCGGATTCTTCGTCGTGGGCTCACGTGTGGTGCTCGGGGAGAAGATCTCAGCAGGGCTGCTCGACGGTTCGGTCTCCCCACAGGAGTTGGGAACATTCTCGCCGGACCTGCGCAACCGCAGCAACAGCGTACGGTGCCGCATGCTGTCCCGGCTGTTCCGCCTGAGGCGCGGCCACGGTGCCCGCGGATGCAACATGGCATTCTGGCGCGACGACGTGAAAATGGTGAACGGATATGACGAAATGATGACCGGATGGGGGCACGAGGACAGCGAGTTCGCCGAACGCCTGCGCAACGCGGGAATAAGACAGCACTCGCTCAAGTTCGGCGGCATAGCATACCACCTCCACCACGGACAGTCGTCACGCGAACACGAAAACGTCAACCTGGATATCCTTCGGAATACGGTCGAAAGCCGCAAGGTAAGGTGCGAAAATGGGATCGACGCCTACCTGTGAGGGTCGATGAAGCGCTGCCAGAACTTGTAGTAGCGTGACTTCGACCAGGCATGGCAGCTGAACGGCAGACGGCCGTCGGTAAGCTTGTAGCAGTAGGCCGGGTTGGTGTCGAACGAGAAGTCGAGCGCACGCCGCACCGTCGGATAGCGGAACCCCTTCGGAATCAGGGCCCAGAAGACATCCTCGTTGTAGAGGTGGTGTGTGCGGCCCGTAAAGTACTCTATCTGCTCGCGGTATGCCCTGCAGGCCTCGCGAAAACTGTCCACACGGCGCAGCGACAATCCGCCGTTGCCTATCTTCTCGAAACGGGACTGTCGGAGCAGCTTCATCCCATGCTCCAGCATCATCCGCCGCAACGCAAGGTAATGCCGTATGACCGGCCAGCCGTATATGTCGCGCTTGAGCCACGGAGCGCCGATATAATCGTAGCCCTCGTCGCACCACTGCTCGAGTTCATCCCTGAAGACCCAGGCGTCGGTCTGGCACAGCAATATGTACTCGGCATCGGAAAATAGGTCGTAAAACTCCGCAGAGAGCATCATGCGGTTGTATCCGGCAATGCCGTTCCTGCGGCCGAGCCACTCGTCGGACACGCGCACGATCTCACACGACACGCCGGCCGGGATCTGTCTCAACGCCTCGTCGCCCGAAATTCCGTGCGGCATCACCAGCACTATCGGATAACGGTTCAGCACTGACGTATTGTTGCGAATGGACATACGCTCCCGTTCGGACAACTCGTCCGAGTATATCGGTATCACCACCTTGGCCTTGTATCTCTTCTCCGACATTGCTTTCAAAAAGTCTCTGTTCCGCTTCCGTCACCCGTCAGGTCCGAGACGGCAAGCACGCATTTACAAAACAATATATAAATATAGCCCTATTTTACGAATTCCGCAACCCTTTCGGCGATTCTCTCTCCGTCGACCGCCGCGGATATTATCCCGCCGGCATAGCCGGCACCCTCTCCGGCCGGGAAAAGCCCCTCCACATCGGGGTGCATGAGCGTCGCGGCATCGCGCGGTATGCGGACCGGAGTCGACGTACGCGACTCCACGCCCACGGCTATCGCCTCTTCGGTCATGAAGCCGTGCATGCGGCGGTCGAAAGTCCGCACGGCCTCGCGCAGGCGGTCGGCAATAAGCGACGGCATCCACTCATCAAGGCGCGACGGCACCAGTCCCGGAACGTACGACGAACGCGGAAGCGTCGCCGAAGCCCGCCCGGCCACGAAATCGGTCAGCCGCTGTGCCGGCGCCACCTGCCTCTCCCCACCGTTGGCACGTGCCGCCTCCTCCAGCCGTCGCTGGAACTCCAGTCCTGCAAGCTCACCGTACTCCGGACGCAGATATTCGAAATCCTCGAGCCTTATCTCCGTCACGAAGCCAGAGTTGGCGAACGGCGAGTTGCGCCGCGAAGGCGACATGCCGTTGACCACCGACTGCGAGGCATCGGTCATGGCCGGGACGATGAACCCTCCCGGACACATGCAGAACGAGTATACTCCCCTGCCCCCGAACTGTCCTACCAGGGAGTACGAAGCAGCAGGCAGATACTCCATCTGGTCGGAGGAGTGGTACTGTATACGGTTGATGAGCTCCTGCGGATGCTCCACGCGAACGCCCATCGCAAAGGCCTTAGCCTCGAGCCTCACCCCGCAGCCGTCAAGCATCCGGTATATGTCGTGCGCCGAGTGCCCCGTGGCAAGGACCACCGCAGCCGCAGGTATCCTATCCCCGCCCGCAACGACTCCGCGGATGCGCCCGTCCCGGATATCCAGACCGTCGACACGGCATCCGAAACGGACCTCGCCGCCCGCCTCGACTATCTGACGGCGGATGTCGGCTATAATGCGCGGAAGACGGTCGGAACCTATGTGCGGATGGGCCTCGTAGAGTATTTCGGGTGACGCGCCGTGCCATACCAGACGCTGCAGCGCACGGTTGCAGTCGCCCCGCTTCTTGCTGCGCGTAAAGAGCTTGCCGTCGGAAAAGGTGCCGGCTCCGCCCTCGCCGAAGGCGTAGTTCGAATCGGGATTTATATCGAGATTGCGCTGTATGCGCGCTATGTCGCGTCCGCGCTCCACAACATCGTTGCCGCGTTCGAGAATTACAGGTCTGAAACCGAGCTCTATCAGCCTCAACGCCGCAAACAGGCCGGCAGGACCAGACCCCACAACAGCCACCTCCGTACCGCCGGCAACCGACGGATAGTCGAAATGGAGCGGAGCCGGCTGCGGCTCCTTGTCCACGAAGACCTCCATCGACAGGTTGACCTTTATGCGGCCGCGCCGGGCATCGACCGAACGCCGCACGATACGCAGCAGGGATATGTCGCTCTCCCGTATGCACAGCATGCGCGCCACAAGCGCAGCATGCGACCCTGCGTCGGCGGCCTGTTTCGGCGAGAGTGACAGATTTACGATTGTCGGCATGGCGGAGTGATGTATGATCGGCACAAAAGTACTATTTTTTATAAAAATACCGTACCGTTACCCTCTGAATTGCCAAATTTTACTACCTTTGTCGAACACACTGCGGATATGGTGTAATTGGTAGCCACGTCAGACTTAGGATCTGATGCCGAAAGGCGTGGGGGTTCGAGTCCCTTTATCCGCACGAAAAGAAGGTGGGCTAATTTTTGATTAGCCCACCTTCTTTCCATTATGCGGCGCGCGGTCATCGGGACCAGCCCTCCATGTCGACGGATTCACTGCGGTCGTACGATCCTCCGACCGAATCGCGCGGAGAGACCGTACCGAGAACCGTCCCGCTCGCATCCATAACTCTCGTACGGCCGCTGTTGTCGGTGCGGATTATCTCCAGCACACGTCCCGAAGCATCCGTCACGACCTGCGAGCCGTCGTTGCGTGTGGTGACGATCCGCACCACGCGTCCGCGGCTGTCCTTTATGACCCGACGCTGCTGTGCATACGCGTCGGCAGGCGTTGCAAACGCACCTGCGAGGAGCGCCGGCAACGCCACAGACAAAAACAAAAGGGGAAACCTCATATATAAACCAAAAAAACGACTTGCCACATCAATCCTTGTCCAGGAACAGTATGTCGAACAGTATTACAGGAATTAAAACGAACACCGCCCACAGCCCGAAAACGTTCTTGCTCCCCGATTTCGGCGCACGGTCGAGCATATACCCGTAACGGTCTTCCAGCCAGGCATCGGCCTCCGCCTCCTTGCGGCGCCGGTAGGCACTGTCAAACATCTTGCGCTTTGCCATATACTCTCCTCCATTTTTTGTACCGCCCGTCCGAATCACATTCGGAGCAGGCCCTGCACTTATCATTTCAGGACAAAAGTACACCCACCCGGTGACAACTTGTGACACACTTGTTTTCCTGCAGAAAAAATTTTCATTTTTTCGGGAAGGCAGAGAGCTGATACATACTGATGTGCCATCGGCAAACGGCGCAGCGTAAGTTCCGCATGGCAAAGGGCAGACCGGCACAGGGGACAAAAAAAGCGTCGGACTTGACATCCGACGCTTTCCGAGTAGTGGATAGGGGATTCGAACCCCTATGTCGTGCGTGAGAGGCACGTATCCTAGCCCTTAGATGAATCCACCATTACTGTTTGTGGGTGCAAAGATATACAAAATTTCTCATTTGCAAAAAAAATGAGAAATTTTTTTCATCGCCCGCCTCTACCACCGGCAAAAAGTCCCGCTAAACCACGGGATACAGCGTACCGGCACCGCCACATGCCCCGTAAACGGGATGCATCCGTCCGGCTTGCGCAGAGGCAAGAGGTGCAACAGCACCTCACACCCCTACTCTTCAGTCTTCGGTTCGCTCTTCTTGCGCGCCGCCGGCTTCTTTGTGCTCTTACGCTCCCTCTGCGGCTCGCTTTTCGGATCGATATCGGCCTTTACCTCCTCATCGATGCCGTCCATGCTCTCGCGGAACATGCGGATACCCTTGCCCATGCCCTTCATGAGCTCCGGAATCTTCCTCGCGCCTCCGAACAGCAGGATGAAGAGGATGACAAGTAGTATTATCTCGGTCGCACCCAACGAGCCGAACAACAAAAGCTTTATCATGGTCTACAAATCACAATTTACGGACGTATGCAACGTCCAGTTATACAATATTTATATCTTCACGTCGACACGCTTTCCGCGCTTGCGGCTGCGTTCGGCATCGAAGCCGATAATGTGACTCTCTATCGACACGTCGACCGTACTCGAAAGGCGGTTCTGGTCCTGCTTCGACACGGCCTCGACGAAATCCCTCGCCAGAGCCAGGTCGCCGCCGCCGTGGCCGGCGCCGCGGTACTCAGGGATCTCCTCGACCTTCTTGTTCCACACCGACTTGCGACCCGTACGGAAATCCCACACGGTGAACTTCTTCATGTCGCCCTCGATGTATCCGCGCGTACCCATTATCCTCGTACGGCGGCCGCCCCACGGCGTAAAGGCATCCATCGTGAAGCTTGCCGTGACACCGCCCTCGAAGAGCATCGTCATCACGTAGTGGTCGCACTGGTCGTTGTCGCAATGGAACACGCACCGTCCGTAACCCGTCGTACGCAGCTTCTCCATTATGGCCGCCTCGTCCTTTTTGTCCGGCAGGTCGAACACCGTCAGGTGGCGCTTGCGGCGCACGTATATGTCGATGGCCGAATACGGGCACTCCTTCTCGTACGGGCAACCGTCCGTACAGCGCATCGGAGCTCCCTTCGGCGCATTCTCCGCCCTGAACAGTTTCAGCGAGCCCTCCGCATTGACACTCTTGCACGGGCGCCCGACGATCCACCGGATGATATCGATGTCGTGACACGACTTGGCAAGGATTATCGGAGTAGTCTGCTTCGAGTTTCTCCAGTTGCCGCGCACGTACGAATGGGCCATGTGGGCATACTGTATCGGCTCCATGTGCTGGATGCTCACCAGGTCGCCTATGACGCCAGAATTGACAACGTCGCGCAGTGCAACGAAATAGGGTGCATAGCGCAGTACATGGCATATGGCGACGATGCGTCCGTAACGCTTCGCCTGTGCGAGGATGTCGCGGCACTCCTTCTCGGTCTGTGCCGCAGGCTTCTCGAGCAGAACATGATAGCCGGCCGCGATTGCCTTCATGCACGGTTCGTAGTGAAGGTTGTCCGGTGTAGCGATGACCACCGCATCGGCAAACTTCGCACGCTGGAACACCTCGCTGAAATCACCGAAGCAGTTCTCCTTCGGAACGCCGTAACGCTTGGCGACAAGATTGCGGCGATATACATTTATATCGGCTACGCCAACCACCTTCATCGTATCCGGGAAACGTGCCGAATATCCCGCATAGGTACGTCCGCGGCTCCCGGCCCCGATGATTATCACGGATACGGGCGAAGAGACATCGGCCTTCAGCGAACGGACCGGCATATCTATCTTCCCATCATCTGCGGACGGGTCCGACGACTCTCCGGCGGCACCGGAAGATGCGCTCTTCCCGGAAGCCATTGCTTCGGAATCCACGCCGATGAGCGTTGCCCCGACGGTAATTATTCCGAGCCTTTTAAGAAATTCCTTTCGGTTCATAGTAATAAGGGTTAGTTGTGATTATGCCATGCTTTCAGCAACATAACTTTACAAAGTTAAGTCTTTTTTTGCGTATTTTCAACACTTTTGCCGTTTTAGGCACACATATATGCGCCAATAGGAAACGACATACCGTTTCCCGACAACAGACAAAATCCCGTCATTACGCCGTCAATACAGGAAAAAGACTATCGCCGCGAAATGGCAGGCAACGGCAAGGTTGATGAACAGATGCCACACCAGGTGGTGGTACCTGAAACCCTTTTTAGCATAGAATACCGCCCCGACGGAGTAGAGGATGCCGCCCGCCGTAATCAGGACAAGCAGCGGCACCGAGGCGTTGCGTATGAACATCGGCAGGAAGAAGACAACGGTCCACCCCATGACGAAATATATGGTGAGGCTCAATGCCGGTATCGAATTTTTCGAGAGCGACTTGTAGAACACCCCGAAGATGACCATCGCCCACTGCAGGGCAGTTATCAGAAGGCCCTGCCAGCCGCCTATGACGGAGAGTGCAATGGGAGTATAGCTGCCCGCGATGGCCACATATATGAATATGTGGTCGAGGATATGAAAAATCTCCTTGTGGCGGGACTCGTGCTTCATCGAGTGGTAGAGAGTCGACGCGGTGAACATCAGATAGATGGATATGACGAATATGCTCACCCCGACGGCATCGAGCACTCCGCCGTGGACATATGCCCACACCGCCGAAAACGGCAATGCAAGCAGCGACAGAATCATCATCACGCCGTGCGACACGGCATTTCCGACCTCCTCGCCGAAGGTCGGCACATACACCTTTCTTGTCCTGTTCTTCCCGAACATATTGCAGACTGCGTTATACGTTTGTACAAATGTTTGCCTTGCAAATATAGCACTTTGTACAGACTCGGCCAACCCGCCGCCGAAGCAATTTTGTCAATTGCCGTATTTTCAATATCTTTGTGCGATTTTCGCTTTTTTCGAAACCGATATCTGTACATCATGGACACAATTCAGGCAATAATACTCGGCATCGTGCAGGGTCTGACCGAGTTCCTGCCCGTATCGAGCAGCGGCCACCTACAGCTCGCAAGCGCCCTTCTGGGCACCGACCTCAATCCGGAGAGCGACCTCACCTTCAGCCTCACGCTGCACGCGGCGACCGTATTGAGTACAATCGTCGTACTCTACAGGGAGATATGGCGGCTGTTGTGCGGACTCTTCTCGCGAACCTACAACGAGGAGCAGGCATACGTCGTCAAGATAATCGTCTCGATGATTCCGATAGCAATCGTCGGATTCTTCTTCATGGATGTCATCGAGGCGGCATTCTCCTCCATTCTCGTGGTCGGGATCATGCTCCTGGTCACGTCGCTTCTGCTGACGTTCGCATACTACGCCAAGCCCCGCACGAAGGAGAACATATCCTACCGCGACGCCTTCATAATGGGCGTGGCACAGGCCTTCGCGGCCCTGCCGGGACTCTCGCGCTCCGGCACGACAATAGCTACCGGACTGCTGCTCGGAAACAGGCGCGAAAGCGTGGCACAGTTCTCTTTCCTCATGGTGCTGCCTCCGATAATAGGCAATGCGATACTCGACGCGGCAAAGGGCGAGTTCGGCGGAGGTGTGGAGACGATACCAATGCTGGCCGGTTTTGCGGCAGCATTCGTCACCGGATGCCTCGCCTGCAAGTTCATGATAGAGATCGTGAAGCGCGGAAAGCTCATATGGTTTGCCGCATACTGCGCCGTGGTCGGCATCGTCGCCACCGCCTGCCACTTCATTGCATAAACGTGTGAAAGGATGGAGAGTCTGAAGGGAACCAATTTCGAAGAGGGATACGTCGCGCTCATCGACAAGCCGCTGCGCTGGACTTCGACCGACGTGGTGCGCAAGATAAAGTTCCGCCTCAAGCGGCTCGGATACCGCCGCATAAAGGTAGGACACGCCGGCACGCTCGACCCGCTGGCCACCGGCGTGCTGCTCGTGTGCATCGGCCGCGCCACCAAACGCGTGGAGGAGCTGCAGGCCGAATACAAGGAGTACGTGGCCGAACTCAAACTCGGGGAGACGACCCCGAGCTACGACCTCGAACACCCGGTGGACCGCACCTTCCCGACCGACCACATAACGCGCGAGATGGTGGAGCAGGCGCTACGCTCGCTCGAGGGCGAACGCGACCAGGAGCCGCCGATATACTCCGCGAAGAAGATCGAGGGGACCAGGGCCTACGAACTCGCACGCGCCGGGGAGGAGGTCGAGCTGCGCAAGGCAAGAATAACGGTATATTCGATAGAGCTCGAGGAGTTTGCACTGCCATACATGCGCATCCGCATACGCTGCAGCAAGGGAACCTACATCCGTTCGCTCGCAAGGGAGATCGGCGAGGCGCTCGACAGCGGGGCGCACCTTACGTCGTTGCGTCGCACGCGCAGCGGAGACTTCAGGGTCGAGGATGCGGTCGGCGTCGAGGAATTTCTCGAAAAACTCGACGAATGCGAAACAAAATCGTAAATTTTTCGTAGAATAATAGATTCTCGCCCGCTTTACGCGCACCGCCGCCCGACGTGCGGATACGGTCGCCCGGCACAAAGCATACGTCGCATGGCACAAAGCGGGAGACAGAGGCTAATGATTGGATTTTTAAGCGCTTAACTATAAAAGATGAAACTATCCCAGTACGGATTCGACTTCACGCCGGAGCTCATCGCACACTACCCGGCGCCGAACCGCGACGAAGCAAAGATGATGGTGGTCAACCGCCGCACCGGTGAAATCGAGCACCGCATATTCAAAGACATCATAGAGTATTTCGACGAAGGGGACGTATTCGTGTTCAACGACACGAAGGTCTTCCCGGCCCGCCTCTACGGAAACAAGGAGAAGACGGGAGCCGAAATCGAGATCTTCCTGCTGCGGGAGCTCAACCGCGACCTGCGCCTGTGGGATGTGCTCGTGGACCCTGCCCGCAAAATCCGAATTGGGAACAAGCTCTATTTCGGAGAGGACGACATCCTCGGCGCGGAGGTCATCGACAACACCACCTCGCGCGGACGCACGCTGCGGTTCCTCTTCGACGGCTCGTACGAGGAGTTCAAGCAGACGCTGTTCCGCCTCGGCGAAACCCCGCTCCCGAGATGGGTGCGGCAGAAGGTGGAGCCGATGGACAGCGAGCAGTACCAGACCATATTCGCCTCGAAGGAGGGGGCCGTGGTCGCTCCTACCGCCGGCATGCACTTCTCCAAGCACCTGATGAAGCGGATGGAGATAAAGGGCATCGAATCGGCATTCATAACCCTCCACGCCGGACTCGGGAACTTCCGCACGGTTGACGTCGAGGACCTCTCGAAACACAAGATGGACTCGGAGCAGTTCTTCGTGACGGAGGAGACGGCCGAAAAGATCGACTCGGCCAAGGCCGGCGGAAAGAAGATCGTGTCGATAGGCACGACCGTCATGCGCACGCTCGAGACGGTGGTATCGACAAACGGAATGATAAAGGCACAGGACGGATGGACCAACAAGTTCATCTTCGCCCCGTACGACTTCACGGTGGCCGACGCCATGGTGTCGAACTTCCAACTCCCATCCTCGACGCAGCTGATGATGGTTGCCGCGTTCGGAGGATACGACCTCATAATGCACGCATACAAGACTGCCGTAGAGAACGGATACAAATTCGGCTCCTACGGAGATGCCATGCTGATTCTTTAAAAATTTTTAGTATATTTGCGGAAAGAAACCGAAAACTCCACGACCGATGGCTAAAACCAAAATCCTGTACGTATGCCAGGAGATAACTCCTTATCTGCCGGAGACGGAGGAGTCCATCCTGTGCCGGCACCTGTCGCAGGCGATGCAGGAACGTGGCAACGAGATCCGGACGTTCATGCCGCGTTACGGATGCATCAACGAGCGCCGCAACCAGCTGCACGAAGTCATACGACTGTCGGGCATGAACCTGATTATCGATGACAACGACCACCAGCTCATCATAAAGGTGGCCTCGATCCCATCGGCCCGCATACAGATATACTTCATCGACAACGACGACTTTTTTGCACGCAAGGCCGTCCTCAACGATGCCGACGGGCACCCGTTCGAGGACAATGACGGCCGCATGGTCTTCTTCGCCCGCGGCGTAATCGAGACCGTAAAGAAGCTGCGCTGGACCCCCGACATCGTGCATTGCCACGGATGGTTCTCGTCGATTGTCCCGGTATACCTGCGCAAGGCTTTCGACGACGACCCGGTGTTCCGCAACTCCAAAATCGTGATGTCGTTCTACGACGACCGCTTTACGGAACCTCTCGGCAACTCCCTCCGCAGCAAGATCGAGGGCGAAGGCATAAAGGACAAAAATCTTCCGATAATAGACACGCCTTCATACGAAAATCTCTGCCGGTACGTTATGACACATATCGACGGAGCGATTGCAGGTTCCCGAAACGCCGACAATGGGGTATTGGAACTCGCGCGTCAGTGTGGAAAGCCGGTACTGGAGTACCATTCGCCCGACGAAGAGGGATTTTATGAAAATTACAACCGTTTCTATGAAGATTTACTCTAATCTGCTGCGCGGTGCCTCCGGCATGGCGACTGCGGCCGCATGCCTGTTCGCCATGGCATTCTCGACCGGATGTTCGGCCGACGTCGACGAAACACTCGGTTACGAGATGCTGCCGCAGAACCAGAAGATGATAATGCGCCACCTCACGTTCAAGGGCGGCAAGGTAATCAAGTTCGACACGCAGAACAGCACCGACGACGAAAGCGTATACATAGAGACGCCTGCCCCGAGCGGAAACTTCTTCGAAACGACGCTCTACCGCACCGACTCGCTGATCTCATCCAACATCACATACGGGTACCTCGGAGTGGAGAGAAGCGATACGTTCGGAATACGCTCGGCTGGATTCGCCTCGACGATAATGTACATGAATTCTCTCGACGAGGAGACTGGATTCGGATACCTGCCGATCTTCGACACGATGAAACTCGTGCTTTCGATAGATTCATACGGCGGCGACACGCTCACCCCGGTCAACTATACCGTATACGAGCTCCAGAAGCCGCTTATCGGCAACCTTGTATCGGCCGAGGATACGACCGCATACATCGGATGCGACCTGGGCACGATGTACGATGCCTCGAAACCTCTGTTCACCTTCACCTTCCCGAATCCGGACAAGAACATAGGCCCTTCGACGACGCTGCTGGCCATGGAGCCGGTCGACCTGTCGGAGAACGGCGCCACCTGGGACTTCGTCCGCAGGCTGATGCTCATCCCGGAGGACCGCAGCAGCGAGAACTGGGACGGATACGGCCGCGAGGGCATGGAGGTATACGAGGACGAGGCCAAGTGGATTGAGTTCATCAACGGAGTCTGCATAGTTCCCGACCTGAGCACCATAAAGGAGGGCGAACGCGGTGCGCTCTACGACACGCGCCTCTCCGCATCGGGACTCTCGCTGCAGGGCCGAAGCCGCAACCCGAAGGACCCGACCCTCATAAAGGATACGGTCGGAATGTACTACTACTTCGTGGATGGAACAACCACCCACGGCAACATATCCGCCAACAGCGTGCGGCACGA
Organism: uncultured Alistipes sp.; assembly: GCA_944322005.1. Classification (GTDB taxonomy): domain Bacteria; phylum Bacteroidota; class Bacteroidia; order Bacteroidales; family Rikenellaceae; genus Alistipes. The sequence continues at coordinate 17,538 of CALUNL010000007.1, forward strand.
CTACACGTCGGGCCTCAACAACGGCGTCGCTCCGCTGCTCGCCTCCTTCAACATGGAGTCGCAGGATGATGCCGGAAACAAGATCGACCGCGACAGCCGCACCCGCACCACCCTGTGCTACATAGAGGGAGTGGCCGGACCCGTCACGGAGCTATACTTCACGGACGACTTCATCGACGAGCTCAAGAATCTGATCAAGGACGAGGAGGGCGACTTCACGCTGGCCGGCATAAACCAGTGCCTGATATATTTCTACGTCACCAAGGCCGACTACGACTGGATGACGACGCAGGCCAACGCGGCGACACTTACACCATACCTCAACTCATCGATTTCACGACTCGGAACATACATCAACTACAACTCCCTCACAAGTATTGTCGATTACGACTACGTGTACGAACAGACATACAGTTCGACGCTGGCGTACGACGGAAACCTCAACCGCAGCCGAGCCTGCTACATGATGAACATATCGGGCTACATGCAGAACCTGTTCAACTATGTGAACACGCTCGAGAAGGACGACACCGGCAAGTACGTCTTCAACGAGAACGACGAGAAATACACGCCGCGGACGATATACATAGGTCCGGAGGCCACTGCGCCGTATACGTTCAAGAGGTCGATAATACAGGGTATGGAGGGCGGAACATCGGAACAGGCCCCGATACACATCGAACTGACATACTCCATAGTGAAATAGGGATGACTGAACAGAATATTTGAAACCACACGACGAAACCTAAGGGATACACTTAGGTTTCGTTTGTCTGTGGCTGCCGTTAAACAACGTTGAAATGCAAGACAATCTAGTAATCGTAGAGTCGCCGGCCAAGGCGAAGACCATAGAGAAGTTCCTCGGGAAGAATTTTATCGTAAAGTCCAGCTTCGGACACATACGCGACCTCTCGAAGAAGGATCTCGGCATCGACATCGAACACTCATACACCCCGTCGTACGAAATACCTTCGGACAAGAAAAAGGTCGTCGAGGAGCTCTCCAAACTATCGAAACAGGTCGAAACCGTATGGCTCGCATCCGATGAGGACCGCGAGGGAGAGGCCATAGCATGGCACCTTACGGAGGTGTTGGGGTTGCCTGTGGACCAGACACGACGCATCGTATTCCACGAGATTACCAAAACAGCCATACTAAACGCAATAGAGACCCCGCGTACGGTTGACATGAACCTCGTCAACGCACAGCAGGCACGGCGCGTACTCGACCGCCTGGTCGGATTCGAACTTTCGCCCATCCTCTGGAAGAAGGTGCGCCCGGCGCTCTCGGCAGGCCGCGTGCAGAGCGTAGCCGTACGGCTGATCGTTGAGCGCGAACGCGAAATAATCAACTTCAAGACAACGTCCTCATATCGCGTAACGGCCCAGTTCTTCTCGCCTTCGGATCCTGACAAGGTGCTCTTCAGGGCGGAATACCAGCAGCGGTTCAAGACCAGGGAGGAGGCTCTGGAGATGCTCGGCCGCTGCCGCGATGCGGAGTTCACGGTGGAGAGCACCGAGATAAAGCCGGTAAAGAGATACCCGGCGCCACCGTTCACCACATCCACACTCCAGCAGGAGGCGGGACGCAAGTACGGCATGTCGGTGGCACAGACCATGTCAATCGCACAGAAGCTCTACGAGCAGGGACTCATCACCTACATGCGAACCGACTCGGTCAACCTCTCGTCACTGGCCATAGCCAAATGCCGTGAGGAGATCACGGCGCTCTTCGGCGAGAAGTACTCCTCGGCCCACAACTACACGACAAAGAGCAAGGGGGCGCAGGAGGCTCACGAGGCCATACGTCCGACCTATATCGACCGCCGCGAGATAGAGGGCACGGCTGCCGAGAAGAGGATATACGACCTTATATGGAAGCGCACGGTCGCTTCGCAGATGGTTGCGGCCGACATCGACCGCACGACAATCTCCATACACATGTCCGGAAGCGACGTACGTTTCACGGCGTCGGGCGACACGCTCCGTTTCGACGGATTCCTGCGGCTCTACTCCGAGAGCACCGAGGATGACGGAGAGCAGAACGAGCAGGCCGTACTGCCGCACCTCGAGGCCGGAGAGGCACTCAAGGCACAGGAGATTTCGGCTACCGAACGCTTTTCGATGCCGCCGATGCGATACAACGAGGCACTTCTCGTGAAACGTCTCGAGGAGCTGGGCATAGGACGTCCGTCGACATATGCGCCGACCATATCGACAATCATATCGCGCGGATATGTGGACAAGAGCAGCCGTCCCGCCCACAAACGCGCCTATACGCAGATTACGCTGCGCGGCGGCAACATCACCGAGAAACAGCTCACCGAAAACTACGGAGCCGAGAAGAACCGTCTGGCTCCGACCGACATCGGAATGGTCGTAAACGACTACCTCGAGAACCACTTCAGCAGCATCATGGACTACAACTTCACGGCCAACGTCGAGAAGGAGTTCGACCGCATAGCCGAAGGAGAGCTCAAGTGGAACAAGATGATAGACGACTTCTACCGTCCGTTCCATACGCTCGTGAACGCAGCCATCGAGACACAGGAGCCGAAGAACTCGCAGGTGCGCGTGTTGGGCACCGACCCGGCGAGCGGCCACACGGTCAAGGCCCGCATCGGACGTTACGGCCCGATGGTCGAGATCGAGGCTGCGGAGGGCGAAAAGCCGCGCTACGCCTCCATGAAGAAGGGCCAGCTCATAGAGTCGATAACGCTCGATGAGGCGCTCGAGCTCTTCTCGCTGCCGCGTACGGTAGGCAAACTCGACGGAGAGGATGTGGTGATAGGCATAGGACGTTTCGGAGCATACGTACGCCACGGCTCCCTGTTCGCATCGCTTGCCAAGGGCGACGACCCGTACACACTCTCGTACGACAGGGCCGTCGAGCTCATACACGCACAGGAGAGGCAGAAACAGCTGGCGAACACCCCTCTGCGAACATTTGCGGAGGATGCCGAACTGACCGTCAAGAACGGACGCTACGGAGCCTACATAGCATGGAAGGGAAAGAACTACCGTCTGCCGAAGGGGGCTAAGGTAGAGGAGCTGACCTATGAAGAGTGCATGAAGACGATATCGCAATCAAAAAAATAACACTGGAACAATGAAGAGACTCATCGTAACGCTATTGGCTGCGGCCGCACTGTTCACTACGGCATCCGCACAACAGGAGGGACCGCAGAAAACGGAGGAGAAACAGGGATATGTCTTCACCGATGTCAAGACCATTCCGACAACGCCGGTAAAGAACCAGTACCGGAGCGGCACCTGCTGGTGCTATGCCACCCTCTCGTTCATCGAGAGCGAGATCATGCGTGCCGGAGGGGAGCCGATACACCTGTCGGAGATGTGGATCGTGCGCAACATATACTTCGAGAAGGCGGTCAAGTACGTCCGCCTGCACGGAAGCCTGAACTTCTGCGTCGGAGGAGCCGACCATGACGTGATACACGGAATCGAGCGCTACGGCATCGTACCGGAGGAGGTCTATCCGGGTCTCAACTACGGCACCGACAAGCCTGTGTTCGGCGAGATCGACGCCGTCCTGAAGGCCTACGTCGACGCCGTGATCAGCAATCCGAACAAGAAGCTCACCACCGCATGGCAGGATGGACTGAACGGCATACTCGACGCATATTTCGGCAAGATGCCGGAGACATTCACGTACAACGGCAAGGAGTACACCCCGAAGTCGTTCGCCGAGTCGCTGCCGGTGAAGATGTCGGACTACGTGTCGCTCACATCGTACACCCACCATCCGTTCTACTCGAAGTTCATACTCGAGGTGCCTGACAACTGGATGTGGGGAGAGGTCTACAACCTCCCGCTCGAGGAGCTGATGCAGGTCATCGACAACTCGCTGGCCGAGGGCCACACCGTAGGCTGGGGAGCCGACGTCTCGGAGCGCGGATTCAGCCGCACGAAGGCCATAGCCATCATCCCGGAGGATGACATCGAGAGCATGAGCGGAACCGAGGCGGAGAGGTGGGGCAAGCTCTCGCGCAAGGAGCGCGAAAAGGAGCTCTACGGATTCGAGAAGCCGGGCCGCGAGAAGAAGATTACCCAGCAGATGCGCCAGGAGGCCTTCGACAACTACGAGACCACCGACGACCACGGAATGGTGATAATGGGTACGGCAACCGACCAGTGCGGCAACAGGTACTTCAAGGTGCAGAACTCCTGGGGAGTGATGCCGCCTTACGACGGATTCTACTACTTCTCGCGTCCGTTCGTGGAGTACAAGACGATGTCCGTGACCGTCAACCGCAACGTCATACCGAAGGATATACGCAAGAAGCTCGGGCTGTAACCGTCCGGCAAGACAAGACGACAGGCGGGGCACATTCCGGAATGTGCCCCGCCTGTCATTTCATTTCAGGCCGCAGCCCGCGTTGCACGGCGTCTGCCCCCTGCGGTGCTTGTCCCCTATCTTCTCTTGCCCTTCAGTCCGGAGTTCATGGACATGTTCTCCTCGCGGCGCATCTGCCGGAGCTGGTATGTAAGGAATACAGCCGCAACGACAATCGACGCGCTGTCGGCTATAGGCATCGAAATCCATACGCCATATGCGCCCAGATAGTGAGGAATAATCCACAACAGCGGGAGCAGGAACAGCATCTGGCGCGTCAGCGAGATGAATATGGCGAACGGAGCCTTGCCTATGTACTGGAAGAAGTTTCCGGCCACGATCTGGAATCCCACGAGAGGGAACATCGTGATGATTATTCGCAGGCCCTGTGTCGCCGCTGCTATCATGAGCTGCTCGTCGCCGCTCTTGGATGAATCGACGAAGAGACTGGCTATGGCCGCCGGGGCGAACTGTCCGAGCAGGAAGCCCACCGTAGCGATGCCCATGCCGCAGAATATTGTCAGTTTTAGCGTCTTACGCACCCGGTCGAAGTTCCTTGCACCGTAGTTGTAACCGACAATAGGCTGCATGCCCTGGTTAAGGCCCTGTATAACCATGATAAAGAGCAGCACGACACGGTTCATGATACCGTATGCGCCGACATAGATATCGCCCGCACCGGCCGTCCTGACAACATCGTCGGCACCGGTTCCACCGTAGAGCAGCAGAGCATGGTTGACGAAGGCGGCAACCATCGATGCACACAGGTTGAGTAGGAACGGAGCCATTCCTATGGATACAATGGCGAATATTATCTTGCGGTCAAAACGGAACGACGAGCGCTTGAAGCGTATGAAACTGTTTTTGGAACAGAAATGATGCAGCGTTATCACACACGAAACACTCTGTGCGATGACTGTAGCCGCCGCAGAGCCCCGTATGCCCCATCCGAACTTGAAGATGAAGAGCGGATTGAGGATCAGGTTCAGGAATACGGCCGTCAGCATTATCATCATCGCCTTCTGCGGGTATCCCGAGGCCCTTATCTGTTCGTTAAGGCTCAGATAGAGATGGGTCACTACATTGCCCGCCATTATTATCTGCATGAAATCGCGGGCATACGATATGGTCTGCTCAGTGGCCTGGCCGCCGCTGAACAGAAGCAGTATCTCGTCAAGGAACACGAGCATGACAACCATCACGCCGACACCCAGCACGATATTGAGCAACACGGCATTGCCGAGGGTCTTCTCGGCGGCAATCTTGTTGCCTTCGCCGAGACGTATCGATATCCGGGCTGCGGCACCTATGCCGACCATCGTACCGAAGGCCGATGCGATGTTCATGATAGGCATCGTTATGGCCATGCCGGCAATGGCGGCACCGCCGACGCCGTGGCCCACGAAGATGCTGTCGATGATATGGTACAGCGAGGATGATGCCATGGCTATGATGGCCGGAATGGCATAACGCATCAACAGCTTTCCGATGCTGTCGGTACCCAACGACAATGTAGATGATTTACTGCCCATACAGGCTGCAAAGATAGGAAAACTATCCGACAAAGACAACGATGTTGTCTTTCTCACGTCGCATGCGCATGCGCAGGACCCTGCCGCAAACGCTGCCGTCGATGGTTCCGCCGTCGAAATCGACGGCGACTATCTTCATGTCCGACAGAAGGTTATGGACTCCATGCCGGCAATATTTGTACATCGTCTCCTTTGCGCACCATGCAGCGGCCGGAAAGTCGGGGTGCGGGGAGAGCGACATCTCGCCGGGGGACAGGTATTTCGGCAGGACATGTCCGAAATTTCGCATAATCCGTTCGATATCCACAGCACACGGTTTGTCGGATATCACCACCGCAACGTAGTCGGCGCTGTGGGAGACCCCTATATGGATGTCGCTGCGCCCTACGACGACCGGACCGCCCCACTCATCGTATCCGAGTTCGATATCCCGGCCGAGTTCGCGGTAGACTATCGCACGCCAGCCGAGATATCCGCTGCGGCGCGACTCCGAACCGAACTCCGCGGCGCGCAACAGATCGGACTCCCTGACGGAGCCGGCAAGCTGTCCGGACGGGAGCAGCCTCTCTATGAAGAGCGAGCTACTCATCGCCGCGCTCCACTATGACCTTGATTTTCTCTATGCGGTGACCCTCTACGGAGTGCACGACCATGCGGATGCCGTGCGCACTCACCTCGTCGCCCTTCTTGAGCAGGTCGCGGTTGATTTCGAGCATCAGTCCGGCAATGGTCTCGGCACGTCCGCGCACATCCTCGAAGAGTTCGTCGTCGAGCTCCAGTACGCGGAGCATGTCCACTATATGGGTCTTGCCGTCGAACAGGTAGGTGTTCTCGTTCAGACGGCGGTAGAATGTCTCCTCCGTATCGCTCTCGTCGGTAATCTCGCCTACGACCTCCTCCAGGATATCCTCCAGCGAGACGAGACCCTGCGTGGCGCCGTATTCGTCCACCACGATGGCCATGTGGACCTTGTCGTTCTGGAAATCCTCGAGCATCGAGTTTATCTTCTTGTGCGTCGGCACGAAGTATGGCTCGCGCACGAGTCTCCGCCAGTCGAAATCGTCCGGCATGTTGATGTACTGCAGCAGGTCCTTCACGAAGAGCGTGCCCTTTATGTGGTCGAGGTCGTCGTCATAGACCGGAAGCCGCGAATAGCCCGACTCAATGATGATCCGCTTGACCTCCCCGAACGACATGTCGTACTCCACGGCCTTTATGTCGAGACGCGGCCGCATTATGTCGTCCACTTCGCGGTTGGCGAAGGTGACTATGCCCGAGAGCATCTTCTGCTCCTCGCTCGATGAGGCCGTGGTCATGTCGACGGCATCGGCAAGCTCCTCGATGGAGATGTCGCTGTAGTGCGACGCCTTCTCGCCTATGAGGCTGCTGGTGCGTATCAGCACGTACGACATCGGATAGAAGACCCAACGCAGCAAAAGCAGCGGCTGCGACAGCGTCAACGCCACCCGTACGTTCGAACCCTGTGCGAAGATCTTCGGCAGTATCTCGCCGAAAAGCAGCAGCAGGAACGTCACGAAAACTCCCGTGAAGAGGAATTCGAAACGCTCGAAACGCAGCATCAGGTCTATCGCCTTCGACGAAAGCACGACGATGCATATGTTGACAAGGTTGTTTACGACAAGTATCGTCGCAAGCAGCGTGTCTGGGTCTTTCAACAACTTTATCACGCCGTCGGCCGAGAGCGTCCCGCGCTGCTTTATGTCGCGCAGGTTGGCCGGCGAGAGCGAGAAGTATGCAGCCTCGGCTCCGGAGACCATCGCCGACACGCACAACAGCAACGCGGTTGCGACAATAAGCCCTATGGCCTGCGGCGGACAGCCGAGATATGTTACGAAATCAAACATCTTATCAGCAAGGTGTCGTACGTTTTAGAAGAGTTTCTGCGAATCGTCGGCCCCGGTCACCTCCTGCGGCCCGTCCTCATGGCGGTCGGCGGCACGTCGGCGGGAACCTGCGGCAAGCGTCACGAACTGCACGTTGCGCGCGACGAATGCCGGCGTGGCCTTGCGCCGCTCGACCTCGTTGTAGTGACGGGTCGGCTTGCCTATGACGTTGATCGCCCCGCGTATCTTCTGCGGAGCCGGTGTCCTCACCTCCTCCTTGAAGTCGGCAAGGCCGCCGTTATCGGGCTTCGGCATGGGTTTCTCCACCATTTCACGCACCTGGACATCGCCCGATATGGTGCCGCGATAGTAGTCCGAAGGGAATCCCGTTACCACGACTATGGCCTCGAGCTTGTCGCCGAGCTCCGGCTTTACGCTCGTTCCCCAGATTATGTTGGCCTTGCGGATATTTCCGTCGTCGTCCTTCTCGCCCGCGTACTGCTGTATGCGGTCGATGGCGCGGTTGGCCTCGCGCAGCGTCAGGTCGTCGGACGACGCCGTCGAGAGGTTCAGGAGCACGTTCTTCGCACCGGCAATCGACGCGCCGCCGAAGAGCGGCGACGAGAGCGATGCGTCGATGACCTCCTCGGCACGGTTGTCACCCGAAGCCGTGGAGACGCCTATCACGGCACATCCGCTGTTGCTCATTACCTTGCATACATCGGCGAAGTCGACATTCACGAGGTTGCTCTTTATCGTCACTATCTCCGCTATGCCCTTGGCGGCCATGGCAAGGATGTCGTTGGCCTTGTCGAAGGCCTTCTCTATCGGCAGGTCGCCGTACAGCTCATTGATGGCGTCGTTGCTCAACACGATGAGCGAATCGACGAACTCGCGCAGGCGGTCGATACCCTCCCTCGCCTGCTGCATGCGCAGCGGGCCCTCCGACTCCGGAGGCATGGAGACTATCGCCACCGTGAGGATGTCCATCTCCTTCGCAAGCTGGGCAATTATCGGGGATGCTCCGGTACCGGTACCTCCGCCCATTCCGGCGGCGATGAAGAGCATCTTCGTCCCGAGGCCCTCGAAGCAGCGGCGGACCTCGTCGAGCGACGATTTGGTCTTCTGCTCGCCCACTCGGGCGTCATTGCCCGCACCCAGACCGTCGCCCAGGCATATCTTGCGCTGTACCGGGCTCTTCTCCAGAGCCTGTATGTCCGTATTGCAGACAACGAAGTTCACCCCGCTTATTCCCATGCGCCACATGTGGTCAACGGCATTGCCGCCGGCACCGCCGACGCCCGCCACCATGATCTCGGCCGGCAGGCTACGCAAAACGGGTATCTCGTCAAGTATGTTCTTGTCAATATTATCCATAATCCGCTACAAATATTCCTGGTCGGAGTTGCCGAGTATCTCGTCGATGGTCTTTATGAACGATTCGAACAGCCCCTTTTTCTTCTTTCCCTCCTTGTTTTCCTCCTTGCCGCCCTTCGGCTCCTGATCCGGGGTCTCAGCCCGTTCAGGCTCTGCATCCGAACCGGCGGAACGGTTGTCGGAGACATCCGCACCCTCCGCCGCAGGCTCGCGTTCCGGCTCTTCATACGTCCGTTCCGCAGCCGGTGCTGCAGCCATTTCCGGCCTCTGCGGTCTCTGCGGTTCCGCGATATCCCTGGCTTCGGCACGGCCCGGTACGGCCGTACGGCCCACCACGTCGCACGCGCCGTGTGCGGCACCGGCGACAAGGATCGCCACGGCTGCCGAATGGGCATACGTGCCTATCTTCTGTTGCGACTCCTCGTTGATGCCGCGGCATGCGCCGCCAAGACGCACGTTCGCACCCGTCTCGCGGCGGAACAGTTCGTCGATGTCGGTAAGCAGCGCCGACCCTCCCGTGAGCACGAGCCCGCAAGGTATCTTGGTCGAGAACTTCGCGTCGCGTATCTCATTCCATACGAACTCCGCTATATCCTTCAGACGGGCCTCGACTATCGCGGCAAGGTTCCTCTGCAGGAAGTCGCGCTTCTGCTGGCCAGCCATCTGTATCTGTATGACCCTGTCGGCGTCGACCAGTTCCGATACGGCCGAGCCGTATTTCTTCTTTATCGACTCCGTATTGCAGTCGGCGATTCCGAATGCCCGCATGTCGGCATTGATGCTTGCGGCTCCGATAGGTATCGATGCCGCATACCGCAGCTTTCCGCCGCGCACCACGGCCACGTCGGTTGTGCCGCCGCCTATGTCGACCACGGCCACACCCTCGTCGCGCTCACCGTCGGTAAGCACGGCGTCCGGCAGCACGGCCGGGTTGACGAATATGTCGAGAAGCGTCATCCCCGCATTGTGGAACGACATCTTCACACGTTCGATCTGTATCTTCTGGCACAGCACGAAGAGGAACGTCGCCGAGAGCTTGCGTCCGAACGTACCCACGGGGTCGTCGTCCACCATACGGCTGTCGTCGATGACGTAGTTCTGCGGCATGCGCGACATTATCTGTTCGCCCTCGTCGGCCATGACGTTGCGCATGCGGTCGTGAAGGCTCGCCACATCCTCCTTGGAGATGCATCCCGACGGGTCCTTGATGAAGACATGGTCGGTGTAGAGAGCGCACCTGACGAAATCGCCGGAGATGCCCGCATAAGCCTCGTTGATGCGGATGTTGAGATCGTTCTCAAGCTCGGCCTTCGCCTCGCGGATGGCCGACCCCACGGTGCGCATGTTCTCAATCCGCCCCGAGTTGACTCCCTTGCCCACAGGGCGCGAAGCGACACCTTCGACATTGAGCAGGCCGTCCTTCTGGACGGTCCCGACGATAACCACGACATTGGAGGAACCGATGTCCACTCCCACTATGTAATTCTTCTTTTCCATATCGCTATCTACTCCGTACAAACCACCTGATTCTCATATTTCACGTTGATGATGCGGTAACGGTCCCAGCCTATGCGGCTCAGCCCGTCACGATAGAAACGCATCAGCTTGTCCATCTTGCGGTCGGCATCGTCGAGGTTTCCGAGAACTATCCGGAAATTGCCGCTGCGCGGCACGAGGTCAGCCTCAAGCCTGCCCGACGAGGAGGTGCGGGCCACAATCTGCACAACCTCCGAGCTCCAGAAACTGTCGGATTCCAACCATTTTACAAAATTAATCAGTTTGAGGAAATCGTCGTACCTTTCCTCCAACTTTTTTTGTTTGAGAGCCTCCGCCCTCTGGCGTGCCGTAACGGCATCTATGCGGGACTGTATGTCGCGCAGCATCCCGTCGTAATACTTCAGTTTGGCGCGTTTCTGCCGGCGAAGTTCGTCCACCCTCTTGCGGAAATCCTCCTTGTCCTCGCGCCACTGCTTCTTCACGCTGCGCTTGCGCTCCGCCGTCCGGCGCACACGTATGGTGTCCTCCTCACGGTAAAGGGCAATCTTGTCCCGACCTATCTCCCTTATGCGCTCCTGCGACTCCCGGGCCCGTTCGGCAATGAAATCGCCCATGCGGCCTTCGTAGCTTGGCGGCGTTATCGGCCTGTAAGGGCCCGTAACCACCGGCACATAGAGCGCCGATGCATCGGGAGACTCGAATATGAACCCGTCTTCGGTGACGTATGCATCGTACCCGTCGACCATCAGCCGCATCATCGGCCGGCGCTGGCTCACCTCGATGTTCATTATGCCCGAATAGGTCACCGAGACGTCGACCCTCTCGACGAATCCGTTCTTCTGTATCAGCGACCGTATCCCGCCGACATCGACCTCGTCGATCGGGACGCCGATGGTGCCTATTCCGCTGCGCAGTATCCACTCACGCACCCGCTGCGTCGTTACGAGCTGTCCCGTCTCCGTACTGTCGCGCACCAGTATGTCGACGCGCTCGACGGTCTGTTCGGCCCTGTGGCGGCGCGTCAACACGGTCGCGTATGCCACATACGCGATTACGGCGGACCATATCGTCACCGCCAGTACCACATTGAGTATGCGTCTCCACTTCTTCTTCATCGTCTGTCCACCCTGTCCTTCAGGCCTTGCGTGAAAGCGCCTCAGCCACCTCTCGGCAGCAGGCGTCGATGTTTCCGGCACCGAACGTCACAACCACATCGGTATCCATCGCCGACAGTTCGCGTGCCAGCTCCCCGCGATCCACGATGCGGCACGGCACCGTGACGAGGCCGGCTATGATCTCTGTCGTAATGCCCTCGATGGGGAGCTCGCGGGCCGGGTATATCGGCAGCAGCACCACCTCGTCGGCCAGTGACAGCGCCGCGGCGAACTCGCGGTAAAGGTCGCGCGTACGGGTGTAGAGGTGCGGCTGGAACACGGCCGTCACCTTGCGGCCTGGGAACATTCCCTTCACGGAGGTTATCGTTGCCGACAGTTCGCGCGGATGGTGCGCGTAGTCGTCCATATATACCTGTTTCGGCGTATTCACATATATCTCGAAGCGGCGCTTCACCCCGGAGAACTCCGCAAGGGCACCGCGCACGGCATCCGCATCGAAACTCTTGCCGTCGTGACGGCAGGCATACCAGTATGCGGCAACGGCCGCAACGGAGTTTTCGATGTTTATGCGTCCCGGAACCCCGAGCGTGCACCCTTCGACACGCGAGTCGGGCGTCACGATGTCGTAGCGGTAGTGTCCGCCCTCCGCAAGCTCTATGTGCTCGGCATGGAAGTCTCCGCCACCGTCGCACGAGTAGCCGTAGACCGCGATTGCGCCGTTGCGCACCTCCACCGGCGTTCCGAGCTTCATTATCAGCGAGCCGCCCGGCCGTATCTGCGAGATGAACTGCGCAAAGGCCTCGCGTACGTTCTCCACGGTCCCGTATATGTCGAGATGGTCGGCATCGGCCGAGGTGACCACCGCAACGTCGGGATTCAGGCGCAGGAACGAGCGGTCGAACTCGTCGGCCTCCACCGCAAGGCGGTTACCGCCGCCCAGCACGAGGTTGCTGCCGAAATTGGCCGATATGCCGCCCAGAAAGGCACTGCCCTCACCCGAGGCGCGGCTGTTGAGCCATGCGACGAGCGTCGTCGTGGTCGTCTTGCCGTGCGTGCCGGCCACGGCCATCACATATTTGCCCTGCGACAGCAGGCCGAGCATCTGCGAGCGTTTCATGACCTCGAAGCCGCGCTCGCGGAACATCGTGAACTCGCCGTGCGACGCCGGAACGGCCGGCGTATAGACCACCGCCGTACGCTCCGCATCGAGGAACTCCGGCGGAATCGACCTCACGTCGTCCTCGTAGTGCACGAACGCCCCCTCTTCGGCAAGGGCCTCCGTGATGGCGCTCTCCGTGCGGTCATAACCGCCCACGCGCCACCCCTCGTGGAGGAAATAGCGGGCAAGGGCGCTCATTCCGATACCGCCTATGCCGAGAAAATATATCCTGTCCTTCATCGCTTCTCCGAATATTTGAGTATCTCGTCGGCCACGCGGTCCGCCGCATTCGGGCGGGCGAGGCGGGATATGTTTTTCGAAAGGGACTGCAGGCACTGGCTGTCGGAGAGCATCCGCAGGGCTGTCGATATGCCGCAGTCGACGGCCTCCGAGTCGCCGACCATCATCGCGGCCTTCTTGCGGACCAGCGCCTGCGCATTCTTGGTCTGGTGGTCCTCCGCAACGTTGGGCGAAGGGACGAAAAGAACCGGCTTGCCGACGGCGCATAGCTCCGACACGGTGCATGCGCCGCTGCGCGAGATGACCACGTCGGCTATGGCGTAGGCATAGTCCATGCGGTCGATGAAGGCGCCCTGCCAGATGTTGCGCGTCGGGTATGTCTTCAGGAAATCACGCATCTCGCGCTCGTAGTAGCGACCCGTCTGCCATATGACCTGTACGGGAGCCTCGCCGCCGAGGGTTATGACCCATGCCTTCATCATGTTGTTGAGCGTGCGCGTGCCAAGCGAGCCGCCCACGACGAGCATCACCGGCAGCGAGCCGTCGAACCCGTAATACTTCAGCGCATCCTCGCGCGAGACGTCGCCGCACGAGAAGCTGCCGCGGAGCGGATTGCCCGTCATCACTATCCTGTCGGCACGGAAGAACCTCTCCATGCCGTCGTAGGCGACGCATATGCTGCATGCACGGCGGCCTACGATCTTGTTGGCCAGGCCGGCGTACGAGTTCTGCTCCTGTATGACCGTCGGGATGCCCATGCGCTGTGCCATGAAGAGCACGGGCGCGCTGGCATAGCCGCCGAATCCGGCAACCACATCGGGTTTGAAGTCGAGCAGGAGTTTGCGTGCCTGCCGCAGGCTGCGCCATACCTGTACCGGGAGCAGCAGGTTGCGCAGCGACAGGCTGCGCCGCAGGCCGGCTATCGGCAGCCCCACGATTTTGTAGCCGAGTCTGGGCACGAGCTCCATCTCCATCTTCCCCTCCGCACCCACGAAGAGTATCTCCACGTCATCTCCAAGACGGCGCTTGAGCGCTTCGGCGACGGACACGGCAGGATAGATATGGCCGCCTGTGCCGCCTCCCGAAAGTATGATTCGTTTCATAGATTTTCAACATTCGAAATTAGTCACAAAAATAGGCATTATTATTCGGAAGTGCAAAGTGACGCGCAAAAAAACGATAAGGGAGTATTTACTCCCTTATCGCATGCGTATCGTATCTCTCCTCCGCAAGATGTCAAAGGCCCCATCCGGCACGGTCGAGCGTACGGTATCCCACCGCCTCGGCTATGTGCTGCGGGGAGATGTCGGCGCAACCGGCCAGGTCGGCTATCGTCCGTGCCACCCTGATTATGCGGTCGTATGCCCTCGCGGAGAGGCCCAGACGGTTTATGGCCCGTTCGAGCAGCGCCGCCGAATCGCGGTCCAGAGCGCAGAACTCCCGTATCATGGCACTGTTCATCATCGCGTTGGAGTGTATTCCGAGACCGGCAAAGCGTCCGGACTGGATATTTCTTGCGCGGACCACCCTCTCGCGTATTGCCGCGCTCGGTTCGCCCCTTTCGGCCGACCCGAGCTCCTCGACACTCACCGGCGTAACCTCGACATGGATGTCGATGCGGTCGAGCAGCGGTCCCGATATGCGCGAAACGTAACGGCGCACAGCCGACGGCGGGCACGTGCACTCCTTCGTCGGGTGGTTGTAGTAGCCGCACGGACACGGGTTCATGGCCGCTATAAGCGTGAAGTTGGCGGGATATTCGACTATGTAGCGGGCACGGGAGACGGTTATGGTCTTCTCCTCGAGCGGCTGGCGCAGCACCTCGAGCACATTGCGGCCGAACTCCGGAAGCTCGTCCAGAAACAGCACCCCGTTATGAGCGAGGCTCACCTCGCCGGGCTGCGGCGACTGCCCTCCGCCCACGAGCGCCACCTGCGACGCAAGGTGGTGCGGCGCACGGAAAGGCCGTTGCGAAAGCAGGCCGGAGGCCTCGCCGAGCTTTCCTGCGACGGAGTGAATCTCCGTGCACTCCACCGCCTCCTCGAGCGTCATCGGAGGCAGTATCGTCGGCATGCGGCGGGCAAGCATCGTCTTTCCCGATCCGGGTGCACCGACCATCAGGACGTTATGCCCTCCGGCGGCGGCTATTTCGAGCGCACGCTTCACATGCTGCTGCCCCTTGACATCGGCGAAATCCTCCGCATAACGGTTCATCGCCACACCGTCGGCATCTGGGACATGCGGGGACACCGGCTCGAGGCGCGTCTCCCCGTTGAGGAACGACACCGCCTGCGACAGACTCTCCACGGCGAAGACGTCGATGCCCTCGACCGCAGCGCCCTCGTTGGCGTTGGCCGCGGGGATTATCACCCGCCGCAGGCCCTGCGCCTTGGCCATGACCACGAGCGGAAGCACGCCGCGCACCGGGCGGATGCCTCCGTCGAGCGAGAGCTCGCCGACAAGCAGCGTCCCCTCGAGGGCGCCCTCGTTCACCTGCTCCGTCGCGGCGAGAATGCCGACCGCTATCGGCAAGTCGAAGCCCGAACCCTCCTTGCGCAGGTCGGCCGGAGCGAGGTTCACGACAACCTTGCGGCCCGTCATGCGGAACATCGAGTTGCCGAAGGCCGAACGTATGCGCTGCTCGCTCTCCTTGACCGCATTGTCGGGCAGGCCGACAAGAAAAAGGCCGATGCCGCCACCGGCGACATTCACCTCCACCGTAACCGGTACGGCGCGTATGCCGACTATGGCGCCGGCCAGGCAACTGACGAACATGTTTTCAGGTATGTTTTATTGCTGACATCAGAACGGGACCTCGCCCAACTGGTGCGAGCCCGGGACGTCGAACTCCGTCGAGGTAACGTTGCGTATAGACGAGGAGGAATCTCCGGAACCGCTGGCATAATCATCGTACTGCTCGCCCGCAACCGGAGAGTCGCCGCCGGCACCCTCCATGTCGGCGAACCGCGCCTGGTCCTTGAGGAACTTCATCGGGATGTCCGTCACGGCACCGTTTCGGTGCTTGGCGATGATTATCTCGGCAAGGCCGGCCGTAGGGAGTCCGTCCTCCGTCTGCGTGAAGCCGTAGTACTCCGGACGGTGGATGAATGCCACGATGTCGGCATCCTGCTCGATGGCTCCCGACTCGCGGAGGTCGTTCAGCTGCGGCCGCTTGGAACCGCCTCGCGCCTCGGCCGAACGGTTGAGCTGCGAAAGCGCGATTATCGGGACGTTCAGCTCCTTGGCGATAGCCTTGAGCGTACGTGAGATGAAGGCCACCTCCTGCTCGCGGTTGCCCTTGTTGTCGCTCGGGCCGGTCATCAGCTGCAGATAGTCGATAATGATGAGTTTCACACCGTTGTGGCTGTGCATGCGGCGCGCCTTGGAGCGGAACTCGAATATCGAGAGCGCCGGGGTGTCGTCGATGTAGAGCGGGGCCATTCCGAGCGGCTTGACCGACTCCTCAAGGTGTTTCCACTGCTCCGGCGAAAGCTTTCCGCTGCGGATGAGCGTACCCGGCAGTCCGGTTTCGGCGACTATGAGTCGCGTCATGAGCTGTCCGGCCGACATCTCGAGCGAGAAGAAGGCCACCGGAGTGTCGTAGTCGACTGTCATGTTGCGGGCCATCGACAGCACGAAGGCCGTCTTACCCATCGAAGGTCGTGCGGCCACTATGATGAGGTCCGAAGGCTGCCAGCCGAGGGTCACGTTGTCGATGGAGGCGAATCCGGAACAGATGCCGCTGTACTTGGAGTCGTTCTTGCCGGCCTCCTCGATCTGCAGCATCGTACGGCGGAGTATGTCCGAGGCACTCTGGACCGAACGCTTGACGTGGCCGTCGGTGATCTTGAGAATCTCCGACTCGGCGAAATCTATGAGGTCCGTAACGTCGACGGCGCTGTCGTACGAACGCCTCTGTATCTCAACGGCCGAACGGATAAGCTCGCGCTGCACATACTTCTGGGCTATGATTCGGGCATGGAACTCGATGTTGGCGGCCGAGCCCACCTTCTGCGTGAGCTGCGCCAGATACGTTGCGCCGCCGACCTTCGTCAGTTCATGCTTGGACTTGAGCCTTTCGGTGACCGTATAGAGGTCGGTCGGCTTGCGGGCCTGCGAAAGTTCGTCGATGGCCTGGTATATGAGCCTGTGCTCCTCGGTATAGAAAGAATCCCTGGTGAGATACTCCTGCACAGTCGTTATGAGGTCGTTCTCGAGCATCAGTGCTCCGAGAACCGCCTCCTCGAGCTCCACCGCCTGCGGCGGAACGCTCCCGGCCGCATCCTGCATGAGAGCATCGTAAGCCTCCCTGTTGCGTTGGGACTGTTTGAACTCCTTTGCCATTTCCGTTCGATTGATTCAAAAACAAAAGTAATGGCAAAATTAACAAATTTTATCGTCCCTGCCAACCGGCGCCACGGCGGATTCTGTTGAAAACAGTGTTCACAACACGCCCCTCCGCGCGGACATGCACACCTGCGCGGGGATTGGGATGTTGATATTTTCCGATTTTTTCCTCAACGGCCGCTCACCGCACGTCGAAAGAGTTGCGCGACAAGGCAAGCGTGGCGACGCTCAGCGTGACATCCCCTTCGCAGGTGCGGAAGATCTCCTCCGCACACGCCATGACGGTGGAGCCGGTGGTGAAGACGTCGTCGACAATGAGTACATGACGGCCGCGCAGAAGCTCGGGTCGGCACACGGAGAATGCACCGGAGACATTCTCCCAACGGTCGTTGCGGTGTTTGAGCGTCTGGCTCGGGGTATTGCGGACACGGCGCAGGGCACCGTTGCGGCAGACCGCGCCCATGGAGCGGGCCATCCCCTCGGCAATGAATTCTGACTGGTTGTATCCCCTTGAAAGCCTCTTCCTCCAGTGAAGCGGCACCGGGACTATGACATCCACGTCGGAGAAGCTGCCGCTGCGGGCAAGTTCCGCCCCGAACCACTCGCCCATCCTGCGTGCGAAGAGCCATTTACCGGAGTACTTGAAGCTGTGCACAAGGCGGCGCCAGTCGCTCCCTTCAGAGAACCAGAAGAGCGCCGCCGCACTGCGGACGGGGACGATACCCCAGAAGCGCTGCTCCATCGGGTTGCCCGCCTCTCTCCAGAAATTCGTCAACGGTATGCGGTAACGGCACGACGTGCAGACGAACCTCTCGCCCTCGCCGAGCGGACGTCGGCACACGGGACAGAGTGGCGGGAAGAGCAGCGACGCCACATCGGAGATGATTTTACTGAAAATCGACATCGCAGATCACCTTTACGCCGCGCATCTCCCTTCGGGAGCGCAGCGACACCGTCTCCTCCCTTATTATCCCCCGGGCCTTCGACATCGAGGCCGAGCTCTCTATCTTGACCGTTATTTCGAGTATGTATTCGTCGCGCACCCTGTCCACGAGCGGCGATGCCGGTCCGAAGACCCTTCCGGAGAGCCGCGCCCTCAACGCCGCATCGAGCGTCCGCGCCGCCGACGCAAGGCGGCCGGTATCGGTGCTGCGGAGCGTTATGCGCACCAGACGGGCATATGGCGGATACGAGAATATGCGGCGCTCCTCAAGCAGTTCGGCCGCCACCGACTCGTAATGCTCCTCGCCGAGCCAGCGGAACAGCGGGTGCGACGGCTCGGAGGTCTGTATTATCACCTCGCCGCGGGTGGAGCGGCGTCCGCAACGCCCTGCGGCCTGCATCAGGAACTGCCATGCCCGCTCCCCGGCACGGAAGTCGGGCGTGTTGAGCAGGTTGTCGGCATTCAGTATTCCGATGAGCGTGACCCCGTCGAAGTCGAGACCCTTCGATATTATCCGCGTACCGACGAGTATGTCGGCCTCGCGCTGCGAGAAGGCCGACACGATGCGCGCGCAGGCCGCACCCGACGTGGCCGTATCGCCGTCGAGGCGCAAAACCCTCGCCTGCGGGAATATCGACGCGATATCGTCCTCTATGCGCTCCGTGCCGAAGCCCCTGTCCTCCATGGTGCCGTGTCCGCACTCGGGGCACACCCTCGGCAGCGGCATCGAGTAGCCGCAGTAGTGGCACACAAGCTCCCCCTTTGCAAGGTGGCGGGTCAGCGAAACGTTGCAGCGCGGGCAGCGGGCTGTCCACCCGCACTCCGTACACTCCACGAACGGGGAGTATCCGCGGCGGTTCTGCAGGAGCATGGTCTGCTCCCCGCGCTCGAGACGCAGGGCAACGGCATCGAGCAGCTCCCTGTTGAAATGCAGGCGCCGTTCGCCGCGCTTCGCGGACCTCAACGTGTCGGAAACCGTTATCCTCGGCGTCAGTATTCCGCCGTAGCGCTCCGAAAGGGTCGCCCCGGCATATTTTCCGGAAAGCAGGTTGGCATAGCTCTCGAGGGATGGCGTGGCGCTTCCGAGAATGCACTCCGCACCGTGCAGCGAGGCGAGCATCACGGCCGAATCGCGGCCGTTGTAGCGCGGCGAAGGCTCGCTCTGCTTGTAGCTCGCGTCGTGTTCCTCGTCGACAACGACAAGGCCGAGACGGCGCAGCGGCAGGAAGACCGCCGAACGGGCGCCGACGACGACGTTGCCTCCGTCGGAACGCAGCAGCCCCATATATGTCTTCGTGCGCCTGGAAGGGGTGAGGCCCGAATGGTATACCGTCACCGCATCGCCGAATGTACGTCGCAGACGCTCCACGAGCTGCGGCGTAAGCGAAATCTCCGGCACGAGATAGAGTACGTCACCGCCGCACCGCAGCACGGCGTCGATCAGGTGCATGTATATCTCCGTCTTGCCCGAACTCGTCACGCCGCGCAGCAATACCACGCCGCGGCGCGAGAACCCATCCCCGATTTCGGCAAGCGTGCGCTCCTGTGCCGGCGACAGCGCCGGAAGGGTGTCCGGAAGCGAATGGCGCGGTGCCGGTTCCGCCACCTCGCGCTCCTCGGTGACCGTTATACCGGCCCGACACAGGGCCGACAGCGCGGAACTCTCCGAAAACTCCGAGCGCGGAAGCGCTCCTCCGGCCTCCCGCAGGCGGGAGACTACGGCGTACTGCTTCGGGGCGCGGCGCTGCATGTATGCCGACCTTTCGGCATCGGGCTCCGCGGCAAGGCGGACGAAACAGATGCGGCGCGGACGGTATCCTACCATCCCCGACTCCTGCTCGGCCCGCGGCTTCACCTCCGACGGCAGGGCCATGCGCATCACCTCGCCGAGGGTGCACATGTAGTAGTCGGCCATCCACTCCCAGAAGCGCATCTGCAAGGGTGAGAGCAGCGGCGTATCGTAGAGCGTGCGCACCACGCTCTTGACGCGGCCACCCGCAGGCGGATTGTCGTGGATTCGCCACACGATGCCGGTGCTGTAGCCGCGCGCACCGAACTGCACGGCCACGGCCGACCCCGGCTCCGGCGGAGCCGATCCGTCGACGGCGAACGTATAGGCCGGACCTGCCAGCGGCAACACTATGTCTGCATATCTGCCCATCGAAAACAAAGGTATGAAGAATTTGCGAAAAACGTCCGTGAAACCCGACGATTTCCTCCGCACGCGAGCAAATGGCCTTCATGCGGCAAACCCTTCGTTTAACTTTTCGGCCGATTCGGGATATGCATCGGCCGCTTCGTTGAAAAAATTTGAAGTGCCGGAGGCATATGGATACATTTGCGGTGTGCACGACAGATTTTTCATTCACAAAAAAACATCCGAACATGAAACTCAAAATCCAAAGAAACACCTATGAAGCACCTGCGGCAGAGTGGTGCGACATAACCGCAGAACGCGGTTTCAGCGCGAGCGAAACATATCCGGGAGGAGATGCCGAGCCGCTCGACTATCAGTATTAACGGAAAACAGACAGGGATTATGAAGAGGATATTCACGGCCGCACTCTTTATGGCGGCGGCATACATGATTACGGGATGCGTCAGGAACGACGGCACGGCCGAGACAGGCACCGGACGCGTGAAGGTGTCGTTTTCGGCACAAAGCGAACACATAGGGGCCGATTCCAGGGCGATAATCGACGACGGATACGAAAGCGGTTCCTACACCGGCTCATGGGAGGACGGGGACGCTATTTCGGTGGTGGCCACACTCAACGGCGTCGCCGAACGCGCAACATTCACATACGATTCGCAGACGCGGCTCTTCACCGGATACCTTACGGCAGGCACCGGGGAGCGCACCTACCGCGCATCCTACCCGGCATCCGACACCGACGGGCAGGTTCCTTTCGGCCGCGAGCGCACGCAGGGCGGAAACGGATTCAACAGCTCGTTCGACGCCATGGCATCCGCGACGATAGATGCAGGCACCTCCGAAGCGGGCGTCGGGCCCGACGGAGCCGAACTGACATTCAATCTCAAGCACCTTACGGCAATCGTGGCGGCACACCTGACCACATCCGGCGCGGCGGCATCGGAACCGGTCAAGGCCATAACGCTCACCTCCGACTCCGCACCTGTTTCGGCATCGGCCCTGACATTCGGCGAGTCAACGGCGACCGCACTCCACACCGACGGACAGTCGAGGCACGTGATTGCGCTCTTCGGCGAATCTTCCACCGCTACGGCTTCGGAAGCAAAGGCATTCTTCAATATTCCGGAGGGTGAATACGGCAATCTGACCGTAAGCGTGATAACGGAGAACCACCGTGCCGACATAACCGTCGACCGCACGGGCAAGCCACTGACCGCAGGCAAGCTCTACTATCTCAACCGCGACATCGCCGAGTGGACCGAGACGCCTGCACCGTCGGCCGTATGGATCGGCAACGAGTCGTTCGAACCGATGGAGCTGACATCCGACATGGATGGGCTCTGCCACCTGGCGATAACGGTGCCTTCGGGAATCAGAGGCATGAAGATCAACATAGATTCGGGCCTGCTCACGCCAGAGCTCCTTCAGGGTGTCGGCCTGGCTGCCGAAATGGACATGATAGACAATGCCGGATACGCCGAAGCCCTCGCGTCGATGGGCCTCACCACGGGCGACGACCTCGTCGGCCTTACGGATGTGGAGTTCAACCTCGACAACCTCGTACCGCTCATACTCATGCTCTCGCCGACCGAATCGGGCGACCACGTATTCACGCTCACGGCGACCGACCTTGCGGGACGCACCATCGCCCGCAGCCTGACATTCCACTATACGGCCCCGGCGAACTACGCCATAACTTACAACAACGACGCGGACCTCTGGAACAACACCGCCTCGCTGACCATATCCGGAACCGACGGCCTGCCGCAGGAGAGTGTTGCAGTGGAATACCGCGCAAGCGGTGAGCAGGAGTGGCAGACCGCCGCACCGGTATCCGGCTCCGTCTACTCCATCGCACCGTCATGGACGCAGACCGAGGCCGCAGGCGCCGTGCTCGCATACAAAACGCGTAATGCCGGCACCGGCGTGTTCCTCGGACAGACATACGAATACCGCCTTACGGTCGACGGCGAAGAGGTGGCATCGGGCTCCTTCTCCGCAGGCGGCACGGCCGACGCAATACCGTACGCCTCGATGGACCAGTGGTGCACGTCGAAGGTGACGGGAGGATTCTTCACCAGCGCCGAGGTGGCATACCCCAACGCAAGCAGCTCCGACATGTTCTGGGCCAACGGAAACAACAAGAACACATCGGGACTCTGCACGCAGGATTCGTCGGTAGCAGGGTTCAACGGCACCTCGTGCGCCCTTCTCAAGGGCGACACCGCGACAGGCAACATATTCGCCCCGGGCAACCTCTTCTCCGGAACAATGGAGTTCGGGACCGGATTTACGGACATGTTCGGATACGCATCGTTCGGCCAGCAGTTCACCTATTCGGGACGCCCTTCGGGAATGAAGGTGCGCTACAAGGCCACCGTGAGCAAGATGACCCACGTAGGCTCCAACGACCCGGACAAGTCATCGCATGTTGCAGGCGAGACAACCGACCCGATACGCATAATGTTCTGCATAACCGACTGGAGCGCCCGCCACAGGGTCAAGTCGGGAGTCTCGATGGACACCGCGACATTCTGGGACCCGGAGAAGGCCTCATCGGTGGGTGAAGGCGCCATAATAGGATACGGTTCGCTGATGATAACCGAATCCACGGCCGCAGGCGCAGGCGGTGCCGACGGCAACGGTTGGGTGGAGGCAGTGATTCCGCTGCGGTTCTACGACACGGAGGCAAAGCCGTCGGACGGCAGCTACTCGTTCGTATTCTCCGCTTCGTCGAGCGCATACGGAGACTACCTAACCGGCAGCACCGACAACATCCTCTACATCGAGGACATGGAGTGGGTATATTGACAAGCCGATGGCACAAAAAAAGAGAGGCGGGAGCAACTTCCCGCCTCTCTTTTTCCATTTTTCGCGCATGTCATATCTTGCTCAGCGCATCGAAGCCCTTGCCGTATACGCCCATGACGGAACCGACGGTTATGAAGGCGTCGGGGTCCACCTTCTTTACGACCTTCAGGACCACCGAGGTGTCGCGCTTGCGGCACACGACCATCACTATCTTTGATTCGTGCTTGGTATACCATCCGACCGAATCTATGACCGTGGCTCCGCGGTGTGCCATGTTGTTCATCGCATCGGCCATCTCACGATAGTCCCGGCATATGATGAGTATCTGGCTCGACTGCTGGTTGCCGGCCATGATCATGTCGACTGTATAGCTGAACACGGCCACGAAGACGAATCCGTAGATGA
This sequence comes from uncultured Alistipes sp., assembly GCA_944322005.1. Lineage (GTDB taxonomy): Bacteria > Bacteroidota > Bacteroidia > Bacteroidales > Rikenellaceae > Alistipes. The sequence continues at coordinate 41,316 of CALUNL010000007.1, forward strand.
CTCCGTCGATGCCTATGTTGGGAAGGAACAGTGCCGAGGCGATTATGAACGAGTCCGAAAAGCGGACTATCTTGCCGTAGGATATGGTGCGGTACTTGTTTATTATCATCGCAACGATGTCGGTGCCGCCCGTCGAGCCGCCCTGCATGAAACACATCGCGACTCCTATTCCCGCGAATATGCCGCCCAAAATGGCCGACAGCAGGCGGTTGTCGAGCTGGAATATGTCCTCAACCGTTCCGTCCGGCAGCGTAAACATCTTCTGGAACGCCCACATCGCAGCGGAAAGCACAGCAACGCAATAGATGGTCTTTATACCGAATTTCCAGCCTACGATGAATCCTGCTATCAACAGCAGTATAGCATTGATTATGAATACGATCACACCTATCGACATCACCTCGCCGGTAAGATAGTATATGAGCAGCGAGAGTCCGCTCGCACCGCCGCCCATGCAGTGCGCAGGCAGGATGCAACCTATCCAGCCGAAGGCGTATATACACATTCCGACCGTCATCAACAAGTACTCCTTGAACACTCCGAAAATGCTTGTTTTCCCGATAGCCACCATATTTTTCATGTATATCAAATATATCGACCTACAAATGTATAAATTTTTCTCCTTGATATGCACCCTTTTCGCGCAATCTTTTTTCGAGCATCGACCACAGCGTCTCGTTACGGAGCAGTCCCCAGTTCCGGCCATGGTGGTAACGTGGCGGTGCCTCGCTCGCAAAGCGCTCCACGACAATGTCGGGACGCAGACGGCGCAGTATCTCCACGAAAAGGTCCATGTACTCCTCCACCTCCCAGAAGCGGAACCGCTCCGGATGCAGGTCGTACTCGTGTTCCATCGCAGTGCCGGAGAAGACCTGCAGCTGGTGGAACTTGACGCTGGTCAGCGGCAGGGAGTTTATGATATCCGTCTGCGCAACAAGCATGTCGTCGCTCTCGCCCGGAAGTCCCAGGATGAAATGGGCGCCGACATGTATCCCCCGTTCGGCCGTCATCTCGACGGCACGCCGTGCGGTGGCGAAATCATGTCCGCGGTTGACACGGCGAAGGGTATCGTCGCAAGTGCTCTCTATCCCGTATTCGACGGCAACGTAGGCGTCGCGCGAAAGAGAGGCGAAGTAGTCGAGTTTTCGTTCGTCGACGCAGTCGGGGCGCGTTCCGACGACTATCCCCGCGACCATAGGGTGCGACAGGGCCTCGCCGTAGACCTTGGCAAGCCTCTCGAGAGGCGCATATGTATTGGAAAAGGACTGGAAGTATGCCAGATATCGGGTGGCGTCGCGATATCGGCGGCGGTGGAACTCGATGCCCTCCTCTATCTGTCGGGTCACGCTCTTGAGCGGCGTGCAGTAGGACGGGGTGAAGGCCCCGTTGTTGCAGAAGGTACAGCCGCCCGTCCCGACCGTGCCGTCACGGTTGGGACAGGTGAATCCGGCATTTACGGCCACCTTCTGCACTCGTTCGCCGAACAGGCGGCGGAAATAGGCCGAATAGCTGTTGTACGGTCTGTCGTCACCCCATGGATACATGCGACAAAGATAGCGAAAGGCGAGCGCAGAGACAAACGAAAACAAAAGTTTTCAGGTTTGGCTGTGCCGGGCCGAATCCTGTCTTATCCAAAGATAGCGAAAGGCGAACGCAGAGACAAACGAAAACGAAAGTTTTCAGGTTTGGCTGTGCCGGGCCGAATCCTGTCTTATCCAAAGACAGCGGAATGATCGGCTTTTGTCAAAAAATATATTCGGGATATGCCGTTGCTGACAAAAAACATCATGTCGGAGAGGGCGATTTTGCAAATATTCCATAATTTTTTATCTTTGCTCGTACAGATTCCGAAAAAAGAAGAGATTATGTACAAGAAACTCGAAATCGAATACCATCACGCAGAGTCCCTGGCCGAACTCACGGCAGAGGACCGCGAACTCGTCGAAGAGGCGCAGAAGGCCGTGAAGATGGCATATGCGAAGTACTCCGGATTCAGCGTCGGCGCCGCCGCAAGGCTGCGCAGCGGCAGGATCGTGCACGGAGCCAACAACGAAAGCGAGGTATTCCCGTCGGGGATGTGCGCTGAGCGCACCTTGCTGTACCACACCGAGACGCTCTACCCCGATGACCCGATAACGACGCTCGCCATAGCGTCGGACCCGTCCGAGCGCGAATGCTACCCTTGCGGAGGATGCCGTCAGGTGATTCTCGACGTCCAGAGGCGGCAGGGTTCGCCCATACGCGTCATCATGAGCGGAGGCGGCACGGCCTCGATTGTCGACAGGGCGGAGATGCTGCTGCCGTTCACCTTCCAACTGTAACGCAAGACGATGTTCGCCGAAAACGACATACTTTACGAAGACAACCACCTGATCGCCGTCAACAAGCGTTGCGGCGATCTCGTGCAGCCTGACCCTGACGGTACGCGTGCCCTCGAGGACGAAATAAAGGAGTTCCTGCGCAGGCGTGATGCCAAACCCGGCAACGTATTCCTCGGTGTGGTGCACCGCATAGACCGTCCCGTCAGCGGGGCGGTTCTGTTTGCCAAGACCTCGAAGGCGCTGTCCAGGCTCAACGAGATGCTCCGCAAGGGGGAGATAGACAAACGCTACTGGGCCGTGGTGGAACACCGCCCTGAAGAGGAGTCGGGCGAGCTGCACCACTATATCCTGCGCGACGGCCGCAGTAACCGCTCGTATGCCTACGACTCCCCGCGCAGGGAGGCAAAGGAGGCCCGGTTGCGTTATCGCATGCTGGCCTCGAGCGACAGATACACGCTGCTGGAGGTGGAGCTCCTGACGGGACGCCACCACCAGATACGCGCCCAGCTATCGAAGGCCGGCTGGCCGATAAAGGGAGACCTGAAATACGGAGCCAAACGTTCGAACCCCGACGGCGGCATATCGCTGCACTCGCGGAGCATGGAGTTCGAGCATCCGGTACGCCACGAACGGGTGAGGATCGTTGCACCCGCGCCGGAGGGCGATGCTTTGTGGAGATTCTTCGAATCGGCATGCGGGCCGGACAACGGCAGGCAATAAGGCGGAAACACTGCCCTCACGGGCAAAAAATATTTTGGCAAATTTAACCTTTACCGCATTCCGGCATCCATTAAAAACGGTGAATCATACCGGGCACTGGCAGCGGAAGACCAACCAATAGACCAATAGAACAGAAAGATCATGCGAGTAGTAATTCAGAGGGTTGCACGGTGTTCGGTCGACATCGGCGGAGATCGCGTAGGGGAGATCGGGCACGGGATGCTCGTACTGGTTGCCGTTGAGGCCTCGGACACGCACGATGATGCGGACTGGCTGTGTGCGAAGATTGCAAAACTGCGCATATTCGACGACGAGAACGGGGTGATGAACCTCGACATCGGTCAGGTCGGCGGAGACCTGATGGTCGTGAGCCAGTTCACGCTCTATGCCTCTACGCGCAAGGGCAACCGTCCGTCATACATACGCTCCGCACCGGAACAGTTCTCCAGGCCGATGTACGAATATTTCGTCGAGGCGGTACGCCGCGCGACCGGCTGCCGCGTCGAGACCGGAAGGTTCGGGGCCGACATGAAGGTAGGCCTCGTGAACGACGGGCCGGTGACGATATGCATCGACTCGAAGATGCGGGAGTGACAAAACCATACAAAATCCATAAAAACTCATACAAAACCTAAAACACCTGAAACATGAAACGGAAAATCATCGTCCTGTTCTGGACGGCCGTATGCATCGTCGCGGCAACACCGTACGTCAAGGGGTGGAACGGCGTGGGGCACTCCGCAATAGCTTACATCGCCGAGCAGCACCTTACGCCGAAGACCGAGCGCGAATGCCGGCGCTACCTGAAACACACGCTTCCATACTACGCATCGTGGATGGACCACTGGCGCAACTGTCCGGGATTCGAACACACCTCGCACTGGCACGGAGTGCCGGTCGACGCCTCGTTGCAAAGCATCCGCACCGAGAGCAACAATGCCGCCAACCAGATCCGCCACGCATGCAAGCGCATGAAAAAGTACCGCCGCTTAAGCGACTCGCTCGTATGCGACAACCTCAAGTATCTGATACACATGGTAGGCGACATGCACTGCCCGTCGCACACGAAGTATGTCGACCAGCCGCAGTACAAAAACTACAACCTGCGGGTAAAGGGCAAGAAGACCCGCTCGCACTCCTTCTGGGATTCGTCGCCGTCGTTCTTCCACAAGGGATGGACCTGCGAGGATTTCGCACGCGAGCTCGACACGATGTCCGAAACAGAGATTGCCGCCATATGCGAAGGGACCCCCGATGACTGGGCACACGAGAATGCCCTGGCCATGCGTGAAATATTCAAGCTGCTTCCGGCGGCGTGTGAATACACCGACCTGCCAGAAAGCGACAAGGAGCGCATGCGCGAGATATCCGACCGCCAGATAGTCAAGGCCGGATACCGGCTCGCAGCCATACTCAACGGAATATTCGACCCGAAAAACAGCAAGCGATGAAAAGACACATGATAAGATACATGCTGTTGTGCATGCTTTCGTGCACGGCGGCAGGGGCCTTCGCATGGAACGGCCTCGGAGAGCGTACGATAGCCGCCTTTGCACAGGCAAACCTCACGCCGGAGGCGGAAAAGCGCGTAACGGAACTGCTCGGCGGAACGATGGAAGACAATGCATCCTGGCTCGGCAAAACGGCCCGCGAAGAGAGGTTCTCATACATCAAGAGATGGAAATTCGTACACCTTGACGCCTCGCTCCAGTACGCAGGCGAAAACTCGGAAGACTGCGTAGCGCAAATCGAGCGTGCGGCGGAGACCCTGCGTCGCGGTGACAACGACTCGCTGTCGGTTGCGACCCTGCGGACGCTCATAAACCTGGTCGGCAAGATGCACAGCCCGTCATACTACATCATCGACGGCACACCGATGTCGAAACAGTTCCCTGAAATAATCATCTCCAACGGCAAAAAGGGGAAGAAGGAGGAGTTCACCCACCGCACATGGGCAAAATACTGGGATAACCTGCTCAACCGCCACAGAGGATTTTCGGTGGCCATGTATGTCGAGGATCTGGGGGTATGCTACGGCGACATGAAGGAGGCCTACTCCGCCGGCGGCCCGAGGGACTGGGCTTCGGACATGGGACGCGAATGCACTGCCCTGACCAAACTCATACCGGACATATACATGAGCAGGGAGACGGACAACCGTCTCGAGCCGATAGGCTACAAGTGCGTTGCAAAGGCCGGATTCAGGCTTGCCGCCCTCCTGAACGGAATCCTGAAATAACCCGCGCAGGGAGAACCTGCAAAGAGAGCGATAAAGCAGGCACAAATTATATGTCCCCGTAGGCCATGCCAGAACATTCTGGCATGGCCTACAGCATATTAGGCGCCGGCAATACCAACAACCGGCAAACGTCTCGGGAATTGTTTGCTTTCACCTATTTTTTGTTTTTTTTATTCAAAAAAAATAACCACATAAAGTATTTTTTTATAACTTTACTCGGAGTTGTAAGGCAAGGCCTCGCATCCATATTAAATTACGATATCGGAAACATAACAGAAACTATCCATTTCTAAAACATCTACAAAATGAACAGAAAAACTTTCATTCCGAACACCGAGTACAAGACTCCGGAGGTAAGGCCTCTTCTGGTGTCATGTGAAAAGGGTTTCAACATCAGCGGCGGATTCGCTACCGACGGTGTTGACGAAGAGAACGGCGAATGGGATTAATGTCAAACTTAAAAACGAAAGAATCATGAAAAAATCTACTATGATTATCGGTTTGGCATTAGGCATGCTGACCGTTGGATGTACAAAAGACATGACCAAGGACGTCGTCAACGGCGGAGAGACCGTTGTTATCGGCGTTGGAATAGAAGCAGCAGAGACAAGGACCAACCTCGGCCCTAAAGATGGCGTATCCTACCCTATACTTTGGGCCGCAGGCGACAAGGTAGAGGTTAACGGAACCGTTTCGGAGGCTGTTCCGGAGCAGTTCGTGGGAACTACCGCCGCACAGTTCACCGTATCCGGCGTATCGACCCCTTACAACGTGATCTACCCTGCAGGAATCACCAATGAGGTAGGCAACATCACTATCCCGACCGACCAGCAGTACACCGTCGGTTCGTTCGCTCCGGGTTCGGCCGTAATGGTCGGAGCGTCGGAGACAGCCGACGTGGCTCTGAAGAACATCTGCGGATTCGTAAAGGTTCCGGTTCTCAAGGGCGACGAGCTCACCATTGCGAGCGTAACGCTCATGTCGAACAACCTCGAGGCCATCTCGGGTGAGTTCTCCGTGGACTACGCAGCAGCCGAGATCACGCCGGTTGCGGGCAAGGACTTCGTAAAGGTAAGCGCAGCGGAGGGAATTCCGTTCGTTGAGGACAAGGCCGAAGTCATAATAGCCGTTCCTGCCGGAACATACACCAAGGGTTTCAGCGTCAAGGTTGTATCGACCGACGGACACTACATGACCAAGACCGCCTATACGGCCGAAGGTCGCACCATCGCCCCGGGCGTAATGATCGCAATGCCTGACGTGGAGTTCTTCGCTGACGGTCAGGTCAACGAGATTACCACCGCCGCACAGCTCCAGGCTTTCCTCGATGCAGCCACAGCCGGTTCGTACGACGGCTTCAAGAATGACAACGGAGAGGTGCTGCTCGGATCCGACATCGACATGACGGGCGTGACCATCACCCCGGCCGCATCGTTCGACGGCGTATTCAACGGACAGGGCTACGCACTCAAGAACTGGACATCATCGGAGGGCCTGTTCACCTTGAACAGCGGCACCATCAAGAACATCGTCATCGACGAGTCCTGCGTGCTGACTTTCCCTATCATCACTGACAACAGCCTCATAGGATTCATCGTCGACACCAACAGCGGAACCGTATCGGGCTGCACCAACAACGCCGACATCTTGCTCAACCATACCGGAAGCCTCTCGCTCCAGTACAAGGCCGCTGCCCTGGTCGGATACTCCACCGGACTGGTTGCCAACTGCGTCAACAACGGTGACATCTCCATAACCATCGAGGCCATAACCGGCTCGTCCGACTACTTCGGAGGCGTGGTTGCAAATACCAACCCGTCGGAGGAAACGATCGTCATCCAGAACTGCGTAAACAACGGTAACATCAGCGTTGTGGTTCCTGGTTCGGGCTCCAAGAACGTATACCTCGGCGGCGTCTGCGGAGCTACCAACTCCCGCGGATACGTAAAGGATGTCATCAACAAGGGAGACGTATACTATGAGTTCACCAACGGCGGTTCGGGTGCATACCCTAACATAGGCGGCGTGGTAGGATACTCGGCAGCAGCATACTCCGGAGCATACAACTACGGAGCCGTAGAGCTCAAGACCGGACTCGGCACAGCCACCTCGCGTCCGGGCCTCGGCGGCGTGGCCGGATATATATCCAAGTCGGTCGACAACTGCCACAATTACGGAACCGTTAAGGTTACCGGCGCATTTGCATCTGCAGGAAGCGGCACTTCCGGAGGTACGGGCGGCGTAACGTGGCCTTCGTTCGGCGGTGTATTCGGTATCGTCGGAAACGGCAAGGTTGCAGATCCGGCAATTACGGCTACCAACTGCTCCAACAACGGCGAGCTGACCCTGACTCCAGGCATGCTTACCACCAACAACACCTCATTCGGACTCGGCGGTGTGGCAGGAGTAAGCTATGCAGATGCTACCAACTGTGTCAACAACGGCACAATCAACTTCGGCAGCACCGGAAGGAAGAGCTACCTCGGCGGCATCATAGGTGTCGAATATGCCAACATCTCCGACTGCGAGAACAACGGCAAGATAGTAATCGACATGAAACTGTGGGAGGGACAGACATACGCCGGTGGCATAACCGGATACATGAGCAGCGGCATGGAGCTCTCCAACAGCCAGAATGTCGCCGATATCACGATATCCAACGGAACCAACACCGCATTCACCTATCTGGGAGGAATCATGGGCTCCAACGGAGGTTCGGTTACGCTGAGCAATTGCAACAACTACGGCAACATCACCTCCACTTCCAACTCAGCAATGCGTGTAGCCGGTCTGTGCGGCAGCCACGCAGGAACGCTCTCCGCCTGCAGTAACCACGGAGCAGTCAAGATGGTCGGCGCTACCGTTGCATCCGCATCGACAGGAAGCGCAGTTGCAGGTCTGGCCGGACATATCGGCTCCGACATCGACGCCTGCGCAAACTACGGCGAGATTACCAACTCGTCGGCAGCCGGAGCATATACCGGAGGTCTCTGCGGCACGATTGGAAATACCAGCAAGACATGGAGCAACTGCACGGTAGACTGCACGATAACGACATCGGACGGAGTATACGCCGGAGTTCTCCAGGGCGGACAGATAAACAACGCCAAGGTTACCACCATCGGTACGGCAGACGGTCCTGTCGTAGTGAAGGGCACGACGACCGTAAACGGCGTAGCCGTCACGGCAGAGGACTGCGCAGATCTCTCGAAGATGCTCGGATATGCGGAGGAGGCCAATGCAGCCAACTTCTTCCTCTCGAATGTCGTATTCCAGGCCGAATAGGCTTGCATGACAATAACGGAATGGCCGCGGATTGCTCCGCGGCCATTTTTTTTGCGCAGTATCCGCCATGCCTGAGCAGCCGGAAATGGTTCGTAAACAGAAGTTGTTCCGGGAAACGATGATTGTCACAACGGGCCGGGGATATCTGCCGCAACAGGACGGAAGTAATACCCCGATTGGCATGCCGGGCCTGACAATTGTCGGCAGAGCCGCATTTCTGCGTACACGCAGCCGGCAAACGGCCGGCTCCCCGCAACCTCCGGAATACTCAACAAAAAAACGCACCGGATATCTCCGATGCGTTTTTTCATGGTGCCCAGGACGAGACTCGAACTCACACGGCCGTAATTAGCCACTACCCCCTCAAAGTAGCGTGTCTACCAATTCCACCACCTGGGCTTGTCCGCCGTTTTCTCAAACAGCGGAGCAAAGGTATGCAAATTTTTAATCAACGCAAAATTTTTCTTCCAAAAATCGCAAATTTAGCTTTGCAACCGTCGATTTTACTATCGCAAATCCATCTCTTCGAGCAGATAACCCGCCCCGCCGTACTTCTCGATGAAGAAGAGCACGTAGCGGATATCCACCGAAATGTTGCGGCATATCTCCGGATCGAACTCGATGTCGCTCATGGTCGAACGCCACGTGCGGTCGAAATTTATGCCCACCAGCTCGCCGCGTCCGTTGATTATCGGCGAACCGGAGTTGCCGCCCGTAGTATGGTTCGTGGCGAGGAAGCAGGTCGGGACCGTCGTACGCCCCGACGTGGTCTTCACGGCCCAACGGCCGTAATCCTTCGTCTCGTAGAGCCGGCGCAGCCTCTCCGGAACAACATAGTCGCTCACGCCGAGGGTTCCCTTCTCGATTACGCCGTCGAGCGTCGTGAACGGGAGATGATACTCGCCGTCGGCATACTCGTATCCGCCGACACTGCCGTAGGCCACCCTCAACGTAAGGTTGGCGTCAGGGAAGAACTCACGCTCCGTATCGAACTCGCGCAGGGCGCTCAGGTAGGTCCTGTACCAGCGCCTTACGGCAGGCACGTCGCTCAAGTTGCGGTAGCGCATGCCGGCGGCCGACTTCCGCACGCCGGAGAGCATGGCCGAAAGTTCCGACACCGAATCACCGTCCGTATCGGCCGTAAATCCGTCCGGCGACACGAAACGCGAGGAGTCGAATATCCCGTCGATGAAGACATCGGCCGACCCCGACGCGGCGACAGCCTCCGAAAGCGCGGCCGGAACACCCGACGAGCGGTCGAGGTACTCCTTCAGCATCGCCTTTGCTATGCGCCGGTCGACATCCGGCTCGTAATCCTTGTAGAATGCACGGCGCAGGGTCTCGATCTTCGCGGCCTTCTCCTCGCCTGTCAACTTCTCCGAGGCATTTATGGCGGCAAGGCGGTCGACGAAGTTCAACACCTCTATCGCGCCAACGCTCTCGCGGTAGAGTTCCGACTCGAAATATGGCTCCGTCACCGCGGCGTACGCCGCACGCATCGAGTCGAGCAGGCCCGCATATTCGGGTCTGTCGGCGGCCCACTGTTCGAACTCCGCCTCGTAGCGGCGACGGCTGTCGACCGTTCCGAGACGCTCGAGTCCGAGTACCTCGCCCTGCCACTTCTTCCATGCGTTGGCGACCGAGACATATTTGTTGGCATACTTTATACGCACCTCGGCCGAAGCCTTCTGCGCCTCGCCCATGATGTCGAGACGCTGCGTGCGCAGAGCTATCTTCATGGGGTCGGAACGGTGCTGCACGTAATCCACCGCATCGGATATGATATACTGCTGCGTATTGCCCGGAAATCCGTATATCATCGTAAAGTCTCCCTCGCGGATACCCCTGGTCGATATCGGGAAGCTGCGGCGCGGAACGTACGGACGGTTTTCAGGCGAATAGGCGGCCGGCTCGTTGTCGGGCCCGGCATATATGCGGAACACGGAGAAGTCGCACGTATGGCGCGGCCATATCCAGTTGTCGGTATTGCCGCCGAAGCTTCCGAGTGCCGACGGCGGGGCGCCCACCAGCCGCACGTCGCGGAAGACCTTGTAGACGAACAGGAAGTACTGGTTGCCGTAGTACATCCGCTCGACGCTCGCCCCGAGCCCCTTGCCCGATGCCTCGGCCTCCTTCACTATGCTCTCGGCCGATTCTCCCGCCGAAATGCGGTCGGTCACATCCTCCATGCGCTCGAGGATGCTCACCGTAAGCCCCTCGCACGGCAGTTCCTGCTCACGGGAGAGAGCCCAGAAGCCGTCGAGCAGATAGTCGTGCTCGACCGACGAGAGACGCTGTATGCTCGAGTGACCGCAATGGTGGTTCGTCAGCAGCAGCCCCTGCTTCGACACGATTTCGCCCGTACAGCCGCGGCCGAAAAGCACGACGGCATCCTTCATCGAGGCGCGGTTCACCGAGTATACGTCCTCGGCCGTAAGCCGGAAACCCTTGGAACGCATGTCGTCGATGCGGGAGGAGATGAGCGACGGAAGCCACATGCCTTCGTCGGCAAATGCCGAAAAGCCGACGCAGAGCGACAGCAGAATAAGTGAGAGTCGTTTCATATGCAGATGATTTTTTGCAAATATATCATTTTCGGGCAAACCGGCAAAGTACAGGAGCGCCGAAAAGTATTGCCGGTAATCTATTTTTTATTAAATTTGCGAGTCAAACCAAAAACCGTCCGCGAAATGAAAAAGGCGTCGAAAGCGTTGAAATTCTATAAGGACTTCCCTAAAGCGGGGGTCAATTTCATCGACATAATACCTTTCCTGCAGTCGAGGGAGGTGTTCCGCGAGGTGGTGGATGCACTCAGGGATGCCACCACGAAACCGAATGTCGCCGCCCCGGAAGCCCGTGCGTTCCTTTTTGCCGCACCGCTGCTGAGCGAGGAGAGCTGCGTACGTAACATAATCCCGATGCGCAAGAGCGGGAAGCTGCCCTACAACGAGGGCGACCTCATAGAGGTGTGCATCGAGAAGGAGTACGGTTCCGACAAGCTCTACTACCGTCCGAGCGACATCGCCGCCGGAGTACCGAACGGCGACACGTTCGAAATAACGCTGCTCGACGACGTTCTCGCAACGGGTGGCACGGCCGAGAGCGTGGCCCGCTCACTCGAAAACCTGACCATCGAACGCGACGGCCGTACATACAAGGCCCGCGTCAAGGAGTTCGTCTTCCTCGTCGGAATTCCGGAGATCGGAGGCCGCGAGCGCCTCGAGAAGATCGCACCGGTGACCACGCTCATGGATATCTGATCGGCACGCGGCATGTGCCGCATACATACACCGCAACTACGGGCGGCATCCTCTGCGGGTGCCGCCCGTATCGTTGCCACGGCCGCCGGGCACAGGCGAAGACGCAGATACGGCATGCCCAATATGGTATTTTTGTGGCGGATAGCGTCTCCATTGACGATATTTTTTCATACCTTTGCAAGTCGGGCCTGAAAGACGCCGCCGCAAACGCAACCGTAAAAACCGGTGCGGGAGATGGCGGAGGGCGGACCAAGACAACGAAAAATTACAAGATACAATATACCGATATGAAATTCAAGGAGTACAAGAATCTCGATCTGCCAGCCCTGGCAGAGGAGGTGCTGCACGAGTGGGACACACACGACACCTTCGCCAAGAGCATCTCCACACGTGAGGGACACCCGTCGTTCGTATTCTACGAGGGGCCTCCTTCGGCAAACGGAATGCCGGGAATACACCACGTGATGGCGCGTACGATAAAGGATATCGTGTGCCGCTACAAGACGCAGCAGGGATATGTCGTGCGCCGCAAGGCCGGATGGGACACCCACGGACTGCCGGTGGAGCTGGGCGTCGAGAAGTCGCTCGGCATCACGAAGGAGGATATCGGCCGCAAAATCTCCGTCGAGGAGTACAACCGCCGCTGCCGCAGCGACGTGATGAAGTTCACGGACACATGGAGCACCCTGACGCGCAAGATGGGATACTGGGTCAACCTCGACGACCCGTACATCACCTACGACAACAAGTACATCGAGACGCTGTGGTACCTGCTCAAGAAGCTCTACGAGAAGGGGCTCCTCTACAAGGGATACACCATACAGCCATACTCGCCGGCCGCCGGAACGGGACTCTCGACGCACGAGCTGAACCAGCCGGGATGCTACCGTGACGTGAAGGACACCACCTGCACGGCACAGTTCCGTGCGGTGCGCGACGAGAAGTGCCGCGCGCTCTTCGGCGACGTCGAGGGCGAGCTCTACTTCCTGGCATGGACCACCACCCCGTGGACGCTGCCGTCGAATACGGCGCTCTGCGTCGGTCCCAACATCGAATACGTGAGCGTCAAGTGCCGCAACCCTTATACCGACGCACCGCAGACCGTCATAATGGCACGCGAGCTCGTCGGCTCGTACTTCACCAAGAAGGCCGAGGGCACCTACGAGGTATCCGAGAGGGTGTTCAAGGGCACGGAGCTCGAGGGGCTGCGCTACGAGCAGCTCATTCCGTGGGTCAAGCCGATGGGCGACGCCTTCCGCGTCATCGTCGGCGACTACGTCACCACGTCGGACGGTACGGGAATCGTGCACATCGCGCCGACGTTCGGTGCGGACGACGACCGCGTGGCGCGCGCCGCAGGCATAGCGCCGCTCTTCATGGTCGACGCCTCGGGCAAGAAGTACCCTATGGTCGACCGCACGGGAAAGTTCTTCCGTCTGGAGGATCTCGACCCGGATTTCGTGCGCGAATACGTCGACACGGAGGCATACCGTCCGTGGGCGGGCCGTTACGTGAAGAACGCATACGACGATTCGCTCAAGGATGACGACACGACGCTCGACATCGACATATCGGTGATGCTCAAGGGCGAGAACAAGGTCTTCAAGATAGAGAAGCACGTGCACTCATACCCGCACTGCTGGCGTACGGACAAGCCGGTGCTCTACTATCCGCTCGACTCGTGGTTCATCCGCACCACGGCCCTGCGCGAACGCATGATGGAGCTCAACTCGACCATCCGCTGGAAGCCGGAGTCGACCGGTTCGGGCCGTTTCGGCAAGTGGCTCGAGGGCCTGGTGGACTGGAACCTCTCCCGCTCGCGCTTCTGGGGCACGCCGCTGCCGATATGGGCAACAGAGGACCGCTCGGAACTCAAGTGCATAGGCTCCATCGAGGAGCTCTTCACCGAGATCGACCGCTCGATTGCCGCGGGCGTGATGAAGGAGAACCCGTTCGGCAACTTCAAGGTCGGCGACATGTCGAAGGAGAACTACTCTACGAAGAACATCGACCTGCACAAGCCTTACGTCGACTCGATAATACTCGTCTCCTCCAAAGGCGAGCCGATGCGCCGCGAAAGCGACCTCATCGACGTATGGTTCGACTCGGGCGCGATGCCTTACGCACAGCTGCACTATCCGTTCGAGAACAGGGATGTGTTCGAGAAGTCGTTCCCGGCCGATTTCATCGCCGAGGGAGTCGACCAGACCCGCGGATGGTTCTTCACGCTGCACGCCATAGCCACGATGCTCTTCGACTCGGTGGCATTCAAGAACATAATCTCCAACGGACTGGTGCTCGACAAGAACGGCAACAAGATGTCGAAGCGTCTGGGAAATGCCGTCGACCCGTTCGAGGTGCTCGACAAGTACGGCGCCGACGCAACGCGCTGGTACATGATATCCAACTCCCAGCCGTGGGACAACCTCAAGTTCGACGTCGACGGCGTGGACGAGGTGCGCCGCAAGTTCTTCGGCACGCTCTACAACACCTACTCCTTCTTCGCCCTCTACGCCAACATCGACGGTTTCACGGGCCGCGAGCCGGAGGTGCCGATGGAGAGGCGTCCGGAGATAGACCGCTGGATAATATCGCTGCTCAACTCGCTCGTGGCGCAGGTCACCGCGTCGCTCGAGGATTACGACCCGACGCCGGCCGCAAGGGCCATACAGGAGTTCGTGTGCGAGAACCTCTCGAACTGGTACGTGCGCCTGAACCGCAAGCGCTTCTGGGGCGGTGAGATGGACGAGGACAAGATCGCGGCATACCAGACCCTCTACACGTGCCTGGAGACCGTGGCAATGCTCTCGGCACCGTTCGCACCGTTCATCTCCGAACGCATATTCCTCGACCTGAACGCCGTAAGCGGACGTCACACCGAGGAGTCCGTACACCTCTCGACGTTCCCTGTCGCAAGGCCGGAGCTCGTGGACGGCGAGCTGGAAAAAACGATGGATATGGCACAGCGCATATCGTCGATGGTGCTCGCCCTGCGCCGCAAGGTCAACATCAAGGTCCGCCAGCCGCTGACAAAGGTGCTGATTCCGGTGCTCGACCCGTCGGACGAGAGACGCATAGAGGCCGTGAAACCGTTGATCCTGAACGAGGTAAACGTCAAGGAGCTCGACCTTATAAAGGATACGGCCGGCGTAATCACCAAGCGCATCAAGCCGAACTTCAAGACGCTCGGACCGAAATACGGCAAGCAGATGAAGCAGATTGCCGCACTTACGGCTTCGTTCTCGCAGGAGCGCATAGCCGAAATCGAACGTTCGGAGGAGGTCGTGCTCGACCTCGGCGACGAGAAGATAACCGTCACTCCGGCCGACTTCGAAATCACGTCGGAGGATATGCCGGGATGGCTCGTCACGAGCGAGGGACGCCTTACGGTGGCGCTCGACATCACCGTCACGCCGCAGCTGCAGCGCGAAGGCGTGGCACGCGAATTGATAAACCGCATACAGAATATCCGCAAGGACTCCGGTCTGGAGGTTACGGACAAGATACGCGTGGAGGTGGAGGCCCGGGAGTCCGTGGCGGAGGCCGTCAGCGAGTTCGCATCCTACATCGGTTCGCAGACGCTCGCGGTCGACGTACGCCCGGAAAAGGTTCCGTCGGGAGAATTCGTTGTTGATTCGGATGTCAACGACGAACCGGTGAAGATTGCCATAAGCCGCGCGTAGGCACCGCACAGGGCATATATGCAGGCCGCATACCATTCCGGAACGACAGCCGGCATGGATGCGGTCTGCGTAAAATTTGCATGTGTGGGAAATTATACTTATATTTACTGAAATAAAGTTCTAAAAATATATACGACTATGGCAGAGCAAGAGAAAAAACGTTACAGCGACGCGGAACTGGCCGAATTCAAGGAGCTGATAAATAAGAAACTCGAGAGCGCGCGCAACGACTATGAATCATTGCGTGCCACAATAACCCACAGCGGGGACAACGGTACGGAGGATACCTCGCCTACATTCAAGGCCCTGGAGGAGGGTGCGACATCGCTCTCCAAGGAGGAGTGTGAGCGCCTGGCTTCGCACCAGCTCAAGTTCATCAAGAACCTTGAGATGGCCCTCGTGAGAATCGAGAACAAGACCTACGGAATATGCAAGACCACGGGAAAACTCATCCCGAAGGAGCGTCTGATGCGCGTACCGCACGCCACCGAGTGCATCGAGGCCAAGGAAGGACGACGCTGACATGCGGACTGGGGAGGGCGTATGCATGGGATGCGCCGTCTGTTCCGGCAACGAATAAAGAATCCCGCAGACCACATGGTTTGCGGGATTCTTGTTTCATATCGTCTCCATATCCTGGATGACGGACAAAAAAAATGAGGTCTTCGGAGGTATTCGACCTCAAGAGAGCACCTCCTGAGAGTCTTAGCGAGATTCTCGCAACCTTCCGATTTCCTCAACCAACCTAAAACTACTAACCTAAATGAACCTTAAAACTTCAACGGCAAAGGTATGGCAAAAAATAATTTCATGCAACTATTTTATTAAAAAATTTTCAAAAAATCTTCACTTTTTTTAATATCATTATGATACATGTTGTGTATCAAATATTTACGCGCAAGGCCTATCGAAAAAAAACGGGTTTGTCAAGTGATATGCACGTTGCCAACCGGAGACATGCCGGGCAAAGACAGCCGCGGAGCACGGACGGAAGCGGCATCGACAAGACCGGAAATGCCGCCGGAAGTGCCGAAAATGAAGTTAAAATGGAGATGCATGTTGGTTTTTCAACCGCTTTTTCATATCTTTGTTACCGTGGAAGGTTACCACAACGGTTAATGAGCCTGCAACATATGAGGAAATCCGTTCTGTACATACTCTTCGCCGTACTGCTGTCGTTCTGCGGCTGCTCGTCCGACAAGGGGAAAGCCACGGTCGCATGCGGCGGCTGGAGCGACTTCCGCAAGCCCACACAGCAGGAGAAGGAGCTGTTCCACGCACTCACCGACACCGTCCCGAGCATGAAATACCGCCCCGTCAGGGTCTCCGTCCAGACGGTGGCCGGACGCAACCTGCGCTTCCGCTGCAAACCGCTCGACGACGACTCGTGGTTCGGCGGCCGCAAGGTCTACATCACCATATTCGAGCCTCTGCCGTGCAACGGCGGAGTACCGCAAATCACCGCCATAGAGACCCAGACCAGAAGCTGGTAGAGTCTCCGCAACACCCGTTTCCGACATGATAGAAGCCTTCATTGCATACATAGAGGTCGAACGCCGGTATTCCCCGCTGACGGTACGCAACTACCGCCACGACGTGGAGTGCTTCGCCGACTGGTGCTGCAGGCGGGCGGGAACGGACCGCTCAGGCTTCGACCCGTCGCTGGTGAGCGAGGAGGATATCCGCGAGTGGATAATGTACCGCATCGACAAGGACGGGATAAAGGCGGCCTCGATGAACAGGGAGCTGTCGTCGCTCAAGAGTTTCTTCCGCTTCCTGCGGTCGCGCGGAGCGGTAAGCAGGGACATATTCAGCCGCATCGGCTCACTGAAGGCATCCCGCAGGCTTCCGGCATTCGTCCCGGAGTCACGTATGGAGACGGTGCTCGACAACCTGCGCGAGGAGAACGGGCGGCACGATTTCAAGGATTGCCGCGACTCGCTGGCAGTGCTTTTGCTATACAGCTGCGGTATACGCCTGGCCGAACTGTGCGGGATACGGAGGTGCGACATCACGGACGACTTCGCCTCGCTGAAGGTGAGGGGAAAGGGAGACAAGGAGCGCATGATACCGCTGCTGGAGGAGACGGCACAACGCATAAGGGACTACCTGGCGGCGGCCGGGGATGCCGGCATAACAATCGCGGGCGATTCTCCGTTAATATTATCGGACAAGGGTACGCCGCTCTCGCGTTCGACCATACAGAGGATCGTGGAGCGGGAGCTGCGCGCGGCGGGAGTACAGGGCAGGAAGAGCCCGCACGTACTGCGCCACACCTTCGCAACGGAGCTGCTCAACCGCGATGCCGACATGCGCGACATACAGGAGCTTATGGGACACTCGTCGCTCAAAACGACGCAGAACTACACCCACAACAGCATAGCCGGGCTGCAACGGGTCTACGCCAAGGCCCATCCGCACAAATAGTCGGGGATGCGGCCGGACGCAAAAGGAGATTTCGGGCCGAATCAGGCATGGCGGACGTGTCCGCGGCGCCGAAGGCGGCTTTAACCATAAAATATTTGCACTATGGACGTTAACATTCAATCAGTAAAATTCGATGCCGGCAAGCAGCTGCTCGAATTCGTGGAAAAGAAGATGTCGCGGCTGGACCGCTTCGTTGAACGTTCGACGGGAGTGGATGTCGTTCTCTGTCTCGACAAGGACAGCGAGAAGGGCAACAAGGTGGCCAAGGTCACGCTCCACGTACCCGGAAACGACATCGTCACGGAACAGCGCGCCAAGACATTCGAGGAGGCGGTGGACCTGTCTCTGGACGTAATCAAGCGCCAGGTGGAGAAGCGCAAGGACAAATAGAATTCAGCTATCTTAAAACAGATAAGACAGGCGGCGGGCCAGAAGCCCGCCGCTTTTTTCATCCACCCGCGCGGAGTCGCCCTCCGTCAGTATGAGGCTATCGGCGCAACCGTTGCACCGATGAACTCCACAAGCTCCGACGGCGATATCTTCAACTGCAGGCCGCGGACGCCGGCACTGACATATATGCGGTCGAAATCGAGGCACGACGCGTCGAAGAATGTCGGGAAGCGCCGTTTCATCCCTATCGGCGAACATCCCCCGCGTATGTAGCCCGTCACCGGCAGCAGTTCCTTCATCGGGATGAGTGCCGCGCTCTTGTTGCCCGAGACCTTTGCGGCCGCCTTCAGGTCGACCTCGCCGTTCCCCGGGACGACGCATACGAAATATCCGCTGCGGTCGCCACGCAGCACGAGCGTCTTGAACACCTGCTCGACCGGTTCGCCGAGCGAACGCGCCACATGGTCGGCCGCAAGGTCGTTCTCGTCGACCTCGTACGGCACAAGTTCATAGTCCAGCCCCGCCTTGTCCAGCAGACGGGCGGCATTTGTCTTTTCAACCCTTTTCATCTTCCATATTCACATTTTTACGGCGGCGGTTCAACAGCGGCAGCAGGAACGAAAGCACCGATGCCGCGAGCCAGAAGATCGCCGCCTCCGAGAAATCGTAGACCTCCGTCCCGTCGGGCGCGACGCTCTTGTTGTCGTCTATAAGCCAGCCGCTCAATATATCCTGACATCCGGCCGCAACGTACGACACCATGCCCATGATGCCGAGCGCCGCGCCCGTAGCCCTGCGCGGGACGATGTCTACCGCCATAAGCCCTCCGAGGAAACATATCAGCACGCCTATTGCCGTACCGAACATCACCATCGCCGCCACATTCAGCCATACGGCATTGCCACCGTAGAGGAACAGCGCTATCGACAGCGAGTTGAGCACGCCGAAGAAGAGCGCCGGGCGGCTGCGGTTGCCGCGGAAGAGCGAATCGGACACCCATCCGGAGAAGACCGTTCCGATGACCCCGAACAGGGCGCTCACGGAGATTACGAACAGCGCCGTCTCGTCGGACATACCCTTGACCTTCTGCAGGTAGAGCATCCCCCACCCGTTTATGGCATAGCGGCTCATGTACATGAACGCGCTGGCCGCGGCCAGCACCCACACGGCCGGCATGCGCACGACTTCGCGCTGCAGGTCCCTGACGGCGGCATAACCCGCCTCCTTTTCGTGCGATATGCGCTCTATCGGCGGCAGCCCCTTCGACTCCGGCGTATCATGCATCCACACTATCACGAGTATGGTCCCCAGCACACCCGCCGCAGCAGAGCCGACAAAGCCCCACTGCCACCCGGCAGAGGCGACGATGAGACCGACAAAGAGGAACGAGAAGAACTCGCCCAGGTTGTGGCTCGTCGAGAAGAATCCGTAGAACGTGCCTCGCCGCGAGAGCGGGAACCACCGCGACAGCGATATTATCGCCGGCGGAGAGCCCATCGACTGGGACCAGCCGTTCACGCCCCACATCACGGCGAACACCACGGCCGACAAGGCCGACGGCAGCGCGAACGACTCCGCCGCGAAGCCGAACAGACCCATCAGGAGATTTACCGACAGGCAGACCACAAGGCCCGTGGCCATGAACCGGCGGATATTGCAGTAGTCGCACACGAAGCCGTTGACGAACTTGCCCGCCGCATAGGCGAAGAGCAGCGCCGAACTGACAACGCCCAGCTGCGCCGCATCGAGCAGTCCGCTATCGAGTATCGGCTTCTTCATCACGTTGAGACTCGTGCGGCAGACATAGTACATGCCGTACCCCAGCGTCGCAGCCACGAATGTCTGCAGCGAGAGACGGCGATAGTACCTGCGCCCCTCCGGCGACTCCGGATCGACACGCTCCGCCGCAGGCGCGCTTATGGCATAGAATGACCTTATAGAGGAGAAGAATCCCATATCGGACACTTTAACGGTATAAATCCGGCATTAAAGGTCCCGGAAAAACCATATCTTTACAAAGATACGCTTTTTCACGTTCGGCAACAATATTGCATGAATGAAATGCGTTAAAAAACGTTGTATGATCTAATAATCAGCCATGGACTTCTCCGAACTCGCAAGCGTGCGCCAGAGCGAACGCAAATATCTCGACAAGCCCGTCGAACGCAACAAAATCATAAGGTGCCTGGAGACCGCCAGGCTGTCGCCGTCGGCCTGCAACTCGCAGCCGTGGAGATTCATCGTCGTCGATAATCCCGATCTGCGCGCCGTGATAGGCGAATGCGCGTCGTCGCTCGGCATGAACAAGTTTGTGGCCCAGGCCCCGGTCATCGTGGCCGTGGTGCTGGAGAAGATGAACATGCTCTCGAAAATAGGGAGCGTTCTCGGCGACAAGGAGTACAACCTGATAGATATCGGCATCGCCGTAAACCAGTTCTGCCTTCAGGCGCGCGACCTCGGTCTCGGGACCTGCATCGTAGGGATGTTCGACGAGAAACGCGTAAAGAGACTGCTCGACGTAAGCAGCAGCCGACGCGTCCCGCTGCTCATAACCGTCGGATACACCGACAACCCGCTGCGCCCGAAGCAGCGCAAGACGCTCGAGCAGATAAGCGGCTGGAACAGATACTGATTTTCACAAATGCAACGGCCGGCGCGTCCCGGCCGGCCACGTATCACTGCGCATCGCAACGGTCGGAGCACATTCCCGACTCGGTCTCTATCGTGGAGTGGCCCACACCCATCCCCTTCAGCACAGATTTGACACGTGTGCGTATCTCGTCGGAGCGAGTCACGTCGTCGACCTCGACATGCGCCGTAAGTGCAGTCTCGGTGGTGCTCAAGGCCCACACATGGACATGGTGGACATCCACCACCCCGTCAACGCCCTCCATGGCGCGCACCAGCTCATCGACATCAACCCCGTCCGGAACGCCGTCGATCGAAAGCCTCAGCGATGTACGGAACAGGCTCCACGACGAATAGACTATGGCTACGGCCACGACAAGTCCGACAATCGGATCCACGACATTCCAACCGGTGAAATATATCACCACGCCCGACACGACCACCCCTATCGATACCATGGCATCGAGAACCATGTGGAGATATGCGCCGCGCACGTTGATGTCGCGTCCCTTGTCGGCATTAAGCAGCCATGCCGAAACAAAATTCACGACCACACCCAGGCCTGCCGTAACGGCAACGCTCAACCCCTCGACCTGATCCGGATGGAAGAACCTGCGGACGCTCTCGACGGCTATTCCCGCAACGGCGGCAAGCAGGATGGAGGCATTCACGAGCGAAATCAGCACCGAAGCCTTCTTGTATCCGAACGTGTGGCGGCTGTCGGCGCGGCGGACTACCAGGCGCATGGCAATGAGCGCCAGCACAAGCCCGGCCACGTCGCTGAGGTTGTGCCCGGCATCGGCGATGAGGCCCATGGAGTTGTAATACAACCCCACGCCGAACTCCACGGCCGCATAGGCCACATTTATGAATATTCCTATCGACAGGGCCCGGCCGGTGCGCTTCAGCGCATCCGCACCGTGGACGTGTGCATGAATGTGTGACATGTTATCGTATGAACCTTAAACCGTAACGGTACAAATATAATACATTTCAACGTCCGCTGCAACATGAAGGCCGGACCGGACACGGATTGTGCGAAAGGGGTCAGCCCATTGCCGAACGCCTGTACTCCGTCACCGTCATCCCCGCATGCATCCTGAAATAGCGGCACAGGCTGCTGCTGCTCGGGAACTCGAGCCGTTCGGCAATCTCCTTGACCGACATGTCGGTCGTACGCAGCATGTACTGAATCTCCAGGGTCACGTTGCGGTCTATGAAATCCTTGGCCGAGAGCCCCATGGCCTCGGAGACGATGACCGACAGATATTTGGGCGTTATGCAGAGCTCATGCGCATAGTAGCCGACATCGCGGTGTTCGGGATGCTCCATGAGCAGCGATATGAAACCCTCCACAAGGCGGCTCTTGTGCTTCCCCTGCGAGGTGTCGATGCGGCATATGCGGACGACCTTGTCGTAAATCTCCATGAAGAAGTTGCGCAGCAGGTTGACCACGATCTCATAGCGGCACATGTTGTCGATATCGCTCACCTTCTCGGAAATCACCCTGAAATAACCCGTATGCAGAAGGTATCCGTCGGATGTGGAGAGATTATGTACGGGATTGGACTCTATGTAGCTGATGAACGACGGCGGAAAGTTGCGCATAACCTCGTCGAAAAGATGGGACGAATAGGTAAGCCGGGACATGGAGAAATCGGGCGAACATTCCAGCATTTTGAACAGGTCGCCGGGGAATATCTGCACCGAATCACGTCGTGATATCTCATATGTCACATGGTTGTGCTCCAGTTTCGCCCGTCCGCCCAGACATATCAGCGCCATGCCGACATCGAGGCGTCCCGACGGCATGTCGGCCGGTATGCCGTGCTCCAGCACCGATATCGTCACGTCGAGCCTGCGTCCCGAAGCGAAACGCGGACGCTCCGAAGTATTCCGTTTTTCACAATCAGCCATACCCATATTCCATTTTTGGACACAAATATATCAAAATGGAGATATAAAATACCTTTTCTATGGAAATTTTGAAAACTTTTACGGAAATATTGTTCCCTGCACACTCGAGGTTTTTTGTGACCTTTGCAGCGAAAAATATTGAAGGACTTATTATGAAAAACTACATGCTATTGCAACGTACAGCCATTCTGGCATGTTGTGCCATCATGGCGGCATGCTCCGGGAAGCAGACCGCCGGAGCGGCCAAGGAATATGCGACCAAAGTCGTCGGGAAAGAGGACATCACCCTCTCGCAGGACTACTCGGCAACCATACGCGGAAAACAGGACATAGAGATATTTCCGCAGGTGTCGGGAACCATCACCGACGTATGCGTGACCGAAGGCGAAAAGGTCCGCAAGGGACAGACACTGTTCATAATCGACCAGGTTCCGTTCAAGGCTGCGCTGCAGATGGCCGACGCAAACGTCGAAGCCGCCGAGGCGGCCGTGGCCACCGCACAGCTCACCCGCGACAGCAAACAGGTGCTCTACGACAAGGGTGTCGTTTCGGATTTCGAACTGCAGACTGCAATAAACGCCCTCGCAACGGCAAAGGCCCAGCTCGCACAGATGAAGGCCGCACAGGTCGACGCCTCGAACAACTACTCGTACACGATGGTCGAGAGTCCGGCCGACGGTGTGGTGGGCACCATACCGTTCCGTGAAGGTTCGCTCGTATCGCCGCAGATACAGCGCGCGCTGACGACCGTATCCGACAACTCGCAGATGTATGTCTACTTCTCGATGACGGAGAACGGACTGCTCGACATGATATGCCGCTACGGCAGCATGGAGGAGGCGCTCGAATCGCTCCCGGAGATATCGCTCGTACTCAGCAACGGGACGCTGTTCCGCGAAAAGGGACGCATCGAATCCATCAGCGGCGTGATAAACTCGTCGACCGGCACCGTAAGCCTGCGGGCAGTGTTCCCGAACAAGGGGCATATCCTGCACAGCGGAGCGTCGGGCAACATCCGCATCCCGTCCGAGTACAAGGACTGCATCGTGATACCGAAGAGTGCAACGTACGAGATACAGGACAGGATATATGTATATAAGGTAGGAGACGACGGTCTCGCCGTCTCCGCCCCGATAAAGGTCGCCGAGGTAAGCCGTCCGGACGAATATATCGTCACCGAAGGCATTGACGAAGGCGACGAAATCGTCATCGAGGGCGTGGCAATGCTCCACGACGGCGACAGGGTAAAGGGTCAGCAAACTTTGTAAAGGGAGGCAAGCCATGGATTATCAGTCAATCATACGCCGACCGATATTCGCCGTAATGTCGGCCGTGGCAATAGTCTTTCTCGGACTCATCTCGCTCGTAAACCTGCCTGTGGAGCAGTATCCCGACATCGCCCCGCCGACGGTGATGGTATCGACCACATACGCCGGAGCAAGCGCCGAGGCGGTGCAGAAGAGCGTTATCGTACCCCTCGAGCAGAGCATCAACGGCGTCGAGAACATGATGTACATGACCTCGACTGCCGCCAGCAACGGTTCGGCCGAGATAATGGTCTACTTCCGCCAGGGGACCGACCCCGACATGGCGGCAGTGAACGTGCAGAACCGTGTGTCGAAGGCCACGAGTTCCCTGCCGGCCGAGGTCGTACAGTTCGGCGTGTCGACCATCAAAAGGCAGTCGAGCATGCTCGAGATATTCTCGATATACAGTCCCGACGACCGTTTCGACGAGACATTCCTCGCCAACTACGCCAAGATCAACATACAGCCGGAGCTGCTGCGAATACAGGGCGTGGGCGACATCGTGGCCCTCGGTTCAGACTACAGCATGCGCATATGGCTCAAGCCGGACGTGATGGCGCAGTACGGCCTTATACCGCAGGACATCGACGCCGTGCTGGCCGAGCAGAACATAGAGGCTGCAACCGGAGCTGTCGGTGAGAACTCCAACCGCACGTTCAAATACACAATGAAGTACCGCGGCCGTCTCGAAAAGCCGGAAGAGTTCGGGGATATCGTGATCAGTTCGACTCCGAACGGAGAGGTGCTGCGGCTGAAGGATGTCGCCGACATCGAGCTCGGCGGCCTGTCGTACGAATACAGCGGACAGACGAGCGGACACCCGGGCATGACCTGCATGGTGTTCCAGACCGCCGGTTCAAACGCCACGGAGGTTATCAACAACATCAACGCATTCCTGGAGAAGGCCCGCAAGGATATGCCGGAGGGCATGGACATCGAGATACTGCGCGACACCAACGACTTCCTCTTCGCTTCGATTTCGAACGTGGTGTGGACGCTCATACTGGCCGTCATCCTCGTGACGCTGGTCGTATTCTTCTTCCTGCAGGACTACCGCGCGACACTCATACCGGTCATATCAACCCTCGTGTCGGTGATAGGAACGTTCGCATTCCTGGCCGTGGCAGGATTCAGCATAAACCTCCTTACGCTCTTCGCGCTCGTGCTGGTAATCGGTACGGTTGTCGACAACTCAATCGTGGTGGTCGAGGCCGTACAGAGCAAGTTCGACGCTGGATACCGCTCGCCGATGCTCGCCACGCGCGACGGAATGAAGGATGTCACTTCGGCCGTGGTATCGTGTACGTTCGTCTTCATGGCGGTGTTCATTCCTGTGGCCTTCATGGGCGGAACCACGGGTACATTCTACACGCAGTTCGGACTTACGATGGCCGTGGCCGTCGGCATATCGGCCGTCAACTCGCTCACCATGTGCCCGGCACTGTGCGCACTCATAATGAGACCGTACACTCCGGCCGAAGAGGGGAAGAAAACATTCCTCGACCGCGTGAGGATGGCATACTCCGTCTCCTACTCCGCCACGCTCAGACGCTACATGTCGGGTGTGAAACTCTTCATCTCCCACAAGTGGCTTGCAGGTGCCTGCATAGTCGCCGCATCGGTGGCGCTCGTATTCCTGATGCGCTCGACAAAGACGGGCCTCATCCCCAACGAGGATACGGGAACCATATTCATCGATGTAACGACAGCGCCCGGAAACTCGCTGTACCGGACCGAAGAGGTGATGGACGATATCGAGAAGCTGCTCTCCGACATGCCTGAAGTGCGTGCATATTCACGTGTGGCAGGATACAGCCTCATATCGGGAACAGGAACCTCGTTCGGAATGTTCACCCTGAGTCTCAAGAACTGGTCGGAACGCAACGGCGCCGAGCACAGTTCCGATGCCGTTACGGCCCGCATAAATGAGCGCATGGAGAACATACGCGATGCCAGGGTATTCGCCTTCGCGCCTCCTATGATCACCGGATACGGAACCAGCAACGGTTTCGAGCTGAATCTGCAGGACCGTCAGGGCGGCGACATACAGGATTTCGAGAAGGTGGCCAACGAATTCATCGCACGGCTCAACGAATGTCCGGAGATAGGCATGGCATACACGTCGTTCAACACCCGGTACCCGCAGTTCCGCGTCGACGTCAACGCCGCGAAGTGCAAACGCGCCGGCGTCTCGCCGAGCGAGGTGCTCGGGGTAATCGGCGGATACTACGGAGGCGTATACGCTTCGCAGTTCAACCGCTTCACGAAGGTCTACTATGTCGTTACGGAGGCTGCGCCGGAGTACCGCGCCGACATGACATCCCTCGACAACATCTTCGTCCGCACCTCCGAGGGAATGTCGCCAGTAAGCCAGTTCGCAACGCTGACCAAGGTATACGGCTCGGAGTCGCTCACGCGCTTCAACCTCTACAACAGTATCCTCGTCAACGGTTCGGCCGCCGACGGATACTCCTCCGGCGAGGCCATAAAGGCCATCGAGCGCGTGGCAGCAAAGTCACTGCCGAGGGGATACGGGTACGAGTTCTCGGGAATGTCGCGCGAGGAGTCGTCGAGCTCGAGCAATACCGTCGCGATATTCGTCATAATCGTGATACTCGTCTATATCATCCTCGCATCGCTCTACGAGAGTCTGTTCCTGCCGCTGGCCGTACTGCTGTCGGTGCCGTTCGGACTATTCGGAAGCTTCCTCTTTGCGAAGGTCATAGGACTTGAGAACAACATCTACCTGCAGACCGGACTCATCATGCTTATCGGACTGCTCGCCAAGACGGCAATCCTCATCACGCAATACGCGACAATGGGACGCCGCTGCGGAATGAGCATAGAGGAGGCCGCGACGAACGCCGCAAAGGAGCGTCTGCGTCCTATCCTCATGACCGCACTGACGATGGTATTCGGAATGATACCGCTGATGTTCTCGACAGGAGTCGGTGCAAACGGAAACCGTTCGCTCGGTACGGGTGCCGTCGGCGGAATGCTCGTCGGAACGCTCGCCCTGCTCTACATCGTGCCGGCACTCTTCGTGGTGTTCCAGCGGTTGCAGGAGAAGTTCCGTCGGCCGGAGATGAAGCGCCCGGACGAGATGAGACGCATGGAGATAAACGATTTGAGAAGCGACAAACAGGAGTAAGACAATGAAAAGGACAATATTGGCCGCAATGGCAATGCTGATATTCGGCGGTTGCGGCATATATACCAAATATTCGCGTCCGGAGGAGGTAGATACCGATGCCGGAGAGCTCTTCCGCGGCGAAGCCGCCATCATGAGCGACTCGACGCGCAACTTCGGCGACGAGGAGTGGCAGAAGGTCTTCACCGACCCCTATCTGCAGAGTCTCATAGACTCGGCGCTCGTGCGCAACACCGACCTCCGCACAGCCCGACTGCGCATAACCGAGGCCGAGGCCTCGCTCAAGGCGGCGAAACTCGCCTACGTACCGTCGTTCTCGTTCGCGCCCAACGGAGGCGTAAGCAGCTTCGACTACGGGAAAGCGCAATACACCTACTCGGTACCGGTGACGGCAAGCTGGCAGCTCGACATATTCGGGCAGCTGACCAACGCCAAACGCCGCACCCAGGCACTCGTGGAGGGCAGCAGAGCCTACGCACAGGCCGTGCGCACACAGCTTGTGGCCAGCGTGGCCAACACCTACTACACGCTGCTGATGCTCGACGCACAATTAGACATAGCAGAGCAGACGTCCGAAAACTGGTTCGAGAACCTCGAGACGATGCGCCTGCTCAAGGATGCCGGCATGACGAACGAGGCATCGGTACGCCAGACCGAGGCTAACTACTACTCCGTGCGTACGATGGTGCACGACCTGCGCGAGCAGATCTTCGTGACGGAAAACGCCATGTCGTCCATGCTCTGCCAGACGCCGCAGCACATCGAACGCGGGGTGCTCGCCGGGCAGACGATGCCGGAGGAGCTGCACACGGGAGTTCCCGTACAGCTGCTCTCCAACCGTCCGGATGTGGCCTACGCCGAAGACACCCTCATGCAGGCCTTCTACGCAACCAACGAGGCCCGCGCGGCAATGTATCCGCGACTGACGCTCAGCGGAAGCGCAGGATGGACCAACACGGCCGGCTCGGCAATCGTGAATCCGGGCTCGCTGCTGCTGTCGGCGGCCGCCTCGCTGCTGCAGCCGATATTCCAGAACGGGGCGCTGCGCGCACAGCTCAAGATAGCCAAGGCACAGCAGGAGCAGGCCATGCTGTCGTTCCGCCAGACGGTGCTCAACGCCGGCAACGAGGTGAACGAGGCCCTGGAGCAGTACCAGACGGCCCGCGAGAAGCGCGAGCTCTTCGAAAAACAGGTCGAGGCGCTCGAGGCGGCAGTCGAGAACACGCAACTGCTCATGGAACACGGTTCGTCGACCTATCTCGAGGTGCTGACGGCACAGCAGTCGCTGCTGTCGGCACAGATCTCGATGATAGAGAACCGATTCGACGAGATACAGGGCGTGGTCAACCTCTATCAGGCGCTCGGCGGAGGGCGTGAGACCGGCGAAGGGGCAGACACAGCGGCAAAACCCATCAATAGAGACGGGAAAGGGACAAAACGTATGCGATAGGGCCTTCAATATTGCAATACGTAAGGGGCGGGGCCGCTCGGAGCGCCCGTCCCTTGTTTTTTTGTGACGCGCGCCTCTTTGATTCAAAAAATCGGATAAACCGACCGTTTATCCGATTTTTTTGATTATCTTTAGAATCACAAAAATCCGACTATGTCCATAAACATACCATTCCGACTCCGATATTTACGTACGGCAGCCGCAACGGTGCTGGTTGCCGTATCCGCATGCAGCTGGCAGGTAAAGGCCGAAGAGCTCGAACCGCTGCTGCAACGTCTGGACACTGCCCTGAAAGAGAAAGAGACCTACGTCGAGGCCCGAAAATCGCGCATATCGATGCTTGAGGAGATGCTCTCCCGCAGCAATGTGGACGATGAGCAGTACTACTCCATAAACATGCAGCTCTACCATGAATACGAGGCTTTCCGTTTCGACGAGTCGATGACATGTCTGAACAAGAACCTCGAAATTGCAAAACGCCTGCGCTCGCATGACAAGATAAACGAAACCTACATAATGCTGGCATCGCTCTACACCAACGCCGGCATGTATTTCGAGGCCAACGAGATATTCTCACACCACATAGACACCCTCCGGATCAGCGACGAACAGCGCACGGCCTACTACCTGGCCCGTCAGAAACTCTGTTTCGAGCTCGGCTGCTACTCCAAGGAGAAGCAGATTGTCGAACAGTCGTTCAGGCAGTACCACTACTACGCATCGCTGTTGCTGAAAAATCCGGATTCGGATGATGCCCCGTTCAACGTCCGGCTGTTCCGCCTCCAGCACATGATCACCGAGTGCCGCTTCGACGAAGCCGAAAGGCTCGGACTCGACATGCTGGACGAATACGCCGACTCCACACACCAGTATGCAATCATCACCTACAACCTGGGAGTGATCTGCGACAAGACCGAACGCCGCGAGGAGATGGCCGCATGGTATGCCCGTTCGGCATTCGCCGACGTATGCACCGCGACAAAGGACAACGCCTCGCTGTGCAGCCTTGCAAACCAGCTCTTCGGGATGCACGACGTGATGCGCGCGTTCCGATACATACGCGTGTCAATGGACGACGCCATATTCTACAATGCCAAACTGCGCCCGTGGCAGGTAGCCGCCTCCATGCCGCACATCGAGTTGGCCGCACAGGAGCTCGAACTCTCCCGCATGAGACAGACACGGACTTACACCATCATCATATCCGTACTGCTGTTCGCCCTTGTCATCGCCTGCGTATATCTGTACAGGCTCTACGCCCGCGCACGCCGCAACCAGAGGATGCTGCGCGAACGCAACGAGCAGATCGACAAGCAGAACAACGAACTCTCGTGCCTCAACAGCGAGATAATCGAGGCAAACCACGTGAAGGAGGAGTACATCGGGCTGTTCCTCTCGATTTGCTCGGAATACATCGACCGTCTGATAGAGAGCCAGCGCAACGTCCGACGGAAACTCTCCTCCGGAAAGGTTGCCGAGCTCCAGCGCGAAGTATCGTCGTTCGACATGGTAGAGGAGGAGACGAAGCGCTTCTACAAGATATTCGACACGGCGTTCCTTTCGCTCTACCCCATGTTCGTGGAGGATTTCAACTCCCTGCTCGTGGATTCGGAGCACATAGAGCCGCACAAGGGAGAACTGCTCAACACGGAGCTCCGAATATTCGCGCTCATACGCCTCGGCATCACCGACTCGTCGAAGATAGCATCGCTGTTGAGATATTCGGTCAATACCATATATAACTACCGCGCCAAGGTGAAGAACAAGGCCAAACACGACCGCGAGGATTTCGAGGAGCAGGTCAAGCATATCGGTTCGTTCCGCAAATAGGTTGGAAGACAACACTTCATCAAAAAAACGAAAAAGAGAGAAACAGGTATCCGTACTCCGGACAAAGCACCGGTTACCGAAACGAAAAAGAACCCCGACGGCAAGTCGGGAAACACCGCACCGGTACGAAGATAGAGTGGACAGGAATTGTATCCTGTCCACTTTTTATATCTGCATACACAGCCATTTACCGATGTATATCAATTGATTGCGCCCGTATATCCGGCCCACCGTCTATATTGTAAACCCTCCCGTCCGGAGCGCACACGTATTTTTACTACTTTAGTTCAACAAAACGGCGGGAAGAGAAATATCCGACTTATAAATAACTAATCTACAATCCTTATGAAACCATTCAGAATTACCCTAACGGTTCTGGCATTCGCAGCGCTCGCATCGTGCTCGACGGGCAACGACGTCGAACGACGCATCGACAAGCTGCTGTCGAAGATGACACTCGAGGAGAAACTCGGGCAGATGAACCAGCTCTCGCAGGGAGACGAGGCATGGATGTGCGAGCAGATACGCCAAGGCTCCGTCGGCAGCATCCTCAACGAAGTGGATCCGGCCGCAATAAACCGAATGCAGCGCGTAGCCGTCGAGGAGTCGCGCCTCGGGATTCCGCTGCTCCCGTCACGCGACGTAATACACGGATTCCGCACCATGTTCCCGATCCCGCTCGGACAGGCCGCAACGTTTGACCCAGACATAATAAGGGAGGGTGCACGCATAGCCGCAATAGAGGCTTCGGCATGCGGCATACGCTGGACCTTCTCCCCTATGATAGACATCGCGCGCGACCCGAGATGGGGACGTATCGCCGAGGGATTCGGCGAGGACACACACCTCACATCGGAGCTCGGCGTGGCGATGATCGAGGGATACCAGGGCGATGAGACATCCGGCAACGCCACGATGGCCGCATGCGCCAAGCACTTCATCGGATACGGAGCCGCCGAGGGCGGACGCGACTACAACGGAAGCCCGATTCCGATGCGTACGCTCCACAATGTCTACATGCCGCCGTTCAAGGCCGCAGTGGATGCCGGCGCCATGACCTTCATGACCTCGTTCAACGAGATCGACGGCATTCCTTCGACCGGAAACGAGTATATCCTCCGCGACATTCTCCGCGACGAGTGGGGATTCGACGGAATGGTGGTATCCGACTGGAACTCGGCCGGCGAGATGATTGCACACGGATTCGCCGCCGATGACATGGATGCCGCAGTGAAGGCCGTAAACGCAGGCGTGGACATGGACATGATGTCGCACACCTTCATCGGCACGCTCGCGGAGGCCGTACGCGAAGGCAAGGTCAGCGAGAAGACCATAGACGAGGCCGTACGCAACATACTGCGCCTGAAGTTCCGCCTCGGGCTCTTCGAGAACCCTTATGTCGATGAGAAGTATGCCGCAGAGATACAGTATGCACCGGCACACCTCGCCGCAGCCAAAAAGGCCGCAGTCGAGTCGGCAATACTGCTCAAGAACGACGGCAAGACCCTGCCGCTGAACTCCGTGCGTTCAATTCTTGTGACCGGCCCTATGGCCGACGCACCGCACGACCAGCTCGGAACATGGTCCTTCGACGGAGAGGCGTCACACACCGTAACCCCTCTCGCATCGCTACGCCGCATGTTCGGCGACAAGGTGCGCATAGTATACTATCCGGCGCTCATGTACAGCCGTGACAAAAACAAGGGCAACCTCGCACGCCTGACGGCAATGGCCCGCAGCGTCGATGCCGTAGTGGCATTCGTCGGCGAGGAGGCGATACTCTCGGGTGAGGCACATTCGCTTTCGGACCTCAACCTCAAGGGAGCACAGAGCGACCTGCTTCGCGCAGCCAAAGCAAGCGGTCGCCCGGTAGTTGCAGTTGTTATGGCAGGTCGTCCGCTTACCATAGGGCGCGACCTCGAAAACTGCGACGCCATGCTCTACTCATACCATCCAGGAACCATGGGCGGCGACGCCATAGCCGAGCTGCTCTTCGGGGTGGAGGTCCCGAGCGGAAAGGCTCCTGCCACATTCCTCAAGGATGCCGGCCAGGCCCCGTTCTACTACAACCACAACAACACGGGGCGTCCGGCATCCGGCACCGAGACCCTTATCGACGAAATTCCGCTCTGTGCCGGGCAGACCTCGCTCGGATGCACCTCTTTCTACATGGACAGCGGTTTCGGCCCTCTCTTCCCGTTCGGATACGGACTTTCGTACACGACGTTCGAATATGACGGCATCTCGATCGACAAGGAGGAGTATGGCCAGAACGACACCATACACGTGACATTCACACTCCGCAACACCGGTGATTACGACGCCACCGAGGTTGCACAGCTCTACGTACGCGACCTCGTAGGTTCCATCACGCGCCCTATACGCGAGCTCAAGGGCTTCCAGCGCATTACGCTCAAGGCCGGAGAGAGCCGTGAATGTACGTTCGACCTTCCGGTCGAGGAGCTCGCCTTCATGGGCTTCGACAATCAGACCAGGGTCGAGAGCGGCGACTTCCAGTTGTGGGTTGCCGGAGACAGTGCATCAGGAGATCCTATTCCATTCAGGGTATTGTAATCAGTTCAAGCGGGAATCCCATTCCCGGCCGCCGGTCCGCAAGGTCCGGCGTTTTTTTTGTCCGTTTCCATTACGGGCCCGTACAGGAGGAGATGAGGAAGGCCGAACAGGAGGGCAGAAAGGCAGGAAGAGTGGCAGCAAATGGCAGGCTTACAGACAGGCCGTCATGCATCGATACGAGGCATGTGCCTCACGACGGTAAAGAAAGCGTCCGTACACCGCACAGGCCGCAGCGCAAGAAACGTAACGGAAAGAAGCGGCAGGGAGAGCCGGAAGATGTATTGCCGCATGGAGAAGAGAGATGCAGAACCGCTGCCACACGGTTGTAATCCCGCACTCGCACATAAATCCGGACCGGTCGCTCAACCCGCCTGAAATGGCGGCACCCGTTCAAACGGCCTGGCAGAGACATTGAAGCGCTGGCGGATTGCAGGAATGACAAACAGGCAGATTCGGCTGCAAAAAAAATCGGGACGGCCGAAGCCGCCCCGATTCCGGTCAGGAATATTGATCAATGCTATGCATTCTGGAAGTATACCACCGACGACACCTGTTTGCCATTGCCGTCGTATGTAATGATCTTGAAGGTACGGCGCACACCGGTATCATTTGCCGTCAAAGTTATACGGACATATATTGCGGCACCGCCGTCGGTCCAAGGCTCCAGGGTGACGAACGACTCAGGGTTCTCGGTCAGAGGGTCCGATCCAGGAACCTGCACGTCCTCCTCGGTTATCTCTCCGAATGCGAAAGCCTGTTGCATGAGCAAGTCCATCAGCTCGCTGTCGACAATCAGGTTAAGTTCACCAGGATTGTACGTACGGTTGTCAATGGTTATGCCCTCAAAACGGTACCAGTCGCCTATGCTGCCGGCGCCAGGACCGAATCCGGTACCGTTGGAGCCGTCGGCCGCATGGTTGTATATCGTATATACGAACGTATGCAGCACCGAACCGCCGGTATTCTTTGCCTGGGTAAAGTCAACCGTGCTTACGGTCTCGTAGTTTCCGCTTGCCGTAAGTGTCCATGTAACGGTCGAGGAGTAGGCATTCTCCGGGAATACGATGGAAATCACACCGTCGTCTCCGAGGGATACTTCGGCAACACCTTCATCACCCTGCCTCTCGCATACGAGAGATACATAGCTCTTGTATGTCGCAAAATCAAGTTCCGAGCCGTCTCTGTCGACAAGTTTCAGCGATGCGGCCGCAGCAACGGTCTCGCCGTCAACCACGATCTCCGTATCGTAAAGCTTGGTGAGAACCGGGCATACGTACTGTTCGCGGGCTACGCGT
Source organism: uncultured Alistipes sp. (assembly GCA_944322005.1). Classification (GTDB taxonomy): domain Bacteria; phylum Bacteroidota; class Bacteroidia; order Bacteroidales; family Rikenellaceae; genus Alistipes. The sequence goes on from CALUNL010000007.1 coordinate 75,793, forward strand.
ACGGCTGCGCTGCTCGAAAGGTTAAGCGCTATATCATATACGGAACCTGCCTCTATGTTCTTCTCGGCCGAGGTTGCGAAGGTATATACAGCCGTATCGGTCGTAACCACATAGGTAACCTTCGCATTGTAAGGCGTAACGGCAAGGTATATTCCCGAAGTAGTCTCTGCGGACACCGCTGAAGCAAGGCTCATAGCCGTTCCGAGAGTAACGACCGAAGTAGGGGTACCGTTCTCATATGTCACTGCGGGAGCGACCGAAGTCTCTGTTATATTGCCGCTGGAGACAACGTCCGCATTAGGCGATGCGCCCTCCACTGTAACGGAGACGCTCTCCACATTCTCCGATGCATATGCCGCACTCGAGTCGTATACGCGGAAACGGAGGATGGCATTGGTCATGATCATCTGATTCTGGATCTCAGGAGTCTGCAAATCATTACCCTGTCCGTCGCCGATCTCTATCGGAGCGGCACTTATGAGGTTCACATTTGTCGCATCCATGGCGCCGGCCTCGTTCTGCTGCTGCTCGGCCGGAGTGGTCTGACGGATGGTGTAAAGTTTGGAGCCGTTGTCCACCGATAACGTATGACGAGGCGCTCCTGCAATCCATGGATAATAGGTAAGAATATGTGTTGCCGGAGGAGCCACGGCGGCAACAAACGTAGCCGAGCCGTCTTCGTTTACCGTAATTGCCGTGGAAGAGCCTGCATCCTGCACATTCGACGTTACACCGAGGCGGTTGATGTCGGCATCCGCATCCCATGCAAGACCCGCACCGTCCACATATGTCATGCGCGAGCGCGGGCCGAACTCATCGGCCGAGGTGAGGAGCGAAATCTGCCGCTTTCCTCCGTTGGTGCCCACATTGTCTATATTTTCCTTCTGACAGCCGACAAAAGCCATGGCAGCCGCCAACAATACAAATATACTTTTCTTCATCTTCTTCAAAAGGTTTTTTCAATTATTCAAACTCATTGTCGTAACCGCCGTAATCCAAAGATACGTCGCCTGTACCGTACGATGTGTCATCGAATGACGAGCCCGCGAAACCGCTCTCGCCGACAACATCGACAATGTCCATACTTGGAGCAAAATAGATTTTCCTGTTCATCTTCGTTGCTGTTTTTTTTGTTAATAAAATATTTTAATAAATATGTACTTCAATTTTTATTATATCGAATGCCCTTTGGAAAACGCCGGACAGACCGAATACCATTTTCACATTATTTTAAAAACTAACTCTTTCGGATTCTAAATTAATAAAAATATCGCATTCCGGGAATCAGGATTTCCCCGAATGTGGAAGACATCGCCGAACAACAACCATGCAAGCAGATGATTACAAACAAATTACCGCCAGCATTCATTTTTTAAAAAGTGGACGGTACAAGATATTTTTTTCTGTTATGCAGTATAATTTAGAAAAGTTTTCATAACTTAGATTAGCCCTACAAATCCACATTTTATTCCGGTTCATACGCATATAACATACTATGGAACATATATTTACCTGGCAAATCCACAAAAAAATGTCCACATAATAATTGCATGATATTGAATGTTCGGACAATTTTACCAAATTTTGTAAACGGATCGACCGCGGTTCCGCTGACATGCCGGGCATAAAATGACGGAAAACGGTCGACAGAAACCGACCGAACTCGATAAACTTTAACTTAAATAGACCTTATGAAAAAACTACTACTGTTGTTTTGCATCCTTGGCTGCAGTCTGTTTTGCAATGAAGTTGCGGCACAGGAGGAGGTTACAGTCAGCGGTACGGTGACCGTCGCCGGCACCAAGGACCCGCTGCCTTATGCTACCATCACCTCAAAGGAGGGTATAAACGGCACCAATACCGACATGGACGGAAAATACACCATATCGGTTCCGGCAAACAGCACCCTCGTCTTCTCATTCATCGGTTACACCTCACAGGAGATAGTCGTGACCCCGGCCAGAACAACCATCGACGTAGCCCTCGCAGAGGATTCGCAGATGCTCGAGGCGGTAGTCGCCGTAGGTTACGGTACGATGCGCAAGAGCGATGTGACCGGCGCCGTGTCGTCCATAAGCTCCGAACTCATCAAGGCCGCTCCGGTGGCATCCGTCGAGCAGGCGATGCAGGGACGCGTGGCCGGTGTGACCATCACCACGGCATCCGGACAGCCGGGCGCCACTTCCGAAGTGCGCGTCAGGGGTATCGGTACCATCGGTGACAGCGCACCTATATATGTAGTGGACGGCGTCATCACCGACAACATCTCGTTCCTCAACGCCAACGATATCGAGTCGATGGAGGTGCTCAAGGATGCATCCTCGACGGCCATCTACGGTTCTCGAGGCGCCAACGGCGTCATCATCGTCACGACCAAGAGCGGTAGCGAGGGCCGTACCAACGTGTCGTTCGAGGCCTATGTCGGAATCCAGAACCGCTGGCGCAAGCTCGACCTCATGGGCCCGTACGAACAGGCCCTGACCGAGCTCCAGATCAAGGGCAGGGAGTCCGAGCTCAACTTCTTCAACCGCTACGGCCTCGACACATGGCTCAAGAACTACAAAATCAACCCGGAGAAGAACTCCGAGTTCCCGATCAACCTCGACTACTCGACCATCAACACCGACTGGCAGGACGAGGTGTTCCGCGCAAATGCCGTCATACAGAACTACCACGTATCCGTTGACGGCGGAACCGACAAGGCACAGTACTCCCTCTCGACGGGATACTTCTCGCAGGACGGTACGATAATGGCATCGTGGTACAACCGACTCACGCTGCGCGGCAACGCCGCATTCAAGATTACGAAGTGGCTGCGCGTCAACACGAACGTGACCTACGTGACCTCCAAGTCGCGCTCGGCACCGAACAACGACGCCGTATCGTCGGTTCTGACGGGCGCCATCCGCATGGCTCCGTGGGACCCTACGCACTACCCTGCCGGCTCGGTCGACTACCTCGGCAACGACATGAGCGGACAGATTGCCGCTGCGTCGAACTTCGCCAACATCTACAACCCGTTCTCGCAGACGACCTACGCGCACCCGAACAACCGCGACCAGAGATGGATTGCCAACATCGCGCTCGAAATCGAGCCGATAGAGGGTCTCGTGATACGTCCGAGCGTGAGCGCCAACCTCAACACGGTTCTCAACCGCAACTTCTACGACGCATACCTCGTATCCTCGGCATACGACAAGCGCGACAAGAACTTCCTCGAGAGCAACATGGGCCGCTACAACACCATGTTCTACGAGACCACCGCAACCTACTCCAAGAAGTTCAACGACAAGCACAACTTCTCGGTGATGATAGGTACGACGACCGAGGAGTACAACGGATACTGGATCGGCGGCTCCGGCTCGTCCATCATCAACCCGACTCCGAACAACTGGTATCTGTCGCAGACCACCGAGAACCGCAACTACGCAAGCGACTCGGTAGCGCGTACACGCCGTCTCTCGTTCCTCGGACGTATCTTCTACAGCTACGACGAGCGCTACCTCTTTACGGTCAACTTCCGTGCCGACGGTTCGTCGAAGTTCCCGGAGAACACCTGGGGATTCTTCCCTTCGGCCGCCTTCGCATGGCGCATATCCGAGGAGTCGTTCCTCAAGGACAGCCCGATACTCGACAACCTCAAGCTGCGTCTGGGCTGGGGACAGATAGGAAACGACAAAATCGACGAAAGCAGCTTCGTGCAGGTCATGGAGAACCAGATATACTACAACGGCTATGCATTCGGCAGCGGCCAGACCTGGGACTCCGCCGGAGCGCAGGGTGCCAGCATCATCACCTACATCAACCAGGGCGGACGCTGGGAGGTATCCGAGCAGCTCAACCTCGGTTTGGACTTCGGTCTGTGGGGCAACAAGTTCTACGGTACGGTAGACGCCTACATCCGCGACACGAAGGAGATGCTCCTGAAGGTGGTGACCCCGGCTCCGGTCGGCAACCGCTTCTATCCGCAGGCCAACATAGGAACCGTGCGCAACCAGGGTATCGAGCTCTCGCTCGGACACGCCAACAACGTGAGCGAAAACTTCTCATATGACATTACGGCCAACCTGTCGTTCGTGAAGAACCGCCTGACCCACCTCAACGGAGGCTCGCGTGTGGAGCACGACTCCGGCGTACAGGTCAGCGACGAGGGACTTCCGCTCTTCTCCTTCTGGGGATACGAGTATGAGGGCATCTACCAGAGCGACGCGGAGGTAGCCGCACACCAGTGGGGAGTCAGCGCAGTGAACATCACCGAGCATGCCGGCGACGCCCGCTACAAGGACCAGAACGGCGACGGTATAATCGACGGCAACGACGAGGTTGCACTCGGCAGTCCGTTCCCATGGCTCACCGGAGGTCTGAACGCGACGTTCCGCTTCTACGGAGTAGACGTATCGCTCTTCTTCCAGGGAACCTACGGAGGCAAGGTCTACAACGCACTCCGCACTCTCACCGAGGGCGACGGCTCGTCTTCCACGCTGAGCACCTCGATGCGCAACGTATGGACGGCGCAGAATCCTAACGGAACCATTCCGAGCGTAAGCCCGTCGGCATCCACCCGCAACCAGCTCTTCTCGAGCCGCCTCGTGGAGGACAGCTCCTACCTGCGTCTGAAGAATATCCAGATAGGATACACCCTGCCGCAGCACATCACCAAGAAGGCACACATCAGCCGCCTGCGCTTCTATGTGCAGATGAGCAACGCCTTCACCATCACCGGATACTCGGGCTTCGACCCGGAGGTCGGCGGAGGAGTCGACTGGGGTAACTACCCGCAGTCCCGTACGATACTCTTCGGCACCAACATAAACTTCTAAAGTGGGAGGAACCATAACGATGAAAAAGATATCATACATATTGTTGAGCATGCTTGTGGCCGTGTCCACAAGCTCGTGTACCGCCTGGCTTACTGAAGAGGCGCCGGGCAAGACCAACGTCGAGGACTTCCTCAGCAGCGAAGAGGCCGCCATACAGCAGACAAACGGCGTATACGTACCGCTGGCATGGGAGTACGGAACCGACTTCTATGCGGAGTGGACCATCGGAGACGTATGTTCGGACGATGCCCTCAAGGGCGGAGGTTCGGAACAGGACGGAGCCGGTATATTCGACATGGAGAACTTCCAGACCACATCCAACAACAGCGTGCTTCTCAACTTCTACCGCACACAGTATCAGGGAATAGGCCGTGCCAATGCCGCAATAGAGATGATCGGCGGGATGTCTTCGGACTATATCGGCGACGAGCTGCGCGCACGTCTCATAGGTGAAATCAAGTTCCTGAGGGCATACTACTACTTCCGCCTTGTACGCGTATTCGGCGGAGTGCCTCTGGTAACGACGCCGCTCTACTCATCCGACGACTGGAAGCAGCCGCGCGCCACGGCCGAAGCAATATACGGACAGATCGTAAAGGACCTCGAGGAGGCCGAGCCTGATCTCTGGCTCAAGAGCGAATACGACGCATCCGACCTCGGACGTGTAACCAAGGGCGCCGCACAGGCGATGCTGCTCAAGGTGAACCTCTACCGTCACAACTACGACGAGGCATACAAGTGGGGCACCACGTTCATGAATGAGCAGGCTTCCGAGTATGACCTCAATCCAGAGTACCTCTACAACTTCGCCATAGAGGGCGAGAACGGAATAGAATCGGTATTCGAGGTACAGTATGTGGAGGAGGGAACATCCGACTGGGGCGGCGGCATCCCGAACGGGGCGGACGGCGCCACACGAGGCAACATGTCGACCGTATGGACACGCCCGAGGAATACGAACACCATCGTGGTCGACCGCGACGATACCGGGGCGACGATTCTGGCCCAGAAGGGATACGGATACAACAGGCCTTCGGTAGACCTCTACAACGAGTTCGAGGCCGGTGACCCGCGCCGCGAGTACACCATCATCGACATTCCGGACAGCGACATCCAGAACCAGGCCGAAGAGATATATCTCGGCAACCGCTACATAAACCGCAAGCAGAGCGGCTACTACTACGACAACGGCAACTACAACCTCTACTACAAGCTCGACCATGACACACGTTCCCCGGTAAACCGCCGCGAGATACGTTTTTCGGACGTGCTGCTGCTCTATGCCGAGGCATGTCTCGAATCGGGCAAGGATCTCGACAAGGGTGCGGCCGCACTCAACAGGGTGCGCGACCGCGTAGGTTTGGGCCAGGTAAGCCTTACCGAGGATAACCTGCGCCACGAGCGCCGCGTGGAGCTCGCAATGGAGGGTCACCGCTGGTTCGACCTCTGCCGCTGGGGCATCGTGGGAGACACGATGAACGCGTACCGTGCCAAGTACATGGACGAGGACAGCGGAACATCCTACGAGGGAGTATACATGAGGGAGTTCGTCAAGGGCAAGCACGAGCTATTCCCTATCCCTTACGAGGAGGTGCGCCTGAGCGGTCTCACCCAGAACCCGGGATACTAACGGCAAAAATCATATAACACCAAAAGTTATACAACAAACATCAACTTCAACCAATTAAAAACAAACGCTATGAAAAGGTTATTTTTTTCGTTCTTCACGGTTGCAGCGCTGCTGATGGCAGGTTGCGGCAAAGGCACCGACACTCCGGGAACGCCGGGCAATCCGGACGATCCTGACATTCCGGGAAATCCTGACATTCCGGCTGTCGGCGACTACGAGTCCCTGAAGGGAAGCAACTACATCCCGGTTCTCCTCGACACCGAGACCTTCGCAAGCCTCGGCAGCAAGGTTATCGCCGATGCACGCATCAACGACACCACCGTAGAAGGCAACGTTTACAACGGCTCCATCAACTGCTGGCACTGGGTTCCCGCATTCACCGAGATGGACTGCACCGGTCCTAACTCCTACGGAGTACTCGAGGGCTGGATGGCATACACCATATCCGCCGGATCAGCCGGATGGTTCGGAATCGGCATAGAGGCAAGCACCTCTGACACCATCGTCGGTGTAGGACGCGACAACAAATCCCTCAAGCTCGACGCATCCGCAATCGCAGAGCTCAAGGCAAAGGCTTCCGCAGCCCTCCAGGCAGTAGGAAGCATGGACGAAAGCTACTCGCTCCACCTCTCACTCATGTCGCAGCGTGCCGGCGTATACTGCTTCAAGCTCTATGACGGAATCATCGACGGATGCCCTGTAACCATCGGCGCAAGCGAGGGCGAGGGCGACTTCTGGTTCCCACGCGACGGCGAGTGGCACGAGATAGAGGTTCCGATGTCGTTCTTCATCAACAAGGGCCTGAACCTTGCAAACGTCAAGACCCTTGCATCGTGCAACCTCATCGCACTGACCCAGCCGGAGTCCGGAACATGGCCTACCGACCTCAACCTCGATGCAGTCTTCTTCTATCAGCCTGCAAAATAATCGGGTGCTATACAGATACAACGGGCCTGACCGCCCGTTGTATCGCTAATTAACGAACATGTTGAACGACAAAAACCGACAAGACTACAAGATGGAAAGACTTTTCAGACTGATGCGCAATGCCGCAACGGCAATGATAGTCCCGCTGTTCTGCTTCGCCTCGTGCGAAACGGGCGGTACTGGAGAGGAGTGGGACGATACCATGCTCAAGGCTCCGAATCCGCGGATACAGGCAGGCTCCACGACACAGAATTCATTCACCATAGAGTGGGATGCCGTTGAAAACGCCTCCATGTACATGTACCGCATAGACGGCTCAATCACCGGCCGCGCATACACCACCGAAAAGACCGTATCGAACCTCACCTCCGCCACCACGTATTCGGTAGAGGTCATGGCCATAGCCGATGAGACCAGCGGTCTGAAAAACTCCCCTTGGAGCGATGCCATCAGCGTTACCACCCTCTCCGGACCGGGAGACGTTGAGGACCCGGACACCGACCTCGACGGATACACCCTCGTATGGGCCGACGAGTTCAACGGCTCGGCCGTCGACGAATCGGTATGGAACATAGAGGTCAACGGCAGCGGCGGAGGAAACAACGAGCTGCAATATTATACACGCAACAACGTCTCCATATCGACGGAACCAGTCTCAGGCAAGAGCTGCCTTACGCTGACGGCGCGCAAGGAGAGCTACGGCGGCAGGAACGCAACCTCCGGACGCATAAACTCCAAGGGCAAGAAGTATTTCCAGTACGGCCGTTTCGATGCCAGCATCAAGCTCCCGAAGACCGCAAACGGTCTCTGGCCTGCATACTGGATGATGGGCAACGACTACGATAACGTGGGATGGCCGCGCTGCGGCGAGGTCGACATCCTCGAGATGGGACATGCCGACGGCATCGCCGCCGGAACACAGGACCGTTATCTCAACGGCGCCTGCCACTGGGGCTATTACAAGGGTTCGAGCTATCCAAACTACTCGAACAGCGTAACCTACGACTACTCCGTACAGGACGGCGAGTTCCACCTCTTCTCCTGCGTATGGGACGAGAATGCGCTGGCAATGTACATCGACCTCGACAAGTATCCGGATGCCGAACCGTACTTCAAGATGAACATCACCGACACGACCGACGACTGGAGCACCGGTCTCTACTTCCACAAGGAGTTCTTCCTGCTCTTCAACCTTGCCGTGGGAGGCAACTTCCCCGGAATATGGGACATCAACCAGGTGACCGCCCTCGACAACGGAGAGGCCAAGATGTACATCGACTATGTCAGGGTTTACAGAAAAAATTAGGAACGAGATATGAAAACGACTGCATCAATACTGTGCGCACTGCTGCTGTTATCGGCCGGCGGCTGCGAGAAGAATGACGGTGGAGGCAAGACCGACCAGGATTTCACGGTAACGGAGACCATGAAGCAGAAGCGCAGTTCAAAGCGCGGCATAAGCGGCAACCTGCAGCTTCCGGAGTACGACTTCAAGCTGGTGTCGCCGGGACTGGGATGGTTCTACACATGGGGAAACTCCTGCCCGGCCAACGTCACGCTCGAGCAGATGGAAGAGTACGACGTAACCTTCTTCCCTATGATCTGGAACAACAACTACTCGCTCTCCGAGATACAGCGATACAAGTCGGCATACCCGAAGGCCCAGTACGTACTCGCATACAACGAGCCGAACCTCACCGACCAGGCCAACATGACCCCGACGCAGGCTGCAGCCAACTGGGGCAAGGTAAAGACCGACGTGGCATCGTGCGGCATGAAGCTCATATCGCCGGCGCTGAACTACGGAACGCTCCCGGACTACCACGACCCGATAAAGTGGATGGACGAGTTCCTCGCATGCGACGGAGTGTCACTCGACGACTTCGAGGCCATCGCCCTGCACTGCTACATGCCCAACGTGAGCGGACTGCGGTCGTTCGTGCGCCTCTTCGACAAGTATGACAAGCCGATATACATGACCGAGTTCTGCCATGCCAACGGCCCGATCACAAACAACGCCTACACGCAGGAGACGTTCATGTGCGACGTGCTCAACTACATGGAGTGCGACCCGGCAATCGAGGGATACTCCTGGTTCATGTCCCGTGCAGACGGCAACTGGTCGCAGATAAGCGTCCTTACCAAGAACGCCAACAATCCGGCGCTGACCGACCTCGGCAAGGTTTACGTCTACTTCTCGTCGTTCGACAAGACGACATACTATGAGCCGGGAGAGGCCATTCCAGCCGAGCACTACGTTGCGATAAGCACCCTTGCCGACGACGTGAACGGCGCCATGGCCGACACGCCGAGAGTCACCCCTTCGAAGGACGGTGACAGCATGCTCGACCTGACCGACTTCTACTCGGCCGGCAAGTGGGTTGAGTACCAGATAGAGGTTCCCGAGAGCCGCTCCTACCGTTTCGCGGTACGCTACCTGGGCGACATTACCGCAGGAACGTACGACTTCTCGATAGACGGGGTGTCGTTCGGCGAACTGTCGTTCCCGAAGAACCCGGCATACGCCACAATGTGGGCCGAGGGCATACATATCGATGCCGGCAAACACACGCTGCGCGTCACGAATGTCAGCGGACGTACGGACTTCAACTGGTTCTATCTGGAGTAGCCACGGACAGAAGCCGCACATACAATCCCGCCGGTTCTGATGGACCGGCGGGATTGACTTTTCTGCACACGCAGCACGCCGGGCAGCCACGACCTCAGAATGACGGACATTCCTATATCCGGGCAATAAAACAACACAAATCCCGTATCTATATAATCGAGATGTACCGGAGATGGCCACCAATACATAAAAAAGGTGCCGAAACATCCAATATAGTACATGTCGCGACGCTGCGATTGCGACTTATATGAAAAAATATATACCTTCGCGGCCGGATTACGGGACATGCAATCCGTAACAATAGAACGCTTGACAATAGAGCATAATCAAAAGCTCTGTTTTTAAATTCATCCTATACACAGCCTGTCTGGCTGCCATATCATCATGTACGGACGAAATCGGCCAGCAACCGGTGCCGGACAGGGACGATTACCTGCACTTTTCCGCCGGTATCGAAAAGACAAGGGCCGAAACCGGTCAGGACGGGACTACCCGTATAACGACGGAGGGTACTTCAAGGATGTCTTTCCGGATGGCGTCAGGCTGTGCAAGAATGTCGGCGGGCTCGGGAAAGATAACTTCAACCAGACGATAAAGGACGCAATCTCCAACGGCAGCGCCATAGGTATAGCCATCGGTCCAGTAACATCAAGCCATGCCGTCTGCATATGGGGAGTCGAATTCGACAGCAACGGATATGTTTCATACATATATATGGCCGACAACAACGACAGGGATTGGGACGAGGCCTACGGAGTCGGATGTATCAGAAGCGAGATTGTATACGAGATCCTGCCTGAAGGGGTATCCCACACATGCTATAAGACTGGTTACATATTCGACAACAGGTCGAAAGCCATAAACCGTCTTGTCGTGCTGGAGACTGGCGAAGAGTATTGGAAACAGTATTTCGGAATCTAAATAAACAAAAAATAATATTTGGCAATGAAAAAAACATATTGTACACTGATCGCATCGATCCTGCTACTTCCGGCAGGCTGCGACAAGGGAGGCGAGGCTCCGGTAACGGGCGGCAGCAAGAAAATAGGCATAATAACATCCATATCAGCAGAGGGTGTGATGAGATCCCCGCAGCTGGGAGAGGACGGAAGCGGCAACTTCAGTACAGGAGACGTATTTTCCCTCATGGCGATATCCGAATCGGGCGACAAGACCATGACAGACTACAAAACCGGGTCAACAGTCCTCTACTGGGATGACATAGCGATGGGCCAGGGCGACAGGAGCATCTCGCTGTCGGCCTGCTATCCGAGGCAGGATGCCGCCGACGGCAGGTTCACCTTCGACCTGAAATCGGCAGAAGACAAGGACCTGCTCTGGGCAAGCGCAAGGGACATCGAGGCATATACGGAAAAACCCGTAACCCTGACCTTCAAGCATGTCATGCACCGTCTCATAGTCAACATCTCGACCGATCCGGAGACCGGCGCACAGGATATAAATACACAGTGTACGGCAAAATACAAATGCGATGTCGACCTTGCCGCCGGGACCTTTGACAACAGTGCCACCGGAAAGGAGACATTCTCGGCAACGGGGCAGAAAGCCGTATTCACACTCGTTCCGCAACCCGTATCCGAAGTCTCGCTGTCAATAACGGTCGGGGACAGGCATAAGACATTGCCTCTCGAGGAGATTGTCAAAGGACACGAGAACCTGGAAAGCGGCATGCAGCTGACCGTCAACATAACGGTAAAGAACGGCAACATACAGGTTGACGGTACCACGATAGAGGGATGGGGCGACCAGGGGACTATCGACGGAGAGATAATAATGTAACGCGGCACCGCATACCGCCGTCAATGGAGCAAATGCCGTCCTGACTGAACAGGACGGCATTTGCCCTTTCAGCCCGACCGGGACGGGGACCATGCACGGGCCTCAGACATCCGTCCGCCTCCGATCCCGGCATGGAGTGACGAATGCAACGGCCAGCCCCTATATTTCCACGGACTGTATGTCGCCAATCATCAGCACACGGCCATCGGAGAGCGTGAGGGTCTTCGCGTATTCATCGTAGCCGGTGACGATTCCCCTCACCGTCACATATTCACCTCCCTCCTTCGCCCTGTCGGGCACGAAACAGACAAAGGTCCGCTCTTCCCGTGCGGGAATGTCGCGTATAATGCGCGCAAGGCGCTCGGAGATGCACTCCTTCTCCTCGTCGGAGAGTGTCCTCCTCGGGTGGGTTGTCCTCGCCGCCTCCGCCAGGGTTTCGTCGTAACCCGAAAGCGCCGCGAACGGGGCAAACTGCGCCGCCCTCTCCTCCATGGACATGCGGGCCCTTTTGGAGGAGACATGGTGCGGAAGTCCGATTATGTCGTCATACCTACTCATGATGCCCTCCTATCTGCCTGTTGCGCTCCCTCTGCGTCGCGCCATCGGCATAGTTGATGCCTTTCAGAATCGCATTCCTGCCGAACTGCTTCTTTATCTTCAGCGTGGCCTCCTGCAGACGGCGCTCCCTCTTCAGCCGCTCCGAATCGGCCGACCGGAGCCTCTCCTCCTCCCCGACCTGCCCGAAGAGGTCGAGCTGCACCGTGTCGCCCCTGCGCTCACGCCCATCTTCACTAACCAGGCGGTTCGCCGACAGGCTCAGGCGGCGCACGAGCAGATCCGGATTCACGATGCGGTCGAACAGCTCCGCAACCTTCCCGGTGATAACCTTGCCCGATGAGGTCGGCTCGCCGACATTGGCCGTTCCGTGGGCATGGGCCGGCACCTGCCGCCCGTAATAGTCCGTGACGATACGGCCGTGATACCTCTCCCGTATTGACGGGACCGTGAGCGACTTGACATCGTAACCTACAGTCAGCACCAGTTGGTCCGTCAGGAGCCTCTTGTCGACAAGTTCAAGCGAAAGGCTGTCCGCCATTTCGAGCACTACGTTGCGGGCCCTCGACGCGAGATACGGGGACTGCAGCACCTGACCCGAGCAGATCGACCGGCTCCCGGGACAATATGACTTTATATGCTTCATGGTCACCGGTTCCCATCCCCAGGCATGGTCGATAAGCAGTTCGGCATTCACGCCGAACAACCTGTACAGGAGATCCTCGTTCTCGACCGAGCATCGCGCGACATCTCCCATGGTCCTGATGCCGTATTTCGCAAGCCGTCCGGCAATCCCCCGTCCCACACGCCAGAAGTCAGTAAGCGGGACATGTTCCCACAAACTCCTGCGGTACGACATCTCGTCGAGCTCGGCAATCCGCACCCCGTCCCTGTCGGGCTGCATCTTCTTGGCCACGATATCCATTGCAACCTTGCACAGGTAGAGATTCGTGCCTATTCCGGCCGTGGCGGTAATGCCCGTTTCGGCCAATACGCTGCGTATTATTGTCATGGCCAGCTCCGCGGCGGTCATTTTATAGCTTTCGAGGTAGGACGTGGCATCGATAAACACCTCATCGACGGAATAGGCATGGATATCCTCGTGGTTCACATACCGGAGGTATATCTCATATATCCTTCTGCTGTAGGCCATGTAAAGCGCCATTCGCGGCGGTGCAACCACGTAATCGACGGCCAGACGCCGGTCACGGTCCAGCTCGCTTTTGGAGCACGACCGGCCGACACGGCCGCGCGAGCGGTTCGCCTCGCGCACACGCTCCACCACCTCGAACAACCGGGGACGGCCGCCCGTACCGTATGATTTCAGGGCAGGAGAGACGGCAAGGCAGATTGTCTTCTGCGTACGAGACGAATCGGCGACGACAAGGCAGGTGTCGAGCGGGTCCAACCCCCTCTCGACACACTCCACCGAAGCATAGAACGACTTCAGGTCTATTGCTATGTATTGCCGTGCCAATGCCATGTCCACAAACGGCGGAAGCAGGTGTTGCGCCTGTTCCAGGCGGATTTGCCCCAATGTCCGGAACAAAGTTAGTCACTTTCCGCCTTATTCGGAAAGGAGGTCCTTTTACAACCAATAAAAAGACTGAAGTTATCTATTCGTCCGCTGCCCGCCAGACATGGCCGATACCTGATTTGATTAATAAAAGTATTATCTCTATTTTTATGAATCCGACTCCGGCTCCGATTTTCGGACGGCAATAAAATTTTTACAAAAAAATCGCATTTGCCGTATAGTTTTTCGGACGGTTGTCTGTCTAATAGGTAAACGAAGCGAAGATGAACACAAAAGAACAACGGTTCTCCGAACTTGTCAAGGAGCATGAACAGACCATATACGCCGTCTGCTATATGTTCTCCCGCGATGCCGGGGATGTGGACGATCTGCATCAGGAGATTCTGTTACGGCTATGGCAGGGATACGACGGGTTCGAGGGTCGCAGCGATATAAAGACGTGGATCTACCGTGTGGCGCTTAACTACTGCATCAACTTCAGCGACAAGCGCAAACGCGAGCAGGCAAAGCGCACGGCGGCGAGGGAGTCGGACACCTCCGACAGCGACCTCGAGAAACGGATGCAGATAAAACAGCTCTATCAGCGGATCAATAAGTTGGGACTTGTCGACCGAAGCGTCATCTTGTTGTGGCTCGAAGGCCTGAGCTATGAGGAGATAGGCGAAATCCTAGGCATATCGGTCAAGAATGTCTCCTTCAAGTTGGTACGCATAAAGGAGCGTCTCAAAAACGACTGATAACTAAAAAGTATGAAAATGGAACGCAACATAGGACAAGAACTTGAAGCACTGAAAGCCGATTACGGCGCACTCAAGGCACAGATGAAGCAGCAGGAATGCTTGAACGAGCGTTTTTTCAAAGCGGCACGCCGTCGCCCGGTGCAAGCCGTGAGCAAGGAGATTCGGAATCGCATGATACTCGATGCGTTGACCCTGCCAACAATATGGATTATCTGTATCGCCACCAAGTGGCCGATACTGTTCGGGGTGCTGGTCTCGCTGTGGACGATTACCGATCTCGCTGCCACGATCTGGATCAACCGCAAACTGGGCATGGATCATCTGCTCGACGGCGATACGCGGACGGTCACCCGCGCCATAACCTCCTACCGCCGCTTCTACCGCCAGGCCCTGGCCATCAGCATCATTCCCTGCATCGCGATGATAACCTATATCTTCATTGAGCTTCTCGCGCGCATCGGCGACTCGGCAAACCGCAACCTGATCATTGCAATCGGCATTGCCTACACGCTCATAGCCGTCATCATCACATGGTGGCAATACAGGCGCCACACCAAAGCCTGCGACGACCTGCTCAACGAATTCGAAGAGTAGCGCACATCGGGCCGGACCTCTCGGTCCGGCTTTTTGATCGTCTGCGGGGAGGAAGAGATTAATATGCCTTGAATTTCGATTATCTGATTATTATCGACTCGCTTTGTCATACCGACCAGGCTGTCAAAGGGCAAACTCCTCGTCCGCTAAGTTCAATCCTTAATCCGGATAATTCAATGTTGGCAGGCACCTATGCTTTAGCCATCACCTGCCGCTGCGCTATACAATATTTTCGCCTTGTTAAGAGAGCGACGGCGTCTTTCGTTTATTAAAATGAAAGGCGCCGCAACCATATAGCATATAATACTAATCGATTAGATCTGCTCCACGTTAAAAATCTTATAGAAGTCTATCTGTTGTGCATAAAATTGACATGCATAGCGTGTTAAATGCTGACAATCAAAAGACATCACTTTCCCTTCGGGTGTAAACAACCGAACCAATCCATCACTACGCTTGGCCTCTTTCATCAAGTCCACAAAACGGCTTTCTCCCCATTCACTTCTCCATTGGTCGTTTATTTCCCGACATTTAGAATGCTCTGGTATCGCCTGGTTCAGATAATCCTTTGAAAAATGCTTTGCATAGATTCGGCCGAAATTTTTTCCAAAGATCTTGGTCCCGATTCCATATACTTTGCAATCGTCGGATAATTTATTCCATATCTCATCTGGAATTTCATGTTTTGGCCCGAAATAGAAGATATAATCACATTGAGCAAAGCGTGGATCAGAGCTATCAGCCAAACAATACTGATAAGACAAATCCAGTCTTTGCTCTACATCCCACTCCAAAAGAATACTGGCGAAGTCTCTTGCAAAACTATTCCCCACAATCAGTACCTTTATTTTTTGTGAAGCATCAAAAGGCCTGTCGTATTTATAAATTCGATCAATATATTCGGTATTTCTATTTTGGAACGGGTCATTTGCATAAATGCCCATCTCAGGAAAATCTTTAAAAACTCCAGCTCGAAGATGAATTAACAAACCACATCCCGTAACAATAGCAAGACTTGCAAACATCACACAATTCTTGCCCTTTGAATCAATTTTAATCGGCTCAATATATTTATAGGTCAGATACGAAATACCAACCGTGGCGATGACAAACAACGCAAAAACTCCGACTGTCATTTGATCTATCACGGAATAACGCAAAAAGGCAAGGATTATCTGATGCCAAACATATATACTCAATGACATTCTCCCCGCTCCTATAATCCAATTCACCATAGGGTTTTCCGTCCAACCCTTTTTCGGGAGTAATAATATGGCAGACAAAAGACATGTAATCAGCAATACGATATTCTGAGGGATCAAAGGAGTTGCCTGCACACTGCTCTGCCCGACGATAGTAATCGTATTTATCTGGGCGAATGTCTTCGCATTCAGGACAAAACACAGTAATAAAAGAGCCAGGGTTGGCAGTGAGATATAGTAGTTCAATTGCAGACGCTGGCGAGATAGAATTATTCCAATCAATCCCCCCAGTCCGATTTCCCAAATTCTGAACGGCAAGAAATAAAATTTATCATTAAAGGAGAATGATGGCAAAAGATACAGAATAAATGATATTGATGTAATTCCCGCCAACACGGCTACCATACCGTTTTTGCCGCTTTTGCGTGCGCATTTATGAAAAATAACCAGAAGCAACGGGACAACGACATAAAACTGCACGATAATACCCAGATACCACATATGCATCAAAGGCTTGTACTCGTTCGCGCTATTCCAATAATCGGCGGTAGTAATGGCCGACAAAATATTGTTGGCAAACAAATCCGATGCAACCACTGATTGGCCCAAATTTTCATAGTCGAATGGTATCATGGTAAAATACCCCAACACCATACACACAAGTGATGCAATAATTACCAATGGCCAAAAACGATATATGCGTTTCTTAAGCCAGTCGATATAATCAAACGATCCATTTCCAATCTTCTCTACAATTGGAGGGATGATCAAAAATCCATTGATTAATAGAAAAGTATCCACACCAAGATACCCATAAGGGAGTATTCCTACGTGGTACAACACAACTGCAATAATTGACAAACCCTTCAAAATGTCAAGATCTGCACGGTACGTCTTCATAAAATTGTGATTTAATAAAAGGCGAATTCGACTAACAAATACAATTGAATTTTAGCATGTTAACTTTTGGAAAGAGTGTTAACCGAGTCTTTCCCCGCAAGGTATTGTTCAACTAATTTTCAATCCATGACTTCAGTTGTGTTTTCTTAAAGTATGCCCTTTCGATGGCCAAAACAAAATTACAACTTATTTCTTGTTCGGCCAAGTATAGAGATGGAATCATTATTTCTATTCGATAAATTTATTGCCTTTATCCGTTGAATTTAGGCCTGCTTTCATGTTCTCTGTCTGCTATTTGGCAGCACATAGTAAATGTCAATAACTTACTTAGAACCAAAGAAGTATAACAATACAAACAGTAATATCCAACAGGAATCGGGTGCAGAACTGACAAAGGAACAATCAAACGGCCAGATGCTCAACTAAAACAAAATAAGGATGTTACTCATCGCAACATCCTTATCCACTTGCGGAGAGAGGGATTGGCCGGACTGCATCCTCCCTTTCCAATGCCGCTTGCCGCGGAAGCCTCTGCAAAACTGCGCAAAAAGAAGCAGACACAACTGCAACTTTTTTCGTTACGGCTGCTTTGGAAAACAGGTTACCGTCACAGCCGTTACGCAAAAAGCCGGACCATGAGGTCCGGCTTTTTGCCTGTCTTGCGGAGAGAGAGGTTACGGAGTTGCAATCTGCTATTATTTGATTATTAGCAATTTGCATGAGCAATTCGCGAGCGAGGTCACACCTCGGTGACAACGGTGATG